>NZ_JFYD01000007.1:0-279636 GCF_000588515.1 Acinetobacter sp. 826659 | reverse complement strand
GGTGTGTGGACCATCAGTTAACGCAGGAAGTGTATTGTCTGCAAGCGTCCAGGTGCCGTCACCATTGTTTACTGCCGGATAGTCAGTACCATCTACATTCACCACCACGGTTGCAGTCGGATCGTTCACTGTACCGGTTAACTCAGGTGTACTGTCATTGGTCAATACATCGTTAAGCGCTACTGTCGGCGCAACCGCATCAACCACAGCTGTTGCTGGACCTGATGTATTGCCAGCAGGATCTTCTGTTACTGCTGTTACCGTATCACCATCATTTAAGCCTGGGTTTGGCACAGTCCAAGTACCATCCGTTCCTGCTACAACACTTGCTGTACTACCGTCCGGATAAGTTACTGTTACTGTTGAACCAGGTTCTGCTGTACCTGTAATTGGGTCTGTCCCGTTAACCGGGTCAATCACTGGTGCTGTAGGAGCTGCTGTATCAACTGTCACAACACCTGTATCTGTACCTACGTTACCTGCTGCATCTGTTGCAGTCACGGTAATGGTGTGTGGACCATCAGTTAACGCAGGAAGTGTATTGTCTGCAAGCGTCCAGGTGCCGTCACCATTGTTTACTGCCGGATAGTCAGTACCATCTACATTCACCACCACGGTTGCAGTCGGATCGTTCACTGTACCGGTTAACTCAGGTGTACTGTCATTGGTCAATACATCGTTAAGCGCTACTGTCGGCGCAACCGCATCAACCACAGCTGTTGCTGGACCTGATGTATTGCCAGCAGGATCTTCTGTTACTGCTGTTACCGTATCACCATCATTTAAGCCTGGGTTTGGCACAGTCCAAGTACCATCCGTTCCTGCTACAACACTTGCTGTACTACCGTCCGGATAAGTTACTGTTACTGTTGAACCAGGTTCTGCTGTACCTGTAATTGGGTCTGTCCCGTTAACCGGGTCAATCACTGGCGCTGAAGGAGCTGCTGTATCAACTGTCACAACACCTGTATCTGTACCTACGTTACCTGCTGCATCTGTTGCAGTCACGGTAATGGTGTGTGGACCATCAGTTAACGCAGGAAGTGTATTGTCTGCAAGCGTCCAGGTGCCGTCACCATTGTTCACTGCTGGATAGTCAACACCATCCACATTGACAACCACTGTGGCTGTCGGATCGTTCACTGTACCGGTTAACGCAGGTGTACTGTCATTCGTTAATAAATCAGTTATAACAACTGCTGGTGCAACTGCATCAACAGTAGCTGTACCTGGCAAAGATGGGTTACCTGCTGGATCTGTAGCAATTGCCTCAACTTCATCACCATCATTAAGACCAGGGTTTGGTACTGACCAGCTGCCATCAGGTCCTGCCACGACTGTTGCTGTGTCACCATTAGGATAGGTTACTGTTACGGTTGAACCAGGTTCTGCAGTACCTGTAATCGGGTCTGTCCCGTTAACCGGGTCAATCACTGGCGCTGAAGGAGCAGCTGTATCCAGTGTATAAGTTTGTGTATCGTTAACTGTGCTGCTATTACCTGCTGCATCAGTGAAGGTTACTTTAGCATCAATCGTTTTATCAGCATCAGCAACCAAACCGCTACCTGGTACACTTACTGTCCATGTACCTGCTGCACTGTCTACAGTTGCAGTATAAGTTACCCCATTAATAACAACTGTAACGGCTGTAGTAGCCGCATCTGAAGGAACGTTTTTCAGAACACCAGTAATCGTGACATTGCCAGCCGCTTCTGATGCATTAACCACATTATCAGCTGTTACCGAATCAACAGCAAAGTTAACACCATCCGTATTTGGACCAACTGCATCAACAATAGCTGTTCCTGGTCCTGATGTATTGCCAGCAGGGTCTGTTGCTACAGCTGTAACTTCATCACCATTATTCAAACCTGGGTTTGGTACTGACCAGCTGCCATCTGTGCCTGCCACTACTGTTGCAGTGGTGCCATCAGGATAAGTCACAGTCACTGTAGAACCAGCTTCTGCTGTACCTGTGATCGGGTCTGTCCCGTTAACTGGGTCAATCACTGGTGCATTCGGTGCAGTCGTATCAACTGTATAAGTTTGTGTATCTTTAACAGTACTGCTATTACCTGCCGCATCTGTAAACGTTACAGTAGCATCAATGGTTTTATCTGCATCAGCTGTTAAACCACTACCCGGTACACTTACTGTCCATGTACCCGCTGTTTTGTCTACAGTTGCAGTATAAGTTACACCATTAATAACAACTGTAACGGCCGTATTGGCCGCATCTGCCGGAATGTTTTTCAGAACACCAGTAATCGTGACATTACCTGCTGCTTCTGATGCATTAATTACGTTATCTGAAGTAACAGGATCAACAGAGAAAGTGACTCCATCTGTATTTGGTGGAGTGGTGTCAGCAGGTGTTGAGTCATCATCATTATCACTATTCGATGCTGCAGCGATAATACCGCCAGCAACTAAAGGAATAGCTGCCCACAACCATGGGTTTACACCTGCATCGTGATAAAGTAATGGTTCAATTGAAGAAATAGGCTGGTAAATAACGTCAGATACCAACTCTTGTGGTGCTTCTGCCGGTAAAGCAGCAGGTAAATCCTCAGCTACCAGAGCTTGTGGTTCAACATCACTGTCTGCGTCAGCGTCCGCATCGGCATCGGCGTCCGCATCATTTTCAGCATCTTTGAATTTTGCCCAAATCAACTGTCCATTTTCATCTTGAAAAACAAGACTGTTATCTTTAGGCTCAGCTGTTCCACTAAAGAAGCCTTCAATAACAATAGTCTCGCCATTTTTCAGGCGAATGACTGCATTGGTCCCCTCCCTATTCACTACCAATACATCACTGGCAGCCACTTTTACCAATACGACCGACGCTTCTGAAAGCTTTGCAGAAGTTCCCTTGATTGTTGACAAGGTATCGTGACTATCCTTGGCAATAATTTGTATTTCAGGCATATCTGTATTCCTTTTATATTATTGATTTAAATGATTTTATGTATAATTCTTTTTACTTAATCTTTCTAAGTTTTTGACCTACAACTTAAAAACATTAAGTAATGTGATCATTTTTACATTAAACACTTTAAAATAAAAAAAACAAATACTAAAGTACCTAAAGAAAAAATTTTAATTAATAGAAATTATATATAAGTCTTAGTTAAGTTTTTCTTATGTTAATTTAATGAAAAATCATGTTAAACGTTTTATATATAAAACAAATTTATTATTTTACTATTTACCATTTGTTGAAAAATCATTTAATTAAAATATTCATATAACAATTATTAATATCTTAATAAAATAAAATATATTATTAATGATATATATAGAAAAAAAAGGCTTTAGGTAATATTTTACTATTACACTAAAACCTCATTTTTAAATATCTTATAAATTTTAAAACTATTTATATTTAGAAATTATCTGGACTCTCAAATCTTTTTACTTCTTGTAACTTATTCGGGTCATGCATTGTCGCAATTCCATCCTCAGTTTTTTGGTCTACAAGAATATCTGGATTATAAACGGTGATTGTTTCTCTACCCAGCGCATCCTCCCCCACAATATACTGAAAACCTCTTCGGTTCATCTTATGGCACAACCTTTGATAGAAGCCTTTTAAGCCTTCAGTTTCTTCGTTGGGGTTGTAATAAAAAGCATTCATCACAGCTGGTAAGCCTAGGCCGCACACAATACCTGATAACAATACACTAATAAATGTATATCCAATCAGGATACTACTATAGGGACTTAAGGCAGGGATATTGGCTACTGCCAAAATCAATGCAAGTGAAATTCCTCCTCGTACCCCACCCCAAGATAAAATAGTCAAACTACCGTTGTAGCTTTTAGTTCTACGCATTGTGGGGAAAAAAGCGAAAGCCATAAAGTTGGCAGCAAAACGAGAAATATGAAGAATAAAGAACGCAACAATACCGCCTAAAATCAGGCTAAAGTTTAGATCAAGAATAAATAACTCTAAGCCAATTAAAGTAAATAAGAATGAGTTAATAATTCCTTCTACAGTGTGCCAGAAATGGTTAACTTCTTGAATCTCTCGCTCTTCTCGTATTTCCTTCCATTTGTTTCCAACAATTAAACCGCCAATTACACAAGCAATCGGTGCTGATGCATGCGCAAACAAAGCAACCAAATATGCTCCACTTGCAAGTAAAGCTGTTGTTAAAATCAGGGACTCCATTTCGTGTTTACCACGTAATAGACGCAACACCCCTACCCCAAATGCCCAACCAATCCCGACGGCGACAACAATTTCATAAAGTAGAGCTTCTAATGTCGCTACCAATGAAAAATGTTCACCCTGTAAAACATTAAGTAAAGTCATAAACAATGCAATACACATTGCATCATTAAATAATGATTCACCTTCTAGCTTAACAATTAAATGATGTGGTGCTCGAATCGAACTAAGTACACCTTTAATACCAATTGGGTCTGTTGCCCCTAAAGCTGCACCTAAAAGTAATAGCACCAGAATTGGCACATGATATCCAACCAGTAATTGGAATCCGTAAAGTAAACTGCCAAATAATACGGCACAAAGTACTAAGGCAATTGTTGCCAAAATACTAATTTGCTTCCAATAACTTTTTAGATCTGAAATTTTAAATTTGAGTGCAGAAGAAGTTAGAATAAAACAAATAACACCATTAATTAAAAAATCATAAAAATCGATATGGCGTACTGCTTCTTCAATATTATGAATGTTAATGGTAATAAACTGGTTACCATTTAGTAGGCTGGCACCCCACTGTAGAATAAAGACAAAAATTGCTGAGACTAGAGGAACACCAATCGCCTGTGGAAAGCCTAAAATACGCTTATTAAAGATCGTGGTTGCAATTGATAGTGCAAAAACCACTGTAAACGCTTGTAATAGAAAAAAATTACCCATGAATACCCTTCTTCTGGGTCAACGACCAAATAAGAAAATTTTGCTAGGTCGACCAAACTAAACAAAATGCAGGCATTAATAATGCCATGATCATAAAAAATGAAAATTCGGACACAAGTTTACCGAATTGATTGAACAATCTATCAATCTGTTAAATTTCTTAACATTATTTATAGTTATGATCTAAAAAAAAAGATGAGCTTATTAAATTATGTTTAACAAGACTCATCCTATAGAATTTTAAACTGGATTATTAAAAGTATCACATTGGTTAATATCACCAGTTTTTAAACCAACCTGAAACCAATGCATTCGCTGTTCACTACTACCATGAGTAAAGCTGTCTGGAACGACCTGCCCCGTAGAGCGCTTCTGTAAATAATCATCTCCAATTTTTTGAGCAGCATCCATCGCTTCTTCAATATCACCTTGCTCTAAAAATTGAGTTCGCTGTTGATTATGACTCGCCCAAATACCCGCTAAACAGTCAGCTTGCAATTCTTGACGAACAGATAATTGATTACCTTCTCTTTGACTGATTTGTGCACGAGCTTGCTGGACTTGTGACGAAATACCCAGCAAGGTTTGAACATGGTGCCCTACTTCATGTGCAACCACATAAGCTTGTGCGAAATCGCCTGCCTGATCTTCCCTAGAAAGCTCAGTTTGGTTCTGCTCACCAGAAATTCCCATTTGCTGACGCATATCTTTAAAGAATTCTGTATCGATATAAACTTTCTGGTCTGCCGGACAATAAAATGGCCCCATCGCAGATTGAGCTGTGCCACATCCTGACTGAGCTATTCCACTAAACAAAACTAATTTAGGTGGCGTATAGCTTTTACCTAACTGTTTAAATATGGGGGTCCAAGTATCTTCTGTATCAGCCAAAACCGTTCCAACAAAATCCGAGGCTTCTTTTTGCTCGGCCGTTAAACTTTCTGGCGCAGTTGCATTTGATTGTTGTGAAGCAGTAACTTGCTGCGTTGCTTGATAAGCCTGCTGTGGGTCAACACCAAAGAACTTCCACGCAACAAATGCAACAACCAAACCAATAATACTGATACCGCCTGCTCTAACACCGCCACCACCTCGACGGTCCTCAACATTGCTACTAATTCGTCGACCTTTCCAGCGCATAATTTCCCTCTTCTTTTTAGAATGGCATCATGAACCCGATGCTTTTTTAGGCCACATTTTTTGTATTAAGCTCACAATTAATAGAACAATTGCACCTGCAACAAGTCCTATTCCAAAGTTAATCAATGTTGGTGTTAAAGCACCAATGATGTTACCCACTGCTGGTATTGTTTCCACATGATCCACTGTGTCTTCAGTTAAGTGATGAAGCAATGGAATCGTATGATTAATAATCCCGCCACCCACTAAAAACATTGCAATAGTGCCCACGATTGAAAGTAATTTCATCAAAATAGGAGCAAAAGCTAATAGGCCTCGACCTATAGTTTGTTTAAACGAGGTCGACTGTTCTGTTAAATATAATCCCAAATCATCAATCTTAACAATCATACCAACTAGGCCATAAACGCCAATCGTCATCACAACCGCAATAACACTTAAAACGCTTACCTTGGTCATTAAAGTAGCCGTAGCAACTGTACCGAGCGTAATCACCACGATCTCAGCCGATAAAATAAAGTCAGTTCTTACTGCTCCTTTTATTTTTTCTTTTTCAAAAGTTGCTAAGTCTAATTCTTCATTTTCAAGCTCTGCTTTTGCTTCCTCTGATGTAGAAGCTTTTTTATGCATAATGGTATGAAGAACTTTCTCTACTCCCTCATAACATAAAAATAAGCCTCCGAGCATTAATAACGGATTAATAAGCCAAGGTGCAATCACACTAATTAACAATGCTAAAGGAACTAAAATAAGCTTATTAACAAATGAACCTTTGGCCACCTTCCAAACAATAGGTAGTTCACGATCTGCACGCACACCTGTTACTTGCTGAGCATTCAAGGCCAAATCGTCACCTAAAACTCCGGCAGTTTTCTTGGCTGCCATTTTGCTCATTAAAGCAACATCATCTAAAATTGTTGCTATATCATCTAGTAATAAAAGTAAGCCACTCGCCATTTCTTATCCAAGTTTGTATTTATTAAGGCTATTGTAAGATGATTTTTTTGAATTTCTGTAATTTTACTGAATAAATTCACAATATTATTTTAAGAAAAGTTTCCCCAATCGCTGACGAAAAAAATTTATTTCCCGTACAATAATGCCAATCTTTTATATTACAGGGCTTACTACCCCTGATTAAGCCAATACGATAGTGGAATAAATAATGAGTAATGTTGATCAGCGTCCAATTATTTTGACAGGCGACCGCCCAACCGGACAACTTCATCTTGGGCATTTTGTCGGTTCTTTGCGTTCTCGTGTAGGTTTACAGGATAGCCATCATCAACATCTCTTATTAGCAGATGCACAAGCACTAACAGATAATGCAGATAATCCAGATAAAGTTCGTCGTAATATTTTAGAAGTTGCTCTAGATTATTTAGCTGTAGGCATTGATCCAACAAAAACCACCATTTGTGTTCAATCTTGCTTACCAGCACTCAATGAACTCACAATGCTCTATCTTAACTTTGTGACAGTTGCGCGTTTAGAACGTAACCCGACCATTAAATCTGAAATTCAAATGCGTGGTTTCGAGCGTGACATTCCAGCTGGTTTCCTCTGCTACCCTGTTGCACAAGCGGCTGATATTACTGCTTTCAAAGCAACTGTGGTTCCAGTGGGTGAAGATCAAATTCCAATGATTGAACAAACGAATGAAATCGTACGTCGAGTAAATCGCCAAATCGGTCAAGATCTTTTGCCTGAATGTAAAGCTTTGCTTTCTAATATGGCACGTCTACCTGGTTTTGATGGTAAAGCGAAAATGTCTAAATCATTAGGCAATACCATCGTTTTAAATGCTTCTGATAAAGACATTAAAAAAGCTGTTAATGCGATGTACACCGATCCAAATCACCTTCGTATTGAAGATCCAGGTCAAGTTGAAGGTAATATTGTATTTACTTATTTAGATGCATTTGATCCAAATAAAGAAGAAGTTGAAGAATTAAAAGCTCACTATCGTCGCGGTGGTCTTGGTGATGGTACGGTTAAAAAACGTCTTGAAGGTGTCTTAAAAGAGTTAATTACACCTATTCGTGAACGTCGCGAAGAACTTGCTAAAGATCCTGACTATATTATGGATGTTTTACGACAAGGTACAGATAAGTGTCGTCTTATTACTCAACAGACTTTAGATGAAGTTAAAGATGGTTTAGGTTTATTTAAATTTTAATCCTCTTTAAAAACTAAAAGCCCTTCGGGGCTTTTTTTATTTATTAGATTAATAATATTCATTTTTTAGAATTACTAATGTATTGATAGCCATTCACAGGCTTTTACCCTATTAACGTGAAGTAACACTTATTAACGCTAATAGCGATGAAGAATATCTTAACTTTATCTATTATCCTCTATGTAGGTTACATCATATGAGCCTCACGACATTTCTCCTTAAACCGAAACTGTTTTTACAGATTCGTTGTTCTACGCAATGATCACCCCAATCATTGCGTATTTTTTTGCCTAAAAATTTTATTTATGAATTAGCTATACTTATAAAAATTCTGATTTTTCTTTAATAAATAAAAAAACACCGCATCATTTTTCAGATACGGTGCTTTTTAAGATTCAGGGTAAAGCGATTAAGCTAAACCTTTCTCTTTTAAAACTTGCAACATAGTTGAACCAAGCTCAGCTGGGCTACGAGTGTAAGCCATACCTGCTTTTTCAAATGCAGCGAATTTCTCTTCAGCAGTACCTTGACCACCAGAAATGATCGCACCAGCGTGACCCATACGCTTACCTTTAGGAGCAGTTACACCAGCAATGTAACCTACTACAGGCTTAGTCACGTTAGATTTGATGAATTCAGCAGCTTCTTCTTCCGCTGTACCACCGATCTCACCGATCATGATGATTGCATCAGTATCTGGGTCGTCTTGGAACAATTGAAGCGCTTCGATTTGGTTCATACCTGGGATTGGGTCACCACCGATACCGATACAAGTAGACTGACCTAAACCAAGCTTAGTTGTTTGAGCAACAGCTTCATAAGTCAATGTACCTGAACGCGAGATGATACCAATACGACCTGGTTGGTGAATATGACCAGGCATAATACCAATCTTACATTCACCCGGAGTGATCACGCCTGGACAGTTAGGACCAACTAAACGAGTACCGTTACCGTTAGTTTCTAAGTAGCGTTTTGCTTTAAGCATGTCGATTGTTGGAACACCTTCAGTGATCACAACGATTAGGCCAACACCTGAATCAACCGCTTCAACGATTGAGTCTAAAACGAATGGAGCTGGTACATAGATTACAGATGCATCTGCATTTGTTTCACGTACAGCTTCTTTCATTGTGTTGAATACTGGTAGGTCAAGGTGAGTAGTACCGCCTTTACCTGGAGTAACACCACCAACAACTTTTGTACCGTAGTCTAAAGCTTGTGCAGAGTGGAAAGTACCGTTTTTACCAGTAAAACCTTGTACCAATACTTTAGTGTCTTTATTAATTAATACGCTCATGATTGATACTCCCCTTACGCTTTAACTGCAGCTACAACTTTTTCTGCGGCATCAGACAAGCCGTTTGCAGAAATTAATTTCAAACCAGATTCATCAAGTAATTTAGCACCTAACTCAGCGTTGTTACCTTCTAAACGAACAACAACTGGAACAGTTACGTTTACTTCTTGAACCGCTGCAATAATTGCTTCAGCAATCATGTCACAACGTACGATACCACCGAAGATGTTGATTAAAACACCTTGTACAGATGTATCAGCAAGGATGATTTTGAACGCTTCGATTACGCGCTCTTTAGTTGCACCGCCACCAACGTCAAGGAAGTTTGCAGGCTGACCACCATAAAGTTTAATGATGTCCATAGTTGCCATTGCAAGACCAGCACCGTTAACCATACAACCGATGTTACCTTCTAAAGCAACATAGTTAAGATCAAATTCAGATGCTTTTAATTCACGCTCATTCTCTTGAGATTTGTCACGTAAAGCAGCAACTTTAGGTAAACGGTAAAGCGCGTTAGAGTCGATACCTACTTTCGCGTCTACACATAAAATTTCGCCATTTTCACGAACTGAAAGTGGGTTAATTTCAAATAAAGCAAAATCATTTTCAACAAATGCTTGGTAAGCAGCTGTCATGATTTTTACGAATTGACCGATTTGCTTGTCTTTCAAACCTAAAGCAAACGCAACTTCACGTGCTTGGAATGGTTGTAAGCCAACTAATGGATCAACTTCAACTTTGATAATTTTTTCTGGAGTTTCTTCAGCAACTTTCTCGATTTCTACACCACCTTCTGTAGAAGCCATGAAAGTAATACGACGGCTAGAACGGTCTACAACCGCACCTAAGTAAAGCTCACGCTCAACTGGGTATACGTCTTCAGCAACAATGATGCTGTTTACTGGTTGACCATTTGCATCAGTTTGATACGTTACAAGACGAGTACCAATGATATTGTTTGCAAATTCGATAACGTCTTCTTTAGATTTTGCAACTTTAACGCCACCAGCCTTACCACGACCACCAGCATGAACTTGCGCTTTCATTACCGCGAATTTACCACCAAGCTGTTCAAATGCAGCAACTGCTTCGTCTGCATTGGTAGCCAAGATACCTTCTTGTACTGGCATACCATATTCTTTCAATAACGCTTTAGCTTGATACTCATGTAAGTTCATTTAGTTACCTACTTAACTTTGTTTGTTGTCTTCAATTTGCGCAACATTCTCATGTTACATATGCAAATTGCTGTCTACGTCTTTCACCTTGATGCTTTTTTAATCACACCATCGAATGTGAAAAAGAGCGGAGAACCGCTCTTTATTTTATTTACGCTTACGTTGAATCGCGTGAATTGCACGACCATCTACAGCAAGTGCAGCTTCATGAACAACTTCAGAGAATGTTGGATGACCAAATGTCATTAACTGAAGATCTTCAACAGAAGATACAAATTCAAGAGCGATCATACCTTGGTGTACGATATCAGATGCAGCAGGTCCAATAACATGCATACCTAATAAACGGTCAGTTTTTGCATCAGCAACAAACTTAACAAAACCAGCACCTTCACCCGCCGCTAAAGCACGACCATTTACAGCAAAACCGAATTGACCAGTTTTAACTTCATGACCTTTTTCTTTAGCTTGTTCTTCAGTTAAACCAACCCATGCCGCTTCCGGATGTGTATAGATAACAGAAATGATTGTGTCATAGTTCACTTGAGCTGCATGACCGTGAATACGCTCAACAGCCATTACACCTTCTTCCATTGCTTTATGAGCAAGCATTGGGCCACGAACCAAGTCACCAATCGCGTATACACCTTCTACAGAAGTTGCACAGTGATCATTTACTTCAACTAGACCGCGTTCAGTCAATTTAATGCCTGAATCATCTGCCAATAAACCTTCTGCATAAGCTTTACGGCCAACACAAACGATTAACTTGTCAAAAGTCTGAGTTTTTTCTTCGCCGCCTTGAGTGTATTTAACAGTCACTTCACGACCATTAATTTCAGTACCAGAAACTTTAGCACCGATACGAATATCAAGACCTTGCTTAGTTAAAAGTTTTTGGTAGTCTTTTGCCAAAGCTTTATCAGCCATTGGTAAGAATGCATCCATTGCTTCAAAAACAACAACTTCAGCACCAAGACGACGCCAAACAGAACCAAGCTCTAAACCGATTACGCCTGCACCAATTACACCTAAACGCTTAGGTACTTCTGGGAAGTTTAATGCACCAGTTGAATCAACAATAATATCTTGATCTACAGGAGCTACTGGAATATTTACAGGCACAGAACCAGACGCAAGAATAACGTATTTAGGTTCTAAAACTTGAGTTTCACCTTCATGAGAAACGAACTCAACTTTTTTACCAGCAAGTAATTTACCAGTACCTTTTAACCATTCAATGCCATTGCCTTTAAGCAATTGATCGATACCACCAGTTAATTGGTCAACAATTTTGTCTTTACGAGCAAGAAGCTTAGCAAGATCAAAATTCACTTCACCTGTAGTGATACCGTGATCAGCTAAGTGATGTACTGTATCTTCGTAACGGTGAGAAGAATCAAGTAATGCTTTAGAAGGAATACAACCTACGTTTAAGCATGTACCACCCAAAGATGGCTTACCGTTGTGAATACGTTTTTCGATACAAGCGACTTTAAAACCCAGTTGAGCAGCGCGAATCGCAGCTTCATAACCACCAGGACCACCGCCAATAACAACAAGATCAAATTGTTGAGACATTGTTTATCTCCATGGTCCGAGATAGAGGATCACTCTACCTCGGTAATATTATTCGAAGAAATTAAAGATCAAGGATGAGTTTAGCTGGCTCTTCTAACAATTCTTTGATTGCTACCAAGAAACCTACAGCTTCTTTACCATCGATCATACGGTGGTCATAAGAAAGTGCTAAATACATCATTGGCAAGATTTCAACTTGACCATTTACAGCCATAGGACGCTCTTGGATTTTGTGCATACCCAAGATACCAGTTTGTGGCTGATTCAAAATTGGAGTTGAAAGTAATGAACCGAAAGTACCACCGTTAGTGATTGTGAAAGTACCACCAGTCATTTCTTCGATAGATAATTTACCATCACGTGCTTTAGCAGCATATGCACCAATACCAGATTCAACTTCTGCATAGCTCATACGATCAGTATCACGTAATACTGGTACAACAAGACCACGATCAGAAGATACTGCAACACCGATGTCGTAGTAACCGTGATAAACGATATCGTCGCCATCAATTGAAGCGTTTACAGCTGGGTAGCGTTTAAGCGCTTCAGTTGCTGCTTTAACGAAGAATGACATGAAGCCTAAACGAGCGCCATGACGTTTTTCAAAAGCATCTTTATATTGCTTACGCAATTCCATGATTGGCTTCATGTTAACTTCGTTGAATGTAGTTAACATTGCAGTTTCTTGAGTTGCAGCAAGAAGACGCTCAGCTACACGCTTACGTAAACGAGTCATTGGAACGCGTTTTTCGATACGCTCACCAACAGCTACACTTAAAGGAGTAACGTTAGCAGCTGGTTTAGCTTGATGGTTTGCAACATCTTCTTTAGTGATACGACCACCACGACCAGTACCTTGTACGTCAGCAGCAGCAATACCAGATTCAGTTAATGCTTTACGAACTGCAGGAGCTTGATCAGATACAGTTTCTGTACGCTCAACAACAGGCGCTGCACCAGCTTGAGTTTGAGCAACTGCTTGCTCTACTGCTGCAGGAGCAGCCGCTGCTGCACCAGCACCAGCTTCAAATTGAGCAATAACTTCGTCAGAAAGAACTGTATCGCCTTCATCTTTAATGATTGCAACTAAGCTACCATCAGCAGGAGCAACAACTTCTAAAACAACTTTGTCGGTTTCAATATCACAGATTACTTCATCACGTGATACAGGTTCACCCACCTTTTTATGCCAAGTTGCGATGGTGCCATCTGCAACAGACTCTGGGAATACCGGTGCTTTAATTTCGGTTGCCATTATTGAGAATCTCCTGATTGTTCAGCTTCGATTGCCAATGCATCATTAATTAGCTGAGCTTGTTGTTTTGCATGCAAGTACGGTGAGCCACAAGCTGGTGCAGCAGAAGCTTCACGACCTGCAAAACTGATACGGATTTGTTTGCCAGATTTTAAGATATCGTCATATAAACGCGGTGCAATAAATAACCATGCGCCTTGGTTCTTCGGCTCTTCTTGTGCCCAAACGAGTTCTTTCACATTTGGATAAGCAGCCAAGATTTCCGCAAGACGTTGCTCTGGGTATGGATACAACTGTTCAATACGTACAATTGCGACATTAGTTAAGTTTTGTTCACGACGTTTTTCAAGTAAGTCGTAATAAACTTTACCGCCACAAAGTACAAGACGAGTTACATCTGACTTGTTAATTTGATCGATTTCGTCAATTACAGTTTGGAATGAACCATTTGCAAGCTCTTCTAAAGTAGAAGTAGCAAGTTTATGACGAAGTAAAGATTTCGGTGACATTACAATCAATGGCTTACGAATTGGGCGTACAGCTTGACGACGTAATGCATGGAAAATCTGTGCAGGTGTCGTTGGAGTGATCACTTGCATGTTGTCTTCAGCACATAACTGTAAGAAACGTTCTAAACGAGCTGATGAGTGTTCTGGGCCTTGACCTTCGAAACCGTGTGGTAACAACATTGTTAAGCCACAAACACGTTCCCACTTAGTCTCACCAGAAGCAATAAACTGGTCAATCACAACTTGAGCACAGTTTACGAAGTCACCAAATTGTGCTTCCCAAATAATCAAGCTCTTAGGAATTGTAGTTGCGTAACCATATTCGAATGCAAGAACTGCTTCTTCAGATAAAAGAGAGTCGTAAATCGCAAAACGTGGTTGGTTCTCTTTCACATGACAAAGTGGAATGTAAGTTGAACCATCAGCTTGGTTATGCAATTTCGCATGACGGTGTGAGAAGGTACCACGACCCACGTCTTCACCAGTAATACGAACTAGATAATCTTCATCTAATAAAGTTGCATAAGCTAAAGTTTCTGCTGCACCCCAGTTTAATGGAGTTTCACCAGTTTGCATTTTTACGCGGTCTTCAATTACTTTTTGAACCTGACGCTGCATTACAAACCCTTCAGGAAGTTTGCTCATGCCCTCGCCTAATTCTTTTAAGCGATTTAAGTCAAATGAAGTATCCCAATCGTCTGTGTAGTCATGGCCCAAATATGGCGTCCAATCAACAAACATTTTGGTATTTGGTTCAAGAATCAATGCATTTGCTACATGATTACCCGCTTCTAGATCAGAACGGTAATCTTCAACCATTTGGTCTGCTTCAGCACGATCAAGTACTTTCTGTTGAACAAGTTGATCAGCATAAAGTGTACGAGTAGTCGCTTTCTTCGCAATTACTTGATACATCAATGGCTGTGTACCAGATGGCTCATCTGCTTCGTTATGGCCACGACGACGATAACAGAACAAATCGATAACAACATCTTTACGGAATTCGTGACGGAAATCATGTGCTAATTGAGTAGCAAAGATAACAGCTTCAGGATCATCGCCATTTACATGGAAAATTGGCGCCTGAATCATTTTAGCAACGTCTGTACAGTATTCTGTAGAACGTGCATCACGAGGATCAGAAGTTGTGAAACCTACTTGGTTGTTCACAATAATATGAACTGTACCACCAACCGTATAGCCACGAGTTTGTGACATCTGGAAGGTTTCCATGTTCACGCCTTGACCTGCAAATGCCGCATCACCATGAACAATAACTGGTAAAACGTCATCACCGCCAATGTCTCTACGACGTACTTGACGTGCACGTACAGAACCTTCAACTACAGGACCAACAATTTCCAAGTGAGATGGGTTAAATGCTAATGCCAAGTGAACTTCGCCACCTGGAGTCATTACATTACTTGAGAAACCTTGGTGGTATTTAACGTCGCCAGAACCTTTTTTATGAATTGATTTACCTTCGAACTCACCAAATAAGTCCGCAGGGTTTTTACCCATAATATTCACAAGAAGGTTTAAACGGCCACGGTGTGGCATACCAATAACAACTTCTTTACAACCTACAGCACCAGCACGCTGAATAATCTCGTTTACCATAGGAATAAAAGATTCGCCGCCCTCAACACCAAAGCGTTTAGCACCGACGTATTTATTACCAAGATATTTTTCAAGACCTTCTGCAGCAGTTAAACGCTCTAAGAAGCCTTTCTTTTGATCATTTGTGTAATTGAATTTACCACGGGCACCTTCAAGACGTTGTTGAATCCAACGTTTTTCTTTTGTGTCCACGATATGCATGTATTCAACACCGATCGAACCACAATAGATTGCTTCCATTGCTTCAATCATTTCAGCAAGCGTTGCTTCGCTTTTGCCGATTTCAAGATTGCCGGTATTGAATACAGTGTCTAAATCTGATTTGGTTAAACCGTGAGCTGAAAGATCTAAATCTGGAATCTCTTCACGCTTAGCAAGACCTAATGGATCTAATTTAGCTTTTTGATGTCCGCGATTACGATAAGCAGCAATAAGTTGTAAAACGCCAATTTGACGACGCTCATGCTCAGTACTTACAGTACTTTGTACAACAGGTTGAACACGATTAGCATTACGTCCTAGTAATAGGAATTGCTCACGCACAGCGCTGTGTGGTTGGTCACCCTTTGGATATTTATCGAAATATTGGCGCCAGTCCTCAGCTACAGAGGTTGGGGAAGTCAGGTACTGCTCGTAAAGTTCTTCAATATACGCTGCACTATCAGCGGAAAGTTCAGTGTCAAGACGCAATGCGTCAGCAACTTCTTGCATTTGTGGACCCATTTCCTATTGCAAAAAATATTACAGGCTGCCTTTTAAGCACACCCATGATGCATAATGCCAAATTGGTAAAAAAGGCATTACTTACCCAACAGGTCTCTAAGACCATGGGGCGTCATACTACCTAGAGAGAAAACTCCATAGGTAATTAATGAATCACAACGCCCTCAATGGCATCATCACTCACCTTATACTCGATTAAAACCGAGCAATTTTTTGCAAATCTTTTTAGAAAAATTAACTTTAAAATTAACTTTTCTAAAATGACTTTAACCATAAAAATTAAGCACAGATCTAAGATCGTGCTACTTAAATTAATTTCACTAGTATACGCTTTTTTCACCTATAACTTTGTGGCAAATCGTATCATGTTCTTAAACAACGATTGATTTTTTTGACACATACCACCTATAAATTGGCGAAATACATAAGCGATTTTATCTTTTAATATATGGTGCAATATATAAAATCCTCGCTCATTTCGACCAAAGTCTAAAGTTTACATTATAAAATTAAAAAAAAACGCACATCAAGGATGCGCGTTTTCTATTTGTGCAGAATTAACCCGCTTGATCTAATAGCATGTTACGGATGTGACCGATTGCTTTAGTAGGGTTTAGACCTTTAGGGCATACTGACACACAGTTCATAATACCTTTACAACGGAACAAACTGAATGGATCGTCAAGACGAGCCAAACGATCTGCAGTAGCAGTATCACGAGAGTCGATAATAAAACGGTATGCATTCAACAATGCTGAAGGACCCAAGAATTTATCAGGGTTCCACCAGAATGATGGGCATGAAGTTGAACAACATGCACAAAGAATACATTCATACAAACCATTTAAGTGTTCACGCTCTTCAGGAGACTGTAAACGCTCTTTAGGTGGAGCTGGTTGGTTATTGATCAAGAATGGCTGAATTTTGTCATATTGATCATAGAATTGGTTCATATCAACAACCAAATCTTTAACAACCGGCAAACCTGGTAATGGACGAATTACAATTTTCTCAGGCAGGTCGTTTAAATTCCATAAACAAGCCAAACCATTTTTACCATTAATGTTTACACCATCCGAACCACAAATACCTTCACGGCATGAACGACGGAACGTTAATGATTCATCTTGAACCTTCAAAGCAAGTAATGCATCAAGCAACATACGGTGCTTATCAGTCAATTCAAGCTTGAAAGTTTGCATGTACGGCGCTTTATCCTTATCAGGATCATAGCGGTAGATTTCGAATGTACGAGTACCTCTACTCATCTTTATACTCCCGATTAGAATGTACGTGGTGCTGGTGGAATTGCATCAACAGTCAACGGTTTGAAGCGCACAGGCTTATATTCCAAACGATTGTCTGATGAATACCATAAAGTATGCTTCATCCACTCATCATCACGGCGACCGTATGAATAAGTTGGGTGATCAGCTGGCAATTCATAGTCAACTACAGTATGCGCACCACGACACTCTTTACGCGCAGCAGCTGAAATTAATGTAGCTTTTGCAACTTCATATAAGTTTTCAACTTCAAGCGCTTCAACACGTGCAGTGTTAAATACTTTAGATTTATCTTTCAAGTGAATGTTGCGCACACGTGGTTCAAGAGCAAGAATCTCTTTAACACCTTTATCAAGCAAAGCTTGAGTACGGAATACACCAGCGTGATCTTGAACGATATCACGAATCGCATCAGCAACTTCTTGTGCATTTTCACCAGAAGTTGATTCATCCAACTTACGTACGCGATCTAAAGTTTGCTCTAATACGTTTGTTGGAAGTGGCGCATATTCATCACCATGATGCTTAGTTACGTAGTCGATAATGTGCTCACCAGCAGCCTTACCAAATACAACCAAGTCAAGAAGTGAGTTAGTACCTAAACGGTTTGCACCATGTACTGATACACAAGAACATTCACCAATTGCATAGAAACCTTTTACAGGTTTAGTGTAGTTGTCTGTACCTGCTTCAGGTAAGCACACTTGACCATGCATATTTGTAGGAATACCACCCATTTGATAATGGATTGTTGGTACTACAGGAATTGGTTCTTTAGTAATGTCAACGTTCGCGAATTTTTTACCAATCTCAAATACAGATGGTAAACGCTTCATGATTGTGTCAGCACCCAAGTGAGTCATATCTAGTAAGATATAATCACCTTTTGGACCACAACCACGACCTTCTTTAATTTCTTGGTCCATAGAACGTGATACGAAGTCACGTGGAGCCAAGTCTTTTAAAGTTGGTGCATAACGTTCCATGAACGGTTCGCCGTCTTTGTTACGAAGGATTGCACCTTCACCACGACAACCTTCAGTTAACAATACGCCTGCGCCCGCAACACCCGTAGGGTGGAATTGCCAGAATTCCATATCTTGTAATGGAATACCAGCACGAGCAGCCATACCAAGACCGTCACCAGTGTTGATATAAGCATTTGTTGATGCACGGTAAACACGACCAGCACCACCGGTCGCAAACAATGTCGCTTTTGCTTGGAATACTGCGATATTACCAGTTTCTTGGTCAATCGCTGTTACACCAAGAACATCACCTGCTTCGTTACGGATCAAATCAAGCGCGATCCATTCAACGAAGAACTGAGTACCCATTTTCACGTTGCTTTGATAAAGCGTGTGTAATAATGCGTGGCCAGTACGGTCAGCAGCAGCACAAGCACGTGGAACTGGTTTATCACCATAGTTCGCAGAGTGACCACCGAACGGACGTTGGTAAATTGTACCATCAGCGTTACGGTCAAACGGCATACCCATGTGTTCAAGTTCATACACAACTTTTGGTGCTTCACGACACATAAATTCAATTGCGTCTTGGTCACCTAACCAGTCAGAACCTTTTACCGTATCGTAAAAGTGGAAGTGCCAGTTATCTTCTTGCATGTTACCTAACGACGCACCAATACCGCCCTGAGCAGCAACTGTATGTGAACGTGTTGGGAAAACTTTAGTAAGTACTGCAACTTTCAAACCTGCTTGAGCAAGTTGGTAAGAAGCACGCATACCAGAACCACCACCACCAACGATAACTGCATCGAAAGTGAGGTTTTGAATATTTGAATAATCTTCTTTAGGGGTTATCGCGCCCATGATATCTTCCTATCAATTCGCCCAGAAAATCTGGATACCCCAGATTGCGTACACAAACACTGCAATAATGACAGCCGTCGTCAGTACAAGGCGTAAACCTTTCGCTGAAGGACCCATTTGACGAGTAGTGACATAGTCAGTGAAAACTTGCCACATACCAATCCATGCGTGTGCGATAAGCGATAAAATTGCCAATAAAGAAAAAATCTTCATTGGTAATGTCATCATGAAGCCAGCCCACTGTTGATAGTCAAATCCACCTTTGCAGAGAATCCAACCAAAAAGAACAACAGTATAAGCTGCTAATACAACCGCACTTACACGCTGGATAAACCAATCACGAGAACCTGAACCAGTTAAACCTGTAGCACTTTTCATTAGAACATAATCCATACAAAGGCTGCGATAATGGCTACCACAGATAAGATCAATGAAATTGTCGCTGCAATACGACCACTTTGCAGTTCTTCAGCAAAACCTAAATCTGCAAGTAAGTGCTTAACTCCAGCAATAAAGTGGAATATCAAGCCGGCTGCAAATACCCAAACAACAAAACGTACAAGGATATTTCCAAAAACGACATTTTTAACGTAGTCAAATCCTTCTGGTGAAGATAATGATTTATCTAGAATCCATAAGAGAACTGGTACTAATAAGAAAACGATGACACCTGATAAACGGTGTAAAATTGATGCAATAGCCACGGGTGAGCGTAAATTTACCGCTAACACCTGACCCATGGACAAATTGACAGGTCTGTTGCTTTTCACAGCGGGCATCCTGTAGGTAGAAACTCCGACCGGAGTTTGTTGAATTAATTCCAAGGAAAGCTGGCATTGTTAGGCAAGCACAGCTCATGCCTAACCTATAAACGACACTGAATTATAAAACGCGAAGTATCAAAATACAAACAATCCACTTTGCCATTTCAGCAAAAAACCATTAAATAAGAATCATTCAAAACAATATTACATTATTAGGTCAATAAAAAAACTATACCTATATACATCATGTCCTTGTTTAAAATAACTTTTTATTTAATTTCATTTTTTCTGAAATTTCTTTTAAATAAGCCGATTTTAGACTAAAGATAAAGTTATAAATTCCTCATATCAATAGAAAAATGATCGCAATACCCTCCTATTTTCAATGTGAGCCACATTTCAAATAAGTGAACAGACTTATATTTCAGATAGATATTAAGCGATCTACACTAATTTTTCGAAAATGAATTTCATTAAAAAACAGTTCTTATGATTTTAAAGTCATCTGATGAGCTATTTTTTATACAATTAAACTTAAAAAAAGAACAATATTCTTTGTTACAACTAAATAAAAATATAATTTTTTTTGAGTATAAATTTGAAATTACACCATGAGTTTTATGATTTTTTTAAGCAGATTGGCATTTTCTACCGCCTTATTATTCTAAATTGCAATTTATAAATTTGCTTACAATTGTACTCATCCTTCATTTTTTTTCTGCACGTTCTTGTTGAATTGACTTATTATACCATCCCGATGCAGTGATTTTACTGACTTTTTTGCTCGGGTCTTGATGACTAACTCTCTGTGGGAACGTCATTTTTTATCCATAAGTATAATTGACAAAATTTCAGTACTCACTAATCTTATAGCAAATTTTGACACCGTCTGATTCGCACATGAGAACATTAGGATTTCGAGTCAGATCAACATTCACCAGGACAGGAGATCTATTGAATGTCTGAAGCAAATGGCAAAAAAGCCGTATTACATCTTGATGGCAAAGAAATTGGATTACCAATCTACAGTGGCACTTTAGGTCCAGATGTAATTGATGTCAGCAGCATACTGAAAGAAGGTCATTTTACTTTCGATCCTGGTTTTATGGCGACAGCCGCATGCGAATCTAAAATTACTTTCATTGATGGTGACAAAGGTATTTTATTACACCGCGGCTACCCAATTGATCAGTTAGCAACTCAAGCAGACTACCTTGAAACTTGTTATTTATTATTAAATGGCGAGCTCCCAACTGCTGAACAAAAAGTTGAGTTTGATACGAAAGTACGTGCTCACACTATGGTTCACGATCAAGTTAGCCGTTTCTTCAATGGTTTCCGTCGTGATGCTCACCCAATGGCAATCATGGTTGGTGTTGTAGGTGCATTATCTGCGTTCTATCATAACAACCTAGATATTGAAGACATCAATCACCGTGAAATCACTGCAATTCGCTTAATTGCAAAAATTCCAACGCTTGCTGCTTGGAGTTACAAATACACAGTAGGTCAACCATTCATCTATCCACGTAACGATTTAAGTTATGCGGAAAACTTCTTGCACATGATGTTTGCTACTCCTGCTGACCGTGATTACAAAGTTAATCCTGTTCTTGCTCGCGCAATGGATCGTATTTTCACGCTTCATGCTGACCATGAGCAAAATGCTTCTACATCTACAGTACGTCTTGCTGGTTCTACTGGTGCAAACCCGTATGCATGTATCTCTGCTGGTATCTCTGCACTTTGGGGACCTGCTCACGGTGGTGCAAACGAAGCAGTTCTTAAGATGCTTGATGAAATCGGTAGCGTTGAAAACGTTGCAGAGTTCATGGAAAAAGTTAAACGCAAAGAAGTTAAGCTTATGGGCTTCGGTCACCGCGTTTACAAAAACTTCGACCCACGCGCTAAAGTAATGAAGCAAACTTGTGACGAAGTTCTTGAAGCTTTAGGCATCAACGATCCTCAATTAGCACTTGCTATGGAACTTGAGCGTATCGCATTGAACGACCCGTACTTCGTTGAGCGTAAACTTTACCCTAACGTAGACTTCTACTCAGGTATCATCCTTAAAGCGATTGGTATCCCAACAGAAATGTTTACTGTAATCTTCGCTCTTGCTCGTACAGTTGGTTGGATCAGTCACTGGTTAGAAATGCACAGCGGCCCTTATAAAATCGGTCGTCCTCGTCAGCTTTATACTGGTGAAACCCAACGCGACATCAAACGTTAATATTCGAAAGAAAATTAATGAAAAAAAAGCTGCCTTCTGGCAGCTTTTTTATTTACGTCTTTTTCTACTTTAGGCCTATTCTTCTTCATACATAGTTAACAAGTGATGGCTAATTCCATCTGCTCGCAACCAAGCCAACTCATAGCTCGCTTTAGCCAACGCTAAAACACGTCTTTCAAACTCAACCCATATTGTTTTGACTTGAGACTCCGAAATACCCAAACCACTCTCGTGTGCTAGATGTTTATTCTTTTCACATATTTTTAAGGCATGGTAAAGCTTACGCCCCCGGCTCGCCCCTTCCATTAACCGAACACGCTTACTTAAAATAAAGCCTTCAACATGCTGTAAGTCTGCATGAGGCAGCATTGGCACTAAGATTTGATTCAATTGATCATCTAAACGCTTCCATACAGCCAAACGCTGCTCTGCCGTATAAGTGTTCCATTGAATCACCTCGTGGTTAAAACGGCGACAACCACGACAAACCTGATCACCAAAAACTGTTGAACAACGCCCTGCACATGGGGTGAGAGAGAGCGTTCGATGATCATTACTCAAAACAAACTCCTTAAATAAACCATATACTTTTTATGGTTTTCTCGCTTATTACTAATTTTCGCGCTAAAATATGCGCCTTAAATTTCTATCTTAATACATTTGGAGTTTTCCATGAACGCTACTGTAGAACAGCTTGCACCTGTAGAACAGCAAGCGACCGCAGGTTGGGTTGTTGCAGCACTATATCAATTTAAAGAAGTTCAAGATCCTGCCGATCTTCAACAACGTTTATTAGACTTAGTGAAAACAATTAACCTTTGTGGAACTCTGATTGTAGCAGGTGAAGGAATTAATGGTACTGTTGCTGGTGATCGCGTAGCAATTGATACACTACATCAGTTTTTGCTCAATGAAGGCTTTGGCGCTATGGAATACAAAGAATCCCATAGTTCTGATAAACCTTTCCGCAAAATGAAAATTAAACTTAAAGAAGAAATTGTGACTTTAGGTGTTGAGGTTAAACCTCGTGACTTAGTCGGTCACTACCTTGATCCTAAAGAATGGAATGATTTAATCGCACGTGATGATGTAATTTTAATCGACACACGTAATGATTACGAATATAAAGCGGGTACATTTAAGGGCGCAATTGACCCTAAAACTGAAACATTCCGTGAGTTTCCAGAATACGTCAAGAAAGAATTAGAGCAACATAAAGACAAAAAAATTGCGATGTTCTGTACTGGTGGTATTCGCTGTGAAAAATCAACTTCTTTACTTCTTCAAGAAGGATTTAAAGAGGTTTACCATCTTAAAGGCGGTATCCTTAAATACCTAGAAGAAACCCCTGCTGATGAAAGCTTATGGGAAGGTGAATGTTTCGTATTTGACGGACGTACTGCTGTAACTCATGGTGTAGAGGAAGGCGTGAATATTAAATGTCATGCTTGCGGCTGGCCTTTAACTCCTGAAGAGTCTGCTCTACCAAGTTACGAACACGGTGTTTCTTGCGTTTATTGCATCGACAAAACCACTGAAAAGCAAAAAGCTGGTTTCCGTATGCGCCAGTCACAAATTGCTGCTGCAAAGCGTAAACGCCTATAATAAAAACAGGAGGATCCAATGATCCTCCTCTTCCATCTAGTGAATCTATTAAAAATCAATATTATTTATACTGCTCCATAATTTTCTTAAACTCAATACTTACACAATTCATTGGCGCAACAGTTGGAGATTTCCCAACAACTCCTCTTAACTTCCCATCATTAGAAAAGTCTAATCCAATCTGACTATAGGTATTAATATCTGTATAAGGTCCGGTATTAATCATAATATCTACAATCTCTAACTCACCCTCATCAAAAGTAAAGCTCATGCCATCTTCTAATTCTTGATCCAATAATGCTGATACTGTTTGATCCCCTTTGGTTAAACTCACTTTATTACCTTGTTTTACCAAAACACACTTTTCATCTGAGTCGGCAGCCACCAAATTACTTTCAATAAAATTATTAATAATCTTATCTGAACATTTATTGTATTGCTGCATATTTTCTAATGCAGGCAGTATTTGACAGGCATTCGTATTAAAATTAAAAATCATTGGTATTGAGTTATTCAAAATATCAACTTTCTTAGGTAATTGAGATAAATTTCCATCTTTAATTAACATTAACAGTGCATCATAGTCTTTGATGTTTTCATTATTCTTAATAGCTTCCAACAACTCTTGAATAGCTTGATGAATAGGGCTATTTACTTTCATCTCAGTATTAAATAGATCCGCATCATTATTAATACCATACCCCTTTTTAATAAGTTCAGCTACCAAAGCAGAATTTGCAGAATTTAACTTTTCTGTAGTCATGGTTCCAGATTGATACCATGTTGCAGGAACTTGGTTACTGGCATAAGCAACGACCATATCCGTAAGCGGATTAATATTTACATTACCCTCACGCTCAACATAACTATAGTAGCTTTGTCCATTAGCTTTTACCTGTAAACGACAAGGAAACTTACTATTATCTACTTCACCTTGCCATTTACCTTGGGCATTAACATTTACAGTATTTTTAAAACCGATTCCATCTTTACAAATTGCTGTTACATTTGCACCATTCAAAGCAGAAGTTGAAAATGCTGTACCAGAGATTAATTTATAAGTCACTTCATTTTGATTAGATTGTGAAATTTTCGCTTCACTAACACTGTTACTATTTTCACCACCACAAGCTATAAGTAATATTACTAAGAGCAAGCCACTAATTTTACAAATTATATTCATATTAAATCGCATTGTTATAGCACTAAAGATTTTTATATCGATCATGGACTAACACATGATGATAGGTAAATTAAACTCTATTAAAAGTATAATTTTAAAATAACAATAAATATTATATATAAATAAAATTAATGCAAAAATATTATTACACTCAATTACCTATTAAAAAATTCAGGCAATAAAAAACGCCCTAGAAAGGACGTTATTTATTATTTCTTCTAATAAATTAATTTGGCGTATGATACATCAAGTATAATTCATTCAAATTATCTGGGATTTCTTCTGCCAGCTCATCCATTAACTGTCCATTACGACGGAAAGATTCCATCTGTGGATCTTCTTCATCAATTCCACTAAATACCATCATTGGTAAAGTTAAATCAATTAATTGTTCTTCATATTCAGGTGCAAACCATGCATCTTCATTTAAGAACATCGCATCAACAAATCCAACACTCCAGTCGCCTAAGCTAGACTCAACATCAGCTTCTTCAATTTCAAACGGAAATTCAATTCCATTTTCATTTGCTAAGTCTTGTCGAATTGACTCTAACCACGCTTTGATCTGCTGAATAATTTCGGCAGGAACTTTTTTATGGTTATTATCAAACAATTCATCTAACCAACGATCGAACTGAGGGCCTACTGCAATTGCACACAGAAAACCATGAGTTGCAGCGAAATCCAGACCATACTCATTGTGGTCTCCATCTAGATATTCACTTAATTGGTCTAAATCTAACGCACTCATTGTGTTACCTGACTATAAAAAAGAAATCTACGATAGCATAGCATCTAAGCTGACGATGCCCTATTCAGATTTGATTAGTCTTCATCATCAAGATCATCATCGTCTAAATCGTAATCAAAATCTTTTAACTCACGCTCTAAACGGCGTTGAGCCAATAGATCATCAATTAATCTACGTTTTTCTAATGATTCTTTCGCAGTGATTTTGCCTGATGACTCATCAAAACCGACATCATCATCATCACCGTAGTTATCATCTAATTCAAAATCTGTAGAAGACACTAAAACTACCTCTAATGAAAAAATGTGAATGGGTCTAGCCGCTATTTATCTTGGTTATTAAATCGTGTCAAGTTTTATTTATATTTTTTTCATTAAACTGCATATTTGTACTTTTTTTCGCCAAAAAAATTGTGTATTTATAAAGCTGAACTATTTTTTTGATCAAAAAAAAATTCTATGATTTTTTCGATGATTTAAGCTTGAAAAAAATGATTTTATCCCAATATTCAAAAAACAGACGTGAATTCAAAGATATTTTTTATTTAACGGTTACTGATCAAAGCCAAAACATTTCAAGCAAATTGTGCTATCATGCACGGTTTTTCACTGCCACAGATTCAACAAAGAGTAAGCAAAGATGAGCGATATGCATTCCCCTACTTCTCAAGTAGCGGCTCTGATTAGCCGAGGCAAAGAACAAGGTTACTTAACTTACGCTGAGGTTAACGATCATCTGCCGGACTCGATTACTGAAAGCGAACAGATTGAAGACATTATTCAAATGCTTCAAGACGTTGGTATTCCTGTACACGAGCGTGCACCTGAATCTGACGATACCATGTTCGGTGAGTCGGCTGACGCAACTGATGAGGTTGCTGAAGAAGAAGCTGCTGCCGTACTTGCATCGGTTGAAAATGAGCCTGGGCGTACGACAGATCCTGTACGTATGTACATGCGTGAAATGGGTACAGTTGAACTGTTAACCCGTGAAGGTGAAATCAGCATTGCCAAACGTATTGAAGAAGGTATCCGTGATGTCCTTAATTCAATTGCTTACTGGCCAAATGCTGTTGAAGTTGTATTAAAAGAATATAATGATTTTTTAACTGGCGAACGCCGTCTTGCAGATATTTTATCAGGCTACCTCGATCCTGAAACTGATGAAGATATTCCAGAAGTTTTAGAAGAAGTTGAAGAACTTGAAGAAGACGAATCATCTTCAAAATCAACGAAAGAAGTTAAGCTTGATGATGACGATGAAGAAGAAGAGTCTGAAGGTGATGATGACTCTGAAGGCGATTCAGGTCCAGACCCTGAGGTTGCAAAAGTTCGTTTTACTGAACTAGAAGCTGCTTGGGCTAAAACAAAAGCTGTTGTTGAAAAACATGGTCGTAACAGTCCAGAGGCTGAAGAAGCTTTAGAAGCTTTAGCTACTGTGTTCATGATGTTTAAATTTACACCACGTTTATTTGACATCATCTCTGAAATGATTCGTGGTACACATGAGCAAATTCGTGCCAATGAACGTGAAATCATGCGTTATGCAGTACGTCGTGGCCGTATGGACCGTACTCAATTCCGTACATCTTTCCCTAAACAAGAATCTAATCCAGCTTGGTTAGATGAACAAATTGCTAAAGCACCTGCTGAAATCAAGGCGCATTTAGAAAAAGTTCGTCCAGATGTTTTAGCATTCCAACAAAAGATTGCAGATATTGAGAAAGAGCTTAGTTTAAGCGTTGCTGAAATTAAAGATATCTCGAAACGTATGGCGATTGGCGAAGCGAAAGCACGTCGCGCTAAGAAAGAAATGGTGGAAGCCAACCTCCGTTTGGTAATTTCAATTGCGAAAAAATATACCAACCGTGGTTTACAGTTCCTTGACTTGATTCAAGAAGGGAACATTGGTTTGATGAAAGCCGTAGACAAGTTTGAATACCGTCGTGGTTATAAATTCTCGACTTATGCAACTTGGTGGATTCGTCAGGCGATTACTCGTTCAATTGCCGATCAGGCTCGTACGATTCGTATTCCAGTACACATGATTGAAACGATTAACAAGATCAACCGTGTATCTCGTCAATTGTTACAAGAAATGGGCCGTGAACCAACACCTGAAGAATTAGGTGAACGTTTAGAAATGGATGAGGTTAAGGTTCGTAAAGTACTTAAAATTGCTAAAGAACCGATTTCGATGGAAACACCTATTGGTGATGATGAAGATTCACATCTTGGGGATTTCATTGAAGATCAAAACATCACTTCTCCAATTGATGCTGCGACTTCAGAAGGCTTAAAAGAAGCAACTCGTGAAGTATTGGAAAACTTAACTGAACGTGAAGCAAAAGTATTGAAGATGCGTTTTGGTATTGATATGCCAACCGATCACACACTTGAAGAAGTAGGTAAACAATTTGACGTAACACGTGAACGTATCCGTCAGATTGAAGCGAAAGCATTACGTAAATTACGTCACCCTTCTCGTTCTGAACATTTACGTTCTTTCTTGGAAAATGACTAAGTTTTGAAAGCTTGAAATTTCAAAACCAAGCCCCATTTAATAGAAAGAGCTATAAACGCCTGCGATAATGCAGGCGTTTCAAATCATGAGGTAACTTATGTTAGACCGCACTCCATCTCGCGAACTACAAGAACATCTTTGGGTATTTCCGATGGATTATCCAATTAAACTTATTGGCGATGCGGGTGAAGAATTACGTGTTGCTGTAGTCGATATTTTGGTAAAACATTTTCCAGACTTCGACCACTCAACATTAAAAGTTCAAGAATCTCGCACCGGCAAGTATCATTCTTTAACAGCACAATTGCGCTTTGAAGAATTGGAACAAGTTCATGCACTTTATGCTGACTTGGCTGCTTGTCCGCAGATTAGAACTGCGCTTTAATTTTAAGTTCTTCAATAAATACCACAGTCAGGCATTCTTACTGTGGTATTTTTTTGGAAATTTTAAAAACTTCCTACCACGAAAAACCTTACAAATATTTAGAATTCCTTTTATAAAATCCTTTAAAATTACAAGGTTTTCGGCTTTTATCTAGTAGATATTAACTGGGCGCCGCATAAACTAATTATAGGAAGAGATTGTGATGAGCCTTGATAAACCTAACTTAATCATTCGGCAATGGAACGATTTACAAGATTATCAAAGCAAGTTTGAAACCATGAAACTCTTAACAAATGAGCGAGATCAAGATACGCCTGATGAGTTATGGTTACTTCAACATCATAATGTTTTAACTCAAGGTCAAGCTGGTAAACCTGAACACATCCTAATTTCATCAGATATTCCTGTAGTGCAAACTGACCGTGGTGGACAAGTGACTTGGCATGGACCTGGTCAACTTGTTGCTTACTTCATGTTTGATCTTAATCGTCTAAAATGGAACGTACGAACATTGGTCAGTTTTGCTGAACAATTCATGATAGATGTTTTAAAAAAATACGGAATTGAAGCGTATGCTAAGCCTGATGCTCCAGGAGTATATGTCGATGGCCGTAAGATTGGTTCCTTAGGCTTTAAAATTCGTCGTGGCCGTAGCTATCATGGATTAGCATTAAACTTGGACTGTGCTTTAGATGGGTTCCAAACTATTAATCCTTGCGGTTACGCAGGCTTAGAAATGGTGCGTATACAAGATTTGGTGACTCCTTATCCATCATTCACTCAACTTTGCCAAGACTTTATTGAGTATATTAAGAACACGGGGTACTTTAATGACCCAGAAGTCAAAACCGAATAAATCGCTTTGCGATGAAATAAAAATGGATTAGAGTAATTACTCTAAATTTGCTTTTGCATAATTTTAACAAGGGATACGCGAGTGATTTCGACAAAAGCTGTAAAGCCTACTCTGCAACTTGCCTACGTTAAGCTCATGATGGATGTTGTTGGTCGTGGCTTAGTCATGGCAAGTCAAGTGGACACTGAAATACAAGAGGAAGTATCTAAATTTCCTGTTCACTTTGTACTTTCAATGAATGTTTTCCCAAATGGACCAGCATTTTTTGCTCGAGTCACAGAAGACAAACAGTTAGAGCTACTCAAAAGAGCTGAAAGAAAGCCAGACTTAACTATTACATTCAAACATGTAACTCATGCCTTTTTAGTATTTTCTTTTCAAGAAAGTACTGCCCAAGCATTTGCTAATGACCGAATGATTGCTGATGGTGATGTATCTGCTGCCATTCGCTTAGTACGCTGTCTAAATAAAATGGAATCTCTCATTTTACCTAAATTGGTTGCGTCTCTTGCAGTCAAAGAATACCCAACCGAACTCACCTTAAAAGAAAAATTCAACGAAGCTGCAAATATTTACTTAAAAGTAGCTAAGTCCTATTTCAAGCGGAGCGCATAACATGGCTAAACCATATTACGAATTCTTTTGTCCTGTAAAAGTCATTGCCGGTAATGCTGCGTTAGAACATATTCCGTTTGAACTTGCGACTTTAGGTGCAAAACGTCCGCTCATTATTACAGATAAAGGTGTGCGCGCAAATGGCCTACTCAACCCGATTGAAGCTGCGTTCAGTACAACTGATGCTGTCATTGGTCATGTGTTTGATGATGTTCCACCAGACTCAAGTTTAGAAGTCGTTCGTCTTGCAGCAGAAGCTTATCGCAAGAATAAATGCGATGCGATTATTGCTGTAGGTGGTGGTTCAGTTATCGATACTTCTAAAGCAACTAACATTTTAGTATCTGAAGGTGGAGATGACTTACTTCAATATTCTGGTGCACACAACCTACCAAAACCATTAAAACCATTTTTCGTAATCCCAACTACATCAGGTACGGGATCTGAAGTGACTATGGTTGCCGTGGTTTCAGATACGCAAAAGAATGTTAAATTGGCATTTGCTTCTTATTACTTAATGCCACATGCAGCGATTTTAGATCCACGCATGACACTTACATTGCCACCTCATTTAACTGCAATGACAGGTATGGATGCCTTAACACATTGTGTTGAAGCATATACATGTATGGCTGCCAATCCACTCAGCGATGCTTATGCAAGTGCTGGAATTAAAAAGATTAGTGAAAACCTATTTAATGTCCTAGAAAACCCAAATGACTCACAAGGTCGTTTAGAACTAGCACAAGCCTCTACAATGGCAGGTATTGCATTCTCAAACTCAATGGTAGGCCTTGTACATTCCTTAGGTCATGCTTTAGGTGCTGTTGCTCACCTGCCCCACGGTTTATGCATGAATTTATTCTTACCGTATGTGCTTGAATATAATAAGCAGGTAAATGGCCAGAAAATTGGTGAATTACTATTGCCGTTAGCTGGTGCTGATATCTATGCACAAACTCCAGCAACTCAACGTGCAGACAGAGCGATTGCAACAATTTTAGCAATGCGTGATCGTTTATTTACTTTAACCAAGTTACCACGTACTTTACGTGAAACTGGCAAAGTAACGGAAGCACAGCTCGATGAAGTTGCAGAAAAAGCACTAAATGACGGCTCAATTATTTACAACCCTAAAGAAGCAAGCCTAAAAGATATCCGAGAGATCTTAGAAAAGGCATGGTAATTCGATAGGTTAAACTCGAGACTTAAATCTAAAGACCTGATTTTTATATAAAATCAGGTCTTTTTTATCACTGTGAATTTTTATTCATCTTTTTATTTGGAAATATGGCAAAAAATTTGCTAAAAAATCGATGAAAGTACTGACAATTTGCATCAATTTAGGATAGATTGGCGCACTTTATCTTTTTCTGTAGGGGGGATCGTTCGTCTCAAACGATCCTTAACACCAAGCTGATCCTTGATCAACGATTATGAGGATAACGCCGTTGACAAATTTATCTGGGACTAAACCAACAGCTAAACTTCAAAAGAATCTTGTGCTTTGGCACATTATTATTATTGGTTTAGCTTATATTCAGCCATTAACGTTATTCGATACTTTTGGTTTAGTATCAGAGCGAAGTGGCGGTCATGTACCAACTTCCTACATCTTTGCATTAGTCGCAATTTTATTAACATCGATCAGTTATGGACATATGATTAAGCGCTACCCTTCTTCTGGGTCAGCTTATACGTATGCTCAAAAATCAATTCACCCTAATGTTGGTTTTATGGTGGGTTGGTCTTCTTGGTTAGACTATTTACTGTCACCGCTTGTTAATATTATTTTGGCAGATATTTATCTAAGAGCTCTTTTTCCAGAGGTAAATAACTGGTTATGGGTGATTGGTTTAACCACCCTAATGACTGTTATTAACTTATTTGGTGCACGTTTTGTCGCACGCTTTAACAGTACAATCGTTATTATTCAGCTTGGCGTAATTTTTTATTTCGTTTATCAGGTATACATTTTACTCACTCAAGGTGTATATGCAGATGGAACTTTAAATCCAGATAAAGCTGCCTTGTGGTCATTAACTCCTTTTTGGAACGACATGACATCCGTAAGTGCTTTAATTGCTGGTGCAACTGTACTCTGCTTCTCTTTCACAGGGTTTGATGCTTTATCTTCTCTTGCTGAAGAAACAAAAGATGCGGAGAAAACGCTGCCAAAAGCTATTTTTACGACAGCATTACTTGCAGGTATTATTTTCATTGTAAGTACTTACTTCATCCAATTATATTTCCCTAGTAACCCAAATACTTACTTTAACCCTCTGGATGAATCACAGCCTGTGATGGTTGCTGCGATTGGTAGTATTGCGTTTAAAACTTTGGTTTTATATTTTGCTGTAGTTGCTGTTATGGCATCAGGTATCTCTGCTCATGCTGGTGTATCTCGTTTAATGTATGTAATGGGACGTGACGGTGTAATCAATAAGAAATTATTTGGTCATATTAGTCCAAAATTACATACTCCAACTTACAACATTCTTATTGTAGGTGTAGTTGCCTTATCTGCTGGTTTCTTAGATCTTGAGCATATTGTCAACTTAATTAGTTTTGGTGCTTTAACCGCCTTTAGTTTTGTTAACTTCTCTGTTATTTCTCGCTATGCATTAAGAGATGGCAAGAACAAAACGTTTAAAGACATCATCAACTATATTGTTATACCAACACTTGGTTTTGCCAGTGTGTTTATGATGTGGCTAGAAATTGATAAGCTTGCCTTACAAATTGGCTTAGCTTGGGCCGTTATTGGTGTAGGTTATTTGGCCTACAAAACCAAAGGTTTCAAATATAATGCTCCACAGCATAATGAACACGAATAATAAAAAAAGGCGCTTAAAGCGCCTTTTTTTATGGTCAAATTAACCAAAAATTTTGTTCACAATATTTTGTACACGTTGAGCATAGAGTTTCGCTGTTTCAAGGTCTCCAGCAGGGACTTCCTCTACACTTGCATCAGAAGGTGATTGAACTAAAAGTCCAACTGAACCACCTAAGTTATTTACATCTTCACGTGTTGCATCTTTTGTATTCGCTGGTAATAAACCAAGGCTCACCCAAATTCCACCATGTTGCGATGCTAAAGTCTGTAATTGAATAAGCGTAACCTGCTTATCCCCATTTAAGCTCGCGCTGTTTGTGAAGCCTGCAAATACTTTATCTTGCCAACCACGTGTAAACCAAACTTTTGATGTTGCATCAGCAAACTTTTTAAACTGCCATGGTGCTGTACCCATATAAGTCGGAGCACCAAAAACAATCCCCTTCGCATCATTTAATGTATGCCAATCTTGTTCAGTAATATTACCTTCTTGATCAATTTGGATGAGCTGAGCATTAATTTCGTTTGCAAACGTTTCAGCCACTACTTTAGTGTGGCCATAACCAGAGAAATATACAACCGCGATATTAGAGTTAGACATGGGAGCAAACCTTTGTTTTATTAAATTCCACTTTATGATATATTTTAGAAACTAGGTGTCAATTAGTTACTAACTGGTAACTATGGTAATTTTTTAAGAAATTAGCAGGTAAATAGTATGAATGAATGTCTAAAATATAATGTTTTTCAACAACATTGCCCTGCTCGTTTATTTTTTGAAAAAATTGCAGATAAGTGGGTTTTATTAATTTTAAATGTGCTTGAAGAGGAAACTCAGCACTTCAACTTGCTCAAAAAGAATATTCAAGGTATTTCACCTAAAGTCTTATCACAGAAGTTAAAAATGCTGGAAAGAGACGGTTTTATTGAGCGTAAAATTCAAAATACTTCTCCTATTCGTGTTGATTACTCACTAACTTCTCTGGGGCAAAATGTCGCTTCAATGGCGTTCCAATTAAAGGAATGGGCCGAAACCAATATTGAACAGGTTTTAGCAGCCCAAATGACTTATGATGAAAAAGTGCTAGAACAGGCTTAATTGGATTTATATAAAAAAATAAGGCCACAACTGTGGCCTTATTTTTATTTAAAAACTATTAACTTATCCTAAGTCTTTAAAACCCTGCTGACGCCATGCTTCATAAACAATCACAGCTGTTGCATTAGATAAATTTAAACTTCTTGAGTTTTCCGCCATTGGCAAACGAATCCACTGTTCTTGTGGAAACATCAAGCGAACATGCTCAGGCAAACCGCGTGTTTCCGGCCCCATCAGTAAAGCCACAGGTCGATTCAAATCAACTGTATGCGGAGTTGCAGAACCTTTAGTGGTGAGTGGAAAAACATGCTCAACCCCTTTAGCTTTCAAGTCGGCAAGGCAAAGTTCTATGTTGTCCCAAATTTGCATACGTGCCCATTCATGATAATCAAGACCTGCTCGTTTGAGCTTTTTATCATCCAATTCAAAACCTAAAGGCTTGACCAAATGTAACTGTGCACCAGTATTAGCACATAAACGAATGATATTGCCTGTATTGGCAGGAATTTCAGGCTCGTATAGGACAACATGAATCACAAATTTTCTCGACTTTAATAACCAGCAATAAACTCAAATGAACTTATTGCCATTTTAACTGTTCACGTAAATTCACCACTTCACCAATAATGGTTAAAGTTGGTGCTACAATATGATGTTCAGACACTTTTGTTGCGATATCAGCTAATGTTCCAACTACAACTTTCTGGTCTGGTGTGGTTCCTTTAGAGATTAAAGCTACTGGCATATCAGCACGTTGACCATGAGCAATAAGTTGCTCACAAATGCGTTCTAAACCAACTAGCCCCATATATAAAACCAAAGTTTGATTTTCATAAACCAGCTCATTCCAAGGAAGTTCAGGTGAACCTTCCTTTAAATGCCCAGTTAAGAAACGAACACTTTGTGCATAATCACGATGTGTTAATGGAATGCCCGCATAAGCTGAACAGCCTGATGCTGCTGTTATACCTGGTACAACTTGGAAAGTGACATTCGCCTCAACGAGCTCTTGAATCTCTTCACCACCACGTCCAAAGATAAATGGATCACCACCCTTTAAACGACAAACACGCTTTCCTTTTTGAGCATATTCAACCAGTAAAGCATTAATACCATCTTGGGGAACGGAGTGATTTGAACGGGCTTTACCGACATAAATTTTAGTCGCATCACGACGGCAAAGCTCTAAAATGGGCGCAGAAACAAGACGATCATAAATCACAACATCAGCTTGCTGCATAAGACGTAATGCTTTTAGTGTCAGTAACTCTGGATCACCCGGTCCAGCGCCTACCAAATAAACTTCACCTTTAGGTGCAGTCCATTCTGTTAAGGCTTGCTGAATCAAACCATTTGCAACTTCTAAATTGTCATTGAAAACTTGTTCTTTCAATGGGCTAGCATAGAGGTTTTCCCAAAAAATCCGACGCTCATCTGGATTGGGAATTTTTTCTTTTACCTGCTTACGCCACTGACCAGAAAACTCAGCCAACTTACCCATGCCATGCGGAACAATTGTTTCTATTTGAGTACGAAGTTGTCTTGATAAAACTGGTGATGCACCATTTGAAGCGACAGAAATAATTAACGGAGAACGATCAATAATAGCTGGAACCATAAAGCGACAATGTGGAATATCATCAACACTATTGACCAATAAATTACGCGCTTCACATTGTTCAAAAACAGCTTTATTCACTTGCGCATCATTAGTTGCAGCAATCACTAATCGATATGGTGTATTTAATATTTTTTCAGCAAAGGACTCGGCAAAATACTCTCCGCCTGTCGTTTTGACTAACTGTAAAAGCTGCTCTTCAATTGCAGGAGCAATAATATCGATTACTGCTCCCGCTTTGGCTAAAAGGTTTGCTTTGCGCAAAGCAATATGCCCACCACCTACAATCAGACAATGTTGCTGTTGCAACTTTAAAGAGATTGGAAAAATATCCACCTTAAACCTCTACATTAATCATCTGATTTGGGTTAAGCAAAAACCGTGCACAATTTAGATGCAAAGCTTAGTCAATAAACGTTGCACCACCCATATATGGGCGTAATACTTCTGGAATCTCGATAGAACCGTCTTCACGTTGGTAATTTTCCATTACAGCAAGCAAAGTACGTCCAACTGCCAGACCTGAACCATTTAGTGTGTGCACCAATTCGGTCTTCTTTTGATCCATTCTGTAGCGTGCTTTCATGCGGCGTGCCTGAAAATCACCCATATTAGAGCAGCTAGAGATTTCACGATAAGTATTTTGGCTTGGAACCCAAACTTCTAAGTCGTAAGTCTTAGTTGCACCAAAGCCCATGTCACCACCACAAAGCAAAATCTTGCGGTATGGCAAACCTAGTGCCTGCAAAATGCCCTCAGCATGTGCAGTAAGCTCTTCAAGTGCTTGCATAGATGTTTCAGGTTTAACGATTTGCACCATCTCAACTTTATCAAATTGATGCTGACGAATTAAACCACGGGTATCACGACCATAAGAACCAGCTTCACTACGGAAACATGGCGTATGCGCTGCATATTTTAAAGGCAAACGTTCGGTATCAATAATCTCATCGCGAACGAAGTTAGTAACTGGAACTTCTGCTGTAGGGATGAGGTAATATTCTTTTTCACCTTGAAGTTTGAATAAATCTTCTTCAAATTTTGGCAACTGACCAGTACCACGAAGTGAATCAGCATTGACCAAATAAGGCACGTAAGCTTCTGTATAGCCATTCTTTAAAGTATGGGTATCAAGCATGAACTGTGTTAATGCACGTTGTAGGCGTGCTAAAGAACCTTTCAATACGCTAAAACGTGAACCAGTCAATTTAGTAGCGGTTTCAAACTCTAAACCACCCATCCACTCACCTAAATCAGTATGATCTTTGATTTCAAAATCAAACTGACGAGGCGTACCCCATTTTGAGATTTCAACGTTGTCATCTTCATCTTTACCAGCAGGAACAGACTCATCTGGTAAGTTAGGAATACTCAGCGCTTTTTGTTCAATCTCGTTTTGTAACTCTGACAAAGCAACTTCAGCAGCTTTAATTTCATCACCAATGGCTTGCATACGCGCCATGATCTCAGAAGCATCACCACCGGATTTTTTAATCTGACCCACTTGTTTTGCACCGGCATTACGTTCTGCCTGCAATTTTTCAGTTTTTGATTGCAAATCTTTACGACGAGTTTCTAAAGAAGCCCATTCTTGAACATCTAATTGAACACCGCGTTTTGCCAAAGCCGCATTAACGGCTTCAATATTATTTCTGAGTAACTTAGGGTCGATCATAATCAATCATAATATGGGTAAAAAACTGGCTATAGTGTAAGGCCTTAACACTAAAAAATATAGTGATCATCTTCATAACGAATAGCTTTCACACAATTCTTAGAATAGATCACTTATTTTAAAAGTTATAGTTTGGCACACTTGGCAAATACTCAGGTTTAATGAACTTACCCGCTTCAAAATATGGCAGTGTTAATTCAGACATTCCCTCTGCATATGAAGCTAGCTCATAAATTGGATAGACAAATACAATGCCATTAGCGCCATAGTAGAAATTATCGCTTAATTGCAGTTTTTCACGGCTAATATTGTGTGTTTGAAGCCAATTCGTATTTGCTTCAAAAAGAGCATCAACCAACTGTTTTTCAACATCTGGCTGAATAAGTTCAGCAACAGTAATGTGCTTTTTATTTAATAAATCAAAATTTACAAATTCTTGATGAGACATGCCGTGTGCAGCACCAGCTGAGTACGAATAAGTCTGTAATGCAAAGGTGGCAAGGTTATAGTTTTGCCCTAAATAGCGAACATAAATTGCACTCTGACTTGAACTTGGTTCACCTTCAGGTACTTCAACTGGTTGATCGGCTAAATTTGCAAAAGCATTCGGATCTGCTTTCTTTATACGATTGGTGAAGTAATCATTAATCCATTTTTGATTGGTCTGTACTGTTTGAAAATCATACTCAGTACAACCATCTTCTAAGCAAACTTTTGATTTTGGCAATTTTACTGGAATTACTTTTGCTTGAATTACAGGAACACCAGCCTCTTTCGTTTCTTTAACTTTTGCAGTCGAAGCAGCCTGCTCTTCTTTGGCTGCCGACTTTGGTTGGCAACCAGTCACAATTGCCATTGCAGCCATTAATGGAAGAATACAAATAATTTTCTTATCGTAAAGTCGCATAATAATCCCCATGAATTTATCTCTAACACTATACAAAGCGTAAGAATAAGACGGGGTTAAAAAATGTATCTGTTTCTCTGATATAAAAAAAGCTACCTTTTACGGTAGCTTTTTTGAAGAGGCTTTAATTATTGGTCAATAACATCCGTACCCTTTGGCGGTGTAAAGTTAAAGACTGATGCCGGAATTGAAGCATTTACTTTAACGTTCTTAAAGCGTACATAGGTGGTTTGACCTAATGAGTCTTGTAATACCATAAGTGTAGGCGCTTTATTTGCTCCAAAGCTAATCGTTAAGCTTTGGAATGCCCCATCTTCTTTCTTAGGGAATAATGTGAAATAAAGTTTAGATTTATCAGGTTGTGTTACACGATAAGACTTCATGATTTGGTTGGTATTACCAGAGAGTAATAATGCTGGTGTATCTGCAACCTGATCATCTAAGCTTTGGCGGACCGCTTGTTGTAAATCTGGATCATAGATCCAAACTGTTTTTCCGCTCGTTACAATAGTTTGTTTAGCAGGACTTACTGTTTCCCAATAAAATTTCCCCGGACGCTCAACTTTCATTGAGCCTTTAAATGTCTGGTTCATATGCTGTGCACTTAAACTCTTTTTCTGTGCCACAGTTTTTGTATTGGCTTTAGTTGTTTGTTCAAAGTCGGCAGTCAAACGCTGTAAACCTGATAACTGATTAACCAGGTTCCCAATTGCCTGTTGCTCCGGTGCTGCTACAGGCGCAGCAAACACTGTAGTACTCATTACAGGAGCAAGCACTGACGCGCTAAGTGTAATAGCACACATAGTTTTACGAAGCATATTCATGTCATCACCTTTTTAGTTGCTGTAAGACAACTTACTCTCTTTCAAAGTTATGAAACTGAGTAAGCTCTTAATTCAAGACTCATATTAACCGACAAACTCTGTGCTAATCATTGAGAAAATAAGATATTTTGTTATGTTATTCATGTTGTTTGTAGAATTTCATTCATCATGATGAAGATGAATAAAAATAAATGCCATAAAAAAAGCCCACAAAATGTGGGCTTTTTTCGAGCTAAAACTTATACAGTTTCAACTTTTACGTAGCGACGGCCAAATTGACCCTTCACTTCGAATTTTACTACGCCGTCAGCAGTAGCAAATAAAGTATGGTCACGGCCCATACCAACATTTGCACCAGCGTGGAACTCTGTACCACGTTGACGAACGATGATGTTACCAGCAGTTACAGCTTGACCGCCGTAAACTTTAACACCTAACATTTTTGGGTTTGAATCACGACCGTTCTTCGTCGATCCACCGGCTTTTTTAGTTGCCATGTCTCTTACTCCTCGTGATTAGCCTGAAATACCAGTAATTTTCAACTCAGTGAACCATTGACGGTGACCTTGTTGTTTACGGTAGTGTTTACGACGACGCATTTTGATGATGCGGATTTTGTCGTGACGACCATGACCAATCACTTCTGCAGTTACTTTAGCGCCAGCTACAACTGGAGCACCGATTTGAATGTTGTCACCGTTTACAACCATTAATACATCATCAAATGTAATAGTCGCGCCAGATTCAGCTTTCAATAATTCAACTTTAAGGGTTTCACCCTCAACTACACGGTGCTGTTTACCACCGCTTTGGATTACTGCGTACATAATGTACTCCAATTAGCCCGTGTCGACGTGCCGATAAGGGATATATCGATCTTAAAACGCTCGCCACTGGGGTTATATAAGGCGACAGATTTTAAGTGAAATTTGATCAAACGACAAGTATTTTCTATTTATCAGTAAAGTCTATTGCCCTATTTTTACAAAATCAACAAACAGCTTAGATTGGAATTTAGCAGTTTTCATTGATTCTGAATGAAAATTAAAATACAGTTCCAGACACAAATTGCGACAAGAACAAGTTGTATTAATGCTGATGTCATTAAATTTATTGTTTTGCCGGAAATATCATGTTTTGCTTAAATAAAGAACAAAGAACGCATAAAGACAATAGAAATGATTAATATCAGCCACTTGTTAACCTGTGCAACACACCTTTACTTGATACACTAACGCCACTTATCTACCAATACGGGGTTTTTCTTCATATGGTCATCGATTTCAAGCAAGACATTCTTGCGCCTGTTGCCTCAGACTTTGCTGCGATGGATCACTTGATTAATGAAGGAATTAGCTCAAAAGTCGGTTTAGTCATGTCTGTCAGCAAACATGTTGTTGAAGCTGGCGGAAAACGTATGCGCCCAATCATGTGCTTACTCGCTGCTCGCGCATGTGGCCTAGATAACATGGCAAACGCACAGCGTCTGGCTGCAATCATTGAAATGTTGCATACCGCGACATTAGTCCATGATGATGTGGTAGATGAATCTGGGCTTCGTCGTGGTCGACCTACAGCAAATGCGACATGGAACAATCAGACAGCCGTATTAGTCGGTGACTTCCTCATTGCACGTGCTTTCGATTTACTGGTCGATTTAAACAACATGACTTTATTGAAAGACTTTTCAACAGGTACATGTGAAATTGCGGAAGGTGAAGTATTACAACTTCAATCGCAACATCAACCAGATACAACAGAAGAAACTTATTTAAAAATTATTCACGGTAAAACTTCTCGTCTGTTTGAACTGGCTACAGAAGGCGCTGCTATTTTGGCAGGACAAGAAGCGTATCGTGAACCTTTGAGATTATTTGCTGGCCATTTTGGTAATGCATTCCAAATTATTGATGATATTTTAGACTACACTTCAGATGCTGAAACATTAGGTAAAAATATTGGTGATGATTTAATGGAAGGTAAGCCAACTTTACCGTTAATTTCTGCATTAGCACACTCAACAGGTGATGAGCATGCGATTATTCGTCGCAGTATCGCAACTGGTGGAGTGGATCAATTATCTCAAGTTATAGAAATTGTACAGAAGTCTGGTGCTTTAGATTATTGTCACCAACGTGCCCAAGAAGAAACAGAAGCAGCACTGCAAGCTTTATCAAACCTACCCGATACACCATATCGTCAGGCTTTGATTAACTTAACTCAGCTTGCGTTACATCGAATACAATAGATATTATTTTGCCTATGCATATAAATTTTTCAGATCATTTTTTAAAAATACAAAAACAGCTTGAGGATACTCAAGCTGTCATTGACGAAAATCCAATCATTGAATTAGTCAATGCCATTCGTCCATCCGATCCTCATGATACGGATGAGATAAAGCAAAAAATACAGGCTTTAATTGAAAGCCTATTACGCACACCTACAGCCCCCTTTCTACTACAAACTTTTTTATTACGTCTAATTAATCGCTATAAACAAGTCAGCTTATATGCCGATAGCGGAATTTTGTCTTTAGATGGTTTCTGGAACCAACTGGGGCAAAGACTCGGAGCACATTTTTTACCGTTAATCGAAGATGCAAGCCAACTCAAAATATTAATTGGTCGAATTTTTTATTTAGAAAGTGACAAAATCTGGCTCAATAATATTGATGATGAAGATTGGGCAAATTTATTCAGTCTTATTGGACAAAGCCAAAGTAATGTAGACGAAAAGCTTGTCATTCAAAGTGAAATGATTAAAGCAATTACCGTCTTAACCTATCGAATTAGTGGAATTGGCCTTTACCCTGAATTTATTAATGCTCAACCGGAATTAACTGAATATGAATCACCATTTTTAGTTCAGAACCGTGAAATTATTGAGTTTATCGAAAAGTACAAAAAACAAGAACTTTCTGAACATGAAATTGCAGTTATTTCTCCTCCGGATGCATCACAAGCATTTGTCATGCTGGAACAATGTCGGGATGTGGTTTTAAAGATTCGCCGTGCCACCAAAAGAATTGGTGTTAGCTTAAGTTTGACTTATTTACTGTCGTTACTTGAGCAGTGCCTCGACCGAATTGAATTACTGCTTTATTTGGTTGTAGATAACAGTAAAGGAAAATATGTCTCTTTAGGACATCTTATTTCCGATTTAACCAAGGCGCACTACAGTGAAAAAAGTGTTCGCTCTTTATTAAGTACGACAAGTGAACTCATTGCCTTTCAAGTGACTGAAAATGCCAGCCGAACAGGCGAACATTATGTAAGTACCGATACAAAAGGTTTCTGGGGCATGTATAAAGCTGCCGCTGGAGCGGGTGTCATTATTGCCTGTATGGCATCTTTAAAAATTCTTGCAGCAAGAATGACCATGGCTCCGCTTATGCAAGCCTTTACTTTCAGTATGAATTATTCTCTAGGGTTCATTCTGATTCATGTTCTGCATTTCACAGTTGCAACCAAACAACCCGCAATGACGGCTGCTGCCCTTGCTGCAACGGTACAACAGCGTAAAGGCTCTAAAACAGCTCAAATTGCAGAGTTAGCAGCGCTTATTATTAATATTATTCGAACACAATTCATTGCTATTTTAGGTAATATTTCAATTGCGATTCCTACTGCCGCGCTCATTACTTTTGCTTGGCAGTTCTATCTTGATGAGCCTTTATTAACTCATACTAAAGCAACTTATTTGTTACACAGCCTAAATCCCTTCACCTCTTTGGCAGTTCCACATGCAGCCATAGCTGGAGTTTGCTTATTTTTGTCAGGCCTTATTGCAGGATACTTCGACAATATGGCTGTTTACCGAAAAGTCGGTCCACGCCTTAGAGCACATCGCCGTTTAGCAAACTGGTTAGGACAAGATCGCCTCAACCGTTTTGCTGAATATATTGAACGTAATTTAGGTGCGTTAGCCGGTAACTTCTTATTCGGTATTATGTTAGGAAGTATGGGGACCATAGGCTTTATCCTAGGCCTACCTTTAGATATCCGCCATATTGCCTTTGCATCCGCTAACTTTATTCAAGGTTTAATGACTATTAATGGCAGCCCAGATATCGGACTGATTATCGTGTCCTTTCTTGGTGTGTTATGTATTGGTCTCACCAACTTATTTGTGAGTTTCACCTTAACGATTATTGTGGCATTACGAGCGCGTCGAGTCCGCTTTGAACAATGGAAACCTTTAGCCAAATTGGTCATGACCCATTTTTTAACTCGTCCAAGCGATTTTTTCTGGCCACCAAAACAACCATTAGAACTTGAAGAAAACACTTCAACAAATAACGGAAAAAAAGCAGACCACTAAAAATTTTGCTTTGTACACAAAATGTGATTTTCGTCAATTTTGTTGTGATTGTTTTTCCAAATGTTAAAAAATTTTCAAAATGAATTTACGATGATCTATCAGGCTTGAAAAAAAGTGTACTGGCAAGTACACTTTTAACGGCTTTCAGTAGTAGACACTGCTTGAACAAGCAAAGGTATATACATGCCCTATTTATTGCTTTTTATTGGTTGTATTTTTTTAGGATTAGGTGTTCTTGGTCTTTTTGTACCAAGACTTCAATCTTTGGATCTTCTCACCGTTCAAATATTGAGTGAAAATCGATCAGATTATCTTAACTCTATTACGACCTTTCTAGCACGTGTAGGTGGTATGCCTTTTGTATGTTTTTTATCCTTATTGGTGTGTATATATCAAGCATGGTATAAAAAATATATTACTGTTATTTTCATTAGCGTGGGTGTTCTTGGCAGTATCATCACGGGTTGGCTGCTCAAGTGGTGTGTTGACCGTCCAAGACCTCCACAGGTATATCATATTGTCGAAAGTTATGGTGCATCGTTCCCAAGTGCACATAGTGTTTATGCATCAACACTGGCTTGTATGGCAATGATAATGTTATGCCATAAGCCCAACACTAACTCTCCTTATATCATTTTGATTTCCTGTCTTTGGTTTATCTGCATGGGGCTTTCAAGAATATATGCTGGAGTTCATTTTCCAACAGATGTACTCGCCGGTTGGGGCATAGGTTTTATTTGGATTGCACTGCTTTGGCTCTGGTTATTACAAACACAAAGTAGGTTAAGTAGAAAACAAATATATTTTTAGATTTTATCTAAACGAGGTGGAACAATGATGTCGGCTAAGCTTTGGGCTCCTGCCCTTACTGCTTGCGCATTAGCAACAAGTATCGCACTTGTTGGTTGTAGCAAAGGCTCCGATGAGAAACAGCAAGCTGCTGCTGCTCAGAAAATGCCGCCTGCAGAAGTAGGTGTTATTGTTGCTCAACCACAAAGTGTTGAACAAAGCGTTGAACTCTCCGGCCGTACTTCAGCATATCAAATTTCTGAAGTTCGCCCTCAAACAAGTGGTGTTATTTTAAAACGCTTGTTTGCTGAAGGAAGTTACGTTCGTGAAGGACAGGCTCTATATGAACTGGATTCTCGCACGAACCGTGCAACGCTTGAAAATGCAAAGGCTACCCTTTTACAACAACAGGCAAATCTAGCTTCACTACGTACTAAGTTAAACCGTTATAAGCAACTTGTTTCAAGTAACGCTGTATCTAAACAAGAATATGACGACTTACTTGGTCAGGTTAATGTTGCCGAAGCACAAGTTTCTGCTGCAAAAGCTCAAGTAACGAATGCAAATGTTGATCTTGGCTACTCTACAATTCGCTCACCAATTTCTGGTCAGTCTGGACGTTCTTCTGTAACAGCAGGTGCTTTAGTCACTGCTAACCAAACTGAACCGTTAGTGACGATTCAACAGTTAGATCCGATCTATGTTGACATTAACCAGTCTAGTGCCGAGTTATTACGTTTACGTCAACAACTTAGCAAAGGTAGTTTGAACAATAGTAACAACACGAAAGTGAAATTGAAGCTCGAAGATGGTTCAACTTACCCAATCGAAGGACAACTTGCTTTCTCTGATGCTTCTGTAAATCAGGATACAGGAACGATTACTTTACGTGCCGTATTCTCGAACCCGAATCATCTGTTACTTCCAGGCATGTATACCACTGCACAGATTGTTCAAGGTGTAGTTCCTAATGCTTACCTGATTCCTCAAGCTGCAATTACACGTTTACCTACAGGTCAAGCTGTAGCAATGCTTGTTAATGCCAAAGGTGCTGTTGAGAGTCGTCCTGTTGAAACCTCTGGTGTTCAAGGACAAAACTGGATTGTGACTAACGGTCTTAAAGCTGGTGATAAAGTGATTGTTGACGGTGTTGCCAAAGTTAAAGAAGGGCAAGAAGTTTCAGCAAAACCTTACCAAGCTCAACCAGCGAATCCACAAGGTGCAGCTCCAAATGCGACAAAACCGGCTCAATCAGGTAAACCTCAAGCAGAACAGAAAGCATCTAATGCATAAGGGGTAGATTGAATGGCACAATTTTTTATTCATCGCCCCATTTTTGCGTGGGTGATTGCATTAGTCATTATGTTGGCGGGTATTCTCACGCTAACAAAAATGCCTATTGCACAGTATCCGACGATTGCACCACCGACAGTTACAATTGCTGCAACTTATCCTGGTGCATCTGCTGAGACTGTTGAAAACACTGTAACCCAGATCATTGAACAACAAATGAATGGTCTAGATGGTTTACGCTACATTTCATCTAACAGTGCTGGTAACGGTCAGGCCTCTATTCAATTAAACTTTGAACAAGGTATTGATCCAGATATTGCACAGGTTCAGGTTCAAAACAAATTGCAATCTGCAACTGCGCTTTTACCTGAAGATGTACAGCGTCAAGGTGTAACAGTAACTAAATCTGGTGCAAGCTTCTTGCAAGTTATTGCATTCTACTCACCAGATAACAGCCTTTCTGATTCAGACATTAAAGACTACGTAAACTCGTCTATTAAAGAACCGCTTAGCCGTGTTGCTGGTGTGGGTGAGGTACAAGTCTTTGGTGGTTCATACGCAATGCGTATTTGGCTTGATCCAGCTAAGTTAACCAGTTACCAGCTTACACCTAGTGATATTGCGACAGCTTTACAAGCGCAAAACTCACAAGTAGCAGTAGGTCAATTAGGTGGTGCACCAGCTGTACAAGGTCAAGTGCTTAACGCAACAGTGAATGCACAAAGTTTGCTGCAAACACCTGAACAGTTTAAAAATATCTTCTTAAAGAACACAGCATCTGGTGCTGAGGTTCGTTTAAAAGATGTTGCACGTGTAGAGTTAGGCTCTGATAACTATCAGTTTGACTCGAAGTTTAACGGTAAACCTGCTGGTGGTCTTGCAATTAAAATTGCAACTGGTGCTAACGCACTTGATACCGCAGAAGCTGTTGAACATCGTTTATCTGAATTACGTAAGAACTATCCAACAGGTCTTGCAGATAAACTGGCTTATGACACGACTCCATTTATTCGTCTTTCAATTGAAAGTGTTGTACACACATTAATTGAAGCGGTAGTTTTAGTATTCATTGTGATGTTCTTGTTCTTACAGAACTGGCGCGCAACGATTATTCCAACACTTGCTGTACCTGTTGTTGTGTTAGGTACATTCGCTGTTATTAATATCTTTGGCTTCTCAATTAACACCTTAACCATGTTCGCCATGGTATTGGCAATTGGTCTTCTGGTCGATGACGCCATCGTTGTGGTCGAAAACGTCGAACGTGTTATGAGTGAAGAGCATACCGATCCAGTCACGGCGACGTCACGATCAATGCAACAGATTTCTGGCGCATTAATTGGTATCACAAGCGTATTAACAGCCGTATTCGTACCAATGGCATTCTTTGGTGGTACAACTGGTGTAATTTACCGTCAGTTCTCGATTACCCTTGTAACAGCAATGGTTCTATCGTTAATTGTAGCGTTAACATTTACACCGGCACTTTGTGCAACCATTTTAAAACAGCATGATCCTAACAAAGCACCAAGCAATAATATTTTTGCTCGTTTCTTTAGAGGCTTTAACAATGGTTTTGACCGCATGTCGCATAGCTACCAAAATGGTGTTAACCGCATGCTTAAGGGCAAAATCTTCTCTGGCGTGCTTTACGCTGTAGTTATTGCTTTATTAGTGTTCTTGTTCCAAAAACTCCCATCTTCATTCTTACCAGAAGAAGATCAGGGTGTGGTAATGACACTTGTTCAATTACCGCCAAATGCAACGCTTGACCGTACAGGTAAAGTGATTGACACCATGACAAACTTCTTCATGAATGAAAAAGATACTGTGGAATCTATTTTCACCGTTTCGGGCTTCTCATTCACAGGTGTGGGTCAAAATGCTGGTATCGGCTTCGTTAAATTGAAAGACTGGAGTGAACGTACTTCACCAGAAACTCAAATTGGCGCATTGATTCAGCGTGGTATGGCATTGAACATGATCGTTAAAGACGCATCTTACATCATGCCTTTACAGCTTCCAGCAATGCCTGAACTCGGTGTAACAGCCGGATTCAACTTGCAACTTAAAGATTCAAGTGGTCAAGGCCATGAGAAACTTATTGCTGCACGTAATACGATCTTAGGTTTGGCTGCACAAGATAAACGTCTTGTGGGTGTTCGCCCTAATGGTCAAGAAGATACACCTCAGTATCAAATTAATGTAGACCAAGCTCAAGCTGGTGCCATGGGTGTGAGTATTGCCGAAATTAACAATACGATGCGTATTGCATGGGGTGGCTCATACATTAACGACTTCGTTGACCGTGGCCGTGTGAAAAAAGTTTATGTTCAAGGTGATGCGGGTAGCCGTATGATGCCTGAAGACTTAAACAAGTGGTATGTACGTAATAACAAAGGCGAAATGGTACCGTTCTCTGCATTTGCTACTGGCGAATGGACATATGGTTCTCCACGTCTTGAACGTTATAACGGCGTGTCATCGGTTAACATTCAAGGTACACCTGCACCTGGCGTGAGCTCTGGTGACTCGATGAAAGCAATGGAAGAAATTATTGATAAGTTACCATCTATGGGCTTACAAGGTTTCGACTATGAATGGACAGGTTTATCACTTGAAGAACGTGAGTCTGGTGCTCAAGCTCCATTCTTATATGCGCTTTCATTGTTAATCGTTTTCCTTTGCTTGGCTGCATTGTATGAAAGCTGGTCTATTCCGTTCTCGGTTTTACTTGTGGTACCACTCGGTATTATTGGTGCAATCGTATTAACTTACTTGGGTATGATTATTAAAGGAGATCCAAATCTCTCAAATAACATTTACTTCCAGGTAGCGATGATCGCGGTAATCGGTCTTTCTGCAAAAAATGCGATCTTGATTGTTGAGTTCGCAAAAGAGCTGCAGGAAAAAGGTGAAGACCTGATTGAAGCAACTTTACATGCTGCAAAAATGCGTTTACGTCCAATCATCATGACTACCCTTGCCTTCGGTTTCGGTGTACTTCCGCTTGCCCTTTCAACAGGTGCAGGTGCTGGAAGTCAGCACTCTGTTGGTTACGGTGTACTCGGTGGCGTACTCAGTGCAACGTTCTTAGGTATCTTCTTTATCCCTGTATTCTATGTGTGGATTCGTAGTATCTTTAAGTACAAACCAAAAACCATAAACACTCAGGAGCATAAATCGTGATGCAAAACGTATGGTCTATTTCAGGTCGTAGCATTGCGGTATCTGCACTTGCGCTTGCTTTGGCAGCTTGTCAAAGCATGCGCGGCCCAGAACCAGTCGTGAAAACCGATATTCCACAAAGCTATGCATATAGCGCTTCTGGTACGTCTATTGCTGAACAGGGTTACAAACAGTTCTTTGCTGACCCTCGTTTGCTCGGAGTGATTGATTTGGCACTTGCCAACAACCGCGACTTACGTACAGCAACGCTCAATATCGAACGTGCTCAACAGCAATATCGAATTACACAGAACAACCAGCTTCCAACAATCGGAGCAAGTGGTAGTGCAATTCGTCAGGTTTCTCAAAGCCGTGATCCGAATAACCCCTACTCTACTTATCAAGTAGGTCTGGGTGTAACTGCCTATGAGCTTGATTTTTGGGGCCGCGTACGTAGCTTAAAAGATGCTGCGTTAGATAGTTATCTTTCAACGCAAAGCGCACGTGATTCGACTCAAATCAGTCTAATCAGTCAAGTGGCTCAAGCATGGTTGAACTATTCTTTCGCAACTGCCAACTTAAGACTTGCAGAGCAAACACTTAAAGCACAGCAAGATTCTTACAATCTCAACAAAAAACGTTTTGATGTGGGCATCGACAGTGAAGTTCCACTACGTCAGGCACAGATTTCTGTAGAAACTGCGCGTAATGATGTAGCAAACTACAAAACACAGATTGCTCAAGCACAAAACTTGTTGAACTTGTTAGTTGGTCAATCAGTTCCACAAAACTTGTTGCCAACCCAACCTGTAAAACGCATTACGCAACAAAATGTATTTACAGCGGGTTTACCAAGCGACTTACTTAACAACCGTCCAGATGTAAAAGCTGCTGAATATAACTTAAGCGCTGCCGGTGCGAATATCGGTGCTGCAAAAGCACGTTTATTCCCAACCATTAGCTTAACGGGTTCTGCAGGTTATGCATCAACTGACTTAAGTGATCTATTTAAGTCAGGTGGTTTTGTATGGTCAATTGGACCAAGCTTAGACTTACCAATCTTTGACTGGGGCACTCGTCGTGCCAATGTAAAAATTTCTGAAACTGATCAGAAAATTGCATTGTCTGATTATGAAAAATCAGTTCAGTCTGCGTTCCGCGAAGTTAATGACGCGCTTGCAACTCGTGCCAACATTGGTGAGCGTTTAACAGCTCAACAACGTCTAGTAGAAGCAACTAACCGTAACTACACACTTTCAAATGCCCGCTTCCGTGCTGGTATTGATAGTTACTTGACGGTTCTTGATGCACAGCGTTCATCTTATTCAGCAGAACAAGGTTTGTTATTGCTTCAACAAGCAAACTTAAACAACCAAATCGAGTTATACAAAACTCTAGGTGGTGGTTTAAAAGCAAATACTTCAGATACAGTGGTTAATCAACCATCTAGTGCTGAACTTAAAAAGCAATAAGTTTTAAATAACTTATTCACAAAAGCTCACTTCGGTGGGCTTTTTTATTGCAACTCATCTGAATATTTTTTATCTTGAAACCTTAAGAATTTAGATTGATAAAAAACAATGTTATTGAGTAATTTAGAAAGTGTTCCAGGCCACCAAATTTTAAAGCAACTGGATGTTGTTTACGGAAGTACCGTTCGTAGTAAACATGTTGGCCGTGACTTGATGGCAAGCTTAAAAAATATCGTGGGTGGTGAACTTACGGGTTATACCGAATTATTAGAAGAATCTCGCCAAGAAGCCATGCAGCGTATGATTGTAAAAGCTCAGCAACTTGGTGCGAATGCAATTGTGGGTATTCGTTTTTCAACTTCAAATATTGCGCAAGGTGCTTCTGAGTTATTTGTATATGGCACAGCTGTGGTTGTGCAGCCTCAAGCGCCTCATCTACCCGATCCATTTAATGCATAGGTAGAAAATGGATAATCTTATTTTTCAGCTTGTTATTTTTCTCATTCTTTTCAGCATTGGTTGGGCTTTTGGCCGCCATATTGAACGAAAACATTTGAATGAACTTCTAGAAAAAGAGCAAAAATTTGCCCATATCAGAATTGATACCAATCGTTTTGCAACGAGTGATCAGCTAGGCCACTTTATTAGCAGTAATGTTGTGATTTCTCATGATTACTTTAAATATGTATTGGCATCTATAAAAAACGTTTTGGGCGGAAGACTGACCAGTTATGAAAGTATTGTTGAGCGTGCTCGCCGTGAAGCCATTGTTCGCTTAAAACAACAAGCCCATACCGCAGGAGCTAACCATATTATGGGAGTTCGGCTGAGTACAACCGAACTCGGAATGCAAGGCGGAATGGTCGAAGTTTTTGCTTATGGAACAGCAGTTAAAGATTAATACTGCCCAACATCAGAAAAATGAATACGTGGATTGCCAATATTTTTAGTTAAATGTTGGCAAATTCGGGTAATTTTCCAACGGTCTTGTTGTTTCGCCAAAGTAAAATAATAACGACCAAAAGAATGAAAATAATCATTTTCTGAAAAACGATAAATTTGATAATTACATTCTAGCCATGCTTGACCTTGTTCAATCCGAATAAGAGGATTACTCAAATTGTGCTGTAGTCGCAAATGGGACAAGGCTTGCTGCCGAGAACCTTTATATTCATGACAAGACACGACACATAAAGGCTCTCCTCTAAATTGGAAATAGTCCACCTCAAGTTGATCTGCCAACAACTCATCAAAAGCGTCCCAATTTTTCTGGTCAAAGACCAATTGAAAACGCGTGACGACTTCTAAAATACGGTGATAATCCTGATCCATGGTGAACCTTCTATGCGGGTTTTTCACCAATTTAGCACGGCAAAATCACTTTTTTATTTTACTTTTGTTTTCCGAATCATTTTATAAAGAAGTTTTGGTGACATCCGAGAAACCATTACACCTAGTTTTTCTTTAGCCCCACCCACAACAATATATTCTTGGCCCTGTACTAAAGCTTTTACAGCCTGCTCTGCAAAAACATCTGCCTCTAAACCATTTTCAATTGCTTCGTCTTGGTGGCCTTGAGGTTCCCCTGCACCATTAAGTGCATTAAAAGAAACATTAGTTTTTACAAAACCAGGGAAAATAACTGAAACTTCAACACCTTGATCTGAGACCTCAGCACGTAAACTATTTGCCCACATGTGAATTGCCGCTTTAGCAGCCGAGTAGCTTGCACGGTACTGTGTGCCTAATAAACCCGCTACACTCGACACAAATACAACTCGGCCAGACTTTTGTTTTAGCATGGTCGGTAATACGGTTTTAGTTAACGCGACTTGTGAAAAATAATCGACTTCCATAATGGCCCGTTCAGTTGCCATTGTCGTGTCTTTAATTAAAGCACGTTGACTTAAACCTGCATTATTGATGAGCCAGTCAATACGGCCTTTCGCTTTTAAAATCTGCTTGTAAGCCTCTTGAACCTGCTTTTCATCAGTAATATCAGCAACGACAGACAAATGATGATCGGGATTTAATAAACCAACCCGAACCTCTTCTAATTCTTCAAAACGACGTGAGGTTAAAATCAACTTTGCGCCTTGTAAAGCCAACTCTCCTGCTAAAGCCTTACCTAAACCAGAAGATGCGCCCGTAATCCATACCACTTTATTTTGCAAAGTATCAAGTTTGGCCATGTGATGTTCCTATTATCTTTTTAAATTATGCTGCTTGATGCATGAAGGCCAAAAAATGATTGATATAATGAGTTGCTGTGGTCTGATCGACCTGTGTCCCTAACTTTTCCAAACGTTTATAGCCCAAATGCGTCGTCATGTTGATGACTCCGTTAAGAGTTTTATCGACAAACAAATTAAATTTTAAACGCTTTTTAGGCTCACGTACTAGGCTTGTTACGCCTAAATCCACAATTTGTATGAGCGTCTCAAATGCAGCCGTAATACTTTGCATATTACCATCACGAATTTGCTGTGTAAGGGTTTCGGCTTGTTGCACCAGTTGAAGTGTAACTGGATAGGTAATATAAACTTGCTGCCCTTGCTCTTTCATGAGTGATGTCATGTAGTCAACTAAGGGTAAAAGACGTTCATTTCCAAAGAATGAAACCGACCAAGGCATGTATTTTCGAAAAGTCTCTAAAACTTGCTGAATAACTTTTTCAGACTCAGCTTGTTGTTTTGGAGACATACTTGCATTTCCTGACTGTAAAAGCACAGAAAAAACCTGCTCAATAATTTCACAGGAAAGGTCAGACAAGACATCCCCCAAAACTTTTGCCTGACTTTGACTTACCCCATCATGCAGTTTTTGCCGAATAGCCTCGAATTGTGTATAAGTCGAATCGGAAATTTTCAAAAAAACTTCATAACTCATCAGCAGCATCCTTTTTCAATTCTTTTGTAATTTTTGTGCCGTGTCGCCACACGATTAAATTGTGATCCATCTTTCATAAATCTACCGTTTTTTGAAAAAAATACAAAACCGTTTATCTGTTTTCAGCACATTAATTTCGAGGCATTTTTTTGCTACAATAGATGCAATTTTTTATGCATATTCGATCTAAGCTACTATGACTGACGCTCAAACCGCTCAAAATATTGCAACCACATACGATCCAACCGAGATCGAAAAGAAGTGGTACAAAACGTGGGAAGAACAAGGTTACTTCAAACCTTCTGGTCACGGTGAATCATTCTGTATCATGATTCCGCCACCAAACGTCACTGGTAGTTTGCACATGGGCCATGGTTTTAACAATGCCATTATGGATGCCCTCACCCGTTACAACCGTATGATGGGTAAAAACACGTTGTGGCAACCAGGCACAGACCATGCTGGTATTGCAACTCAAATGGTTGTTGAGCGTCAACTTGGCTTACAAGGTGTAACTCGTCATGACTTAGGCCGTGATAAGTTCATTGAAAAAGTTTGGGAATGGAAAGAACAATCTGGCGGCACAATTACGAAACAAATTCGTCGCTTAGGTTCTTCGGTAGACTGGTCACGTGAACGCTTCACGATGGACGAAGGTTTATCAAACGCAGTTAAAGAAGTATTCGTTCGTTTGCACGAAGACGGTTTAATTTACCGCGGTAAGCGCCTAGTAAACTGGGACCCTAAACTTCAAACAGCACTTTCTGACCTTGAAGTAGAAAGCAAAGAAGAAAAAGGTTCGCTTTGGCACTTTAAATATTTCTTTGAAGACAAATCAGTTAAAACTCAAGATGGCAAAGACTATTTAGTTGTTGCAACAACTCGTCCTGAAACTTTACTTGGTGATACTGCGGTTGCTGTTCATCCTGAAGATGAGCGTTATGCACACCTTGTTGGTAAAAATATTGTATTACCAATTACGGGTCGTTTAATTCCAATCGTTGCTGACGACTACGTTGAAAAAGACTTCGGTACTGGCTGTGTAAAAATCACGCCTGCTCATGACTTCAATGACTATGACTTAGGTAAACGCAATAGCTTACCAATCATTAATATCTTCAACAAAAACGCCGAAGTTTTAGGTGAATTTGAATATATTGCAAAAGCTGGCGAACAAATTTCTAAAACCATTACTGCACCTGCGGAATATGCTGGTTTAGAGCGTTTTGAAGCACGTAAAAAATTAGTTGCTCAAGCTGAAGCTGAAGGCTGGTTAGATCAAATCCAACCGTATGACTTAAAAGCGCCACGTGGCGACCGTTCAGGCGTAATCATTGAGCCGTTACTGACTGATCAATGGTATGTAAAAATTGCGCCTCTTGCTGAGCCTGCAATTGAAGCAGTTCAAGATGGCCGCATTAAGTTTGTTCCAGAGCAGTACAGCAACATGTACATGGCGTGGATGCGTGACATTCAAGACTGGTGTATTTCACGTCAGCTTTGGTGGGGTCACCGTATTCCAGCTTGGTACGATGCAAATGGCAACATCTATGTTGGCCGTAACGAAGAAGAAGTCCGCGCGAAAAATAACATCGCTGCTGACGTTGAACTTAAACAAGACGAAGACGTTCTTGATACATGGTTCTCATCTGCACTTTGGACATTCTCAACTTTAGGTTGGACTGGCGATGCACAGAAAGATGCAGCAAATGATTTCTTAAAAACTTTCCACCCAACAGATGTGTTGGTGACTGGTTTTGACATCATTTTCTTCTGGGTTGCCCGTATGATCATGATGACCCTACACTTCATGAAAAATGAAGATGGTTCATCTCAAGTTCCATTTAAGACTGTTTACGTTCACGGCTTGGTGCGTGATGGTGAAGGTCAAAAAATGTCGAAGTCTAAAGGTAACGTACTTGATCCATTAGACTTAATTGACGGTATTGATTTAGAAAGCTTAGTTGCAAAACGTACAACTGGCCTAATGAACCCAAAAGATGCAGCGAAGATTGAAAAATCAACACGCAAAGAGTTCCCAGAAGGCATCAATGCTTATGGTACTGACGCAGTTCGTTTCACATTCTGTGCGCTTGCAAACACGGGTCGAGACATCAAGTTCGATTTAAAACGTGTTGAAGGCTACCGTAACTTCTGTAACAAAATCTGGAACGCAACTCGTTTCGTTCTGATGAATGTTGAAGGTCAAACTGTTGGTCAAGAGGCCCGCCCTGATCTTTGGGAACTTCCAGAACAATGGATCATCAGCCGTCTACAAAAAGCGGAAGCTGCTGTACATCAAGCGTTCGCAACGTACCGTTTAGACCTTGCTGCACAAGCGATTTACGACTTTATTTGGAATGAATACTGTGACTGGTACGTTGAGTTAACTAAACCAGTTCTGAATGATGCAGAAGTGTCTGAAGAGCGTAAAGCTGAAGTACGCCGTGTATTGCTTGCAGTCATGGAAGCTTCATTGCGTTTGGCTCATCCGCTTATGCCATATTTGACAGAAGAAATCTGGCAGACTCTTGCACCAATGCTTGGTCAAGGCGGCCCAACGATTATGACTGCTCAATACCCTATTCCTGAGCAAGCAAAAATCAATGAACAAGCTGAAGCAGATATGCAATGGCTTCAAGGTTTGATTGGTGCCGTACGTAACATCCGTGGTGAGTTGGGCTTAGGTAATGCGCGCTTATTGCCAGTATTACTTCAAAACACTTCTGACGCTGAACGTGAACAAATCATTCGTATTGAAGCATTGTTCAAAGCATTGGCTAAAGTTGAAAGCATTGAGTTCTTGAATAAAGACCAAGAGCCACCTTTGTCTTGCTCTAGTGTTGTAAGTCATGCATCGGTATTTGTACCAATGAAAGGCTTAATTGACCCTAAAGCTGAGCTTGCTCGTTTGCAAAAAGACTTGGATAAAATCCAAAAGCAACACGATCAAATTGCGGGCAAACTTGCAAATGAAGGCTTTGTTTCTAAAGCACCAGCAGCGGTTGTTGAAGGTGAAAAAGCGAAGCTTGCTGAGTTTGCTGCTCAGTTAGAGAAAGTGAAAGCGAATATGGAGCAAATTGCTGCGCTTTAATGCTTTCAAATGATTAATATTTAAACTAAAATCCCTTCTAATTAGAGGGGATTTTTTATGCGTTTTTATACATTTGATGAAATCAATAATTTTGCATTAAAGGCTAGATCAAAATCGACTTATTACAGCTTTGATAATATTTTGAATGAATCACTTCAAGAACAAAAAAAGCGCAACACTTTTGATATTTTTCTTTCACATTCTTCAAAAGATAAACAATTAATTCTAGGTGTAAAACAGCTCATAGAAGACAGTGGGTATAGCGTATATATCGATTGGGTAGATGATCCTCAACTAGACCGAGCCAATGTAAACGCACAAACAGCAGATATACTTCGAACTAGAATGAAACAATCTAAGTTTTTAGTTTATGTTGATTCAAATAATGCCACTACTTCAAAATGGATGCCTTGGGAATTAGGCTATTTTGATGGTTATAAACCTAATAAAATAGGTATTTTACCGATTAGGCAAAAGTCTGAAGGTTCATATATAGGGCAAGAATATTTAGACCTTTACCCAAAAATTGAAAAAAACAACCTAAATGTATTGCATGAATTAAAATATGCTGAAATCAATGGAAGTTTATTCAATACATATTTTACAAAAGGTTCAGGTGTGTCACTCATATGAACACCCCTGAATACAGGTTAAAAATTAACTCTCAAGTTATATTTTTCAACATAATTTCGATTTCTGAGTGCTCTTTCAATCCAACTATCAAATTGGCTTAGAAACTGAGTCCATGTGCATGTAACAATATAGTCTTTATCATATACTCCATACGCATAAGCAGGTTTGAGATTATTTTTATTTAATTTTAGAATTTCAAAACCAAAACCATAATTATTAGCATAATTATAATTCCCAAAATAATCAGGTAAAATTACTGCTAATATTGCGTTTGGATTACTATAATATCCGCTTCTATTTTTAGTCCTTAATGAATATGAAATTTCCCATGGAATCCATTGATCCTTTTCAAAAGGATATGCAACTTTCATATTTGGGGAAATCAAAACAATCGTAATAGAGCTATCAAAAATTTTGCCTGCTAATTTAGAATAAATTGTAGATTCTTTAAAATTAGCTAAAGACTCCCCATCATTTTCACCCTTATTGATATGGCCATATTTAGGTAGTAACTTTTGTTGGATAATATCAACATAATGCCTAGGACTTGTCTGTTCCCAATATGAAGTAGAACTAAGCTTTTGTACGCTTGAATCAGCGTATTTATAAGAAATAAAAATCTTATTCCCCATTTAAAATCTCCTCAAATAATTCATCAAATAATGGTAAATAGCAAAAATCAGTTAATAATCTTTCATTTGTAAATTTTTCTTGAAAATATAAAATTCTTGAAGCAGCACCTGTTGATGCAATTGGAAATACTGGGACGTCAGGATGAGCTTCTTTGAATAACTTATATTCATTTTCAACTCCGTCCATCCCACCAATAAAAATGGCTGCACAGAAATTATTTTCTACTATCATTTTTTTACGCATCAGACCTAAACTTTCTTCTTGATCTTTTAATTCGTCTGTAATAATTAACTTTTCAAAAAACTTATTATCTGATGGAAATTTTTTAAGAAAAAAATTAGATTGGTAAAGTGTGACATGCTCTGATATTTGTAATTTTTGTTTTTCTAAAACAGCTCTGATTAAAGGCGTTATAGATGGGTGCCCACCCCATACTAATTCCGCCTTTGGTAAAACAATACGAGACAAAGCAATAACTGCATCACGTATAGCAGTATTATCCGCAGTATCGAAATATTTTGGATCTCTATCTGCTAATGGAATACTTGCCGATAAAAATATTTTTTTTAACTTACTAGCCATTCTGATACCTTACCAATTTCTTTAGTTTTTACTGGCAAATACTTATTTAACCAATTCAAATGTCTTAGCCAAATATCTCGAATATGGATTTCATCATATAAGATAAAAATCTTATCTAGAGTTCCTTTTTCTTCATAAATTTTTTGAATTAATGATTCTGACTCTTCACAATTGAGTGCTTTTGGCATACCAATCGCAGGAACGACTATCGATTTTTTACCATCTTTTTCAAGTTCAATAAACTTATGACTTGAAAGCGTTGCTGTTACATTCGATTTTTCAGCATAATGCATAAATGTGGAAATAAGCTTATCTTGACGAGAAGCTAAAGTACGGGCTCTCAATGCTTCAGTAAATTGGACAATTTTTAAAAGACAGTCTTCATTTAACTTAGCATTAACATTACGAAAATTATCATTTATAAAATTTGATGCTTCCAATTGGAATACTTCAGATAGTTGTGCCCCTTTTATAACAATAAATTCAGGCCATACAATTTGAACTAAGCCTATTGAAGCAAGATTTGCATTACTTAATTCTTGCTGAGTCCACTCACTTTCTAAATAATTTTCTGTACTCAATAATACCACTACATCACTATCAATCATTCTTTGCCAGAGTTCATCTTGAAATGGCTCAGATTTTCGAATTGAATGCGTATCAAGGAATACGTCAAAATTGTGTTGTTCAAGATATTCATATAATTGGATTGCAACACCTGAAGAATCATCACGCTTATAACTAATAAAAACTCTGCGTTTAGATTTTAATAAATTAAAAGCTTCAAGTGTATTACTAACAACTTTTTCGATTAATGCTTCTTGTGTAAGACCGATATAACTTAGTCCATTATATTTTTGAATAGCTTTTGGTACTAAATTATTAAACTCTCGATAGTCTTCATCTATTATTGGCAACAATAAAGTTGCATCCTTTACCAATTTATTAACAATGTCTTCATCTAAAAAGCTTGTGTTAGGTCTTTGTCCCATATAAATGCAAAATGCAGGATTTGCATCTGTATACGATTCAAAATTATATCTATCAATAATTTTAAAGAATGCCCTATCAATTCCTAAGTCATCAATTCGTTTAAAAAATACATCTTTAATTTTTGGCAGTAATCTATGATCAATTGCACCCATAAATATTAGTTGGTAATAGTGCTTCAAAGTAGCCTCTTAAAATAATAATTTCTAAATATAATATCATTAAATACTTATTTTCAAAGCACCCCATGCCCCAACAACATCTCCACCCCACTTACCTTTTTCATATGCTTTAAACGCTCCTTTTCCCATTTCACCTGCTGCTTTAACTCAGCACAATCAGCATCTACAGCTTTATAAACATCACTAATATGTACATGCTCTGCTTTCACATTCTTGGCTAATTGAAAAGAATCTAAAATCTCAGCAATTTGGCTTTCAAGCTGCTGACTTTGTGCATCCAAAGCGAGTTTATAAAACCGCAACTGCTCAGCAGATAATTCTTTAGCGCCTAGCCCTTTATTCTGTTCAAGCTGTAACTGGAGTTTGAGTAAATAAAACAAATCCTGCTTTTCGTAGGCCTGACTTGCCTGTTGAAACAGCTCGGTTTTTTCTAATTTTTTAGTTTCATCTTGCTCACGGTCTGGGTGAATCATCGCGGCAATTTTTAAATAAACTGTTTTGAGTGACTGCGATGCCATTTGCTCAGCTTGTTCACGTTTTTGTTGCTGTCTTTGCTGTTTGGCTTGTTCCCGCGCTTGTTGTTGCTCGGCAGCGTACTTTTCAAAGTCTTCTTCTAACTCTACACCTTGCTCAGCACTTTCTTCATATTCAGATTTTATTGACTGAGCTTTCTTATTCTTTTTTACCGATTCCCCTGCATGTTGCTCATAAAAGGTATCAATCTGTTTCACTAAATCGAATTGTTCAGCAGACAGCATTTTGGAGCGCTTCAACATTTGTGCAAGCTGGGCAATTTTTTCATCAAGTTGCTGCATGTCTGCTTTAGAAAAATCATGGCTATGCAACATATTCCAAAGTTGATCCAACTGCTGAAAGAGCACAACATGCAAATCGCTGTACACAGGCATCAGTTTTTGCCGAATGTGCTGTTGAATCTCGGCTTTCGCATTTTGCCAAGTGCTCAGGCTAACTTTTTGCTGCTCTATTTTATCAATCAGGCGATTCAGTTTTTTCTGCTGTGCAGACGGTTCAGACCTTTGCTGCAAGCTCACTTTGAGATCAAAGGACATACTCATCCACCTGAAAAAGAAAAAAGTGTAGCAATAATTATATAAGGAAGGTAGCTAGCATTCTTTAAGTGTTAAGAGACCTAAAATTTATATCTTAAGAAATCCACCAAATCACCAGTGGTAAAGTCACGGCAGCACATAGAGTTTGAAAGCTAATCACGGCTGCCATAAGCTGACTATCGCCACCCAAAACTTTGGTCAAAATGTATGAAGCTGAAGCAGTCGGTAGCGCAAAGAAAATAACTAGAATTTGAGTTTGTAAGCTTGGCAAACCAAACCACATGCAGACCGCGTAAGCCAAAGCAGGCACTGCTAAAAGTCGTGCAAAAGTGTCTGCCGCCAACACGACAATATCTTTTTTAATTTGCATAAACTGTAAAGCTGCACCAACACATAACAAACCTAATGGCAAACTCGACACTGAAAAAAGCTTAATAAACTGACTAAAGCCTTCCCAAATCGGGATGTGAAGTGCATTGACTGCTGCCCCAACCACACACGATGCAATTAAAGGATTTTTAAGAAGTGCAATTAAAATAGGTTTAATTGCCATGTGTTCTTTAGAAGTTAATGCAAGTACCGAAATAATGTTCACAAGTGGAATGCAAAGCGCCAATAAAATTGCCAGTATTGCCATTCCTTCACTTTTAAAAAGCGAAGTGACTAAAGCCAAACCAATATAGGTATTAAAGCGAACCATACTTTGTACATGCACACCAAAACGTGCAGGCGGTATGTGCCAAAACATTCGGAGTATGTATAAAAAGATAGTCACAGCTAAAACCACAATCACCATCGCAATAATGGCTGTACTTAAGCTTTGTAAGTCAATTTTTGTGGTCGATAGCGTACTAAAAAGCAAAGCTGGAAATAAAATATAGTAATTTAGCTTCTCTGCCCCAGCCCAAAACTCATCGCTAAAAAAACGATATTTTTTAAATAAGTATCCCGATGCAATTAATGCAACTAAAGGAAAAAGAGATAAAACAATACTATTCATTTCTTTACTCGAGTTTTGTTGGAACTTGCTGGTTTGGCAACTAGCATGGCTTACTCATATATTAAAGATAATGAAAACTCATGATAAAATGAGTTTTTACTCATAACAAATACAACATGACATTTACCCAACTTGAAATTTTCGCACTCGTTGCAGAACTAAAAAGCTTTACTGCTACAGCAGAAAAGTTGGGAATTTCTCAGTCAGCAGTTTCCCATGCCCTTAAATCATTAGAACAACAATGGGGTATTAACCTGATTTCAAGATCCCAAAGTGATATTGAGCTCACCACGACAGGACAGCAGCTTCTTACACATGTAAAAGAGTTATTGAGTATTTCCGATACCTTAGAAAAAGAAGTGGCTGCCATCCATGGTTTAAACGAAGGAACATTACGTATTGGATCTTTTGGTGCTTCATCATCTATTTATCTATTGCCTGAAATTTTAGAAACCTTTCGGCAACGCTACCCTAAAATCGAAATTTATATTGATGAAGGTGAAGATAAAGAAGTTGCTCAGTGGTTATTGGAACGGCGCATAGAGGTTGGTTTTTTGATTATGCCAGATGAGCGTTTTGATACATTCCGATTAATTGAAGATCGTTTTGTTGCCTTAATTCCCAATCAATTTCCACTCGCACAACAACTCTATATTGATCCAGCCCAGCTAGAAAATTGCCCTTTTATTATGACAATGGCGGGTAGTCGACATCAGGTCGAATTAATTTTAAAAAACTTTAATGTGAAACCAGACATCAAATTTTATGTTTCACAAATTCTAAGTATCGTTAGCATGGTTCACAATCAATTAGGGATTTCAATTGTCTCTGATATGGTGCTCACCAAAGAGTTACTCTCACTCTATCCAAATGTAGTTAAACGTCCTTTTAAACCGAACCTTAAACGTTCTATTGGCCTCGCAGTCAAAAATAAAAAGCACATGAGCCCCGCTGCGAAAGCTTTTATTGAAGTCGCGCAATCGGTTTGGTCTGATCATTAATTGAATATAGATAATTTTTAAAAAATTTAATAACGATCTCTTTCAGGACAATTTATAAGCGTATTAGATGACTTGTAACGTAAAAAGCGCCAAAACTGCTCCTCTTTAACTATATCGACGCACCATTTATCGCCAAAAACCCCTTACTTAATCCAAATTGGTGCGCTTATTGCATATTCACTTTTATGCAATTGAGTTTGTTTCGACAAACTTAGGTTTTTAGATTCCTTAAATCTATTTTGGTGCAATTTACAGACCCAGATTTGTTCCAAAATGGAATTTAGCACTTTTTTCGAGCATGCTATGCAAAATGTAGATCTATTTTTCTTATTACTTGGTGCAGTTTTGGTTCTTGCCATGCACGCAGGTTTTGCATTCTTGGAACTTGGTACGGTTCGCCACAAAAATCAGGTGAACGCACTTAGTAAAATTCTGACTGACTTTGCCCTTTCTGCAATCGCATATTTCTTTGTTGGCTACTACATCTCTTATGGCCAGCACTTCTTCCATGATGGTACGGTTTTATCAAGTGATCATGGCTATAACCTCATGCGTTGCTTCTTCTTACTCACTTTTGCTGCGGCAATTCCTGCCATTATTTCGGGTGGTATTGCTGAACGTGCAAAAATGCGTTCACAAGCAATTGCCACACTTGCTTTAGTTGCGCTTGTTTATCCATTTTTTGAAGGTATAGTCTGGAATGGCAACTACGGTCTGCAAAAGTGGTTAGAAACAACCTTTGGCGCAGCTTTTCATGACTTTGCTGGTTCAGTCGTGGTGCATGCCATGGGCGGTTGGATTGCACTTGCAGCGGTCATTTTATTGGGTGCACGTTCTGGTCGTTATAAGAAAGATGGTCGTGTAAGTGCTCATCCACCTTCTTCTATTCCATTTTTGGCACTTGGCTCATGGATTTTAATTGTCGGCTGGTTTGGCTTTAACGTCATGAGTGCTCAGCGTGTTGACGCCATTTCTGGCTTAGTTGCCATTAACTCACTCATGGCTATGGTCGGCGGAACCATTACAGCAAATGCGATTGGAAAAAATGATCCAGGCTTCTTACACAACGGTCCACTTGCAGGTTTAGTCGCAATCTGTGCAGGCTCTGACATTGTTCATCCAATCAGTGCACTTGTGATTGGTGGTGCAGCTGGGGCTATGTTTGTGTATCTATTCACTTATACTCAAAACAAACTTAAAGTTGACGATGTATTGGGTGTGTGGCCTTTACACGGCGTATGCGGCGCATTTGGTGGTATTGCAGTAGGCTTATTTGGTCAACAATGGCTTGGGGGTTTAGGCGGCGTATCATTCATCTCTCAACTCATCGGAACAGCGCTCGCGATTGCTATTGCGCTTGCTGGCGGCTTTATTGTTTACGGCTTGCTTAAAGCAACTATCGGCATTCGCTTATCTCAAGAAGACGAGTTCCGTGGTGCAGATTTGTCTATTCATAAAATTTCAGCAAATTCTGAAGAAGGTATGTTTTAATTCTGTGTAGGCACGACAGAGTCTTTTCTTCTGTAATAGCAAATAACATCAGTCAATTACGTTACTTTTGTTTCGGCAAAAGTAACCAAAACCATTTCCATTCACAAAACCTGTTCCTTGTTTATTACTATTCAAATAGTTTGCAAAAACTTTAAACTTCTTATGCTCAACAGGTTGTGAATGGATACACTCACTCATCATTTTGGTCACGAAATTAAATTTAGTTTAAGAGCAATTTAAGCTTAATTTTATGTAATGCCTTTACTCACGATCTAATTGATGTTGCATGGCATGAATCAACAAAAACAATTTTTCCAGATTAATATCATTCTTCTGTTTTTCAGTTTTTTCCTGCTTTTAATCGTTTTTCCAGTGGGTGGGAAAATTGATATGTACCTCATCCAGCCTTGGATCGATTCAACGGGTCATTTTTTTAATCGAGACAATTGGTATCTAGAAAGGCTTAATCATGAAATTGTAAAACAGATCATTACTGGCATTTATGTCATTTTTTTCGGTCTATGGCTTGCGTCATTTAAAGTCGAGAAATTAAAGCTTTATCGCTGGCAATATGGTTATATGTTTTTTGTGAGCATGATTGGTAGCGCACTGGTTGGTCTCTTAAAATCACAATCTGCTCATGCCTGCCCTTGGAATATGATTCATCCTAACAGCTTAGGTGGCTATATTTGGGACTTTACTGCGAAACATGGGCATTGCTTTCCGGGTGGACATGCAAGCGCTGGCTTTATTTTAATGACAGGTTATTTTGTTTATCGTCTTGAACAACCCAAACGTGCCTATTTTTATCTCATTTCAGGCATTTTATTAGGCTTTATGATGGGATGGGCACAAATGATGCGTGGAGCACATTTCCTAAGTCATAATTTATGGACAGGTTGGGTCATTTGGGCGGTAAATATCTTATTTTATGCCGTTTGTATTCACCGCTTTGAGTTTGAAAAACGAGTCAAACAAGAACTTGTCTAACTCAAGTCCTTGTTTCGTGAACATGTAAAATCTTTGGAAGTTTAACCAAGACCGAAAGTCCACCAAGCTCTAAACTTCTGTCTAGTGTCAAAGTCCCACCTAAACGTTGAGTTGCTCGGTCAACAATGGATAGACCTAAACCACTCCCCACTTCAAGATGATGATGTACACGATAAAAACGCTTTAGAACTTTATCATAATGTTCTGGGTCGATCCCCGCGCCGCTATCTTCAATTTGTATACACGCATCGCCATCTGTAGCAGTGAAAACAGAAATATTAATCATCCCCTCATGAGGGGTATATTTGATGGCATTATCAATTAAGTTAAAAATAATTGAATGAACAGTTGGCTCAACACTATGCATTTCAATTGGCTCGTTACGAACAAAGCCCAAGTCGATTTCTTTTTGCATAGCCAGATTAACAAGCTGTTCAACACAATTTAAAGCGACATCATTAAGCTGAAAAGCTCTCGTCGGTTCAATCACACTTAAAGATACATCCTGCTTAGCCAGCGCTAAAAGCTGTGTCACCAAGTGCTGAATACGCGCTAATCCTTTACTCAAATTTTGCAGCGATTCCTGCTCAGGAAATTGACTAATTAAAATTTTAGTTTGTAAATTTAAAGCAGTCACAGGGGTTCTGAGTTCATGGGCTGCATCTGCAATGAACTGTTTCTGCTCGTTTTGTGCCTTAGAAATGCGCTCGAAGAGTCGATTCATTTCATCAATTGTGGGTAACAATTCTTGAGGATAATCTACAACTTCAATAGGCGTCAGCTCTTCTGAGTCACGATGGGTCAGTTCATTTTTAAAGTCATCAATCGGCTTTAGCCCACGACGAATAATTGCAGCTAAAGCAAAAATCGCAAAAGGTAAAATAATCAAATATGGAATGAACATGCTACCTGCAAGTTCCCAAGCAAAAGCCTCACGAACCTTTTCTTGCTGGCTAATCTGAATCTGGTAATCCTTTAACGGTAAAACATAGGTACGGATTAAGCCGTTACTGGTTTTATGTGAGTAAAAGCCAGCTTGTGCAACAGGTGGAACCAATAAATGGAGATGGTGTGATAAATGGGCTTGATCTTTATAAGCCCAAATATCTACAAATAGATCTTCTTCATGATAAGTTTTATGAAAATCAAATTCACTGCTTACCGTTTTCAATGGATATTCAGCTGTTCGCTCAGCTAAATAACGCATTTGGGTATCTAAAATTTCATCAACTTCTTGCAGTGCAACTTTATACGCACTAAAAATTAATATACAACCTAAGATGACACTGAAAATTGAGGTGCCCCAAATCAGTCGTTTTTTTAATGAATAATGCACTGTTATGAAGTTCCAAAATTAAGTTACGATTGCCCTAAACGGTAACCCAATCCTCGAATAGTTCGGATAAAGTCTTTCCCGAGTTTAGCTCTCAGGTGATGCACATATACTTCAATCGTATTACTGGTCACATCACTATCGAAATCATATAACTTATCTTCAAGATTTGCTTTAGAAAAGATTTTATTTGGGTGGCTCATTAAAGGAATCAGAATTGCCCACTCACGATTAGACAAATCAATACGCTGTCCTTTAAAAGTTGCAATGTGTTGTTCAACATTTAAAACCAGATCACCACTTTGTAATAGTTGCTCATGGTTCGCAAGCTGAGCCTCTACGCCACTACGGCGTAATAGCGCATGAATACGAGCAAGTAACTCATCAAACTCGTATGGTTTGATCAAGTAATCATCTGCACCATGGTTTAAGCCATCAACACGGTTTTGTAACTGATCTCGCGCTGAAATAATTAAAACGGGAGTTGCTGCTCTTTGGCGAATTTGCTTTAAGACCTGCATGCCATCCATCATCGGTAGCCCTAAATCCAAAAGAATTAAATCGAATTTATTTTTAGCCAACTGAGCCAGACCGTCTAAGCCATTATTGACCCACTCCACTTCAAATTGATGATATTGCAGCAACGTTATTGTTGACTCTGCAATCATAAAATCATCTTCAATCATCAAGATTTTTGTCATGTTCTAGGCTCGCTTTAATTCACATGGGCACAAGAGTGCAGCATATCCAGTTGAGGGTTGATGACCTGAGTTTTTACACCTAACAAACTCAGTAAGCTTGGGAATAAATTATCCTGACTTAACTTTTCTTTCGTTTGTTGGCCTAAACAACTCACTTGTGCAAGGTTGTGTTGTTTCCAGCTATCAGAAAACCACATCATCATTGGTACATGCGTTTGTTGGGTCGGTGCAATTGCATACGGTGAACCATGTAAATATAAACCATGTTCACCCGTCGATTCACCATGATCAGATAAATACCATAAACCTGTTTGATATTCCGATAATTCTTTTAGGTTATTAATGATCTGACTTAACACATGGTCTGTATATACAATCGTGTCATCATAACTATTTAATAACTCTGTTTGAGAACAACCCTGTATCGCATTAGTATCACAAGTCGGTTTAAACGGTTGATATTGAGCAGGTGCACGCTTGTAATAGGCTGGACCATGACTTCCGACTTGGTGTAAAACAATGAGTCGCGGACGAGTGTCTTCTTTAGGAATAGTCGCTAAATACTCATTTAAGCTATCAATTAAAATATCGTCATAGCATTCGCCATCTTTACACCATTTTTGCTTTAACTTTTCTGGTATTTTGTACTGTTCAACACGATCACAAGTGCCCTTGCAGCCAGAGTTATTATCAATCCAAGTTACTTGGTAACCCGCACGTTTAGCAATGTCCAATAGACCTTCACGGTGACTTGCTAGTTGTTCATCGTAGTCAACGCGAGGCATTCCAGAGAACATACATGGAACCGACACAGCAGTTGCTGTACCACATGAGCTAACTTGGGAAAAATTTAAAATATCTTGTTTAGAAAGTTCCGGATTCGTATTTTTCGAATAACCATTTAATGCAAAACTTTCCGCACGAGCTGTCTCACCAACAACGAGAACCATTAATTTAGGCAAGTTGCTTTGTACTTGCTGAACTTGATGAGCATCTTCTCCATAATGTATAAGTGGCAAGTTCTTCTTAGGCGCCATTTTATGGTAATAAGACATTAAGGAAGAAATGCTATTTTGTGGTGAGATCATACCTTTCAAATCACGATGCTCACGAAAAATAGATGCAAAATCAACATAATAAACAAATAGCAAAATACCCACGATTGCACATGAGGCTACAATCGAACCAAGCTTTTTCATCAATAAATAAGATACTTTTTCTCGTTTAAGTTTTACCTGAGTAATTAAAATAATAGGCAAAACAACAAAGAAAACTGTCCAAAGCCCGAAACGCAATGAAATTAAATCAGAAACTTCAGAGACATCGGTTTGTATCATATTTTGAATCTGATCAGGTGAGATAATTACACCTAATGTATTGACGAAATAAGAACTAAAACCACCAATCACGATCAGTAAAATTGCAAAAATTTTAGCAGTCCATTTCCAGTTTAAAATCTGTAAAATCGTATAATAAGCAGCAACCACAATAACTACTGTAGCAGCTAGAAATAGAATAGCCTTTATTCCAAAATATGGAGTTAAAAGGTGGACTTGGTGATAAAAACCAATATTTAGAATTGCCCCTAACCAAATGGCTATAATTAAATTAAACATAAACAGCGAAATCTGTTTATTTTTTAAAGTAGAAAAAAAATTCAGCATCTTGGGTGACTACAATCTTTTTATGATGCTCTAATGTAGAAATTGAAACTTAAAAATGACTTAAATAAAAAATGATCTAATTCAGAAGCTTTAAAGTGTACCGATTCTTTTAATTTATATAAAAAAAGACGAGATTAGATTTAACCTCGTCTTTTGAGCTTTTAACTAAATATTGTTTTTAGAAACTATATTTAGCCATTAAACCAACACGGTTATCTTTGAAAGATTTACCATCAAATGTATCACGCTTACCGTTAATATATTCAACACCTAAATCAATTGGTTTAACTGGTGTATAGATGAAGTTAATCCATGCTTGTTGAACTTTTTCATTTGCAGATGCATTCAATCTTGCAAAATCAGTACCGTCATCAGAGAACTGCGCGCCATATGCTAAAGTAGAACGTAAGTTAGGTAAAATCTTATAAGTTCCACCCACCTGTACTGCTACAAATTCATTTTGCTCAATAGAATTACCTTCTACTGCGTAAGCAGAGTTACTACCATATAAATACGTATTATCACCTACGACATATGATGCATCAGCAAAGAGTTTTAAAGGATCAGATACTTTAAAGTCAGTACCAACAGCTACACCCCAACCAGTTTTCTCATCATCCGCAAGCTGTGATTTATAATTTTCCACTAAAACACGAGCTGATGCAGAACCTTTACCCTCTGCATAGCCTTGAGTGATTTTAGCAGTTAATGCAGGTAGACGATATTTAAGATCACCTGTAGTAGATGTTGAACTATCCGCTTTTTCAGCAGAAACAAATAATTGTGTAGTTGGACCTAACTTGTAGTTATAACGTACTTGAGGTACACGTTTAGTGCCGCCACCAATATTTGTCGAGAAGTCGATCATTTCTGGTGCATGGTTAGATAAGAAATTAGACGTTGTTTGACCAAACAACCAGCTGTTATAAGTCAAGTAGGCATGACGAATACGTAACCCATCATTTGTCCCCCCAAAGTCGACTTCGATTTTACCACCAACTTTAGCGTCATTTACTGGAGCCGTAAAATCTAAACCAAGACGTGTCGTTTTAGCGGTTGCACGTAATTTATCTTGTGTTTTACCATCTGACTTACTTACGTCGTTAAAGTCGTTATCCGCACCTTCAATAATATAGTTAGCATCGCCACGAACAAAACCATATAGATTCACATCAGCACCAGCTTTAGATTTTAATGATGCTAGAGGTGAAACTGGCGCAGCAGCTTGAGGTTGTGCTTTAACTTCTGCTAACTGTACTTGCTGTTGTTGCTGTACTTGCTGTTGTTGTTGCTGAACTTGACGTTGTTCTTGAATTAAAGCTTTTAACGCTTCAACTTCTTTACGAAGCTGTTGAATTTCCGCTTTGTCGGAAGTCGCAGCATGTGCCCCACTCATCATTAAAGCTGTAACTGTAAGAGCTAAACTTTTAATAACGAAAGATTTACGATTAAGGAATAGATCCATCAAAAACTCCTAAAAATATATTTTATGTTGCCTATCCATGCCAAGTTGATTTACGCCATTAAATTAGGGGCTAAAAAATCAACTCTCCTCCACATTGGTTACATTAATTTTATTACCGCAACCAAAACCAATTTCAACGTTGTGCAAGACTAAAACCGATAAACAAAGACATAAAAAACATACTTTGATTTACAGATTTTTACCTTAACTTCATGTTGTAACGAATCCTACACAACTCTCTTATCTTATAGAATGATTAAATCGTTATTTCATTATTCTTTTTTAGACTTTAGGCTAATAACCAATCTAATTGAACATTTTTCTGCCCATTTTGATTGATTCACATGATTTTTCTTGTTATCCAAATCCATTTTTTCTCCATTTAGCTTCCATTTGCTACCCACACAAGATGGCACAATTAATTGAGCATTTAAATAGCTAAAAATATACATTTTTAAAAACATAGACAAAGGTATTAGATAAAGCTTAGATCACTGGTTGAGCAATATTAAAGTTCTTTATTTCATTTAGTTAACATTATTTTTCCTGTAGTTTCTCATGTTTCCATAGGAAAATAGGCGGTAAACTGATCACTGCAATAATGACAATAGCTATCAAATAATGGAAATAACCGAGTAAATCTCCAATTACACCGCTAAAACTATAAAGAAGACCGCTAACAGTCGCCATGACTGAAACCTGAAAGGTAAAATCTGTCCCTGCATATTCTTTTCGACTGTAATGCATGACTAGAGTCAACATAGCTACCAATAGCATTGCCGAGAATGCATCTTCTAAAGCATTGACTGTATATATAACCCAGACATTCAACTGAATTTTTTGTTCATAGGCATAGGCTAAATAAGCATAGGCTCCTAGACTCATAATTTTAAAAATTGAAAAGCCAATTAATGCTTCTGGTCTTGAAAAGTATTTAAGCACGCCTCCTGCTATTGCCGCCCCAGCGAGTGCTGCTACTGCACCGAGCATCGTGATGTAAACACCAATTTGAGTAAAACTTAATCCTATATCCACCATTAAAGGTTTAAGTAATGGTCCAGCTAAGCCGTCTGCTACTTTAAAAGTGATCAGTACCATTAACCAAGAGCGGAGTTCTTTATTTTGAGAGAAATATCTTAGGTAAGCTTTAATTTTTAGGACTAAATTTTGCTGATTAAGTTTGAGTTCGCGACTCGTATGAGAAGTATGTTGAGGCTCTTTTAATAACCAAACTGGTAAAGTATTTAAAAATACTATGGTTGCTAATAGCAAAAAAGTGGGTTGCCATGTTAACCAGTCTAAGCACCAAAGTACGGCACCTCCCCCAACAATAAAACCTAACCGCGAACCAATGACCTGAAATGTATTGCCCCAATGCTGCTGATCATGCTTCAACAAGTTGACTGCTAAAGCATCGGTAGCAATGTCTTGTGTTGCTCCAGTTAAGTTCATAAAAAGAAGGGAAATAAAAAATGCGAATAAATAAATAGGTTGATCTAAAGCTTGAACGGGGAAAAAAGACAAAATACACAGTACACCCACAGTCAAAAACTGAGTAGGTAGAATCCAACTACGATAATGTCCTAAATGGGAAAGTGCGTGTCGGTCGACCCACGGCGCCCAAAAAATCTTGATTGACCACGGTAACATTAATAAGCCAAAGCCACCAATATGAGCGAGTGAAACTCCTTCTGCTCTTAAGATCACAGGTAAGGCGTGGGTCATAAACCCAACAGGCAGTCCTTGTGCCCAATATAAAGAAAATAGCAGAAGATAAAGATTTTGCTGCCGCAACATAGAAACCTACTTTTTATTTGTTTAATGAGGAATAACATCAAATGTCATGTTGTTCTTACATTTTGCCAATGAAGCATATATTTCAAAAGATTAAGATAAAACTAGGACAAGTTAAAATTTAAAAAAATATGGATCAACATTTCCCTAATTTACCTGATTTAGTGCCTCAACGCGGTACTGCTTTAAGCCGAGCGCTATTTAAAAAACTTTTTTTAGCGCAAGGTTGGACAATTGAAGGTGAAGTTCCTAATTTGCCAAAAGCAGTGGCGATTATTTCCCCCCATACTTCCAATATTGATGGATGGTATGGATTTCTTGCGATTTTCGGATTAGGTATCCAAATTACGGTGTTAGGTAAAGACGCTCTTTTTAAACCACCATTTAAACGAGCTTTAGATTGGGCTGGGGTCATTCCAGTTAAACGTGACACAGCCAATGGACTTACTGAGCAAGTCGTTGCAACCATTCAAAAATATGACAAGATCTGGATTGGAATGGCGCCCGAAGGCACACGTAAAAAAGCAAAAAAAATGAAAAGTGGCTTTTATCATATCGCTGCAAAAGCCAATATTCCCATTGTGATGTTTTCTTTTGATTATGATCACAAGACGATTCACTGCTTAGGTCACCTAAATCCAAGCGGCAACTACGACGAAGATCTCAACAAGATTTTTGAGCGTTATGAAGGAAAAATATCACCTAAAAATCGTAATTGGCTTGCTGAACCTTTACAAAATCTAGTGAAAAAAACCTAGCAAAAATTGAGCAAATCTGGTCTCATGAGCCCTCTTAATTTATCTCGACGTAGATTATTTTTAAAGATGAAAATTGCTCAATTTGCCAGTATTGGATTTATCTCTCTAGCACTATTTGGCTGTGATAAATTTAGCAAAACACCAACACCGACAACCTCAATGAAAGCCCGTGAACCTGTGATTGCACTTGCTTTAGGTGGCGGTGGAGCAAAAGGATTTTCACATATTGGTGTAATTAAGGTTTTAGAGTCTCACGGAATTAAACCTAAAATTGTCACGGGTACCAGTGCCGGTAGCTTTGTTGGAAGTATCTACGCAAGTGGACAAACGCCTTATCAATTGCAAAGTCTGGCTCTAAAGTTACAAGAGTCAGATATCCGCGATTTAACACTTAATCGTCAGGGTATTATTCTTGGACAAAAGTTACAGGACTACGTTAACCGTAATGTAGGCAATAAACCGATTGAGAAGTTCCCAATCCGTTTTGCTGCCGTGGCAACACGCCTTGATAATGGTCAAAAAGCTGACTTCATTAAAGGTAATGCAGGCCAAGCCGTACGTGCCTCTTGTAGTATTCCAAATGTGTTTGTACCAGCGACAATTGGCAAGCAGAAATATGTAGATGGTGGATTGGTTAGCCCAATTCCTGTTAAAACTGCTCGTGATATGGGTGCCGATATTGTCATTGCAGTCGATATTTCCGCGCGTCCAGCAGGAAACCGCCCAGCAAACATGTGGGGATTACTGGATCAAACCATTAATATCATGGGTCAACAAAGTATTAATGAAGAGCTCAAGCAAGCCAATGTTGTCATTCAACCTAAAGTTGGTCATCTAGGTACTCTTGATCTCAAATCAAGTAACCAAGCAATTTTGGAAGGCGAAAAAGCAGCTCAAGCGCAAATACGCCAAGTTGAAACTGCAATTGCAAACTTCAAAAAATCTCCAGCTGCGTTTAAGCCTGCACCACGCCCTAAATTCTAATTGAGGTGGTTTTTTTCTATCCACACTCCCCTTCATCTGCTACAGTGGTAAAAGTGATATTGAGTCACTTTTACCCATCATAAAGATATATAAAAGAGCAGATCTATGGAGTTTGTTATACAACCTTGGCACTGGTTTGTATTGGGTATCTTACTTATTCTTTCTGAACTGATTCTACCCGCCTTTGCCGCGCTTTGGTTTGGTATTGCCGCCATTATGGTGTGCTTTCTCTACTGGTTATTTCCAGATATTAGCCTCACAACGCAAATTATATTGTGGATAGTTTTGTCAGTGCTATGCACCATTCTTTGGTTCAAATTTATTAAACCATTGTCAATTGATAAGACTAAAGCGGGATTACCCCGTGAAGCGACTATTGGTCAAATTGGTATGGTGATCCAAACCGGTCTCGACCATGATCAAATTATCGTTCGCTTTCCAATGCCCATTTTAGGGGCCGATGAATGGAACTGTCGAAGCACTACACCAGTCAAAGTCGGTGATCGTGTTAGAGTTATTGATATTTCGGGTAACGACTTAATTGTCCAGTCCCATGGTACTTCATAAACATTAAAGATAAAGAGAGGGTATTTTCATGCCAGTCGGTACTATTATTGTTTTAGCCTTTTTGGCTTTTGTGGCTGTCACCATTTTTAAAGGGGTTCGTATTGTTCCTCAGGGTTATAAGTGGATTGTTCAACGTTTAGGGAAATATCACTCTACCCTTAATCCCGGGCTTAATTTTGTGATTCCCTATGTTGATGAAGTGGCTTATAAAGTTACCACTAAAGATATTGTGTTAGATATCCCATCTCAAGAAGTGATTACGCGCGACAATGCTGTATTACTTATGAATGCTGTGGCATATATTAATTTAACCACACCAGAAAAAGCGGTCTATGGTATTGAAAACTATACATGGGCAATTCAAAACCTTGTACAAACTTCATTACGTTCTATTGTCGGTGAAATGGATCTAGATGATGCTTTGTCTTCACGAGATCATATTAAAGCGAAGCTCAAAGCTGCGATTTCTGATGATATTTCAGATTGGGGCATCACTTTAAAAACTGTTGAAATTCAAGATATTCAACCCTCTTCTACCATGCAAGCTGCCATGGAAGCTCAAGCTGCCGCAGAACGTCAACGCCGTGCTACAGTAACGAGAGCTGATGGTGAAAAACAAGCTGCAATTTTAGAAGCTGATGGTCGCTTAGAAGCATCTCGCCGTGATGCAGAAGCACAAGTTGTTTTGGCTGAAGCTTCACAAAAAGCCATTGAGATGGTGACAAGTGCAGTGGGTGATAAAGAAACGCCAGTTGCTTATCTGTTAGGTGAACAGTATGTAAAAGCGATGCAAGATATGGCGAAATCAAGCAATGCTAAAACTGTGGTTTTACCAGCCGATGTTTTAAATACAATTCGCGGAATTATGGGAAAACATAATTAATTTAGTTACTTTGAATACGTAATTGAAGTCAAAACGGCGACCTCTATGTCGCCGTTTTTTTATCTTTTATATTATTGGTTTTTTAATCTTTTCTGATCTTTCAAAGGGAGTTTTTTTACAACCAAATCATAAGAATCGTGAATTAAATCTTGAAGTAAATCGGTTGTTAAGTCCTTATGCGGTGTAATCGAAATCCAGTGTTTTTTATTCATGTGATATCCTGGAACAATAAATGAATAGAGTTCTTGATATTCCTGACTTTTATAAGGATCACATTTGATATTAATCATTTTGATGCCAGCTACTTCTGCGGTCAGCATGAATATTTTTTCTAAAATTTTAAAAACTTCATAGTCTGGACCAAAAGGATGGGACTGTTGACTAAAGGGAAGATTGCGAGCGATTTCAATTGCTTTTTGATGGAGTTGTTCACCATTCATTCTTTTCTCCTTTATTCATTTCGCATGAATAGAAGCTATGAATATTGATTTAATATTATTAATTGGTACGCGCTAAAAGGAATTGTGAGATATCTACTAATTCTTTTGCATCATCACCAAAATGAGCTAAAGCTTCAAAAGCTTGATCATGCAACTCTTTAGCATATGACTTTGCTTGTTCGAGCCCCATTAAGGCTGGGTACGTCGATTTTTGTACTTGTTCATCCTTACCTGCAGTTTTACCCAAGGTTTCAGTACTCGAAGTAATATCGAGAATATCGTCTAATACCTGAAAAGCCAAACCAATGGTCTGCCCATATTGACGCAACTTTGGAATTGCTTGATCTGTTCCAGAGAAAATGGTCACGGCACCCATCATAATGGCAGCCTGAATGAGCGCACCAGTTTTATTGCGATGGATATTTTCAAGTTCGTCTTGAGTAATTTGCTTACCTTCAGCTTGCAAATCTAATACCTGTCCAGAGACCATTTTGGAGCTGGCAGTTGCTAAAATCTGCATTTGTTTTAATACAATCGCGGCATCGGTACCCTGCCCTTGTTCATCGAACAAACGGCTCCCTAAAACCTCAAAAGCCATTGATTGTAAAATGTCGCCTGCAAGCAAAGCCGTATCTTCACCAAACGCAACATGACAAGTCGGCTGACCACGACGCAGTAAATCATTGTCCATACAAGGCAAGTCATCATGCGCTAGTGAGTAACAATGAATAAGTTCAACTGCAACCGCAGCACGGCGAGCCGCAGCAAAATTCGGATTTGGCTGTAAAGAAGCCGTGGCATAACATAAAGCTGGACGCACACGTTTTCCACCAAGCATGACTGCATGGTGTACTGCACTTTTTAAAGGCTCTGGAATTGAAAATGCGGCCAGTGTCGTCAATAAATCTTGTTGAATACGTTGTTGAGCTTGTTTTAAAACATCCGCATTAACTTGAGAGAGTGATGACACAGTCGCCTCGATAAAATCAGTAGAGAAATTTTATTGAATGTCATGAAGCATTCATGCGCTACATCATACACGATTCACTGTGAAAAGTGCGTGATGAGTTTTCGAAGGCCTAGGTAAAAAAGCCTCTACAAAATGGAGAGGCTTTTTCATTCTTAAGTAACTTTTAGAAACTGTCACCCGGAACGCGTACCCAACCTTCCATTAACACACGCGCACTACGACTCATAATGGCTTTTTTAACAACCCACTGGCCATTTGTAAGTTCAGCTTGAGCCCCCACACGTAGTGTCCCAGATGGATGCCCGAAACGTACTGCTTCACGCTCACCGCCACCAGCTGCTAAATTTACTAAAGTGCCTGGAATAGCAGCCGCTGTTCCAATTGCAACGGCTGCTGTTCCCATCATCGCATGGTGAAGTTTACCCATCGACAAAGCACGAACGAGTAAGTCGACATCACTCTCTGAAACGTTTTTACCGCTTGATGCCGTGTAGTTTTTCGGTTTAGAAACAAAAGCAATTTTTGGGGTGTGCTGACGCGCAGCTGCTTCTGAAATATCTTTAATTAAGCCCATCTGTAACGCGCCATAGGCACGAATTTTTTCAAAACGTGCTAGTGCTGCTGTATCACTATTAATATGATCTTGTAACTCAGTACCTTCGTATCCTAAATCTTCTGCATTTAAGAAAATGGTTGGAATACCAGCATTAATAAATGTGGCTTGAAAACTACCAATCTCTGGAACATCTAATTGGTCAACAACATTCCCTGTCGGGAACATATCACCGCCCTCTTCACCATCATCGGCAGGATCTAAAAACTCAATTTGGACCTCAGCGGCAGGGAAAGTCACCCCATCCAGTTCAAAATCTCCAGTTTCTTGAACCTGTCCTTTGGTAATAGGCACATGCGCAATAATGGTTTTTTGAATATTTTTTTGCCAAATTCGAACCGTGCATAGGCCATTTTCTGGAATACGGTCTGCATCAACTAAGCCATTTGAAATAGCAAAAGAGCCAACCGCAGCGGTTAAATTACCGCAGTTACCACTCCAATCTACAAAAGCCTGATCAATTGAAACCTGACCAAACAAATAATCAACATCATGATCTGGCTGAGTGCTTTTAGCGAGAATAACAGTTTTGCTGGTACTCGAAGTGGCACCACCCATCCCATCAATTTGTTTTCCATAAGGATCTGGACTACCAATTACACGTAGTAAGAGCTGATCTCTTGCTTGACCTGCAACTTGGGCTTTTTCGGGCAAATCATCAAGCTTAAAAAAGACACCTTTACTCGTTCCACCACGCATATAAGTTGCTGGAATTTTAATTTGCGGTACTGAGCTCATATCAACTGTTATCCTTACTATTATGTTCTTCTATATCAAAACAAGCATTCTTGTTTACCCTTCTCTTCATCTTAAATTGTTTTAAGGTCAAGAGATAGCGATCTGCTTTATACATCAATCGTATTGACGCGAGCATATTTTGTGAATTTAACAATACTCTTGCAATGACTTAATCTAAGCAAAATCTAAGAAAAAAAGTCTATCTGAAATTATATTTTTTAGAGTACTTTTCACTCGAAATAGAAATATTAAAAGCAAGATTATGATTTTAAATAGTTTTTAGAATTACTTTTCAGTCACTGCTTATTAATTTGTAGTCTAGGCTAAAATAACTCCATCTATTAGAATAATTTACTTATTCATAGTGAGTGAAGACCTTTGACCAACGAATCTTCTACACTTCAACGAGGACTAAAAAATCGACATATCCAATTAATTGCTATGGGTGGAGCAATTGGTACCGGATTATTTTTAGGCTCGGCGCAAGTGATTCAATCTGCGGGACCATCCATTATTTTAGGATATGCCATTGGTGGCTTAATTGCTTTTTTAATTATGCGCCACCTGGGAGAAATGATTGTTGAAGAACCTGTTGCAGGATCGTTCAGCCATTTTGCGTATAAATACTGGGGGAAATTTCCCGGATTTTTAACCGGATGGAATTATTGGATACTCTACGTTCTGGTTGCGATGAGCGAACTCACCGCAGTGGCCAAATATATTAATTATTGGTGGCCTCATATTCCAGCGTGGACGTCTGTCTTATTTTTCTTTGTCGTGATTACGGCAATTAACCTAACAAACGTCAAATTTTATGGTGAGTCCGAATTCTGGCTCGCTATTATTAAAGTTGCTGCGGTCATCTCTATGATTGTTTTTGGACTCTATTTGCTATTTACAGCAGATGTAGGCTCAAATATTTCATTTAGTAACCTTTGGTCTCATGGTGGATTTTTTCCAAATGGCTTTAGCGGCCTCTTCTATATGTTGGCTTTCTTGATGTTCGCCTTTGGTGGTATTGAACTGATTGGTATGGCCGCAGCAGAAGCAAAAGATCCGAAAAAAACGATTCCAAAAGCAATTAACCAAGTCGTTTTCCGTATTTTGATTTTCTATATCGGTTCACTAGCGATCTTACTTTCATTAGTGCCATGGAACCAATTAGATCTTGGCGGTCTCGACAAAAGTCCATTTGTTATGATTTTTAGCCAAATGGGAATTGGTTGGGCTGCACACTTACTTAACTTTATTATTTTAACTGCTGCTCTATCTGTTTATAACAGTGGGATGTTTGCAAATAGTCGTATGCTATACAGCCTCGCTCAACAAGGGAATGCACCAAAAGTTTTTGCAAAAACCAATAAACAAGGGGTTCCTATTCCCGCTGTTTTACTTTCTGCTTTATTAATCTTTGGTTGTGTTCTTTTAAATTACTTTGTACCTGAAGATGCTCTTGGACATCTTATGTACGTTGTAGTTGGTGCACTTGTTCTAAACTGGGCAATGATATCAATTACACATTTGAAGTATAGACGCTTTGTTAAGCACGCGAATATTAAGACATCTTTTCCAGCGTTATGGTCGCCTTTTAGTAATTACTTAGTTTTAGCGTTTATTGCTGTGGTTCTCTATATTATGTGGACTCAAGGCTTCAAAGAGTCAGTAATGATGATCCCTATTTGGATTACTGCAATGCTCGTACTTTTTGACTATTTAAATCCTAAAAAACTAGATTCCATTGAGAATCCTGAAGAATAAATAAATCTAAAAAGCCATTGTCTAGACAATGGCTTTTTTTATTCATCATTAGAAAATTAAGCGCTATAAAAATTAAAATTTCATCGACAATAAAATTAGACGTTATGCATATTTATACTGACGCGAACAGTAAGCTCGTTCAATTTCTGGCGAACGTAATTGTTGATGCTTAGTTTTACGCCCTGCCATACGTTTACGCCAAAGTTTAAAACTATTGGTTTTTAGGTTGTATCTCATTAAACGAATAACTTCGCTTTCACTTAAGCCATACTCTCGCTCAATTGCTTCAAATGGAGTGCGATCTTCCCATGCCATTTCAATAATTCTAGATAAGTCCTGTTCATCAATTTTTTTCATGTTATGCCCTTTTGAATTATACGATAGTCAAATCTGATTTTTAACAAACAACCTTCTAGGAATAACTTCACCTACCCGATTGCTTGCCTCAAACCTTTTCGTGTTTTGCTTCAGATCATAGAAAGATCAACATGAATTTTTTGTGATTTTTTAGCTTTATAAACTCTATTTTTCTATAAAGCATAAGCGAATATGCAACTGTTGAGTGATACAGCTTTATTTTTATTGGCCACTATGGAAAAAGTTTTAATACCTAAAACATGAAAAAGCCATTGCCTTCGCAATAGCTTTTTTGTTTATAATCATAAAATTATGCGCCCTTAGCTTAACTGGATAGAGCAGTTGCCTCCTAAGCGACCGACGTGGGTTCGAGTCCCGCAGGGCGCACATATAATCTACCAAATAGATATGCTAGTAATGATTATAGAAAGGAATCAATTAAAGTATAAACATAGAACAAAGAGCTAAAAAGAATTACACACCATCTTCTATAAACCTCTCCTGTACTACTATTACCATCTATAGCGAACACGAAAGTAAAAGTTCCATTAAACCAAGCATATAAACAAAAAAGTATTGATATACATATCCCCAAAAAAGAAGATATAGTCAAAACGTCTTTGATATATTGCAAAAATAATCCAAGAGCAGAAATTAATGTATATACCAAAAATATTAGAAATTTATATCTTGTATATATTAGAAGATAAGTCTCTTTCACTTCCTACCTCTTGTTCTTTTATTAAATTCTTTTTGTAGAAAAAGATAATAGATAAGGAGTATCAATTATACCTTCTATAAATTTTTCAATATTCCTTAAATTTATTTTTGGCAATACAACCATATTTTCAAAAAAATATTGATTTGATCTCAAATCATCTTCAATAGTTTGTTTCAATCTAATAGGATCATAAAAATTAAATGTATATAGTTTATCAAATATCTGTATATCCACCTCAAAACATCCTTTCAAATCAATTTCCCAAGCATATTCACAAAAGTCATCAGATAAATTTAGAATATAATTTCCAATAGAATATCATCAAACATAAACATTTAATATTAGAACATAATTTACTTTTTTAATTTTAAAAATTCTAAATTAAAATAACATCTATCCAATATCAGATAAATCACATGATTAAAAAATTAATACATAAAACTTATTCAATTTTATTTATACTATTTGATTTTAAAAATAAATATTATTTTAACACAAAATAAAAAATGGATACTGATTATTAAATTAAAAATCAGCATCCATTAGAGACACCTAGTACAATTATTGACCTAATAATGGGTTGAGCAATATATAAATATGGAAGAAAGTACTTGAAAAAATCATCATCCACCTCGCAATAACTTCTCCATTACTACTTGACTCAGTAATTGGTAAAGTTTCAGCAAATACTCCATTGCACCACATATATATACAAGCATAACAACTTAAAAAGGTAACAAAAAAGTAACCATAGTCAATTAATCCCATCTTAACTTGCATAAAAACACTTAATAAAGTTAAAAATAAAATTAAAAAAACTATCTTTTTTTTATGCCTTTTAAGCATATAAAAGTAGATTCTTTTTAGCTCCATTAGAGAACCTCTTAACCTTAACATTTATATGGTGGTTTAATGTTTTTACAGGTTTCATTATAAGAGGCAGGTAGCCCTCCTACTAAATAACCTACAGCTGCACCACTAACCTGACTAGATACATTTCCTCCTCCTAACTGTAATACTTTTTTAGTAGTTAGAGACCCCGCTACACTTCCTCCAATAATACTCAATCCTTTTTGAGTATTGTTAAGTTCTGTATCAGCAAGTATCCCTGCCCCACCAATATATTCGCCTGCAGTAAATAAAAAAGGTGCTGCGGGAGTACACGCAAATAAACAAAAAGCTCCCGCACCAGTAGCGAAATCTCCCCAAAATTGTAAAGAATCTGCAGCATTTTGCCTAGAATACTGCCCTTTAACATTTCCTATCCATTTAGCATCATCTTTTGCAACCATTGCAGACAATGAGTCATTATAAGTAAAGAAATCATTACGACCTGTTCCTGTATAAACAGACCTAGTATTTTGAGCGGAAAAATTCATGATAGATTCTTGCTGTCTTAACATCCATTCCAAGTTACTACTATTATTTACATATGCCATTGACATTCCTGCATCTGACAACCTATCTAAACGTAATCCACTCGGATCTACATTCATCACAGGATTACTACCCGCATATGCATATGGATTTAAGCCACCTTCTAACCCAATCGGGTCCGGTTCCATATAACGACCAAGCTCAGGGTTATAGAAACGGTTGTGGTTATAGAACTGATTAGTGCCCACATCATAATATTGGCCAGGGAAACGTAAGTTAAACGTGATTGATCCTGTCGGGTTGCCCACACCAAATGCTGTTGAATCCCAACTCCATACCACCGCATGAGTTACGCCATCAACTAAACGTCTTGGAGTATTTTGAGCATCTGTAATGATGTAATAGATCTTGGTTGCCGCACCACTGCCATAAATCGCTGCTACTGGTTTATCACCCATCCATACATATTCTACCAATGCTCCAGTTTTGTCATATTCTCCAATTAAATGACTTTGTTCATCGTAGATGTATTGAGTCATTGTAGCCACAGCCCCATTAACGACTTTATCTCTAAAACTACGTTCATTTTTATGGTTGTAGTTCATGAAATAGTAATCTGTGCTTGCACGGTCTACTTTACGACGACCTGCATAATCATAAGTCGGTAAATAAGTACCATAGCTTAGCTCACTGTTAGCAGTATGACTGAAAGTCTGTGCAACGCCTCCTTTTGTAAAACTCGCCAACTTATTTGTGTTAGTTGTATAGGTATAGGCAGCACTAGCAGCAGGCTGCATGTGTTGTCCCGTAGCATTTAAAGTTAAACGATTGCCATTTTTGTCATAGGTATAGCTAATACTGTAAGTCGCTGCTGTACCTGTGGTACGGCTTTCGCTAAGTAAACGGTCTACAGCATCATAGGTGTAAGCATCTTTAGTTCCATTATTACGGGTAACTAGAGTAATACGCCCATCTTTATCATAAACATAAGTTAATGAATAGTTGACTGCTGACGCATTATCTTTATTTGTTAAACTCGCTATAGAACCATCATTATTATAACTTTGAGTGTAACCCGCATTACCTGATGCTCCCCATTGCCAGCCCGTAACCCGGTTAGCTCCGTCATAGTTAATACTACGAACAAGCGCACTACCGTTTAAGTTAATACCCGTCAGCATTCCCGTTGTGCTATAGCTATAGGTAACACTACGACCAGATGGTAAGGTCATTGAAGTCAGTTTACCGCCCGTGCTATAGCCATAATTAACATTGAGGGTATTACCTGTCGTACCTGCATAACGGTTAAATAACTGGTTTGTGGTACCTTTTTGGATAACTCGGTCATATGCATCGTATGTATATAACGTATCTACATCATAGCCTGTAACACCCGTTGTAACTTTATCAAGACGACCATAACGGCTTTGGTCATAGGTGTAATTATTGTTTACTTGATATTCACTGGCTGTAGTTCCACTATTTGCAGCACATACAAATGCTTTATAACGACCTAATTCATCTAGAGTGTTATAGTTACACTTACGTGGACCATGTAAACGTTGAATTAACTGATCTGCTTCGTTATAACTATAAGTCTTCGTTCCATAATCAGTGTTCACTTCTTGAGTTAATACATTACCATTGCGATAACTAAACGGGTTACTTCCTGCATTTAAAGCATCTTTTGAAAGCACGATATTATCATTAACATCATAACCTTTTGTATCGATGTTACCCGAACCATCCGTATGACTTGTTACACGGTTAAGTACATCATAGCTCCATTTTTCAATCACACCTGCTGCAGTCGTAGTTTGAATAACATTACCATTATTATCATAAATAAAAGTAGTGTATCGACGTGTAGCATCACTGCCTTGTTGAGTTTTACTAATTCGCCCTTTGGTATCTAAATATTGATAACTTTCTGTAGCGACTAAGCCTGCACTGGTCACGCTTTTTTCACTCGCCACCGCTCCAATTGAATAATAAGTTTTTTGAATACGGTTACCATTTGGTAATGTAATTTGAATTAATTGACCAGCTAGATCATATGCAAATTGTGTTACCTCGGCGTCTGGGTTTGTTTCACTGATTTTTTGCTTAAGAGTATTATAAGTATAAGAAGTTGTTTGACCTGTAATCGTACCTGTCGCTCCACCAACACCAGTAGTTTGGCTTTTTAATGTTCCATCAGCATTATAAATAAATTGGTTTACAAGGCCATTTGGATTTAAGTTCCGTTCAGGCTCACCAAATGTATTGTATCCCAAATACTGAGTTACACGTGCAATACCATTAACTGTTTGAGTTTGACTCGCTAAATTACCGTAAACATCATAACTATAAGTAATTTTATCTGCTGTACCAGAGCGTGGCCCATCAACACTTAATAGGCGACCAAAATGTTTACTTGTGGTCGTCTCATCATAAGCGTAAGTAGTTACCTTACTTGTACTTCCAGTCTGACTTGAAGCCTGAGTTTGGGTAACAATCTGACCTCTTGGGTTAACTACATTAGTAATAGTAAGATTAGGTGTAACAACGCTCGTTGGAGTCAAAAATAAATTAACACCATTATTATTTAATAGACCATAAGTGTATGTCGTTTTACGGCTTAACGTGGTGCCATCAGCATCAGTTATTCCCGTAATACGCGCTTGTGTATCATATTCATAACTCGTAGCGACATTATTGGCATCGGTAACTTTCACTAATCGACTACGATCTGTTTTAAACTCAGCGCTACTCACAGGTGTACCATTAGATGTTAAACATGGATAGCCTGATGCTGTAATAGTCAAACTATTATCTGCATTTACTGTACTTTGAATAGAACTAGTTGCTGTGCTATTAGCAAGCTGTAACGTTAAATTAATTGTTTTAGCGTTATCATCATATACCGTAGTAAAGTCTTGAGCTGTTCCAGACGAAAGTGGTGTATAAGACCGTAGTGTAGTTTGTGCAGTTGAATAGCTTGTTCCATTCAACACATAATTTTGAGTTACATCCCATTGCCGTACGATTTGCCCAGAAGTATTTTTCACCTGTCTTAATACTGGATAATAATAACTTGAGTCTGCTGTCCTACCACGGCTTGCGACATATGCTTTAACCGGCCCCAATTCAGTCATCTCATTCACATAGCTGTAAGCTCCTGCAGCTGTGGAGTTTGAACTAATTAAAGCAAATACAGTTGTCGTCACCCCTGTACTTGGGACCTTTGATGTATAAGCTTTATAGTTAAAATTCGCAACTTGTGTGCCACCTTGAGCAGCCGTATAAGTAACTTTAGTTATTAACCGAGATTCATCAATAGTTTGGGTTGTACCTAAAGTTGCGTCATGGAATGTACGCTCAAATACTAATTTATTATTATATTGATCATTGACTTGAGTCAGGTTCATTTTACTATCATATTGTAAATTTAGAACACGACCTTGATCTTCAATTTTTGCTACTCGATACAATTCCATTGAAACTGTTGTAGTATTTTTTATATAAGGTGCAGTATTTGAAATAGCTATTGGATATAATCCATTAGTGTTCCATTGACTCGTAGTTGTTCTAAAATTACCATAATTATCAATATAGAGGTTTATACTACTAACAGAATCTTGAGCAGGTACTAAAGTATAAGAAGTATCAGTTATCGTATATTTCACACCATTTTTGACAATAATTAAATTATTTCCAACTCGACTCAGCTGATATTCTCCCAGATCTGAACTCCAAGGCAGCTGCGTAAGTGCTGTATTATTCATCTCTCTAATAGCATCAGCTGAATATAAACGAGTAAAACTGCCATTTTCTTCTTTAAACAACGTAGCAACACTTTCTCCAGGTAACCTAACTATAATTTCCTTAGCGGAGAAACTAGATGTAGTAATTGGATTATACGTAGTTAAATTATAAGAAATAGGATTAGATGACACCTGAGTTGCTGTAAATTGCTGAAACTCTTGAGTAACAGATTGAATATTTTGAACGAAAACATGAGCCTGATAGTTATCAGTCCACCCCAGAGAGCTTTCTTCAGGTTGAACAAATACCTGTGCAGCTGAAAGATTCTGGCGCAAAGGTGCCTTATAATTAAGACTAAAAGGTAAAGCTCCTGTAATTAAATTTTGTCCATAACTTATATCACCTGCCATTAAATCATAACCTACAGTACATGATTGAACTCCAGGTGAACGAGCAGCAGAATAGTTTTGTGCTACAATATCGGGCGCGGCGTAGGTCAGTTGACTTAACAAGCTCAACATCCCCCCTATACATAGCCATAGACTATGTATAAATATACTGGCTATTTTTTTCATACTTTAAATTTCCATTATTTTTTATAAATTTGTTATTCTCTAACAAAAGAAACTACTTTCTTTTCAGAGTTTTTTTAGGTTGATTATCCTTACTAGTTGATTATCCTTACTAATAGTCGAAAATTAATTTTGTTTATTAATTTGTTGAACTGACCCATCAGTTATCACTTTTCCTTCAGGTAAAGGTGATTTTTTTAACTGTTGTTGGCTTGCGAATTCAGCTTGTACCTTTGCATGTTCCTGTGCATATCCCACCATTGCATTATTTTGCGAAGTTTGCTCAGTTTCACAACCCGATATTATTAGTCCTCCTCCTGTAACAAATATTAAAAAAAATATTTTCAATACACTGTTTTTCATAGACATTTTTATAAAATCCTCTTTTTGCCTTTTTAAACAAAGATATTCCTACATAGAAAGAACAGTCTTTCCACAAAAGATAACATTCTTGATCAATAAAGCAACATATGCCTCATATTTATTTTAATTATCAATTCCATAAAAGAGATTTAATTTAATAGAAATTAAATATATAATATTAATTTAAGTCACTTATTTTAATTAAATTATTTTTTTAATAATAAAGATATTTTTAATATTTTCTTATTAATTATCGAAGCATTTAGTAAAAAATATTTTTAATTTACATAAACTACAATAGGACTTAATAAAAAGCCCTATTTCGATAAAATAATATACTTAATCCTTCACTTCAGCCAACAATGTTTCAGCTGCAAGTTTTCCTAAATTATTAGAAGCAAGCGGACTATCGCCAGTTAGCAATTTACGATCTCTATGACATTGGCCTGTAATGCCCTTATTTAAAATTTCTACACCGAGTTTTTCAAGATTTTCACCCACCAACCAAGGTAAAGCCCCCGGCATATAACCAATATCAATATTTGCTCCCTTATCTAATGAATCAGGGAATACACAAATTTGATAGCCTTTAAAAATATAGTTTTCTGGCTGTTCATCAACTGCCGCAGCCAGTAACGAAGCTGGACCATGGCATAACGTAATAATAAATTTATCTTGTTCAACCGCCCATTTAAGAACTTTTTTCACCTCAAGGCTATGTGGAATTTTAGCTAATACGCCATGCCCACCCGGAATAAATACAGCCGCATATGGTGAGTTTTCACCGACTGCATTTTCTAAAATGTCAGCTATTTTTAGCGGATTTTTTAATTTGTCTGCATATTTTTGAAAAGTGTCTAACACTACTTGTTCTTGTTTTGGCATTGCCCACATTTCAAGCTTGGCTGGATTACCTGAAAGTGTCGCAACATCAATTTCGAAGCCTGCATTATCTAAATGAAACATCGGTAAAAGCATTTCTACAGGATGGTTACCTGTTGAAAAGAACTTACCGTTTTGCATCTGGATATAACGCTCATCAGTCGCAATCATTAAGACTTTTTTATTGCCTGTATACGGCGTTGGGTAAGTTGTACCATCGTAATCGGTTTTAGGTGCAGTATATTGACTCAGTGAATAAGGTGATGGGAAAAAGGCATTATCTTCAGCCAAATCTGGAGTAGGATTTTTATCATCAATATTTGCGGTATTCATTGTTACTATCCTTTTTCATCAGTATGGAAAGAAATAATAAGGTAAGAACCAATTGTTATTTCTTACTCAATTTATAGGTGAAGTTATAGAACTGGTGCAATCTGCCAATAGAATTTGGCAATTTTTATAGAGAAATAGGCAGAATCTAGAATTATAAAATTCAGTTTAGGCGAACTTGTCGTTCACCTAAACTTCAATGATTATAGCGTTACGCATTCATTTCTAAAACGATCTTTCCAATATGATCACCTTGTTCCATACATGCGTGAGCACTTTGTACATCTGAAAAAGCATACGTTTTATAGATTTGCGGTAAACATTTACCTTGTGCCAATAATGGCCACACATGCTCATGCAAAGATTGGGCAATTTGTGCTTTTTCTTGGCTATTACGTGCTCGCATCGTTGAACCCGTAATTGTGGCACGTTTTAAAATCAGTTTTTGTAAATCAAATTCTTTTGCGATTCGTCCACCCATAAAACCAATAATGACCAGTCGGCCATCACGTTTTAATAGATTTAAATTTTTCGTGAAATAAGAGCCGCCCACAATGTCCAAAATGACATCAACCCCTTGGTCTTGAGTATGTTTCAAAACTTCTTGCTCAAAATCTTGGGTTTTATAGTTAATTGCTGTCGTTAAACTTGAGAGTGCTTCAACTTTATCTTCACTACCAACCGTAGCAAAAGTTTTAATCCCCAAAGCGTGGCAAATGGCTAAAGCTGTGGTTCCAATACCACTTGCCCCACCATGAATCAGTGCGGTTTCATCTTTCTTTAAACGGCCAATATCAAATAGATTTGCCCAAACTGTAAAAAATGTTTCCGGAATCGCAGCGGCTTGAGTAAATGATAAATTTTCAGGTATTGGTAATACTTGAGTTGCAGTTACCGCACAATATTCTGCATAACCGCCGCCATTTGTTAGGGCGCAAACTTTATCGCCAACCTTGAATTGATCTACTTCGTCACCTACAGCAACCACGACACCAGCGACTTCAAGTCCCGGTATTTGAGTAACACCTTTAGGCATTGGATATAAACCCATACGCTGCAAAACGTCAGGACGGTTAATTCCAGCAGCCTTTACCTCAATTAAGACTTCATCTGCTTGAGGTGCTGGAATATTAGCATCTTGAACTTTTAGAACCTCAGGTCCACCCAGAGCCGTAATTTCAATAATTTTCATGGTTGTTGGAAGGGTCATAAAATGCTCCATGTTTGATTTATATCTAAAAATACTAATCTACGTTAAATAATTGAGGACTTGGGTGGAACGCCAAACAGTCGCTTAAATTCTCGACTAAATTGAGAAGCACTAACATATCCAACTTCATAGGCGGCTTCTGCGACTCCCATTTTATTGTTCATGATTAACTCACGTGCCTTATGTAACCGAGTAATTTTGATGTACTGTAAGGGCGAATAATTCGTCACCTTTTTAAAAGTTTGATGAAAAAGCGAGATGCTCATGCCTGCTTGTTTCGCCAACTCTTGAACCGTTAAGTTATGATAATAATCACGCTGAATAATTTCACAAATGGTGTAGATCACGCCATTTCGACTTGCCATAGCAGATAAGCTTTCGACTAGACTGTTACCTGAAGCCTGCACCACACGATAAACCAATTCTCTTTTAACTTGCTCACCCAATATAAAAGTATCTTGTTTAGAACGAAGTAAATTGAGTAATCGTAGAGCAACCTCTGAAATGGTCGCATTCATGTCAATCACTCTAAGCCCACAACTTAATTTTAAATCTTCTGAATGAGCATCTTCAGTAACCACTTGTTGCTGTTTATCCATTTTAGTAATGAGATCAGCCATCATTTGTGGTTCAAACTTTATTGCGATTGCCAACATGGGTTCATTATTTTCAACTACAGTATCGCAATCAAACGGTATTGCAATTGAGATAAATAAGCACTGTCCTTGTTGAAACTGAAAGATTTCTTTACCAATATATCCGCGCTTTAACCCCTGTATCACTAAAACAATTGAGGGTTCTTGCAGCACGGCAACAGGTGGTGTGGAATGATCTACACGCATCAAAGTGATATTAGAAATAAAAGTAGGATAGAGGCCTTCTGCTGGAGCCAAGTGCAAAAATGCATCGACCAAATGTTCTGTAAGATGATTTTGCGGCATAGTTTTATTGTGAGAAGTGATCTAATAATCAATATAACAATGAACCTAAAATGAAAACATCTGTCTTACGTTTACTTTGTATAAATAGGCAATTCAAATCAATTTTTAGGCATAAAAAAACCTAGAGCATTCTAGGTTTTTTCACTTTATCAGGCTATTTAAGCCGATAAATTAAAGAACATTGCTGCAATCAAAATAATTACGCCAAGTACAATTCGGTACCAAGCAAATACACGTAACGTGTGACGTTCTACAAACAGTACCAATGCTTTTACAACAAACAGCGCGGCAATAAAAGCAGCAACGAAACCTACCCCAATATTAATCATATTGTCTGAGGTGAGTACGTCAGCATTTTTAATCAAGTCAAAAGTCGCAGCCCCCAACATGGTCGGCATAGCAAGGAAGAAAGAAAATTCTGTAGCAGCTTTACGTGATAAACCTGCAAACATTCCGCCTACAATTGTTGCGCCTGAACGTGAAGTTCCCGGAATCATCGCCACACACTGAGCAAGACCTACTAAAAGCGCTTGTTTAAAAGTAATTTTAGTTGCATCTAGGGTCTTATGTTCAAACTGTCTAGATTCAACCCAGAAAATAATAAGAGCACCGACAATTAAGGCAATCGCAACCACAATTGGGCTAAATAGAACACTTTTAATAAAGTCGACAGCTAGAACACCAATAATGACTGCTGGAAAGAATGCAATAAGCACACTAATCGCAAAATGACGTGACTCCACATCACCGCTAAAGAATCCCTTAATCAAGTTAATAATTTTTTGTCGGTATAACCAGCACACTGCCAAAATAGCACCTAACTGGATTACGACCTCAAATACACGACCGCCGTCTGAGTGGAAATCGATAATATGACCAAATAAAATTAAATGGCCTGTACTCGAGATGGGTAAAAATTCAGTTAAGCCTTCGACAAAGCCTAAAAACAGTGCTTTTATAACTTCAAAATTTTCCATAACTTGCTCAAAGAAAGTTAATCATTAGAACGACCTAAAATTTGTTTTATCGAAATTGGTAAGTCCCAAATTAGACTTAACACATGTTCAATATCAGATCATTTCTAACGTTTGTGGTTATTGCCCCTAGTTAAAGGCAGTTTATTTAAAGTGCGATAATGTATCACATCATGATGACAAACTTGGGTTAACTATCGTAAAAAGATAAAACTTGGTTAAGAACTGCCAAAGTTTTTCTTGTTATAGACAAAGCTTTTTACCTTTACTTACTCTACAAAATGATCTTAAAAAGTCCTTAAAAAAACATGATATTATTCTGATCAAATGCAACTCATATCAAAAATTCAATCTGAATGAAAAATATCAAAATTAATGCGCGCCATCTCATTATCGATTTATTTCTTTCCTCTGCTTACCCTCAGCTCACGATTAGACAAATATTAATTGCCGCTAAACTTTTTAATATGAGTGACAACGGTATTCGTGTGGCTACGACTCGGCTATTAAATGAAGGGATGATAGAAAGTGTAGAACGCGGTATTTATCAACTTTCGCCATCAACCAAAGAATGGGCAAAAGTTATTTTGAATCGTAAAAATGGCATTAAGCAGACTAAAGAATGGCAACAACACTATCTGGCAGTCTTTACGGGGACATTAGGTCGTATTGATCGAACCGCTTTAAAAAAGAGAGAACACGCTTTACGTCAATTTGGTTTTAGAGAACTCGAAACTGGAATTTATATACGTCCAGATAATTTAGCGTATAGCTTTGAAAAAACATGTGAAGAACTCATTTTAGCGGGTCTTGAAAATGAAGCTAAAATTTCTATTATTCAAAAATTTGACGCAAAAACAGTTTCGTTAATTCCTTCTTTGTGGGATATCAAACAGCTTGAAAAAAACTATGAAATGTATAGTCAAGATATCCAAGAATGGCTTTTGAATTATAAAAATTTATCCTTAAATGAGGCTGCTACCCAAGCTTTATTATTAGGACGTGAAACCATTACCTTACTCATGAATGATCCTCTACTGCCTTCTCCATTTGTTGATGAACATGCCCGCAATCAGTTTGCTCAAAATGTACAACAGCTCGATTCGATTGGACAAAAGCTATGGCAGAAACTTTATGAAAATGAATTAGCCCACTAAAGGGCGATTTATTTTTTTACAAACATATATTTCACATTTTAAAATTTTATGATTATATTTGTAATATAAGATATGGATACCAAAATCTGATTTGGGAGAATAAAAATGAATGCACAAGTGAGTGTGACCGATCTATTTAGCAGAGAAGAAATACAAGAACTCACACAACCCTCAGACATATACGGTGCTTGGGCTGTTGCAAGCACATGGGCCGTTATTGGCGGAACATTTGCAAGCTTAATCATGATGTGGGATTACTTACCTAGCTGGGGCAAATTACTTGCTTGTATGCTAGCTTTAGCTATATTGGCAGGTCGCCAGTTATGCCTAGCAATTTTGATGCATGATGCATCTCATAAAAGCTTATTCAAAAATAAAAAAATAAATGACTTTGTAGGCGAATGGCTATGCGCCCGTCCAATCTGGAATGATCTACAAAAATACCGCGTACATCATGTTCGTCATCATGCAAAAACCTCTACTCCAGATGATCCAGATCTTTCGTTAGTTTCTGGTTTTCCTGTAAGCAAAAAATCGCTTACTCGTAAATTTTTACGCGACTTAACAGGTATGACAGGATTAAAGTTTAGCTTTGGTCGAGTGTTAATGGATCTAGATCTAATGAAATGGACTGTTGCCAATGATCAAGTCTGGCTAGATCGAAGCAATAAAGATTTCGTTGATTATGCAAAAAGTCTTATAAAAAACAGTAGTGGTGCCATTGCAACCAATGTAGCTCTTTATGGTGTTTTAAAAGCTTTTGGTCAACAACGGTTTTATTGGTTATGGCCCCTAGCTTATTTAACACCGTTTCCATTATTTTTAAGAATTCGCTCAATGGCCGAACATGCAGGGATGCAAACGAGTAATACAGCTTTAACTAATACCCGTACTACACGTGCAGGTTGGATTGCTAGAAGTTTTGTGGCGCCTATTCATGTCAATTATCACATGGAACATCATTTAATGGCTTCGGTGCCCTACTTCAAACTGCCACGTATGCATCGTCTATTGAGAGACCGCGGACATGTTCCTGCACCGCCTAGCTATTTTGAAGTGATTGAATCACTCTCATCTAAGCCAGAATAGTCTACTTAATTGACTCAAATAATAAATGAAAGGCCATGAATTTAAATTTGTGGCCCTTTAATTTGAATCCGCCATCTTATGTTTGGTTTGGAAATATTTAGGAGTAACACCCACCCAGCGCTTAAACGCACGAGTGAAGTGAGAAGTCTCGGCATAACCTAGCATTAAAGCCACTTTTTCAACCGACATGTTATTTTGAGCTAAAAGTTTCTGGGCATGCTCCTTTTTCAGTGAGTCAACCAAAAGTGTAAAACTAGTATCATCAAAAGCTAAATAACGTTGCAAAGTTCGCTCCGACATATTCATAATATGAGCCACTTGTCCAACTTTTAGCGCCTCAATATTCCCATTCATAAGCAATTTTTCGGCAACTTGTTTGACTTGTCCTTTCCAACTACTTTTTAAGTTTAATTTCTCTATATCCCGTTTACATTGCGCATTTAATAACGGCGCTAGCATTGGGTCTGCCGTTAATACAGGTTGTGCTAAATACTCTTTTGGAAATATCCAACGATTACGCTTTTGGTTAAATAAACAAGTTACAGCCAGCTGATGACTGATTTGGCCAAAACCTATTGGCTCTGGCATTTGTAATTCAACTTTTCCCAAATGAGAAAGCCCTGTTAATTTTTTGGCAATTTGAACAAAACCGACTAACAAAAAAATGTTGGCATTTGAACTCAATTGAAATTGATTAACAGGCTGATGAATTGACCAACATGCATCATTATTTTCTTGTTTTAATTCTGGTTTAAAAACCTTACAACGTGAACCAATGAATTCTTCAAGTATTTTCAGTGCTTCTCCTAAATTTGGAGAAACTATGGCAGCCATTCCGACTGAACCATAACATGAAGCCGTCATGCTTAAAGCTAAATATACTGCTAGTGCTGGCTCTTTGCATAACTCGATCGCCCGTTCAATAAGCTGATTTAAGATGTTGAATTCAACATACCAGTAAGGCTTTTCTAATTGGTCTAAGGTTATTCCACTTCCATTTAAAAGCTGCTCACCAGAGACACCCCACCGCTTAACAGTCTCAACGATTAAATTAATATAAGTTCCGGGTAATTCTGGATTCATGAGCAACCCATATGAGCAAAATAAAATGGCGCGAAATGGTAAAAACTGTCAGTTCATGAACTATGCCATGCTTTTAAATTGATGCATAGTTATCCAAAACAAAATCCGCTGAATTGCACTAGACAGCACAATTTCTGAAAAGAATACAGGTCTCACCTTATGAACATTCTTATTGTCCATGCTCATCCAGAACCACAGTCTTTCACCACTGCTCTAAAAAATACAGCTAAGCAAACCTTAGAAAAATTGGGGCACAGTGTAGAAATTTCAGATTTATATGCGATGCAATTTAACCCTATTGCATCCAAAGAGGATTTCTTAGAGCTTAATCAGCCTGAGTATTTTAACTATGCATTAGAACAAAGAAATGCCAGCAAAAATCAACTTCTAGCTCCAGATATTCAAGCAGAAATTGAAAAAGTTAAAAAAGCAGATCTCGTCATTTTAAATTTCCCACTTTATTGGACATCTGTGCCAGCAATTTTAAAAGGTTGGATTGATCGCGTATTTGTCTCAGGGCTTTTTTATGGAGGCAAGCGATTTTACGATCACGGCGGCATGGTAGGTAAAAAAGCGATGTTGTGTTTAACACTCGGTGGTAGAACACACATGTTTGGAGAAAGCTCTATTCATGGTCCAATTGAAAATTATTTATCGCCGATTCAACGTGGTACTTTGGCATATGCTGGTTTTGAAGTCCTACCTCCATTCATTGCTTACCATGTGCCGTATATTAGCCAAGAAGCACGACAAACCCTTCTTGAAGACTATGTAATCTACCTTACTCATCTGGACCAGCTCGAGTCATTAACATTTCCCAAACTTGAGCAATTTGATGAAAAATTATATCCACTGTAATGCGATGTTTTAGCTCTTAAAATTAAATAACCGAATTTAGATCATTATTTTCGGTTTTTTATTACACATAACTTTCAAATATAGAATCCAAATTCGCTCAAAAAATGGATCAAATGGTAAAAAAATTAAGGTAAACTTTTTCATAAAATTAATAATATAAAATTTAATCAATAATATACAGATGTAGAGAAACTGGACTTATCAACTAAAAATGACAACCAATACTCATTTCATAATCACTTAATTCATATTTTTACAAAAAAATCTTTGACCATCTTTCTTGGATTTGTGACAAAAATGTCATAAAAACAAAGACCACTACTAATAGATAAAAAATATAAATATCAATAAATTAAATTAATTTAATAATACAAATATTCCTTCATATTTCATCCATTATTGACACTATTTGTATAAAAAGTGAGTACTGTTCAGTTCATATAACAGATTTACTCTTATTGTAATTATGCTATTTTTGTTACATGGAGTTATCAAAGCTTCTATTACTTGTAATTAGGAGCTTTGAAGGCAACACAGTTTAAACGGTTTAACTCTGTTACTTTTAAAAAAATGTCTTGAAGTTCAAGGAAAGATTAAAATGAAATTAAAACATCTGAGCACTGCAATGATTTTAGCAACGCTGCCTGCAACTGGGGTTTTTGCAGCAGCATTGGATCGCTCTGGACAATCAATGTCTGCTTTTTTTCAGCCTGGAAACTACTTTGAAGCTGGTATTACTGCTTTAGATCCAGATGTATCAGGTAAAGAAGCAGGTACAAGTGCAACACGCCGTGATATTAGCGATATGGGTGAAGATTATTACTTCCCTAATGCAGCATTAAAACTACAACTTAACGATAAGTTTTCTTTTGGTTTAATTTATGATCAACCGTTTGGAGCAGATGCAGAATATAAAGGTCAAAACGTATTTGTTTCAGACTCTTCTAATACAATTCTAGCTCCAGCTGCTTTAGCAGGTATTCGTCAGCAAACAATTACAACTGGAATCAACCAACAAGTTACTGTTGCAGCACAAAATTTATTAAATTCTGGTGCTTTACCTCCTGGTGCCACTCTTGATCAGGCAAAAGCAGCTATTCAAGCAAATACTGCAGCAATGCAACAAATCACAGATGGGGTAACAAAAACAGTAGATGCTGGCTTAAAACAAGTCAATGGTTTGCTTGGCACAGGCCCTACTAAGGTTGAAGTAGATACTCAAAACCTTGCAATGGTTTTTGGTTTTCAACCCAATAAAAACTGGAATCTTTATGCTGGTGGCGTATACCAGACAATTAAAGGAAATATCAGCCTTCGTGGACAAGCTTATAGTATCTACAACGGCTATGATGCAGATATTAAAGAAACTGGCGGTGTGGGTTGGTTAGCAGGTTTTGCTTATCAAATTCCTGAAATTGCCCTTAAAGCTTCTTTAACTTATCGTTCTGAAGTTGATCATGATGTAAATATCCGTGAAAACATACCTACACTTCCTGCTCTTTCATTATTAGGACAAGCTGCTGCGGCCGATGCGATTAAAAATAGCTCAGCAGATACCACAATTACTACACCTCAATCAGTTAACTTTGATTTCCAAACAGGTATCATGGCTGACACTGTTGCATTTGCAAACATTCGTTGGGTGAACTGGAAAGATTTCTCTGTTCAGCCATACAAATTTGGCCAATTATCAAAAGTCGTAGGGCCACTACCTGTTGTAGGTCGTCCAAATGGTTTTGATTTAGTAAGCTATACAGATGACCAATGGACAGTAACCACTGGTGTTGGCCGTAAACTCAACGATAAATGGGCAGGTAACGTTTCTGTAGGTTGGGACTCAGGTGCAGGTGATCCTGTAACAACTTTAGGTCCAACAGAAGGTTACTGGAACGTAGGTTTAGGTGTTCAATACAGCCCTACTCCACAAACGTTTATTGCTGGCGGTGTAAAATATTTCTGGTTGGGTGATGCCAAAGCTCAAACTGGTGCGCAAGCCGGCGGTGATGAATACGTTGCAGAATTCTCTGACAACAACGCTATCGCTTATGGTTTAAAACTTGGTTATAAATTCTAAGTTTCAAAATTGATTTATATAAAAAAGGCGCTTAAAGCGCCTTTTTTATTCTTTATTCTTAAGCTGGGATTGTACGCTGTGAAACTGAACGGATTGCTTCTTTTAATGCATCATATCCGTGAATAGCTGGAAACTGAGGAAACTCGGCAATCACATTTGCTGGTGCATCAAACAAGAAACCATGGTCCGCTTCACGAAGCATGGTTGTATCGTTATACGAATCACCTGCAGCGATTACACGGAAATTCAAGCCATGCAGTGCTTTAACAGACTCACGTTTTTGATCTGGTTGACGTAGTTTATAAGCGGTAATCATGCCTTCTTCATCTGTCTCTAACTTATGACAGAAAATCGTTGGCCACCCTAATTGCTTCATTAAAGGATGTGCAAATTCATAGAAGGTATCTGACAATATCACGAGTTGGAAATGCGTACTCACCCATTCAACAAACTCTTTTGCCCCCGGTAATGGCCCCATCTCGGCAATGACTTCTTGAATATCATTTAAGCCTAAACCGTGTTGTTTTAAAATATTAAGACGCTGAGTCATTAAAACATCATAATCCGGAATATCACGAGTTGTTGCTTCGAGTTCTTTAATCCCTGTTTTTTTTGCGAAATTGATCCAGATTTCAGGAACTAAAACCCCTTCAAGATCTAGGCATACGATTTCCATGAATGCTTCCAACGTTGGTTAAAAATTGCTGTATCATACCATTAAGATTTTCAGTTTTGCGTTGTTATTGATCAAATCAATTTTATTCATAAGGATCGAAATTAAAGTGCTAAGCACTTTATCAACTATCCTTTAGAATATTTTTCATAACTCAATGCGCCCAAGCCTTTTGCCAGGAACACACATGACCGTTATTCCGACCATTGATATCGTAGATGCTCTTGCTGCTGAATATGCAACCAAAAGCCCTCGAGAAATTTTAGAACTTGCCTTAAGTCAACAAGGTGAAATTGCAATTTCGTTTTCGGGAGCAGAAGATGTTGTGTTAATTGATATTGCTTCACGCTTAGGCAAACCTTTCCGTGTATTTAGTCTCGACACGGGCCGTCTACATGCCGAAACTTATCAATTTATTGAAACTGTCCGTAAACACTACAATATCAATATCGAAATTTGTTTCCCTGAATCTGAAGCTGTTCAAAACATGGTAAACGAAAAAGGTTTATTCAGCTTTTTTACAGATGGGCATCAAGAATGTTGCGGTATTCGAAAAGTTCAGCCTTTACGTAAAAAACTTGCGACTTTAGATGGCTGGATTACGGGTCAACGTAAAGATCAAAGTCCTGGTACACGTACAGAAATTCCGGTAGTACAAGCTGATGCAGGTTTCTCGGGTCCAGGTAAGCAACTTATTAAATATAATCCTCTAGCGAACTGGACAAGTGCTGAGGTATGGAGCTACATCCGTATGATGGAAATTCCATATAATCCTCTTCATGAGCGCGGTTTTGTTTCTATTGGCTGTGAACCATGTACGCGACCTGTATTACCAAATCAACACGAGCGTGAAGGACGCTGGTGGTGGGAAGAAGCCACTCAAAAAGAGTGTGGCTTACATGCTGGTAATATGAAAAAGTAATTGGATATCAAAAAACCACTGGCAAATCAGTGGTTTTTTTTATGTCATGTTCCGTACACAAAGTCATATTTTCTCTACTCTAAACGCTATATACTTAATTTTACGGTTCTATAATTCTAATAAGAGCTCATATAAGGGCTTCTTAGAAAAATGCATGAGGCACAATGATTTATGCGTCCATTACACCCAATTGATTTCATTTTTCTGTCACTCGAAAAAAGACAGCAACCCATGCATGTCGGTGGATTATTTTTATTTGAAATTCCTGAAAATGCACCAGAAACCTTTGTACATGATTTAGTAGAAGATATTAAACGCTCAAAGAGCATTCCTATTCCGCCCTTCAATAATCGTTTAAGTGGTCTATTTTGGGATGAAGATGAAGAGTTCGATATCGATCATCACTTTCGCCACATTGCTTTGCCTCATCCTGGCCGTATTCGTGAACTTCTGGTGTATATTTCACAGCAGCATAGCTCTCTAATTGATCGTGCAAAGCCACTTTGGACTTGTGACATTATTGAAGGAATCGAAGGCAATCGTTTTGCCATGTATTTTAAAATCCATCATGCGATGGTCGACGGCGTTGCGGGTATGCGTTTGATCGAGAAATCTCTATCAAAAACGCCGGAAGAGAAACATGTTGTTCCTTTATGGTGTGTTGAGAGCAAAAGAGCTAAGCGTCTAAAAGTACCAACTCCAAGTACTAGTAAAATTAAAAGTATTTTAGGCGGTATTAAGTCTCAACTCGACATAGCTCCAAAAGTCATGCACGAGCTATCTCAAACAATATTCAAGGAAATGGGTAAAAATCCTGATTATGTTTCTACTTTTCAGGCTCCAGTTTCTATTTTGAACCAAAGAGTCAGTGCTTCACGTCGTTTTGCGGCCCAATCATTTGAATTAAGCCGCCTTAGAAAAATTTCAAAAGCATTGGGCGTAACGATTAATGATGTTGTCCTAGCTGTATGTTCAGGCGCTTTACGTGAATATTTGATTAGCCAAAACAGCTTACCTAAAAAGCCACTTATTGCCATGGTTCCAGCTTCATTACGTACAGATGATTCTGACATGAGTAACCGAATTACTATGATTTTGGCAAATTTAGGGACGCATAAAGATCAACCGTTAGAGCGTCTAGAAATCATTCGCCGTAGCATGCAGAATTCAAAGCAACGCTTTAGCCGCATGACTGCGAATGAAATTTTAAACTATAGTGCGGTTGTTTATGGCCCGGCAGGATTAAACATCATGTCAGGAATGCTTCCTAAGCGTCAGGCGTTCAATTTAGTGATTTCCAATGTACCAGGACCACGTGAGCCGCTTTATTGGAATGGCGCGAAATTAGATGCGCTCTACCCTGCTTCGATTGTCATGGATGGACAAGCTCTAAACATTACCATGACCAGTTATTTAGATAAGCTTGAAGTTGGATTAACAGCTTGTCGAAATGCTTTGCCAAAAATGCAAAACCTTTTGACTCATTTAGAAGATGAGATTCAACGTTTTGAAGAAATTATTGCAGAGAAACAACTGAAACATCATTCAGCAAGTTAGAAAATTAAGGGGCTTTGAATTGGCCCCTTATTTTTTGATTGTGCGGCACTGGTTAAGCAACTGATGACATACTGAACGAATCATTGCAGTTGTGATTGGTACTTCTTTACCTTGGTCATTCAACATATAGCAGCTATTTACTGGCGTGCTTTCTAAAACATGTTTAAGACCGTTGCTAATTAAGTTTTCACTTACATTCATGGGTTATACCTCTTATTGTTTGCTAAGACGTTTAATAGGGAGAACGTCTAGGGCTACTGTATGTAAGTAGTATTTAAAATTCATGAATGAAAGTAAAATTTCAGTTGTAACAAGGATTAAGCGATATCTTGTTACAACTTTAACTTAAAATGATATCGTATTGCTCTTGCGTATATAAATTTTCGACCTGAAATTTAATAACACGGTTAATAAAATGCTCTAAATCGGCTACTGCTGGTGCTTCTGCTGTTAATAATCGGTCAATCACAGAAGGATGGGCAACAACAGTAAAGCCACTCGTTGACTCAAATGCGCGGGTATATCGTAATATCTCACGAAATATTTCGTAACACACTGTCTCCGCTGTTTTGACAAAACCACGCCCTTGGCATGTTGGACATGATTCACATAACAAGTGTTCTAATGATTCACGAGTTCGTTTACGCGTCATTTCGACCAGACCAAGTTCTGACACTTGAGTAATTTTGGTCTTCGCGTGATCTCGCTCAAGCATTTTCTCGAACTGACGCATCACCTCTTCACGGTGAGTTGCTTCTTGCATGTCAATAAAATCAATAATGAGAATCCCCCCCAAATTACGCAGTCTAAGTTGACGTGCGATAACTTGAGTCGCCTCCATATTGGTTTTAAAAACGGTGTCTTCAAGACTACGACCACCTACATATGAACCTGTATTAACGTCAATCGTTGTCATGGCTTCAGTCTGGTCGATCATCAGATAACCGCCCGACTTCAAAGCTACGCGAGTTTGTAAGGCTTTTTGAATATCTTCTTCAACATTATAAAGATCAAATAGTGGTCGCTCTCCCGGATAATGGATGAGACGACTCTTCATATTCGGGACAAACTCATCTACAAACTCAAGCAGTTTTGCATGAATCTCTCGCGAATCGACATAAATCTTTGCAGTTTCTTCGCTTGCTAAGTCACGAATAATACGTTGAGGTAATGGAAGTTCTTCAAAAATTAAAGAAGGAACAGCAACGTCAGTCTGCTTACGCTGAATGTACTCCCACAATTTGCTCAGATAGCACATGTCCTGAGCAATTTCTGCCTCATCCACCCCTTCTGCAGCCGTACGGACAATCACGCTACCGGGTAAATTATGCTCAGATTGAATACCTTCAATAATATTACGCAGTCGATCTCGCTCTTCTTCAGACTCAATACGTTGCGAAACACCAATATGGTTGCCATACGGCATTAAAACTAAATAGCGAGAAGGGATTGAAAGATCTGTACTTAGACGTGCGCCTTTTGTGCCCAACATATCTTTCATTACTTGGACAGTAAGGGTTTGCCCAGGATGTAATAGCTCAAAGACATTCGGGGTAGGCTGTGAACGAGGCCAAACCATATCATTGATATGTAAAAAGGCTGTTCGAGACAAACCAATATCAACAAAGGCAGCTTGCATGCCCGGAAGCACTCGTACAACTTTACCCTTGTAGATATTGCCGACTAGACCGCGTTTAACTGTACGCTCGACATACAGTTCATTAACAGTTCCATTTTCGATTAATGCCCCCCGACACTCCATAGGCGTGACATTAATAAGTAGTTCTTCTGACATACATAAACTCAAAGCATTATAAAATTTTTTATTAAAGAGTCAGAGAAGCTGTTAACTTTAACGTTGTCTAGTGTTCATCGACAATGCTATTCAATGAAGAATGATAACAACCCCTTATGTCTTTACTCTTTTGAATAACTGTGCAAATTCGTATAAAGGAAGTCCTACCACATTACTATAACTTCCTTGAATTTGGGGAATATATTGCGAGGCAATTCCTTGAATTGCATATCCACCTGCTTTTCCAACAGGCTCACCCGTGGTCCAATAATCTTCCATATCCTGTGTAGTCAGGCGCTGAAACTCAACTTGTGTTTGCACTACCTGACTTAACATCTGTTGTTGAGTCGCAACGCACAGTCCCGAAAACACATCATGCCAACGTCCAGATAATTGTTTCCAAATTTCAAAGGCATGATTTTTCGATTCAGGCTTACCAATAATTTGACCATCAAGTCCCAGACTTGTATCGGCAGCAATAACAATAGCTTCTGGAAAAAGCTTCAATACAGTTTGAGCTTTTTCTCTAGCCAACCGTTCAACATAGTGATGAACCAGCTCATTTTCATGAACAGACTCATCAATGTCAGGACTATAGATTTCAAAATCTAAGCCTAGCTGTTGCAGCAGCTCCTTCCGACGAGGAGAGCTAGATGCTAAAACTATATGCGCCATTTTGCCAAACAATAATAGACGACCGGCCATGTGATGATACTTGTCATCAAAGGCTGCCAATGTCTAGCAATTGAAAAATGAATTCCACCCATCGTCTGTGTTACCCACATAAATGCTAAATGGGCAATAATGACCAACGTTGCTATCGTCCATAAATTAACAAAAGTTAAAATACGGCGTTCACGAATTAAAAAACGGGTAAGAAAAGTCACAATTACAAAACTTAAGGCATTGAGTCCTAAAGGTGCATCAAGCAGTAAGTCTGTAAAAATCCCCATCCCAAATGCAAACCAGACCCCACACCATGTTGGCTGGCATACTACCCAAAATAGCATGATCATTAACATGAACAGTGGCCGCCATCCTGAAATATCATAGGATAGCGGATAAACCATGAGTACAGAACCCACAATAACGGAGAGAATAATTCCCCATAATGGATCTTTACGCTTTTCTCGTTTAAGTTTAGCGATCGGCATATGGCTGCTCCTTCGCTAATGATTCAGAGAAAAGTACAACTACATGATGCCCTGTTGCTAATTGTGCTGATGGTGTTACATCAATTTCAGCAAACTCACCTGAATTATGGCGTCTTATTTTGGCAACTGTACCCACTGCGTAACCTGCTGGGAAATGTTCACCCAAGCCTGAGCTAAACACTTTATCACCCACCTGAATATTCGCACTGGTCGGGACATATTCCATTTTTAAACGGCCCAAATCACCTGTACCAGAAACAATCGCCCGCATCCCTGTACGCTCAAGACGTACCGACAGTGAATGTTCTTTATCTGATAACAACATCACGCGTGAGCTATGAGGATATACGTTAATGATCTGCCCCATAATACCTTTATCATCCAGAACCGTTTGACCAACCTTTAGATGGTCCATAGAGCCCCGGTTAATAATGATGATATGACGTAATGGGTCTGCATCTGTACCAATTACTTCGGCAATTTCCATACGGCCATCAATAATTAATGGGGTATCAAGAAGTCCTCGTAAACGGGTATTTTCAGCTGACAGTTCAGAAAGTTTCTGTAAGCGGACTTGAGCTTGTAAAAGCTCAGCCTGCATCGCGGTATTTTCACGACGCAGTTGTGCTTCAGATTTTGTTTGTTGATTCAGCCATTCTCTCGACAGTACCGGATAACTAGCCAATGCATAAATTGGGTTATATGCAGCGTACAAGACATCCCTTGCTGGCTGAATTACATAAGGCATGCGCCAATCAAAGAACAGCACAACCAAACATGTAATGACCGCAATAATGAACGAGCGGAAAGATGGCGGCTGTCTTGAAAAAATATTCGGTTGCACCGCCTAATCCTTAAACTTAACCGACGAAAAGCATGTCATGGTTCGGGTTGTCGAAGAATTCTAATACTTTACCACCACCACGGGTTACGCAAGTGAGAGGATCTTCAGCAACAACAACTGGTAAACCAGTTTCTTGAGCCAATAACTTGTCAAGATTACGAAGTAGCGCACCACCACCTGTCAACACAATACCGCGCTCAGCAATATCAGAAGAAAGTTCAGGAGGAGTTTGCTCAAGAGCAGATTTCACAGCACTTACAATACTTTGTAACGGATCAGAAATAGCTTGAGTAATTTCGTCAGAAGTTACAGTAATTGCACGAGGTACACCTTCTGCAAGGTTACGACCACGTACTTCGATTTCTAATGTTGTACCATCAGAAACAGCCATACCTACTTCTTTTTTAATAATTTCAGCAGTGGTTTCACCAATCACACAACCGTGAGCTTTACGAACATAATTGATGATTTGCTCATCAAAAACATCGCCGCCGATGCGTAAAGAGTCAGCATAGACACAACCTTGCAATGAAATAATTGCAATTTCTGTTGTACCGCCACCAACATCCACAACCATAGAACCACATGCTTGTTCAACTGGCATACCTGCGCCAATTGCTGCTGCCATAGGCTCTTCAATCAAACGAACATCACGGGCACCAGCATTAAATACTGCTTCGCGAATCGCACGACGCTCGACCAAAGTTGATTTACATGGTACACATACAACTACACGAGGTGCAGGTGGGAACAAACGTTTTTCGTGAACTTTACCAATAAACTGATTTAACATGGTTTCAGTCACTTCAAAATCCGCAATTACACCGTCTTTCATTGGACGAATTGCAGAAATATTCGCAGGCGTACGGCCCAGCATTTGCTTAGCATCTAAACCTACAGCAGCAACAATTTTTTGTGAACCACTGTGACGAATTGCCACAACTGTTGGTTCATTTAATATAATGCCGCGGCCTGGTGCATAAATAAGTGTATTTGCTGTACCTAAATCAATGGCTAGATCCGGCGAAAACAAGCCAATTAGTCGTTTTAGAATCACGGTTCGTTCTCAGTTAAACTTTCATGTGGATGCAAGGTGGCAACTTTAAACTAAATGTGATGATTTGAACAAGTCAATCGCTTATTATAACGCACGATATTTTGAAAATTTTTAATACTGATTAGGTGATGTTATGTCTACATCGGATGCACAGCATTCAGCAGATTTAAATGCACAAACAGTTTCAGCAATCGCCAATCTTGCTCGATTGTCGCTCAATGATACGCAATCTGCTGAATATGCTCAAAGTCTAAATAAAATTTTAGGCATGATGGAAACCTTAAAAGGCATTGATACGGAAGGCGTAGAACCTTTGAAAAGTCCTTTTGACAATCCTCAACCTTTACGTGCTGATGTGGTAACTGAAAGCAATCATCGAGATGAATACCAAGCAGTTGCACCAGCAACTCAAGATGGTTTGTATCTTGTTCCTCGCGTGATTGAATAACTTTTACTCAATTAGCCCATCTTCCCTATTTTGAATGTAAAGAAATTTTACTCATGACTGATTTACATCGCTTATCAATTCGTGAACTTGCTGAGGGCTTAAGCCAAGCGAAGTTTTCATCTCGCGAACTGACTGAACACTATTTAAAACGTATTGCTAAAATTGACCCTCTGGTAAAAAGCTACGTGACAGTTACGCCTGAACAAGCTCTTGCTGAAGCCGACGCTGCCGATGCAGCTTTAAAAGCAGGTAATGCAACAGCTTTAACGGGTATTCCTCTTGCTCATAAAGATATCTTTTGTACCAAAGGCATTAAAACGACTGCTGGTTCAAAAATACTAGATAACTTCATCTCTCCTTACGATGCAACTGTTGTTGAAAAAACTAAAGCAGCTGGTCTTGTCACTTTAGGTAAAGTGAACATGGATGAGTTTGCGATGGGCTCAACTTCTGAAAGCTCCTATGTTGGCGCAACGAGCAACCCATGGGCACTTGACCATGTTCCTGGTGGCTCATCAGGTGGTTCTGCTGCGGCTGTAGCGGCTGATTTAGCCCCTTTCGCTACAGGTACTGATACAGGCGGCTCAATTCGTCAACCTGCGTCATTCTGTGGCTTAACAGGCTTAAAACCAACCTATGGTCGTGTATCTCGTTTCGGGATCATTGCTTATGCATCATCATTAGACCAAGCAGGTCCAATGGCACGCTCTGCTGAAGACTGTGCTTACCTGATGAATGTAATTGCAGGCCATGATGCTAAAGACTCGACTTCGGTTAAAAAAGAAGTTGATGACTACGTTGCAAACTTAAACAACACATCTGTAAAAGGTTTACGCATTGGTATTCCTAAACAGTACTTTAACGTTGCAGGTTTAGATGCTGACGTAAAAACACGTGTTGAAGAATCTTTGAAAAAGCTTGAAGAAATGGGCGCAACGCTTGTTGAGATCGACCTCAACATGACTGAAGCTTACGTACCAACGTATTACCTCATCGCGCCAGCAGAAGCATCTTCTAACTTGTCACGTTATGACGGTGTTCGCTACGGTTACCGCTGTGAAAACCCAGCTGATTTGATGGATCTTTACAAACGCTCTCGCTCAGAAGGTTTTGGTCCAGAAGTTCAACGTCGTATCTTAATTGGTACATACGCGCTTTCTGCAGGTTATTACGATGCTTACTATGTGAAAGCACAAAAAGTACGTCGTTTAATTCAACAAGACTTCTTAAAAGCATTTGAAAATGTAGATGTGATTGCTGCTCCTGCTGCGCCAACAACTGCATATAAAATTGGTGCGAACTTAAGCCCAACAGAAATGTATTTAGGCGATATTTATACACTTGCAGTGAACTTGGCAGGCTTACCAGCGATTAATGCTCCTGTTGGTTTTGATAAAGACAGCTTACCTGTAGGCTTACAGTTGATTGGTAACTATTGGTCAGAATCACAATTGTTGTCGATTGTTCATCAATACCAACAAAATACCGATTTCCATACTCAACGTGCGGCAATTGCTGAGGAGAATGCATAATGGCTGAAGCTCAAAAGTTGAAATTGATTGACGGTTGGGAAGTCGTTATTGGTATCGAGATTCACACTCAGCTTGCAACCAATTCTAAAATTTTCTCTGGTTCATCAACTGAATTTGGTCAAGACCCAAACACACAAGCGAGCCTTGTAGACTTGGCAATGCCAGGTGTACTCCCTGTTTTAAATGAAAAAGTAGTTGATCTTGCAATTCGCTTCGGTCTTGGAATTGATGCATACATCGACCAAGCATCTGTGTTTGCACGTAAAAACTACTTCTACCCAGACTCTCCAAAAGGCTACCAAATTAGCCAAATGGATAACCCAATTGTGGGCTTGGGTCACATCGACATTCAACTTGAAGATGGTACGGCTAAACGTATTGGTGTAACTCGTGCTCACCTTGAAGAAGATGCGGGTAAATCTGTACATGACCAATTTGAAGGTATGTCTGGCATTGACTTAAACCGTGCTGGTACGCCTTTGCTTGAAATCGTTTCTGAACCTGACATGCGTTCGGTTGAAGAAGCTGTTGCTTATATCAAAGCAATTCACACATTAGTACGTTGGTTAGGTATTTCTGACGGTAACATGGCTGAAGGTTCATTCCGTGCGGACTGTAACGTATCTTTACGCCGTCCGGGCCAACCTTTTGGTACACGTTGCGAGCTTAAAAACCTCAACTCATTCCGTTTCATTGAGCAAGCGATCAATGTTGAAATTGAACGCCAAATGGAAATTTTGGAATACGGCGGAAGTATCGACCAAGAAACTCGTTTGTTCGATCCAAACAAAATGGAAACGCGTTCAATGCGTTCGAAAGAAGAAGCGAATGACTACCGCTACTTCCCCGATCCAGATTTGTTACCTGTGATTATTGCTGATGAGCAAATTGAAGCTGCCCGCGCTGCACTTCCTGAGCTGCCTGCTGCACGCCGTACACGCTTTATCGCAGACTTTGGTGTAACTGAGTACGATGCACATGTACTTACGCTCTCACGCGAAATGGCAGACTTCTATGAAGCTGTTGTGGCTGCTGCTGGCGGTGCGAAGCAAGGGAAGGTATCAGCAAACTGGGTAATGGGCGAATTCTCAGGTGCTTTAAACAAAGCAGGCCTAGATTTGGCTGACTCACCTGTTTCTGCTGAACAGCTTGGCGGCATGATTGCTCGTATTGTTGACAACACCATTAGCGGTAAGATTGCTAAACAAGTCTTTGGCTTTATGTGGGAATCGGAAGGTAAATCTGCCGATGACATCATTGCTGAAAAAGGCTTAAAGCAAGAAACCGACACTGGTGCAATTGAAGCGATCATTAAAGAAGTACTTGCAGCCAATGAAAAAATGGTTGAAGAGTACAAATCTGGTAAAGAAAAAGCCTTTAACGGTCTTGTTGGTCAAGTTATGAAAGCTTCTAAGGGTAAAGCCAATCCTGCACAAGTCAATGAATTGATGAAGAAATTGATTGGTTAATGTTTGACTAATCTATTCTTTTCATGAGATAAAAACCTCACAATTTGTGGGGTTTTTTAATATGAATTATTTTAATAGAGCTTTTGATATTGTACCTGAAAGAATTAATATAAATATAGTAATAAATAACATCTATCAAACCTTTGGAAATTTTGCGCAATATGATAAGGACTTTCTACATCATAAAACAGAAGAACGATTTCAGGATGTATTAGATAGACAGGTTCCTGAGCACGAATATAAAATTTCCATTATTTATAGTGATGGGCGTGATAACGCATTAGCTCTTAATGCAATTTTTAATGATATTAAGTTTGATCATCGATATCTAGATTTAAAATCTGTAATTGATTATTTAGAGCCTCAACTACAATTTTTTCGAGACGAAAGTACAAGAGTAGCAACCTCTGTCGAAGATACTATTAGCCATCTAGAGTTTTATAAATGGTCTATAAACGATATGATTAAGCTCCATAGAAAAATTATTAATGATATAGATCAAATATTACATCAACTTCTAATCTTGAAAAGCACTAATACCTACGGATATTTATCAGGAGAAATTACAATGAAAGAAATAAATGATCAAATTCGAGCACAGCAAATTCATTTTTCAGGTAGTTTTCAGCAAACTCAAATTCAAACAGGTGCAAACAGCACCATGAATATTAATCAAATTAATAACCAAGCATTACAACAAATTTGTAACCAGATGCGTGAGATTATTGATCAATCAAATGAAACACCTGAAGCAAAACAAAACTTAAAAGACATTGTTTCTGAAGTAGAAGCTACTAATAATTCATCAACATTCAAAGAAGCCTATACAAAATTAACTACCGCATTATCCAATCATTTAACTATTCTTGGGGCATTCGGATCATCTGGAGTTTTAACCGAATTAACTAAGTATCTTGGTTAAAGATTGACGATTATAAAAAAGCATCCGCTATCACCAAATTCGAAGACTTAGGGCGCATTCAGCTTTCAAAATTCTTTTTTATGCGTGATTTTTTAATTTGTGTAAATATTTCGTTTAAAAAATCCTCGATTTATCAAGGCTTTTCACACCCCTTACGAAGCATTCTTCGACTAAAGAATGCACTTTTTTCCTGAAAAATTACTCAGTGACTGTGCTAATTTAAATTAAGAATTTAGATAACTTATATTTTAAAAAGAGAGATAAATCATGTCTAAAAAGATTTTAATGTTGGTCGGTGACTATACCGAAGACTATGAAACCATGGTTCCTTTTCAGTTCTTAACTGGTTTAGGTTATACCGTGCATGCTGTTTGCCCAAATAAAAAGAACGGCGATCATATTGCAACTGCTATTCATGATTTTGAAGGTGAACAAACTTATAGCGAAAAACGTGGCCACAACTTCGCCATTAACTATGATTTTGATGCCGTTAATACTGAAGACTATGTAGGTCTAGTTATTCCGGGTGGTCGAGCACCGGAGTATTTGCGCATGAATGACCGTGTTGTCGAAATTGTACGTGAGTTCGATAGAGTGAAAAAACCGATAGCAGCCGTATGCCATGGCGCTCAATTACTCGCAGCGGCAGATATATTACAAGGCCGCCTCTGCTCAGCTTATCCAGCATGTGCTGCCGAAGTAAAATTGGCAGGTGGGCAATATGCAGACATTGCTGTAACTGATGCCGTTACCGATGGGCATTTGGTGACTGCTCCAGCTTGGCCTGCACATCCAGCTTGGTTAGCTCAATTTGTGAAAGTTTTAGGGGCTACAATTACGATCTAAAGAGATCTCTTTATCCCAAATACAATAAAGCCTGCTCTTAGATAGCAGGCTTTATTACTAAAATAGAAAACTAGATTTTTATCTTGTAATCCCTAATTTATTCCAAATTTCTGGTGTTAAAAACGTCGTCACTAATTTATTTAAATCGATATAACGCAATGTACCTTGTAACTGCTGTTTAACAGCTGGGTCCTTAACAATATCTTCACCCGCACTTTGACCTAACTGTTGAAATGCCTCCCCAACAGCCTTCACACCTTCTGCTTGAATTACAGCTTTGGTCTGAGCAGAACATTGCTCTACAATCACACGTTGTAAAACCTGTGCCAGTTTTTGATCTAACTGATCCTTTTGCTCAGGTGTTACATTACTAAATGCTTTTAAATCTGGATGAGCCGCTAAAGCTGTAAATGTCCATTGGAGCACCGTGGTTTTATCTGAAGCTGTTGTTGCTTTAACCAAACAATCACTGAGCTGATCAACTGTCGGACCAGCCATCGCAATTTGTGTTGCACCCAGTACAGTCGCCGCCACACATATTGAACGGCTCAGATGTGAAAACTTACGGCGAGCAATAGTGTAAAGATGACGTGACATAGGTCTAGCTCCAATAAACAATCTGTTCTTTTTATCACAGAGTCACTAAAGTTACCTGTTATGACTCTGTAACCGCAAAATACTTATTTCACCACAGACTCTATTCGGTCAAGTTCCCACACCCCACCTGCTGCCAAGCCTTTACACATACCCGTCCACATATCCTTAGTATGTACAAAACTCTTGCCATCCCACACCCATTCTTCACTTGCCCAGCAGTCTCCAATGCCTCTTCCCTTTTGAGCACTACTGATTATACCGCTATCAAAATCTGAAGCGGACTCAGTCACAAATGTTGCCTTACCATTTAAAGACTCATCTAACACCCAAGCACCATATCCTTCGTTATAGGCACCTCTCCAGCACAACGTAGTCGCCAGAACTTTCTTATTGGTTAGTTTATATAGCTCAATTTTCTGTGGTTCAGCTCCATCGCTATTACCGCCATAAACGCCTTCACAAAAACCGTCTTCTTTCGGATTCGGTTTAGCAGCCATCAAACTACGGTGTATTGCTTGGTACTGTTTATTTTTAGGCTGTAAAGTTAAATAAGGTTTGTTTGAAGTCTTAATACGTTTAACAAGTAGTTTTGGCTCAGGCATAAGCACTTTGGCTTCATTGGCGCTGCCCTTTTTAACCAAAGCACCAACAGTTCCGATACGCTTCTGAAAATCATCCATTTTTAATAACACAGCAGTCATTCCAGCATCGGAAATTTTCCATTCATGCTGTGCATTTTTAAATACAATTTCAGTCTTCTGTTTGGATTGCTGTAGTACAGCATTGACTTGCGAGCTGTTGAGTTTACCCATAAGTGGTAACTCAGTACCATATACAGTCACAGCGCCTAAATCTTTGCCATTTATATAAAAATGAATATTTTTAAGCTGGTTGGCTGGCAAACTTTGCTCATAGTCTGATAAAGCAAATTCAGCTTGCACAGGTTGTTTTGCCCCTGCTTTACGCACCAATAAAAGTGATGCTGGATTATCACCATTTTCTTCATTTTGATAGCCTGCGGCTTTACATGTACCCGTATTGCTACACGAGATTTCCCACTCTTGGTATGAAAATGAAACACCTTTGATTTCTTGAGCAAAACTATAAGAACTCATTACTGCCAAACAGCAAATTGAAAGCATATTTTTCATTATTTCATATCTCTATAAGTCTGTTTTATTATGAAGTTAACAATAGTGTTAAATTTTGAGTTACCGTCTAGTTTAAAAGAATATGCTAGATTTATATAAAATTTAAATTGATTACTTTCTAAAAATGAAAAAACTGAATTTTTTATTATTTACTGCATTTACCAGTCTAACTTCACCTGCTTATGCAGAAGTAAAAAGCTTTACACCCCATTTCCCCAAATTTTATAGCTCTGCTGCGACCCGCAAAGCAGATAATCAGTTCTATTCTCTAGGAGAGGCAAAGTTTTTAAATGGCGTTACAGTCCCGTTTTATGGCGTTACTGCACAAAACCCAATGGAGGATGGTTTACTTAAAGATTTTGAAAAATGCACACCTAAAAGCTGCAATTTTAATTTTAAACTCGATACTCAACATGCCAAGCAACTCAAGCTTCTTGCATTACCTGAAACAGGATTAGTACTGGTTCCACGTAACTGGCAAGATGTAGAAGCAAATGCAGGTGCAAATGGAACTGGTTTTGCTCTAGTCATGAGTCCAGACCACAAACAAGCAATAGAACTCTATGATTCTTCATTTTGCGTTGGGTGTGGCTTACCCAATGCAACGCTTTATTTTCCCGAGCTATTAAAAGAAAGTCTTGAAAATGAATTTGGCGGATTTAAAGACTCTAAAAAACTCATCAATATTGTTCATCCCTCTAAAAGAGTTGCTTTTTTTAGTTATCAAATTCCACAAGTGAACAATAAAACCCATGGTATTGCCAAATATTATGATGAAGACACTTTTAACTATAAAGAGATTCAAGTCATCTTAGATAAATCGCAGCAGTCTTTAGTTGGCACTATCCTTAATTTTTATAATGCAACGCACTAATCCAATACTTATAAAAAAACCCGCTTTCGCGGGTTTTTTTTACTTATGTAATATCGATTCAAAAGCTTTTAAACGCTTATAAATTGAAAGCAGTTCAATAATTGTTTTCCATGAACTAATTAAGTATTGGAAGGATTCACGGACCTTATCGAATACACCACCGATTTGGTTAATCAAGCCTAACGTCATCTTCCCACTCGCAATTGCAGGGAATAAAACAACTAGACTATATAAAATGTCTAACTGCTTATACCAAGTTGCGACCAAGTTAAAGTAAGCATAATGGAAATAGAGCCGGAAGTAGTTTTTACGAACTCGGCCGAATAGCTCTTTTAGAGTAGCTGGTCTTGCACGCTCTGCATGATCTTCTCCATAAACCAATTCTTTACGATAAGCCGCTTCTACTTTTTGATTATTAAATTGCAAACCTGGCAACTTAATCCCTACTACCATTAAAAGAACGGTACCAAAAGCAGCCCATACAATTGCTGCCCATACTAACGAATGTTCTAGTTCACCAACAATTGGTAAAACGGGAACATGTTTAGACAGTTGAAATAAAATAGGTAGAAAGGCAATTAAAATCATCACAGCTTTTACCAGTTCAACACCTAAGTCTTCCATAATGGTTGCAAAGCGCATAGTGTCTTCTTGCACACGCTGTGAAGCACCTTCAACATGACGTAGTTTTTCCCAATGCTCTGTGTAGTATTCATTCATTGCTGTACGCCAGCGGAATACATAATGGCTTGTAAAAAAGGCATTAATTACAGCAAGAGTCACAGCGACCATAGCAATATAAAGAAAAACCATTGTCTCGCTATATAATGCCGAGAGGTCTCCGCCACCATCAGAAAGCATTTTTTGGATTAAATCCCAAAATGGTACATACCATGCATTAATCGCAACACTGACCTGAACACCAAACCAAATATTGAACAAAATAAATGCCGAACCCCACACTGACCATCCCTGCCATGGATTATTAGAAACAATTTTCCAAAATCCAGCAAAGAGCGCAGTAGAGACTAAAAACCAGACATAAAACCATAAGAAAGTTGGAGACCAAAAACGGCTCACACCCACTGGTAGTTGAGCATCATGATAGCCTTGAGGAAACCCGATAAAAGTTCCCCACGTGTTTCCACCTGAATACCAAAGCACCATATTGAGCGCGATCCAAATGACCGCAGATATAAAGAAATACCTTGGTGATGGAAAAAATGATTTGAACATTGAGCGTGGATATCCCTATATTTCTTCAAATTTACAATGAAAGGAATACTAAAACCTAAACCTTAAAATTGTGAAGGGTAAAGTTTAGAGAATTGTCAGTTTTTCCTGTTCCATTGAAGGATTTGATCGTTTTTTTGTAAATTAATCCCTTTTTTGGCAATTTAATCCATTTAAATTACCTTGTATATGACTCTCGATAGAGCCATATACAGCTTTTATAACACAGTGATATCAGAGATTAAATCTCTTCTTTACGAACAATATAGCCTTCTAATTGCATTGCTTGAATGAGCAAATCTAGGTCCGAGGCACTTTTTAACTCTACATCAACGCTCACAGCGCTTTCTTTGGCACGGCTTGTTGCCGCAAAGCGTTCATGACGCAGCTCATAAATATTACCACCCTGCTCAGCAATAATGGCCGTCAAACGAGCTAAAGCACCAGGATTGTCCGGTAATTCAACACGAATACGAACCATACGGCCTGTACGAGTTAAATGGCGTTGTAATACAGAGACCATAACACGTGTATCAATATTGCCACCTGACAGAACCACACCTAATTTATGACCTAAAAACAGATCAGGGCGCGACATAATTGCAGCAATACCTGTCGCCCCTGCTCCTTCACATACTGTTTTTTCAATATTAAGTAATAGTGCAATAGCCTCTTCAATCATGTCTTCAGTGACAACGACAATGTCATCAACATATTCTTTAGCAACTTGGGTCGTAAGCTCACCTGGAGTTTTTACCGCAATACCTTCAGCAACTGTAGAGCCCATTGAAACGGCATGTTGATAATTACAAAGTAGTTTTGCCATACTTGGGTATACAACTGATTGCACCCCAATAATTTTAATTTTTGGATTGATCGCTTTAGCAGCAATTGCAATACCAGAAATTAAACCACCACCACCAATTGGCACAACTAGAATATCCAGATCAGGCACAGCCGCAAGCATTTCTAGCGCAATGGTTCCCTGACCTGCAATAATTTCAGCATCATCAAATGGGTGGATAATCGTTAAAGATTCTTCTTGTGCAACACGGTGCATTTCAGCAGCAGCTTCCGAAAAGTCCTGCCCATGCAAAATAACGCGTGCACCATACTCACGTACTCGTTGTACCTTAACGTTTGGTGTCGATTTCGGCATCACAATGGTCGCGGTCACACCTGTCCGCTGAGCGTGGTAGGCTACACCTTGGGCGTGGTTGCCTGCCGAAGCTGCAATAACACCATGTTGCTTTTCTTGCTCAGATAAACACAACAGTTTATTTAGAGCCCCCCGCTCTTTAAATGAAGCTGTAAATTGTAAGTTTTCAAATTTCAACCACATCTCAGCCCCTAAGGTTTTAGAAATGGTTTCTGAGAAAACAAAGGGAGTTTTTACAACTAAACCTTCCAAACGCTCTGCGGCAGCATGAACATCATCTAATGTTGGAAAGCCATTTTTAACCTGTTGCTGTATCATTTATCCAGTCAGCCTCAATACACTACAAATCAATTATTTTTAAAAAACGGCAACAATATTTCATATTGACCATTAGAGTTTTCAGCATATCCAACATGTCTCTAATATACAAAAAATTTTATTCCAAAAATTGAAGATTTAGACTTCCATAAAAAAAGCCCTTTGTGGGCTTTTTATTTAATTTTCAGAATATTAACGTTTATTTATTGGCTTTGAGCACTCAAGCCTTCCGTAGACATATTGTGTTCAGCTATTTTTTCATCAATAGCAAACTGAATATCAGAAAGCTTGGCATTAGCTGCATCTATACCAGATTTCATAGTAGCTTCACGGCCTTTGACATCAAAAATATGTGCTTTTTCTCTTAAATCTGGCTGAATAACAACATCTGCATATTGCAATTCTTCTGCTGCCAAACGTCCTTGCATAATATTAATATTCTGATTAAACAGTCCCCAGACATTCGAAGTTTCTGTGTAAATAGGTTGAGCTAGAATATCAACTGCAATAATGACATCAGCACCTAAATCACGAGCCACTTCAACAGGTACAGGACTTACCAACCCACCGTCTACATATTCAGATTTACCAATTTTAGTCGGCACAAACATACTCGGAATCGAAGCAGAGGCTCTCACGGCTTGCCCAGTATTGCCGTAGTTAAATACGGTCTTAGTGCCATGCTTCAGTTCAGTTGCCACCACATACATTGGAATCTTCATTTTTTCGAGTGGCATATTATTTACTTGCTGGTTAACGTAGTTCTCTACTTTTTTACCATCAAAAAAACCTTTTAGACCGATACTAATGTCACGGACGTCACCAGCTTTCATTTTTAAAGCAGTATCACGCAGTTCAGCAGGTGTTTTACCACTCGCATAAATTGCCCCAACAATACTACCCGCACTCGTACCTACAATAAAATCCGGGCGAATACCATGTTGTTCTAAAACTTCAATCACCCCAATATGAGCATAACCTCGTGCTCCACCGCTACCCAATACAAGCGCAACAACAGGACGTTTTTGCATTTTTTTAATTCTTGCAAAAGGTTGATCGACAGGACGAGCATAAGCTTCTGTCGTTTGCGGTTTTAGAGCAGCAGACAAGTGTGTGGTGGTCTGGCATCCTGCCAACACCATAGAGAGTCCGAGAACCCACAATTTAAGCTGTTTCATGGCCCATCTTCGTACTATGAGGTTTAAGTTCGGATTGCAATTTTAGTTGCTACTTTCGTGAAAAGCTGTAGTGAATTTATTTAATTTGTCATGTTTAAAATTTAGACTCAAGTATTTTATTTGTCCCCTATATAAAAAAGGCCCCTTATGTATAAGAGGCCTTTTGAAACTTACCAGATATCTGAATCAACTTTTTTCTTCAATTCCGGATACTTGTCAATTTTAAACTCAGGCTCTTTAATGCCTCGTTTCAATTGCTCGCGGTAATCTTTTAACAAAGTACGTGCCATTGGCGTTAATAGTAAAATTGCAATCAAGTTAATGGTTGCCATGATACCCATAAACAAATCAGCCATTGACCAAACGAGCGGAACACTACCGATTGCACCGAAGTACACCATCACCAATACGAAAATACGGAAGATGAACATGACTTTCGGGTTGTTATTAATAAACTGTACATTACCTTCTGCATAAGCATAGTTACCTAATACAGCTGAATAGCAGAATAAGAATAATAGAACCGCTAGGAAATCAGATCCCCAATGTCCAACTTGAGTTTCTAAGGCACGTTGTGTTAATTCAACACCAACAAAGCCTGCGTCTTGGTATACGCCAGAAACTAAGATGATGATTGCGGTACTTGTACATACAATGAACGTATCTACGAATACGCCAAGCATTTGCACTAAACCTTGGTTTACAGGATGTTTTACATCAGATGCAGCAGCCGCGTTTGGCGCAGAACCCATACCTGCTTCGTTTGAGAACAAACCACGCTTAATACCTTGCATCATTGCCATTGAAACTGCAGCACCGAAGAAACCACCTGCCGCAGCATTAAAGTGGAAAGCTTCAGTCACAATCAGCTTTAAAATATCAGGTAAAATTGCATAGTTACTAATTGCAATATAGAGAGCAACAGATAGGTAAAGACCAGCTTTTAAAGGTACAAACATCTCTGCAAATTTAGCGATACGTTTAATACCACCAAAAATTGCCAATGCAACCATAACAACAAGCGCAAGGCCAACCCATGAAATTTCTAGATCAACACCACCTAAATGAGCAATAAGATTAGCTTTGTCCCAACCCCAAGCATGTGAAGAAGCATTAGCAATCGCATTAATTTGGACTGAGTTGAATACGAAACCGTAGGTGAAGATGAGGGCTAATGCGAAAACCACACCAAAGGTTTTACTGCGTAAACCTTGAGTAATATAGTAAGCTGGTCCACCGCGGAACTGTTTAGTCTTGTTATCTCGAACTTTAAAAAGCTGAGCAAGTGTAGACTCAATAAAAGCAGAGCTCATACCAAGTACAGCAGTTACCCACATCCAAAACACAGCACCAGGGCCACCAATTGCGATCGCAATTGCCACACCTGCAATGTTACCCACCCCAACACGGCTCGCAAGACCCGTTACAAACGCTTGGAAAGGTGTAAGTCCATGCTCATCTTCGCCTTCTGTACGGCTGCTTTTCATGACACGGATACTTTGCAAGAACATGCGGATCTGCACTGCCCCTGTTAAGACCGTATAAAAAATACCGACAGCCAGCAAGAAAATAACCAGAAAATCCCATAAAGGATCATTAAAAAATTGTACCCACGACATCAGTGTGGCATTGAGTTGTTCATTCATACTCGGTCCGCTTACGTTCTTGCTAATGTGCTAATAGCACAAGCCAAAATACTGCAATAAACAAAAAAGCCCCTCAAAATAGGGACTTCTTCAGTACATTTAAGGAAAAACTTTTAATGTCACTTGAATAGCAATTAACGTCACAAGTTTAAGCAACATAATGCCCAGCACTAAGCCTTTGAAGGTCGCATGAGAGAAAGCACCCTTCAGATAAAATGAATTCATCGCACCACTGAACATATTCCCATTTGGGTGAACAGAATGCATCGACTCGGCTACAAACTTGGAAACTAACAAATGACCACCGCTAAATCAGCTCGTTTAATGATTCCCATCAATTAATCGAGTTATAAAAATCTGAATTTAAGCCAATAAGCATATTTACATATACTTGAGAGCGAATGTCTAAAATGGATATGAATTTCAAAGACTGTAACGAGCCATCGCCATAACGCGGCTATCTGCGCCCTTTTCCCTCTGATTGGAGAAGAGTGCATTTAGATCTGTACCAAGCTGTTGTATTTCTTGTGGCTCAGTAGTTGCGTGAGTTACGTTCATTTTCATGGTTGCAATGGTAATCGCCAATCCTTGTTTCATGAACTGCTTGTTGATGAGCGGTAAACTCATGTAAAGCTCCTTATTCCTCGTGTATTTCTCCATTTCTACATTCAAATCCTTTTTGTAAAGGGATTTTGTATGCAGCCATTTCTTTCCTAACATGAGTATGGAGAAATCATACCTGCGTAAAAAAGTCGGTATTATGCAGAAATTTAAAATTTTGTGTATGTTTTTCATTAAAAATTTATGTTATTTCTGATTATTTTTTATCCAAAATCATCTGTTTTGTACTGTTTTTAAACATATTATACCTTTTTTTCAATTGAGTGATTTTTAATCCAACTGATGCTATAAATTTATTTTTATAGTCAAAAACATCATACTTTTTTGTCTATTTAGATCTAAAGTGGCATATTCACATTAGATTTAATTAGACATTATATCCAAACTAAACACATCATCATATCTTTAAGGATATCCCTTTTCTAATATTTTTTGCTTATAAATGAAGTACTTTCAAAACATGAAATTAAACTTCAAAAAAGTATGAAGTATTTAAGAAAAGATATAGGAGTACGCATGAATCTGGAACAAGTTCGTCTCGTTGATGAAGCTATCACTTCTCGACATTCTGTCCGCGCTTTTTTAAATACTCCAATTGAGCCAGAAGTCATTAAAGATATATTACGAGTCGCAAGTCGAGCACCTTCTGGAACGAACACTCAACCATGGAAAGTCTATGTGGTCACAGGTAAAAAACGTGATGAAATGGTTGAACGTGTCTGTGCTGCACAAATTGAAGTTTCAAAAAATCCTGAGCTAGCAGAACAATATAAAGAAACTTTTGCCTATTACCCTGAAAAATGGATATCCCCTTTTATTGACCGCCGCCGCGAGAATGGTTGGGGACTCTACGGTTTACTCGAAATCAAAAAGGGCGAAAAAGAAAAAATGGCTGAACAGCAGCTACGTAATTTTAAATTGTTTGATGCACCAGTCGGCCTTTTCTTTACCGTAAATAAAACTATGGGAATCGGTTCTAAAATGGATATCGCAATGATGATCCAAAACGTGATGGTCGCTGCCAAGGCACGTGGTTTAGATACATGCCCACAAGCAGCTTGGAATCATTTTCACCCTATTGTTTTAGATATAGTAGGTGCATCAGATGACGAAGAACTGGTATGTGCAATTGCATTAGGTCATGCCGATCCTAACCACATTGTAAATACCTTTATTACGCCTAGAGAACCTGTTGAAAATTTCACAGTTTTTCTAGACGAATAAGCTATAAGTGGCCATTCTCTAAAAGCTATGAGAATGGCTTGGTTTTGACCTGTTGGGTCGCTTTCAATACGACAATAAAACCACTTAGTGTAAATAACACCATCATTACGCCCATATTGAGCGATGCGGACCAAATCAGGAAGTTAAGAAGCACGCCACCTAAAAGGCCACAAGCGAATTGCATACTTCCCATAATTGCACTTGCTGTCCCAGCGCGAGCACCTTGTTTGGACATTGCTAACGCCATAGCATTTGGGCCTGTTAAACCAATCCCCGAAATAGCTAAAAATACCCCTACCATAACAAGCCATAAAGGCGCTGCAGGGATTAAACCAGCAATAAATACAATGATGGCTCCAGTCACTTGCACAAGGGAACCCGATTTTAAGCGTTTGGTAATTTCAACACGTGTTGTTAAATGCTTGTTTAAAGAAGACATCAACATAATGCCAAAAGCATTTAGTCCAAACACGTAAGCAAACTCTTGCTGATTAAGTCCGTACTGATCCATAAACACGGCAGGTGCTGAGCTGATATAGCAAAATAATGCTGCCCCCGTTAAACAGCCTGCAAACATAGGTAAGCGGAAACTCGCATCTTTGAAAATAGCTCCATATAAAGTCACCACTTGATAGAGCGATAGCTTAAGCCTTTTATCATTTGCCAAAGTTTCTTTAAAAAAGAAATGTACGCACAGCCAACACAGCGCACCCACAATTGAAAGCGCAATAAAAATAGCCTGCCACGGAAACCAAATTAAAATCCATGCTCCGATCATAGGAGCCAAAATTGGTGCAAGTCCCATGACAATCATCATGCTTGAGAAAGCTTGTGCAGAGCCTTGAACATCCAATTTATCGCGTATTGCTGCACGAGCCATGACTACGCCAACACAACCACCTAAAGCTTGTAAAATACGGGCCGCAATCAAGCTCCATTCATTAGTAGCCATTACACAAAATAAGCTTGCGACTGCATAAAGCGCGAGGCCAAAGTAAAGTGGTTTCTTTCTACCGATACGATCGCTTAAAGGACCATAAACCAACTGCCCAATGGCTAAACCAAAAAAATAAGCTGGTAGTGTATTTGCCACCATTTGCGTACTTACCCCAAAATCATGGGCCATTTGTGGTAACGCAGGTAAGTACATATCAATGGATAACGGCCCTAAAGCCGTAAGTAAAGCGAGCAACATAATCCAGCCAATAGAGTATTGACGCTGGGCTGTTTGTTCAGACATAACGATATTTCATTTTTCACTCATTTGCATACAGACAAGCTTACACTGTCTATCGTATGATTTGTGCAACATTGGTGTAGAAATACACAAATCCTTTATCACTCAGGTTGATCAGCAAGGACTTCATTTGAAATCTTGGTTTAAACGCCTAAAAAGAGCGACTTATAACACAACATTTATGTATAACGTGCGAATGCTGATAGCCTTTTCAGGAACTGCTTTCGTGCCTTATTTTTTAGGCTATCAATTAGCAACTATTCCACTCACTTTAGGTGTAGTCGCAGCAGGTTTGAGTGATATTGATGATCGCTTTTCCGTGCGAATCATGAACCTAATTTATACTTATATTGGGTTCTTCGTTACCGCAGCTTCGGTACAACTACTTTTCCCCTACCCAATGGCTTTTGCTTTAGGGTTGATTGCCTCATGTATTGGCTGGATTTTACTAGGTTCATTAGGACGTCGTTACGCCACTATTTCTTATGGCTGTTTGGTTGTTTCGGTCTACACCATGTTGGGTGTTCACCTTTTTGATCACTGGTATATTCAACCTGCTCTTTTAGTTGCAGGTGCTGCTTGGTATGGCCTCATTGCTACTATTAGCTTTTTACTATTTCCGGTTCGCCAACTTCAAGATAAACTCGCAGCGTCTTATGCATCTCTAGGTGATTTTCTATTTGCAAAATCAAATTTATTTGATGTAGATATGACTCCTGCCAGCTATCAGCAAAGTATGATTGAGCTGTCATTAGAAAATGGTAAGTTAATTACGATTTTTAATGACTTAAAAACAGCTTTATTGACTCGTTTAAAAGGTGACCGTGGGCAAAAAGATACACGCCGAAGCTTACATTATTATTTTGTCGCTCAAGACATTCATGAGCGTGCTGACTCAGCCCATATCGACTATCAAAAGTTAGCCAAAATTTTTCAGCACAGTGATATTTTATTTAGATTTCAACGAATTTTGGCGGTTCAAGGCAAAGCTTGCCAAGAGTTAAACGAATGTATTTTACAACGCAAACCTTATAACCATAACAAACGCTTCAAGCAGAGTTTTGAGAACTTAAGACTATCTTTAGAGAAACTAAGACGTGATCAGCATTATGATCTGTTATGGGTAAATGCTCTCTTCGCTTTATACCAAAATTTAAAATCTATCGACTCTCAGTTACTCAACTTAGAAACGGAACAACACATTCAGTCTGATAAAGTTAAACAAGCAGAGAACCAGCTTAAAGATGATGATTTACAAGGATGGAACGATATTGTCATCCGAATAAAGCAAAATTTAACTCCTGAATCTGTACTTTTCCGCCATGCAATTCGCGTCTCAATCGTTCTTTTTATTGGGTATGTGCTGATTCAAATGACCAATATCGAGTACGGCTATTGGATTATGCTTACAGCCCTATTTGTAAGCCAACCTAACTTCAACGCAACCAAACGTCGCTTACGCTTACGAATTGTCGGAACATTAGTCGGAATTATTGTTGGTCTTACCATTGTATTTCTCGTGCCTTCCGTCGAAGGACAACTATTAATGTTGATCTTGAGCGGGGTACTGTTTTTTGAGTTACGCAGTAAGCAATATGCTCAAGCAACCGCATTTATTACAATTTTGGCATTAATTAACTTTAATCTAGATGGCTCGGCAATGGCTGCTGCTATTCCGCGATTTGTAGATACTTTAATTGGATGTGCTCTAGCTTGGTTTGGAGTGACATTTATTTGGCCTGACTGGAAATTCCGACGCTTACCTCGCAACATCAGACGTTCATTACAAGCTCAATGCAATTATTTAGCTGAAGTTGTTAAACAATATCATGAAGGTCGCAATCATGCGCTGAATTACCGTATTGTAAGACGTGCTGCTCATAATACAGATGCCGAGGTTGCTTCACTTATTTCAACTTTAGCAACAGAGCCAGACTTTGACCCTACCCGTAAGTCGGATATCTTTGAATTTTTATGTTTAAACCATACATTTTTAAGTTATATCGCAGCACTTGGAGCACATCGAGAAAGCATTCAAGATCAAGCTGTTCTTAAACTCTTAGATCAAGCACTGGATGATATTCAGGGGGCTTTATTGAGAGATGAGATGCCTGATCTTACAGCACAAAATATGCTCCAGACGATACGTCAACGTTTGAGCCAAAATAATGAAGAGGATCAAAAATCACTCATCATTTTACAGCAGCTATCACTCATGCTTGGTGTATTGAACCGTTTTAGTATGCTAAAACAACGTCTAAGTCATGATCTTGATAACGATGCCAGCGAGCTTGCATCGTTATAAATTTGAGTCGGAAATTAGTATGAAATTGGCATAATATCCTTTCCTGACTTATGCCAATTAATGCTAAACTTAAAACAGTTTACAATTTGTTATTTGCACTATGACCGCGAAAACTTTATACGCTTATACGCTTCAGCCTGTTCCCTATGATGTGTCAGAAGCTGAACAACGTAATGCACAGCTTCTTATCTGGCGCAGCACCAATAAAATCAGCACAAAAATTTGGGCAATTATGGGTGTGGTTTTAGCCCTAGCTATATTAGGTCTTATTTTTATTAAGAACTACTCTACTGTTTTTTGCTGGGTTGCTATTGTTGCTGTAGTACTTTACTACCTAGGTCGTAAATACGGATTAGAGTGGTACGTTAAACGCAAAATGAATGAATTTCCAGTACAGGAAATCAAAGGTATTCGTTTAGGTGTGCAGCCTCATGGTATTGTGATGCGTCAACAAATGGGCTTACAAGAAGGCGTAGGTACTATTGGATGGAAAAATATCTACGAATGGTACAATACACCTGATTTTATTTTGGTCAATTTCAAGGTAAAAGACCCAAAAGGCCAAGAACAACAAGGTGCTTATATTCTACCTAAGCGCATGGATTCGAAAAACTTCTCGTTCAATACAATTCGCACACACTTAAAAGAATCTGTAGGCGAACCAAAAACCTTGTAATTCTAGATTTTATAAAAAGCCTCCTCATGGAGGTTTTTTATTAAGCTAAAAATAAATGATAATGAAAATTAATATTATCTCCAAAATCCATATTATCTCCCCAATCTTCGGCTATACTTCGTTACAAGATCTCCATCATATTTACATTTTCGACCATGTTTAAAAAAATTTTATTTCAAATTCATTGGTTTCTGGGTATTACTGCTGGCCTAATCTTATCCATTATGGGTGTTACAGGTGCAATTTATTCTTATGACCAACAAATTTTAAAATGGGTGAATTCTGATAGTTATGTTGTTCAAGCTGAAAACACTCCAAAATTAACTCCTGCTCAGCTTTACCAGCATTTCAATACAACCCAACCTGAAATCAAAATTAATAGCATTACGATTGCCAAGGACCCCACCTCTTCTTCTATTGTAAACATTGAAAAAGAAGGTGAACGCCGTGGCTACAATATGATGGTGAACCCTTATAACGCTGAGGTTCTTCCAGATGTTAAAGGTCGAAAGTTATTGTTACTCATACAACAAATTCATCGTAATTTAACAGCAGGTGAAGTTGGTAAACAAATTACTGGTGCCTGCGCACTCATGCTAATTTACTTCGTACTCAGTGGGTTATATTTACGTTGGCCTAAAAAGCACTCTGCTCGTCAATGGCTTGCTGTTAAACCGAAACTCAAAGGCCGGAATTTTATTTGGGATCTACATGCTGTTGTCGGCACATGGGTCATTGTTTTTTATCTTCTTTTCGCATGTACAGGACTATATTGGTCTTATGATTGGTGGCGTAGTGGCATGTTCAAAGTGATGGGAGTTGAACAGCCTAAACGACAAGATCATGGCGCTACTCCTCAAAATCAAAATCGTGGAATACAGCAAGGTAAACAATCTGACCGTAATAATGATAAAAAATCAGAGCCTCAATTAGATAATACTCAACTCATTACAGCACTTAATCAAACATGGAGTGGCTTCAATAGTCAGGTTGGACGTGATTATTCGACTCTAACATTAAGCTTACCGAAAAAAGATGATGGAAAAATTGAGTTAAGCTTTGTCGATGCTACCCCACAACACGAACGGGCACGTAACCAAGCCATCTATAATTATCAAACTGGCAACATCGAAAAGATGGAGCTTTACGAAGACAAAAAGCTTAATCAAAAGATTATGAGCAGCATGTTACCCGTACACCGCGGTAGCTTCTTTGGACCAATTTATCAATTCGTTGCAATGCTTGCTTCTCTAGCAATGCCTTTGTTCTTGGTTACTGGGTGGATGCTTTACCTTAAACGCCGTAAACAGAAAAAATTAACACAGGCAGCTCGTCAGTCTTTAGCAGGACAATACATTGATCCAAATGCAAAGCCTTGGCTTATTACTTATGCAACTCAAACAGGCGTAGCTGAACAACTCGCTTGGAGCACGGCAACAAGTTTACAAGAAGCTCATCAACCTGTTCAGGTAAAACCTGTACAGCAACTAACACAAACTGATTTAGAGCAACATCAACAGGTTTTATTCGTGATCAGTACTTATGGTACTGGTGATGCTCCTGATCTTGCTACAAGCTTTGCTAAAAAACTTTTAAAATGGAATGTGGATCTTAAGCACATCAACTATGCTGTTCTAGCGCTGGGCTCTAAAGAATATCCAGACACTTATTGTAGTTTTGGCCATGCAGTAGATGCTTGGCTTAAAGCAAATGGTGCCCATGCTCTCTTCAATACAATTGAAGTTGATAATGCAAACTCATCGGATATTCAAAATTGGAATCAATCTCTCGCTAAAGCAACTAAATTAGATTTACATGCTGTAAATCTGGAAAAAGTATTTGATAGTTGGACATTACAACAACGTGATTTACTCAACCCAAATAGCTTAGGTCAGCCTGCTTATAATATTGAACTTAAAGCAAATCATGAGGCGATATGGCAAGCGGGTGATATTGCTGAAATCCAGCCTGGTAATAGTCCTGAACGTATTCATGCTTTTTTGCAAAAGCATCATATTCTTAAAAATTCAAAAGTTGATTCATTGCAGATTTCAATCGAAAAAGTACTTTGGAATAAAGATTTAACTGGTGAAATTGAACCATTTGCCAATCTGGATCATTTATTAGAGCAGCTCCCTACTCTACCAACGCGAGAGTATTCGATTGCGAGCATTCCGTCTCAGCAAGTCCTTCGTTTGGTTGTTCGTCAACAATATGATGCGTCTGGTAATTTAGGTTTAGGTTCGGGTTGGCTGACTCAACATACGCAAGTTAATAATGAAATTGCTTTGCGTATTCGTACCAATGAATCATTCCATCTTATTGATGACAACCGCCCTATTATTTGTATTGGTAACGGAACAGGTATTGCTGGCTTAATGAGCCTATTACACACCCGTACGCGTCATGATTACACTGAAAACTGGTTAATCTTTGGTGAACGTCAAAGAGCATGTGATTTCTTCTATGAATCGACCATTGAAGCATGGAAAACCACAGGAATGTTAAAGCGCCTCGATTTAGCATTTTCGAGAGATCAAGAACAACGCATGTATGTTCAAGATGTAATCCGTCAGAACGCAGCAGAATTAGTAAGCTGGGTAGAACGCGGTGCTGTTCTGTATGTATGCGGTAGTATTGATGGTATGGCAAGTGGAGTCGATCAAGCACTTATCGAAATTCTGGGTGAAGAACAGGTAGATGATTTAAGACAACAAGGTCGTTACCGCCGTGATGTTTATTAAAGATCAATAAAAACAAAAACCGAGTAATAGCTTAAATGCTTTACTCGGTTTTTTATTGCATTCAGAATGATTTTGCATACACTGTCTGCAATTTAAATTGCAACTCTAAGCACAATGCAAGTCAGTAAGTGGATCCGTATTTTCCTAGCAATCATTGGTTCGATTTTATTTCTAGATGGATTAGTTCTAATTTGTCTCAATAAAATTAATGTAGGCACCGTTATTCCTTTAATTTTAGGTGCTTTCCTCTGCCTATATTCCTTATTTTATTATCATTTAGAACGCTTTTTCTTCTATCACTATCGCTTACACACACTTTGGCGTTTTGGATGGTTATGCTTCTGGATATGGTTAATTGGCTTAGGCTATTTTTTTAGCTTTATTAAAGAAAATAAAGATACTTCAAATAATATTCCTCCAGTAAAAGCAATTATTGTCTTAGGAAGCGGTGTTGAGAATGGTCAGCCATCTACAATTCTTGCAAAACGTTTAGATACGGCCGTCCCTCTAGCCCTAAAACAGCAGCAAGCACAGATTGTTCTAACAGGTGGTCTTGATTTTTCAGAAAAAGAAAGCGAAGCATTGGTTATGTCTCGTTATCTTGAACAAAAGTATCATATCGCAAGAGATCAAATGATCCTTGAAGATAAAAGTACTAGCACAGAGCTTAACTTAAAAAATAGTAAACCCTTATTAGAACAGCACCACATTACCTTAGAGCAGCCAATCGCTATTGTGACAAGTGATTTTCATATTCCTAGAGCAATAGCAATTGCAAAGAAACAGGGCTATACCCAAGTTTATGGGGTAGCGGCAGAAACACCATTAGCTACTCGTTACAATGCATGGTTACGTGAATATTTCGCATATGCAAGTGGATGGATTTTAAACGAATATTAAAAAATAATTTAATCGGAAAACTGCTATTTAAAAAAATAGCAGTTTTTTTTGTGAAAATATTAGTGATCGGTACAAATACAAAGTTGATATTAGCTAGAACTAGTAATTACAGGCTAGATACTTATCTTTAAGCACTAGTAACGCAATTTAATGAGGTTGAGGAATCCCATCAAAAGCATGAAGAAACACCAATGCTAAAAAATTAAAAAACTAGCGATCAATAAAAAGAATAACTTAAAGATATAAGGACTTTAATTTTAGAATAGAAAAGTTGTATCTACACTGAGTCACATAGTAAATAAATTTACATGTAAGTATAAGATATTTATAGATGAGTATAAATTTAGGGAATTTTAAATTTCTGATAGAAATTATGGTGGGCGCTGACGGGATCGAACCGCCGACATTCTGCTTGTAAGGCAGACGCTCTACCAACTGAGCTAAGCGCCCTTAATGAGAAAAGATAACGAATGTATCTTCATACTCTACATTCTCTAGACAAGGGAATCAAGAGAATGGCGCAGCGGACGGGGCTCGAACCCGCGACCCCCGGCGTGACAGGCCGGTATTCTAACCAACTGAACTACCGCTGCACTACAATACTTTAAAATAAAGTATGGTCACATATATGGTGGGCGCTGACGGGATCGAACCGCCGACATTCTGCTTGTAAGGCAGACGCTCTACCAACTGAGCTAAGCGCCCCAAGAAGAAAAAACTAATAAATTATTAATTTTTCGATTTAAAACTTTTACATCTCAAATCTTCTTCCAAACACAACCCGAACTGAAAAGTGGCGCAGCGGACGGGGCTCGAACCCGCGACCCCCGGCGTGACAGGCCGGTATTCTAACCAACTGAACTACCGCTGCACTTTCACAATGTCGAAATTGTGGGGTAAACGATGTTAAGTCTTAAGTGGCGCAGCGGACGGGGCTCGAACCCGCGACCCCCGGCGTGACAGGCCGGTATTCTAACCAACTGAACTACCGCTGCACTTTCACAATGTCGAAATTGTGGGGTAAACGATGTTAAGTCTTAAGTGGCGCAGCGGACGGGGCTCGAACCCGCGACCCCCGGCGTGACAGGCCGGTATTCTAACCAACTGAACTACCGCTGCACTTGAGAGCTTAACGTAAAGGCTTGGTGGGCGCTGACGGGATCGAACCGCCGACATTCTGCTTGTAAGGCAGACGCTCTACCAACTGAGCTAAGCGCCCTTAACGTCTTCATCGTTTGTGAGGTGCATTATAGAGAATCTTTAACAGGTGTCAAACGCTTTTCGACAACTTTTCAAAAAAATGCGAATGAATGATTAAAAATAAGTCATTATTAAGTAAAAAACAATTTTTTGTATTTTATTTAAGCACTTATTTTAATATTTTGATCATTCAGCTAATTAAATAAAAATTTTTAAAATCTTATTTTAGGTTAAAGATTGCTCAGACAAATAAACCAATGCATCTTCAGCGACTAAATCAAACAGTTCAATGATTTCTTCATTACGCATTCGAATACAGCCATGTGACATGGGAACGCCCATCGGTTCTTTATCAGGAGTGCCATGAATATAGATATAACGCTGCATGGTGTCATGACCTTCGCCTTTATTAAAACCTTCTTCTAAGCCATCTAACCAAAGAATACGTGACAATATCCAATCTCTTTCAGGGAATTGTGCTGCTAGTTCACTACTATAGACCTCCCCTGTTGGCTTACGTGCAATAAAAACCGCATTTTGAGGTGATTGTGCACCAATTTTTTTTGCAACCCTATGCCATCCACGTGGAGTCCTACCAGTATTCTCTTGCTCACCGATTCCGTTCTTTCCAGTAGAAATGACATAAAACTTATTATGTTTAGGCAAAGTTAATGTTTGATTTGCTAAATCGATGAGGACATCTGCTTCTTCGAGCTTAAATTGAGACATTGAACTTATTCTCTTATATCAACTCAAATACCTTGAGTTTAAGTAAAAATTTATATGAAGAACTTGTCTTGCGCCAAAATTAAAAGATTATCAATCTTCTCTTATCTACGCGCAGTTTCACTACTTGTCTTGCGCCAAAATTAAAAGATTATCAATCTTCTCTTATCTACGCGCAGTTTCACTACTTGTCTTGCGCCAAAATTAAAAGATTATCAATCTTCTCTTATCTACGCGCAGTTTCACTACTTGTCTTGCGCCAAAATTAAAAGATTATCAATCTTCTCTTATCTACGCGCAGTTTCACTACTTGTCTTGCGCCAAAATTAAAAGATTATCAATCTTCTCTTATCTACGCGCAGTTTCACTACTTGTCTTGCGCCAAAATTAAAAGATTATCAATCTTTTAATTTTGGCTCAGGGCGTAGCCATAACCAAACTGCAACGATGAACATGGTAGTATCAGTAAAAACCTTGACCCAAAGCGGTGCTGAAGTAAACAGCATTATAAGGCCACTGATTGCCATCATTATGCTTGCAATCCATTTGGCTTTACGTGGTACTGTACCATTGGCTCGCCAATCACGTAATGTTGGGCCATATTTGGGATGGTTTAACAACCAATCATCCATTTGTGGCCATCCTTTTGAAGCTGCCCATGCAGCTAGAATTAAAAACACTGTTGTGGGCATACCTGGTAAAATTGCTCCAATAATGCCTAGCGTGATAAAAATCACGACCAAAGAGCGCCAGAACAATGTTCGCATATATAAACCTTAACCTGCTGTTAGCGTTAGTATAAAGTGTTTTTCTAATATTGTTTGTTGATCCCTTATGAAATTAGGATGAATTACTTCGAGTATTAAATATATGAATATTGCCTCAGTTAAAACATCCTATTATGAGCCATGGCTTCAATTTCAACATCCTATAGTGCGACAACTGGCTTTTTGTATTGCTAGTCCAAATTTACTTTGCCAATTACCAAAAAGTTTTTCTATACAACACGAGTTTAAGCTGCACCCAACCGAAGAGTGGGAAGAGCATTTCCAAAATTATTTACCACGATTAAAAGAGCTCGATCAGTCACCAGAGCCTTTAATCCTGTTTTTATCTCAACTTAAAAGTACACGCTTAGGTTTACGCTTTGAGAATTTACTTTGGTTCTGGCTACAAGAGGATAATTATCATCCTTACCAACTGTTAAGTCATAGTATTCAAAAAATTGATGGAGCAAAAACTTTAGGTGAGCTAGATTTTTTAATTTTAAATAAAGAAACTCAACAAATTGAACATTGGGAGGTCGCGTTAAAATATTATTTGGGCGAGGCAGACTTACATTTAGAACAATGGATTGGATTAAACCGTGAAGATACTTTAAGCAAGAAACTTTATCATTTTACGAATAAGCAATTTCAATTTTCTGAAGCATTAAATTTTAAGATTCAACAACGTTTTGCGGTTTTAAAAGGACAACTCTACCTACCACTTCAACTAAATTTTCAAAAGTCGCTACCAGATTGGATAAATTTAAAGCGTCGTTTGGGATATTGGGGTACTACCATTCCACATTCTTCTTTTTATCGATTGGAGAGACACGAATGGTTGTGTCCAAATAAAGAACCGACTTCAAATCCAGCACATTGGTGGACAGACGGTCTGTATTGTAAAAATAGTGAAGAGGTTTTGTTTTATATGTTTAGACATCCTTCGTACTTAAACATCAAGCCTCACCTGCAAAAATTAAGCTAATTAACAATAAGTTTTAAGCTTCTAGAAACATTTTATAACGTTTTTACTATTAAACAGTCATGTTTCTTTTTCCGTTTGTTTTTTAATCTAAATTTACTTCATTATTAAATTTAAACGGAGAAAATGATGAAAAAAGTTTTAGCTGCGTCTGTAATGGTTGCTGTGATTTTAACAGGGTGTAATACGTTTAAAGGTTTTGGGCAAGATGTTTCTAAAGCAGGTGATGCTGTAACAAATACTGCTGAAAAAACACAAGATAAAATGTAAGTTAGAGTTATTACGTCAAAAACCTTATCGTTCCGATAAGGTTTTTTTATTTTTACGTACCCATCCCATAGAGATTCGCCTATTATATCGAACTATATTTCACCTGATCAGCACGCAATTTTCGGTATGAACCATTCAGATACTCTCTCGCTTAGCTTAGAACTGTTACAACAACCTTCTGTTACTCCTATTGATCATACATGCCAAACCATCATGGCAGACCGTTTAGCCAAAATTGGTTTTCATATTGAACCAATGCGTTTTGGTGAAGTTGACAATCTTTGGGCACGTCGTGGAACTGAAGAACCTGTATTTTGTTTTGCCGGTCATACTGACGTAGTTCCGACAGGTAAGTTAGAAGCATGGAATTCAGATCCGTTTGCACCTGAAATTCGTGATGGAAAATTATATGGTCGTGGTTCGGCCGATATGAAAACAGCACTTGCAGCTATGGTCGTTGCATCTGAGCGTTTTGTCGCAAAACATCCTGATCATAAAGGTTCAATTGCTTTTTTAATTACTTCTGATGAAGAAGGCCCTGCTATTAACGGTACGGTTAAAGTGATTGAGACTCTTGAAAAACGTAAAGAAAAGATGACATGGTGTTTGGTAGGCGAACCTTCAAGTACTCATAAATTGGGTGACATTGTTAAAAATGGTCGTCGTGGTTCACTCAATGCCGTATTAAAAGTTCAAGGTAAGCAAGGTCATGTGGCTTACCCACACCTAGCGCGTAATCCGATTCATGAAGCATCGCCAGCTTTAGCAGAACTATGCCAAACTGTTTGGGATAATGGAAATGAATATTTCCCAGCAACATCATTTCAGATTTCAAATATTCATGCTGGCACTGGCGCAACAAATGTCATTCCTGGTGCACTAGAAGTTACTTTTAACTTCCGTTATTCAACAGAAGTAACAGCAGAACAACTTAAACAACGTGTGCATGAGATTTTAGATAAACACGGTTTACAGTACGAAATCGTTTGGAATCTTTCTGGTTTACCATTCCTAACACCTGTGGGTGAACTCGTTAATGCAGCGCAAACTGCTATTTTGAACGTAACGGGTACTGAAACTGAGCTTTCAACGAGTGGTGGTACTTCTGATGGTCGTTTTATTGCTCCAACAGGCGCACAGGTATTAGAGTTAGGTGTTCTGAACGCAACAATTCATCAAATTAACGAACATGTTGATGTACACGACCTTGATCCACTAACTGATATTTATGAGCAAATTTTGGAAAATTTGTTAGCTAAGTAAAAGTTAAAAAGGAACTCAAAATGAGTTCCTTTTTTTATAGATGAAATGAATTTTGAATATATTGCAAATTAGGAACATGGTAGCGTTGATTGTCCATACGAATATATTTAAATACAGTTGGGTGCTGTAAAGACTCTTGTATATCGTCATTTTCATCTACGACTTCAGAAATACGCAGACGAACTGAAACTGGCATCGATTTACACACAAGTGCAAAACGTTGACTAATGTCTTCGCTTTCAATGACTAAAGCTACTGCTCGAGAATCTATTTCGTTGTGAACCGAATAAACAGGGAGTTTTACATCATGCCATTCAATATGCTTGATACCGTTTTTAACATCCATAGCAGATAACACTATATTTTGCGGCAATAGCATCGGCACTTGCTGATGACACTCGATAATATATGCATCAATAAAACCAGTTGAGACAGTAATTAAATGCTGAAGCTCTTGCTGGTCCATTTCATTAATTAAGGATGTACTTATATTACTTTTCATTAGGCAAGTCTCCCTTCAAATGTCATGAATAACGCATCAATATTGTGAAGTAAGTCTTCTTCTTGGAAAGGTTTACCCATGTATTGGTTAACACCTAAAGTAAATGCTCGTTCACGGTGTTTTTCACCAGTTCGTGATGTAATCATAATCACTGGCATATCTTGATGTAGATCATGATGTCGAACGAGGTTAAGTACCTCAAAGCCATCCATTCGTGGCATTTCAATATCAAGTAACATGAGATCTGGTTTAATATTTTCCAACTGCTCAATGGCATCAACCCCATCTTTAGCTGTAACTACATCATAGCCCTGACGTTCAAGTAAGCGAGACGTCACCTTACGTACAGTTACCGAGTCATCTACAATCATGATAAGACGTCGCTCGTCAGACTCGCGTTTTCTATAAATAGTTTCATTAAGCGATTTATGTCGGCGAGTAGATTGAATTTGGCGAGCAATATTTTGTCCATCTAAAATTAGACAAACTTGGCCATCACCTAAAATAGTTGCTCCTGCAATCGCACCAATGCTAGAGAATTGTTGTCCTATTGGCTTAACTACAATCTGTGCGCGTGAGCCAATCAGTTGGTCAATTAATAATGCGACGGTTTGTCCATTATTTGCCTTAATCATTAATACTGGTAATGAATACATCATTCCACTTAAGCGCGGAATTGGTTGATTACCAACAAACTCAGATAAATAACGTAATGGATAACGCTTATTTTCAAATTCAAAGAGCTCTTGTGCACTTCCGAAATATTGTTCTAATGATGCTGGTGAAACTCGTACAATTCGATCAATCTGAGCTAATGGAATTGCAAATTGCTGATCAGCAACTTTAACCATTAAAGCATCACTAACAGCTACTGTCGTTGGAACACGTATGGTAAAGACAGTTCCCTGCCCGTATACAGAGTCGACACTCACATGGCCACCTAAGGCCTTAATATCACTTTGCACGACATCCAGCCCTACACCACGACCTGAAATCTGAGTGACTTGATCGGCTGTACTTAAACCAGGATGGAAAATCAGCTGTAAAATATCTTGATGTTCTAATACTTGCTCTGGATTAATCAAACCAGACATTAACGCCTTTTGACGAACCTTCTCGATATCAATACCTTGCCCATCATCCTTAAATATAACTACAACATCTGTACCTTGACGATGAATATTGAGTTCAATACGTCCCGTTTCTGGTTTCTGCGCTTGCTCACGTTGCGCACGGTCTTCTAGTCCATGGTCAATTGCGTTTCTAAGCATGTGCTCAAGTGGTGTAACCAAACGTTCTAGCATTGTCCGGTCTAGCTCACCTTCAGTATTATTAACAAAAAGCTCTGCTGGTCGATTTAACGCGGTAGAAGTCTGCCTCACAATTCTTTGCAGACGAGGCAACAATCGAGAAAATGGTACTAAGCGTGTTCGCATAAGACCTTCTTGAATTTCAGCCTGAATACGCGATTGCTGTACCAATAAACCTTCAGTGTCTCTGATCTTTTCAGATAATGTATTTTTAAAATCTACTAAATCCGATGCAGACTCGGCAAGAGACTTTGATAACTGATTTAATGAAGAATATTGGTCCATCTCTAACGGATCAAATTCCGTATAACGCGAGTTCTCAATACCGTGTTTTGCAATAATTTGGGTTTCCAATTCACCTTCCATTCGACGCAACTGATCTGCAAGTCGCTGAATAGCCAATTCCATTTCCGCTAAGGTATGACCAAATTGGCTTAAATCCATTTCAATTCGCGAACGGTTAATCGAATTTTCACCAGACAGATCAATCATTTTTTCAATTAAATCTGCTGAGACTCGAATCATCTCATTATTTTGATCAAGGCGTTGTGCTTGTTCCCACTCACCCATCATTGGCGGTGGTTCTGTACCGTCACCTTGCACAAAACTCATTACAGGTTCCGTGCTGAATAGATCAGTTCTAGTTAACTTACTAGGAATTTGAATTGCTGTTTCAATGAACTGGATATTTTCCAGACTTTGTTGTAAACCATCGAAGTGTTGATAATTTTGTTTAAAAATTGCCTCTTTTAACCAGACAATTGCACTCTCTAATAAGTTGTCATAAATATTTGAGCTGAAATGATGAAGCGCAAATTGTTCAAAAGCATTCTCAAGTTGATAAGCAATCGCTTGCACGGTTTCAAGTCCCAACATACGGGAACCGCCTTTCAAGCTGTGCACTGCCCTTTGTAGTTGAAGCAAGATACTACGGTTAGTACGTTGCTCGAACCATTGTTTTAATAGATGATCGGCCATTTCTAATAGTTCGGCCGCTTCCTCCATAAACGTCTGCTCGACAACAGTATTAATATCTTGATCTGTGATACTCTCTGTATGATTGTGATCAGCATAAAGAACCTGTAATTCGGTTTGCTCAACAAGTTGATTACTAGACTCAGCAATCTGCTCAGAACCAGAAGTTAACTCACTGAGGTTTAACGCCGTATTATTTATCGCTTCTTGTTGTAATACTTCAAAATTTAATTCAGGTATAACATACGTTTCAGGTTCTGTTTTGCTCTCTTTAATATGAGAATCAAATACCTGACCTGCATTTTTAAGTGCTTGAATAGTATGAGAAGCAGCATAATCTAGATGCTGTTGACGTACTATTTGCAGACGGTCAGCCAAGTCATCTTGAACTAGTCGAATAAAATCAATGAGAGCAGACGAAGCTACCAACTGTTTTTGAATTAAACGCTCATAAATACTTTCTAACTCATGTGCAATTAAACCAATATAAGTTGCCTGAATCATATTTGCCCCACCTTTTAAGGTATGCAAATAACGCATCAGATTATTGAGAGCGGCAAAGTTTTCTTGATCATTAACCCAAAGATTAAGATCTGTATCCATTCCCTCAAGCAACTCATCGGCTTCTTCAAGAAAAATATCTAAAAGATCTGGATCAAAATGACGGTTTACATGCTCAGACGAAATAAACTGTCGATCTAGTTGTACACTCTGCCCTATGGTGACCTGATCAGTGAATACATTTTCTATCAGAGGTTCATTCGCCGTTTGTTCAACTTCAGCATCAAACAATGGTTCAAAAACGTCTTGATGAGTTTCTAATGATTCGGAATTAAAATTTGGAATATATTGAGTATATAGTTTTAGCTCGTCCAAGACATTTTGGTGTTGCTCAATAATACTTACTCTTTGTCCCGCAGCTAATGCATCAAATAACTGAATTAATTGTTGGTGCGCTTTTTGATAAATTTCAAAAACATAATCTGATTGCAATAAATCAGGTCGATCAAGCAATATGTCGTAGCTTTCTTTCAACTGGTTAGTATATTCATATAAACCAATCATTGCCTGCGACTGAGTGTGTTGCAGCAAAACATCTGCTTGTTCACTTAAACGTTCAAGATAATGAGGAAACTCTGTACGTATTCCCTTCTCAAAGTCTAATTCCGCATCAAGTAATTCAGCAACATTTAGCTGTAATAGCTGAGACACTAAACCATGTGGAGGCATAAGTGGGCTTGAATGCTCACCATGCTGCTCCATGTAAGTATCCCAAACCTGATTAAATTTCTGTAAATCAGATTCCAATTGCTCAGTAGAGCAATGTGCAGCCAATAGATCTAAACTATTTCGAATAAACTGACGATAATCACGGAGTAATGAAATTTCTTCAGAGTGAGAAGAAAGCTCTTCTTGTAACAGTATTTTAAATAAATGCTCAACTTTGGTACTGGCATCAAAGATTGGTTCTACATGAGCCATGGCAGAGCTGCCGCGTAATGTATGTAACGCACGTATTAAAGCATTATAACTTTCATGCTGATGTATTTCTTTTTCCAAAAACTGATCAATTGTCGCTAAGTGCTCTTCTGCTTCTTCCATAAATAAAATTAAGGTTTCAGCAAGGGTCTGTTCAGTTTCTATAGCAACTTCTGGAGTCAAAATAGTTAAAACTTCTGTAGATTCTGGTTCTAAGTCATTCGCTTCTAAACCGGTTTGAGTTTCAGCAGTAAGAATATCTGATAATAATAAAAGTTCGTCTAACGCGGGTTCTATACTTTGCTGTTGTTGTAATTGTTGTCCCAATAAAATTAGGGGCCTAAAGTCTAGGGTATGATTTTTTTTAGATTTGAAGTCATCTACTAACTTAAAGAAATAGAACTTAAATACCAACTGAACATATTGTTGGATGTTAGGAGTTAATCCGAGACTCTGATTAATTACCCGATTAAGCGTATCTTCTACAGTCCAAGCAAGCTCAGCAGAAGATTTGGCACCAATCATTCGCCCTGAACCTTTCAATGTATGAAAATGACGGCGGATCTCAGTAAGCGTAGCAATATTTTCAGATTGCATCCATTCGTGAATCAAAGATTGTAATTCAACAAAAATTTCTTCAATTTCTTCGACAAATATTTCAAGAAATTCATCGTCTTGTTGAGAGTAGCTATCTTCCGGTAGCATCATTGCTTCAGTTAAAGTTTTTAATATTTCTTTCATAGCAAAGGCTTCTTTTGCTTGTCTCCCAAATGGAGAAAAACGACAGAGTCAACACCAGAAAAATAGCTGTTTCCCCAATATTTATCTGGTGTTGTTAATACTTTTTAGAAGAATAGCGGTACTGAAACAGCTATTCTCATCCCCAATTTAATCAGGTAATTTAAAGTCCGTTACCGATTCACGTAATGACTCTGCCATGTTTGCTAGTTCAGAAACAGAGCGTGCTGTATCAAAGGTTGCAGTTGTCGTTTGTGAAGTAATTTCTTGTACGACTGTCATGGTGGTCGCCATGTGGCTGGCAGATGCGGATTGAAGTTTTGCTGCATCAGAAATGCTGGCAATTAATTTTGCCAAGTCACCCGATACTTTTTGAATTTCATCCAAGGCAATACCCGCGTCTTTTGCCAAGTTTGCACCACGCACAACTTCAGTGGTGGTTTGTTCCATCGAAATAACAGCTTCATTTGTATCGGTCTGAATTGTTTTAACCAGAGTTTCGATCTGTTTAGTTGCCGATGCAGAACGCTCTGCAAGACGCTGTACTTCGTCAGCAACTACGGCGAAACCACGACCTGCTTCCCCAGCCATAGATGCTTGAATTGCTGCGTTTAATGCAAGAATGTTAGTTTGGTCGGCAATATCGTTAATGAGCGATACGATGTTACCAATTTCTTGTGAAGACTCACCCAATCGCTTAATACGTTTAGACGTTTCTTGAATCTGTTCACGGATTGTGTCCATACCTTCAATTGAACGGTTTACCACTTGCGCACCATTAGAGGCAATTTGTACCGAACGCTCTGCTACCTCAGCAGATTCAGATGCGTTTGAAGATACTTGGTCAATCGATTGCGCCATTTCATTCATTGCTGTTGATGCACCAGCAATTTCTTGAGCCTGATGCTCAGACGCCTCTGCTAATTGGTTCGTAATACTCTGCGTATCTTGCGTATAGCGAGCAACTTCTTGTGAGGTTTCATGAATACGGGATACAAGGTCACGTAGTTGGTCAATCGCAAAGTTAATCGAGTCGGCAATCGCTCCCGTAAAATCCTCAGATACGGTTGCATATGAACGTAAGTCACCATCTGCAAGATCGGCGATTTCATCAAGTAAACGTAAAATCGCGTTTTGGTTACGGTCATATTCGTCTTGTAATCGAGTAACACGTTGTTTATCCATCACACTACGTAATGTGATCAATTTAAATACTGAGAAGATTAAGCCTGCTAAAGAACTGATTAGCACCGCACCTAACAATAAAGTAAGCCAGTTCTTTCTTGCTACATCAGATAAATGCCCCAAGTTATCTAACATCACATCTGATTTAGAGAAGATCTGAGAAGATGCCTGACGAACATTGACAATCTGGTTACCATTTTTTAATACCGTGGCAGCAGCAGATTTTAATACTTTGTCATATTCAGATTTAATACTTTCTAATGATTCACGTAAAGCCGGATCTGCAATACGATCAACACCCAATTCAGCATTACCATTAAGTTCAGCATTTAAATACGTACCAAACGTATCGATGTCTACACCAAAATCGCTAGTCGATACATTACCATCGGTACCACTTAGTACCGAGTTAATAGAACGTAAAATACGTTCGGCAATAAATACCTGGTTTTTAGCAATAATTACCTGACTACTTGGCAAACCTTGACGCGCCATTTGGTCAACCATTAAGTTATATTCTGCCTGAATCTCAGGAACGGTTTCGCTAATAGAGATGTTGGTGTCATATAGTTGGTTAAGGACTTTTTGATGTGCTGAAATCAAATCGATGTTTTTTGACAGTTCAGTCCACATAACTTGAACTTTTTGATATTCATCAGTCGATTTACCGTGAATATTTTCAATCTCAAGTAAGTTTTCATTAAATTCTTTTTGAGACTGCTGTAGCTTGGTGATTGCCTCTTGAGAGCCAGACTCAGTTGCTTCAGTTGCTTGTTTAGAAATCGTTTGAGATAGCAAACGTAACTCACCGAGACTTCGAATTAACTGGTTATGACGTGGAACGTTATAGAACAGATAGGCTAGAGAAACTAATGCAAGCACAAAACATAAAAGTGCTGCATATAGGATTGGCTTAGACTTTTCACTTTCCCCAAATAAACTGGCAAACTGCTCAATTTTTGACTGGATTGTTGCAATAAAATTGACACCCGATTTTTCGGACGCAACCCGACTACTGCCTTTCTTTTTAAGCTTAAAGCCCATAGCTTTTCCCCAGAAAAATACTCTGTTTTCACAGCGTAAAAATTAGTTTATAAATTTTGTCGATGCATTCATGTAATGTGGGTTTTGCAATAAACGACTAAATAAAAAGACATGCCAATGCTGGTTATGTTGATGAAAATAACCTTGGCAATATTCTTTTAGATTTTCCTCTAAGTCTAAGCTTTGAGAAAAAAAGCTTTTTTTATTAAAGTGCTGAATCCCCAAAACCTGATCCACGACCAACCCCACATACTGGTCGCGATGGCTAATACATAATACTTTTTGAGTTGACGAAAATGAACTTCGTTGCCCTAAAATAAAATGCGCCAAATCAGACACTGAAAGTAATCTTCCTCGAATATTTGCCAATCCCTTTACCCAACTTTGGGTATTTGGAACAGGTGTATATTTTGGTGGATAGATTACTTCTGACACTTCCCCAAGTGGTGCGACGAAGTATTGCCCTCTCATTTCAAAAGCAATTCCTGACCATCGCTGTGCTTCATTTTGAACTGAAGCGTAATTCTTATTACCCCGTTTAGACAAACGAAGTAACTCGATAAATCCATTCGCTGCCATACTCGATCCTATAAAACGGGTACAAAATGCCCGTTATTTATGTTTTTATGGATGGATGAGTTAATTTAGAAATTGTTTAATTACATCAATCAATTGATTTTCTTCGATTGGCTTAATCAAATAATCGATTGCACCTTGACGCTTGCCCCATACACGGTCAGTTGCCTGATCTTTAGTACTCACAATAACAACAGGGATATGCTTAGTGTCTTCATCACGAGTAATCTGACGTGTTGCCTGAAAACCATTTACACCCGGCATTACCACATCCATCAATACAAGATCTGGTTGCTCTGCCTTTGCAAGAGTTACACCATCTGCACCATTTGATGCTTCAAGCACGTCATAACCATGTTTGGTTAGGATTTCTTTAAAACGAAAAGTTTCTGTTGGTGAATCATCTACAATGAGAATACGTGCCATTTTTTTGCCCTCAAATTATTGTTTATGAACTTACATGATTACGAATCGCGTTTAACAATTCATCTTTGCTAAAAGGTTTCGTCAAGTATTCATCTGAACCTACCACACGCCCTTTTGCCTGATCAAATAAACCATCTTTACTAGAGAGCATGATAACGGGAATGTTCTGATAATTTTGAGAGTTTTTTATCAAAGCACAAGTTTGATAACCATCTAAACGAGGCATCATGATATCGACAAAAACAATATCCGGATTTGCTTCTGCAATTTTGGACAAAGCTTCAAATCCATCCACAGCAGTAATGACTTCACAGCCTTCGCGCTGTAATAAGGTTTCTGCTGTACGGCGAATGGTTTTTGAGTCATCAATCACCATTACTTTCAGATTTTGGAATGCATCTTCCATTTAATCTTCCATCCCCATAAAAATAAAATATAAATGCAATTTAACTTAAATTTGTTTTTACACATTTATACGCATTTTTAACATATCTCACGTTCTATTTTCAATGAGGCATTTTTGTCTACTTTCTCATTTATAAACAATAACTTTTAACCTCATCACACTTTAATTAAAATTATCATTTTTTTTATAATGACTATATTTTTATTCAGCTAAATAATAATTAATATAATGAAGATTAAATATTTAAAAATAAGCGACTTAGCTATCTTTTTGGGGATTTTCAATGAATGACAGGATGAAATATGCCTTTTACAGGAACTGTTTGTCTGTATCTATAGGCATTATTTCCTTCGGATCACTCTTTTTCTTACCCTCTAGTGTTGCTATTGCCGACACACCTAAAGCGGTTTGGTATCGTTATTATGACCAACATGGTATTGCCAATATTAGTACATCGGTCACACCTGCTCATATTCGTTATGGTTATGAAGCTCTAGATCGTAATATGCAAGTAATAAAAAGAAACCACTCTTATAATGCTGAAGCTGATTTAAATCAATCGAATCAACGGGCATTATTGGCGCGACATAAAGAACAAGATATCAAATTAAAAAAAGCTTATAGCAATAGTAAGACAGCTTCGATTAAAAGAGATCAGGCATTAGTGTCTATAAAAAAGCAAATTAATTATCAGCAGGAACAACTTAATCAATTACAACAAGACAAAATTTTATTTAAGCGTCAGGAAATGGAGTATTTCAGAAAAGGAGAACCGATTCCTGAGCGTCATAAGGCTTTGATTGAAAACAATCTAAATAATATTAATCGGGTTAAACAAACACTTGAAACACTTTCCAAGACCTATAACCGAACCAACAATGAGTATGAAAATATTATCGATCGTTTAAAAAAGCTTGAATAACTGCAAAGGTTTATCAAGAATAGGGGCAAAATAAAATTTGAATTATAGGATGATGCTGTATGCACACGATGCATCTCACCCCTTCTACTTTTTTTAAACTGAGTATTATTAGTTTATGTTTAATTTTAGCTGCATGTAATCAGCAGGAAACAACCAAAACTACTGAATCAGCTCCTGTCAAAATTGAGCTTATTCCTCAAGACCTTATTGCAGTTAAACAAGGAGCACTTGACTCTCAAACTGCATTTACAGGAACTATTCGTGCGGTTCAACAAAGTTCCATTCAGGCGCAAGTAAGCGCAACAGCGACGAATGTCACTGCAAATGTCGGCCAACAGGTACAAAAAGGTCAAGTTCTGGTGAGATTGAATAATCAGGACAATGTTGCAAGATTAGCGCAAGCACGCGCCAACCTTGCATCAGCTCAGTCACAGGCTGAACTTGCTCGTAATTTGATGAACCGAAAACAAAGATTATTTAATCAAGGTTTTATTGCTCGTGTCGAGTTTGAACAAAGTCAGGTTGACTATAAAGGCCAGCTTGAAAGTGTAAAAGCACAACAAGCCAATGTTGATATTGCTAAAAAAGCGGATCAAGACGGAATTATTACTAGTCCAATTTCAGGTGTGATTACTAAACGCCAAGTTGAACCCGGCCAAACTGTTTCAGTTGGACAAACACTATTTGAAATCGTAAATCCAGATCAACTTGAAATACAGGCCAAGTTGCCAATTGAACAGCAAGCTGCACTTAAGGTCGGTAGTAACATTCAATATCAAATTCAGGGCAATTCAAAACAATTAAATGCAACGCTAACTCGCATTTCACCTGTTACAGATCAAGATAGTCGACAAATTGAGTTCTTTGCTGCTCCTAAAGAAAAAATTGATTCGTTAAGCATTGGAGCTTTCATTAATGGAAACATTCTGCGCAATGACACTCATCAAGGCCAAACGATTCCTTTAGATAGCATTCAAAATATGCAACATGACCCGTTTGTATGGGTGATACGCAATCACACTATTCAAAAAGTTAAAATTCGGGTGGTTGAACAGCGTTATAACGACAATATTGCTTTAGTCGAAGGTTTACAAAGCACAGATCTGGTCAGCCGTATTCAATTTGAAGATTCCGACATTAATAAAAAAGTGACAGTTACAACCGACAAAAATAAATAAGGTAGCAAATAGCGTATGTGGTTTACTCGAATCAGTGTGAAATACCCCGTTTTTACCATTATGATGATGCTCAGCTTAATGGTACTCGGGTTGGCCTCTTGGAAACGTATGACTGTCGAAGAGTTTCCAAATATAGATTTCCCATTCGTAGTGGTCACTACGCAATATGCAGGTGCGTCGCCTGAAGCGGTTGAGTCAGATATTACAAAAAAACTTGAAGATCAAATCAATACAATTTCAGGAATTAAACAGATTACCTCACGCTCAAGTGAAGGCCTTTCAATGGTGATTGCCGAGTTTAATCTTGATACTTCTTCGGCGATTGCTGCTCAGGATGTTCGTGACAAAATTGCACCCGTCACAGCGCAGTTCCGTGATGAAATTGATACACCGATTGTGCAACGCTATGACCCCTCTTCTAGCCCAATCATGTCAGTCGTATTTGAATCAAACAGCATGAGTTTGGCGCAATTAAGTTCGTATGTAGATAAAAAAATCGTACCTCAGCTTAAAACGGTTTCGGGTGTCGGTAATGTGAATTTATTGGGCGACGCTAAACGGCAAATACGAATAAAGGTTATTCCTGCACAATTGCAAAGCTACGGCATTGGTATTGATCAGGTCATTAACACGCTAAAAAATGAAAATATTGAAGTGCCTGCAGGGACCTTACAGCAAAAAAATTCTGAACTGGTTGTACAGATTCAATCAAAAGTTATTCATCCCCTTGCATTTGGTGATTTGGTCATTGCCAATAAAAATGGTTCACCCATTTTTTTAAAGCAAGTGGCAACTGTTGAGGACACACAAGCCGAACTACAATCGAGTGCCTTTTATAATGGAAGAACTGCGGTCTCAGTCGATATCTTAAAAAGTTCCGATGCCAATGTAATTAAAGTCGTCGATCAGACTTATCAAACGTTAGAGAAATTAAAAGATCAAATGCCTGCGGGTTTAGATTACAAAGTCGTAGCTGATAGCTCTAAAGGTATTCGCGCTTCAATCAAAGATGTGGTTCGAACCATTATTGAAGGTGCTGCTTTAGCAGTTCTCATTGTTTTACTCTTTTTAGGCTCTTTCCGCTCTACAGTTATTACTGGTCTAACCTTACCGATTACTTTGCTCGGAACCTTAACTTTTATTTGGGCTTTCGGGTTTAGCATTAATATGATGACGCTGTTAGCTTTATCACTCAGTATTGGTTTACTCATTGATGATGCAATTGTAGTTCGCGAAAATATCGTCCGACATACTGAACTGGGCAAAGACCATGTGACCGCTGCTCTTGAAGGGACAAAAGAAATTGGTTTAGCTGTACTCGCAACCACGCTTACTATTGTGGCAGTCTTTCTACCCGTAGCCTTTATGGGTGGTCTGATTGGACGCTTCTTTTATCAATTTGGTGTAACTGTCAGTACGGCTGTTTTAATTTCAATGTTTATTAGCTTTACGCTCGATCCAATGCTTTCAGCTCATTGGAAAGATCCTGTAAAGAAAAAAGATAATTGGCTACAACGTTTTTTTAACCATATTTCTAATTTGCTAGATCGGCTTACTCATGTTTATGAAAAGCTATTAAAGCTTGCTCTACGCTTTCGTTTTATTACCGTCATTGTTGCAATCGCTTCATTATTTGCTGCATTAGGACTATCTAAACTCATCGGGACCGAATTTGTACCTACACCAGATAAAGGTGAAGTCCGTATCCAGTTCGAGACTCCTGTAGATTCTTCTTTAGAATATACCCAAGCCAAATTACATCAGGTCGATCAAATTATTAGACAATTCCCTGATGTGGTTTCTACGTATGGCGTGGTTAACAGTGAAGTAGACTCTGGTAAAAACCATGCTGGTTTAGGGGTGACCTTAAAGCCAAAACAAGAACGTAGCTCAGATCTTAATACTCTCAACAATGAGTTCCGTGATCGTTTGCAAACTGTAGCGGGTATTCGAGTGACCTCTGTTGCCGCAGCACAGGACTCTGTCTCTGGCGGACAAAAGCCAATCATGATTTCTATTAAAGGATCTGACCTAAATGAACTACAAAAAATTTCAGATCGCTTTATTGCTGAAATGGAAAAAATTAACGGCGTAGTTGATTTAGAAAGCTCATTGAAAGAACCTAAACCGACTTTAGGTGTTCATATTAATCGCGTGCTAGCAAGTGATTTGGGCTTATCTGTTTCCCAAATTGCGAATGCCATTCGACCATTAATTGCGGGCGATAATGTCACCACTTGGGAAGATCGTGACGGCGAAACTTATGATGTGAATTTACGTTTAAATGAAAATAAACGTATGCTTCCGCAAGATGTACAAAATTTATATATCAACTCTAATAAAACCAATGCAGCTGGACAAAATATATTAGTTCCTTTGAGTGCCGTCGCAACGACCGAAGAAAAACTTGGGGCTTCGCAAATTAACAGACGTGATCTTGAACGTGAGGTTCTTATTGAGGCAAATACCTCTGGTCGCCCGAGCGGAGATATTGGTCAAGACATCGACAAAATGCAAAAGGCATTTAAGTTACCTGCGGGCTATACATTCGATACTCAAGGAGCAAACGCCGATATGGCTGAATCTGCGGGATACGCATTAACAGCCATTACCCTATCGATTGTATTTATTTATATCGTGTTAGGTTCTCAGTTTAATAGCTTTATTCATCCAGCAGCAATTATGGCCTCTTTACCTTTGTCATTGATTGGTGTTTTTCTTGCCCTATTCTTGTTCCAAAGCACCCTAAATCTGTTTTCGATTATTGGTATTATCATGCTGATGGGGCTTGTCACTAAAAATGCGATATTGCTGATCGATTTTATTAAGAAAGCGATGGATCAGGGTGTGAGCCGTTATGACGCTATTTTACAAGCTGGTAAGACCCGTTTACGTCCAATTTTGATGACCACAAGTGCTATGGTGATGGGGATGGTTCCCTTAGCTTTAGGTCTAGGCGAAGGCGGTGAGCAAAGCGCACCAATGGCTCATGCGGTTATTGGTGGTGTGATAACCTCTACTCTGTTGACTCTTGTGGTTGTACCCGTCATTTTCACTTATCTGGATGACTTGAAAAACTTTATGCTGCGTCAAACACGACGATTCATGTCATAATGCAGCGATTATCGTATAATCTGCGTTTTTATAACGCTTAACTTTTAGGACTTTTTCCATGCGCGCAAGCCGCTTTTTATTTGCAACGTTGAGAGAAACCCCAAATGATGCTGAAGTGATTTCACACCAGCTCATGTTACGTGCGGGGATGATTCGTAAATTGGCATCTGGTTTATATACATGGCTGCCGATGGGAACACGTGTGCTTAAAAAAGTAGATGCGATTGTTCGTGAAGAAATGAACCGTTCAGGCGCAATGGAAGTATTCATGCCCGTGACTCAACCCGCAAGTCTTTGGGAAGAATCAGGTCGATATGAACAATATGGCCCTGAGTTATTACGTTTTAAAGATCGTCATACGAACCCATTTGTACTTGGGCCAACGCATGAAGAAGTTATTACAGATATGGCGCGTAACGAATTAAAAAGTTATAAGCAGCTTCCTGTTAATTTCTATCAAATTCAAACTAAATTCCGTGATGAAATTCGACCACGTTTTGGTGTAATGCGTTCACGTGAGTTCATCATGAAAGATGCTTATTCTTTCCATGCAACTCAAGAGTCATTACAAGAAACTTATGATGTGATGTACGACACTTATAGTCGTATTTTCACTCGTTTAGGTTTAGATTTCCGCCCAGTACAAGCAGATACAGGTTCTATTGGTGGTTCAGCTTCACACGAATTCCACGTATTGGCTGCAAGTGGTGAAGATGACATCGCATTTTCAACTGAATCTGATTATGCGGCAAACGTTGAAATGGCTGAGGCTGTTTTGGTTGGTGAACGCTCAGCACCGACGCAAGAATTTAAATTGGTTGAAACACCAAACCAAAAAACGATTGATGATGTTTGCCAATTCTTGAATGCTGATCCAAAGCAATCTGTTAAAGCTTTATTGGTTCAAGGCGTTGCTGATGAAAAAGGTAATGTTCCTGTCGTTGCTCTATTTGTACGTGGCGACCACGAACTTAATGAGATTAAAGCTGAGAAGCATCCTTTAGTTGCTGCGCCTCTTACTTTTGCAACTGAAGAACAACTTCAAGCATTTGGTTTAACTGCTGGCTTTACAGGTCCACAAGGTTTAGTCGAAAAAGGCTTAACTGTAATTGTTGACCGTGCTGCATCTGTTCTTTCTGACTTCGTTGCTGGTGCAAATGAAGCTGACAAACATGCGGTTGGCGTAAACTGGGAACGTGATGCGCAAATTAGCGAAATTTTTGACTTACGTAATGTGGTTGAAGGCGATCCATCTCCAGATGGCAAAGGCACACTACAAATTAAACGTGGTATCGAAGTAGGCCATATTTTCCAGCTAGGTACTAAATACTCTGAAGCTTTAGGCTGTAAAGTTCTAGGTGAAGATGGCAAACCATTTACAGTAACTATGGGATGCTACGGTATTGGTGTAACACGTGTTGTTGCAGCTGCAATTGAACAAAACTACGATGACAAAGGTATTATCTGGCCTCAAGCCATTGCACCATTTGAAATTGCAATTGTTCCAATGAATGCGCACAAATCACCACGTACTCTTGAAGCAGCAGAATCCCTCTATGCAGAACTTCAAGCTCAAGGTTTTGATGTGTTACTTGATGATCGTAACGAACGCCCAGGCGTTAAATTCTCTGACCTTGAATTAATGGGTATTCCACACCGTATTGTGATTGGTGAAAAAGGTCTTGATGCGGGTACTTTTGAATATAAAGGCCGCCGCGATGCTGAAGCGAGCAATTTAACTAAAGAAGAGCTTTTAGCTAAGTTAGCGCGTTAATAAATACATAAATAAAAAGCAGCTTTTCGAAGCTGCTTTTTTTAACTCAATTTTATGCCTGAACCGTTAAGTCCTTAACAGTCGTTGATGAACCATTGTTTTTAACCGACTCAATTCCTTTATCTCGTGAAGCTTCACTCGCATAGAACTGACTCGTGCCAATAATTTGATGATTTGCAGCTTTTAAATTGAAATAAGGTTTCCCATTCTTTGCAGTTAAACGCTCATATCGGGCGTCATCACCACTGTTTTTCTGAATTGACTCAATACCATTTACAGCAGAGGCTTTTGCCTTATATAGCTCGCTATTTAAAATAGGCTCACCATTTCCTGCCTTTAAAATAAAGCGGTATTGTCCATCACTCGCCTGTGAAATTTCGTACCATCCTGCCATAAAAACCTCATTTTTTTGTTGGTGTGGGTATGACTTTCGTTATTATTCTGGACGAAAGTTATTTGTTATGAATGACAATATAAAGGCGTAAATATTCCTTGAACAGTCCATTTTTTATACTTTTTCGTAATAAAATTATAATGATGTTAGGAATTTAAAAAGCAGAGATATAAACGTATATCTCTGCTGAAATGTAATAATAATTAACAGTTTAAGCTTTTTTTACAAATTCAGATTTAAGTTTCATCTGACCAATACCATCAATTTTACAATCAATATTGTGACCATCACTTGCATCTGGAACTAAACGAATCGTTTTTACCTTCGTACCTACTTTAACGACTGAAGAAGAGCCTTTAATTTTTAAGTCTTTAATTACAGTGACGCTATCACCATCTGCCAAGACATTTCCATTTGCATCTTTAATAATTTCTTGTTCTTCAGTTGCTGATGCTTCTCCTTCTTTCCACTCATGTGAACATTCAGGACAAATCAATAAGTCGCCATCTTGGTAAGTATATTCTGATTGGCATTTTGGGCAGTTTGGCAAAGACATGAAAAAAATCTCAAAAAGTATATTATGCGAGATATGACTCATTTTTTAAAGTTTTAAATAAGAGACTTTTACCAAAAAAAAATTTATATATTCATTTTAAGTTTTTACTTAATAAATATTCCTTCAAAATAATTGCGTGATTGTTTTCAACATCCTTGGCTGAATATAAAAGTGTGACTGTATTCCTTGATGCGATTTGTTGTAACTCCTGAACTGCTGGATTGGTCTCAAGCTCTTTTAAATAGCGCTGTTTAAACTCTTGCCAATGATCTGGCGTTGCAGCATGAAACCATTTTCTAAGTTCTGTCGAGGGTGCTATTTCTTTTAGCCACAAATCCAAATGAGCATTTTCCTTACTAATTCCCCTACTCCATAAACGGTCAACCAAAATTCGCTTTCCATCACTGGGCTCAGCAGTTTCATAAATTCTTTTAATTTGGATATCCATCGTTTTTCTCTGCATATTGTTTATATTTTGAAGTTATAAAATTATTCTATATTTTATTCATTTTGAATAAAGTTCAAAAAGAAAAAGTGAGTAGAAATAAATCTACTCACTTTTCTATGTGACTCTAAAAAATAACTTTTTATTGATCTGGAATTTCAGCTTCAATCAATAAGGTAAGCAAAGATAGGGATTCTTGCCACCCTAAATAACAAGCTTCTACAGGAATAACTTCCGGTATTCCTTCTTGCGTAATATGCACTTCTGTACCTACCAATACGCTTTTTAATGTAATAGTAACCTGCATAGTCCCAGGTAAATTTGGATCATCGAATTGATCGTTGTAGCGAATTAGTTCATTTGGAACTAACTCCACATATGTTCCGCCAAAAGCATGGGTTGAACCTGTTGAAAAATTGGTAAAACTCATTTTGTATGAGCCACCAACATTTGCATCAAAACTATGAACTTTCGCAGTAAAACCGTGGGGCGGTAACCACTTGACTAAAGCATCTGGATCTAAAAATGCACGATAGACTCGCTCGGCTGGTGCTTTAAATACGCGATGAAATTTCACTGTACCTGTTGCCATCATATTCTCCTTATTTTAATTTCCTTAAAATTATTGAAATTATGGCTATTAGCTTAAACCTTCCGATTTATCCGAACGTATATTTTTGGTGTTTTTTTAAACAAAAAAGCCAACTTCAGGACAAACTCAAATTACGAAAACTATGGCTGATTTTTTAGTAAAAATGGAGCAAAATAGTCAGCAATCATAAAGAAACATATTGAATTTGAGATTAATCATGAGTCTGCTCGCTTTCTCCTCATATGCTTTAAACGGTGTAGATGCACAAAAGTTTTTACAAGGCCAAGTTACTGTAGATACTGAACGTTTAGCTGAAAATACAACTCGCTATACAGCCATTTGTGATCTTAAAGGTCGTATTCACTTTGGCTTATGGCTAAAGAAGATTAATCCTGAAAGTTTTGAAATTGTAGTTACCCAAGATCAAGCCGAAGAGTTTGCCAAGCATATTAAAAAGTATGGTGCCTTTTCAAAAATGACTTTAAGTGAACAAGACACTGTGTTCCCAAAAGTTGTGGATCACCAAACTGAATTCACTACTGCTGAAACTGATATTTCCGAATGGCAAAAACAAGCCATTATGACTGGTCAAGCTTGGATTACACAGGCTACTGAACATGAATTCCAACCACAGGAATTACGTTTACATCAACGTGAAGGCGTCAATTACGATAAAGGTTGTTACCTAGGTCAGGAAATTGTGGCGCGTCTTTGGTTTAAAGCAAAACCAAAACACTGGTTACATCTCGTACAAGGTACAGGTGAAGCGCCTGCTTCAGCAACTCAATTAAATAACGATATTGAAGTCGTTAATAGTATTGCAAATGATGAAGGCTATCTTGCTTTAGTTGTTGCGAAACCTGCTGCTCTACAAGAGTTGGGGCTTCAAGTTCTTGAGTTGCCAGAAGCTTTAAGTGGCGACGTTGCAAGACCACAATAATAATTTTTATTAGCTCGAACTGCCCACTGCTAAGTTAGTGGGCTTTTTTATAGATACAAAACACTAATGATTTCATTAGATTAGAACGTCAATTTTTTAAGCTTTATATGCCATCATTAGCCCTGTTGAAATTAAAGAGAAAAAAGATGAAAACTAAACTTGCTACACTCATGTTGAGTCTGGCTATTTTCGGTTCTGCTCATGCTGATGTTAAAACACTTGAACAAAATCTTAAGACGAATTATCCCGATTTGCCTGTAAAAGGTGTTTATCAATCGCCTGTGCAAGGTATTTATGAAGTGTATACAAGCGGCCGCATTGTTTATACTAATCAAGATGCGAAGTACTTTTTTGTTGGTAATTTAGTCGACATCAAACAACAAAAAAATATGACTGAAGAACGTATTGCCGAACTGGGCAAAATTGACGTTAAAAGTTTGCCATTAAATCAGGCCATTAAATATGTAAAAGGTAAAGGCGAACGTACGATCTATGTCTTTAGTGACCCAGATTGCCCATATTGCCAGCGCCTAGAACAAAATATGGTTGGTGTGGATAACGTAACGGTATATGTGTTCCTTTATCCTCTTACTAGTTTGCATCCAAATGCTGAAAAAGTTTCAAATCAAATCTGGTGCTCAAAAAATCCAGCAGAAGCTTGGACAAACTACATGCTTAACCGCAAATTGCCGACTAATAGCAAAAGTTGCTCAAGCCCAATTCAGAAAAATATTGCTTTAGGTCAAAAATTAAATATAGATGGAACACCTACCCTGTTCTTGCAAGATGGCCAAAGACTCTCTGGTGTACCAAGTGATGCCAAACAAATTGAAGCATTACTTCAGTCAGCAAAATAATAATATTACCCACTCCGTTATATGAATGTGAGTGGGTATTTTTTCTCCACAATTTGCCCAAAGTGCAGTGCTTTATATACAAATCGGCTGTTTACTTTCATCAATCAATATTTATGATGAGAAATTGAGACTCTTTCATGCATCAATGGAATGATGTAGCTACGAAGTAAAAGGTTAAAAAGAAATGAAGAAATTACTAATCGCAAGCCTAATCACCCTTTCAAGTGCATCAATTTTTGCAGCTGATAACACAGCGACTGCTGCTAAAACCGATGTTTTCAAACAAGCTGAACAACTCTACGCAGCAAAAAATTATTCTGCTGCATTTCAGGAAATGCAACGCTTAGCCCAATCAGGTAACGCCCAAGCTATCTATAACTTAGGCTATATGACTCAAATGGGCCAAGGTACAGCAAAAGACTCTTCTAAAGCTCTTAAATATTATGAGGATGCTTCAAATAAGGGTTATGCCCAAGCGAGTTACACGCTTGCACAAATTTATGAGACTGGTGAATTAGGGGTTGCCAAAGACAGCAACAAATTCAGTCAATATATTCAAAAGGCATCGGCTCAAGGTTCTGATGATGCAACTGTGAAAATTGCGACAATTTTATTTGCTCAGAAAAAACCGCAGTCACATCAAATTGCCCTTCAAAAATTAGCGCCTTTAATTCGAAAAGGAAACTACCCTGCTATTCAGGTTAAAGCACTCTATGACATTAGCCAAGGCGTTGAAAATAAAAATCCTTTAATGAAACGCCAAGGTATCGAAGCTTTACAGTCAATTGCGCAAAAAGGCTATGCGCCTGCATCGATGGCTTTAGCAACCATGATGGCGAATGGCAATATCATTCCGCAAAATTTACCGCAAGCTAAAAAGATCTTTACTGAACTTGCCAATCAAAATGTGCCTAACGCTAAAGAATCGTTAGCTTCAGTTGATAAGATTATTGCAGAAAAGAGCAAACAGGCTGCAAATGCTCCCGCACAACCAGCACCAAAGAAATAATCAATGATTAGCCCCTTTATGGGGCTTTTCTTTTACCACCACAGAGCAATCAGCCAGCTCACCCCAATAAAACCGACAATTGTACTAATCATAAGCGGTGTTAACGCCTTTTCATTTAAGCCATAGGCTTGTCCAAAAATTCCGAAAGCAATCGGCATCGGTAAAGCAGCGATTAATGTTCCTGCGTAAAGCATTTCACGGCTTACATTTGGAGTTATTAAAAAAAGTGCAAAAATAACAGATGGCATTAGCACAACTTTAAAGGTCGCCAACAAAATACTTTCTATATTTACCGTTGTTATTCCAATACCTACTAAACTTCCGCCAATTGCAAACAAGGCCAAAGGCGAAGCTGTACGCCCAAGTAACTCTAAAGACTGATCAAGCGTCGCAGGAAGGTTAACATCTAAAAGAATGCATCCCATCCCAACCAAAATAGCGATAATGACAGGATTCTTGAGTAAGTTTAAAAATGTCTGTTTTAAAAGCGGTAAAAGATTTTGTTGTTGATGTAAACCAGCTTCGGCCAAAATGAGCATCAGCGCCACAATCAATAAATTCTCAATGATGAGTGTTAAAGAAATATAGATTGCAGCATGATTACCTATCAACATGGTTAAAATCGCCGTTCCCATAAATCCAGTATTGGACATAGATGCACCCATCGAAATAACGGCGCTATGGGTTAAGCTATTTTTAAAATATTTTCGATAGAGAATAAAAGCCAAGAAAAATAAACTTAAAGACCCACCACCATAAGCAAGAAAATAAGCTGGGTGCCAAATGTCTTGTAAGTTTTTATTTGCCAATGAGTGAATTAAAAAAGCTGGTAAGGAAATTTTAATTACGAATGCGCTAAGAGCCCTGATCTGTTCAGGTGTTACCAATTTGATGAGGACACAAACATAGCCCATCAATAGCAATATCAAGATAGGTAGAATAACCTGAAAAACCACTGACCGTCCTCACTTAGCGAAAGAAAAATGGGCAAAGATGACTTTGCCCAATACAATTAAAAAGAGTTAAAAAGCTGCTTTAATCCATGTGGTTGGCAACGTAAATACTGAGGCGCAATTTTAACTTCTGCCCCTAAAGCCGCTGCTGCATGCCAAGGCCATCTTGGGTCATATAACATTGCACGAGCAAGACCAATAGCATCAGCTTGCTGGTTTTCCAGAATTTGTTCAGCATGTTCTGGCTCAGTAATTAGCCCTACAGCAATGACTGGAATAGACACATGCTTTTTAACTTGTTCAGCAAATGGAACTTGGTAACCAGCCCCAATCGTAATAGATTGATGCTCGTGCAAACCGCCACTAGACACATGCACATAGGCTGCGCCCAATTGCTCTAAAGCTTTTGATAAGCCCACTGTAGATTCAAGGTCCCAATGCTCGATACTCTCCAACCAATCGGTTGCAGACAACCTAACACCTACAGGATAACCTTCTGGTACAGCGAGTTTAATTGCCTGAAGAACCTCAAGGGTCATACGCATACGGTTTTCTAAAGAACCACCATATTCATCAGTACGCTGATTGGCAATTGGCGATAAGAATTGATGTAGTAAATAACCATGCGCAGCATGAACTTCAATCAACTCAAATCCAGCTTCTACAGCACGTTTTGCCGCTGCTGCAAAGTCTTGTTGAACTTGTTTAATCTCAGCAATAGTCAAAGCATGTGGTGCAGCATCATGCACTGAAAAGGTACTTCCACTTGGAGCAACCGTTTGCCAACCATGAGGCTGATCTTTTGCAATCTGACCTTTACCTAACCACGGTTTTTCAGTAGATGCTTTACGTCCTGCATGTGCTAACTGAATTCCAAATGGCATCGGTGAAAGTGTATGAACCTTAGCTAACAACGTTTTAATTTTGTCACGTTGTTGATCATTCCAAAGCCCAAGGTCAGCATAGCTAATCCGACCTTCAGGTTGTACAGCAGTCGCTTCTACAATACAAAGGCCCGCACCAGACAATGCATAATTTGCCCATTGCTGTTCATGCCAATAGGTAATTTCACCATCATCTGTTGCCGAATATTGGCACATCGGAGCAATTACAATTCTATTGACCAGTTGTATTGAACCAAAGTTAACCGTTTCAAATAATTTTGCCATTTTTAATTCCTAGAATTGCTTAATTACACGTAAACCTGCACTCCAGTTACGTCCATCTGCTGATTCAAAGTAGCGCTTATTAACATCATTTACGATCACTGAACCTGCATAGTTTTTATCAAATAGGTTATCAACACGGGCAAAGCTATTCACTTTCCAGTCGCCCATTACCCATGCATAACCCACATTAGCTGAGGTTACACTGTAGCTTGGCGCTGCGTCACTGTTGGTATCATTCACGTATACTTTATCCATATACTGTACATCTATACCGCCATATATACCGTGTGATGGCTGCCAAGCCAAAGAGGCATAAGCTTGGTTTTTGGCTATTCCTGGAATGGCATTCCCCGATGGAATTTGAGCAATATCTCTATAAGCTGGAATATCAGCATCAAAAGTTGCATCTAAATATGTATAGCTAGCAGTCGCAGTTAAATCTCGCCACAATTTTTTATTCCATGCAAACTCTACGCCTTCACGTAAGGTTTTATCTGCATTACGAAACGTTGATCGGCCATTTGAGTTGCCGGCAGAAACAATGTCATCTTTGGTTTTAGTTTGAAAAACTGCCAAAGTAAAATCACCTAATTGGTTTTGTGATTTTAAGCCTGTTTCATAGGTATCACTTGTGGATGAGGTCAAATCAAAATTAAAACCACTTTCTCCATCTCGACGATATGCCATTTCAGTAAAAGTTGGCGTTTCAAAACCCTTGGCATAACTCACATAGGCCATGAGTTCAGGTAAAATTTGCCAGCTTAAAGCAGCAGAAGGCAAAACTTTATCATAATCAGTCTTACCACTATCGTCGCCATTGCTTAAATAGCGATCTTCCGACTTATAGTGAACATTGCTATAGCGTACGCCCGTATCTAAACGCCATGTTGGTAAGAACTGCCATGAAGCTTGTAAATATGGATCGATATTCCACAAAGTATTATCTTCATCACGGCGTAACTTACCTTTGACACCATAAATACCATGCGTATTAAAGTTTTCAAAACCCTTACGATCTTCATCCATTGCATCGAGTGCAACCCCAACACTTACAGTGGTATTTGGAAGTAACTCTTTGCCAATCCAACGGAAATCAGCACCATAATAATTACGTTCAAAATCAATACCCCCCCCAGCCTGATTATTATTAGCCTCTTGTATTGATTTAGGAATAGATTGATATTGAGTAACTTGGCGATTGCCTAAATATGCCATGGCATAGAGTTCATTTTTATCATTAATCGGTTTAGACCACGTTACACCCGTTTGAGTCTGCCCAATATCTTTACGAACCTTATAAGTATTATCAGCATCATTAACTTGTTTAGGATTCGCATTCCACTGATCACGGTTCAAACCCTGCGGATCGTCTGCATGAATTTTTACATAGTTGGTTACCCAGTTGATTTTACTACCATCATCAAGATTCCAACTGAGCTTTGCATTATTTAGTACTTTTTCTGCACCGCTATGTTCTCGGTAACCATCAGTATCGAAGTATGATGAACTAATAACATAGCTTGGTTCATTCGCACCCTTTGCTCCACCTTGTAGCACAAGTCCTGCTCGGCTTTTATCGTGACTGCCTCCCGAATAGCTCAGCTCAATTGAATCTTTGCCTTGCCCTTCTTTAGTAGAAGTTAAAATTGTCCCACCCGATGAGTTTCCATAAAGTGAAGAAAAAGGTCCTGTTAGAACTTCAACATGGTCCAGACTACTTAAATCGATATTAGACGTTTGGCCTTGTCCATCCGGCATTGTTGCAGGAATACCGTCTACATAAAGGCGAATACCACGGACACCAAAAGTAGAACGTGCACCAAAACCACGCATAGAGAGCTGTAAATCTTGGGCATAATTTTCACGATTACGAATCTGTAAACTCGGTACACCTTTCACAACTTCGGTTAAATTTACTTGTGAAGAAGTATCGACTTGAGGTGCATCTATCCGGAAAACCGAAGCTGGTGTCTGTAAATAGGTTGTATCTGTACGAGTTGCTTCCACATGTAATGTTGGCAATACAGTTACGTCTTGTGTTAAATCTTCTGCCCAAACAAGTGGGCTAGAAATACAGCCCATACTCATCAAAATACAGTAATGAAGTCGGTCTAAGCGTAATAAGGACATGCTTATTTCCTTTATTTATATTGTAGTTATGATAACAAAAAGCGGTGTCTTGTCTGGATATTGAATTCGATCTGCATTGTTGTAAATCTGGAACACTCTTCCTCGATATCTAAAAACTGATTTCCAGATTAAAATTATCGACTCAAAGATGGATGATCTTTCCAGCAATATCGTTCAGGCCAATGTTTTGCTTCTTCGGCATAATCAATTCCAATCCGTGGCGTTAGAACTACTTCTGGTTGCGTTGATGCCGCTTCAACCCATAGTCCAGATTCCTCTCCCAAGGTTTGTCCTTTTAAAGTCCGATCAATCCCTAAATAGCGTGTCAATTTGCCGGGTCCAGCTAAAAGCTTATAGTCTTTTTTAGTTGAAGCACTATTTAAAAATGCAGAACGAATCATTACCCCTTCAGGCACACCTTCTGTCTGAGTAATGAGATTGAGCATTTCATACATGCCATAAATTAAATAGACGTAAATTGTGCCACCAGGGCAATACATTACCTCTGTTCGAGCGGTGCGTTTGTCATTGTAACTATGGCAAGCTTTATCACGAACGCCCAAATAAGCTTCAGTTTCACTAATTGTACAGCGGATCACTTGGCCATCAGGTTGTCGCTTACACAATACACAGCCGATTAAATCATAAGCTACTTCTGAGGTTTCTCGTTGAAACCAGCTTAATGGTAAAATATCTGACATAGTAATCTCTGAAATATTACATACCACACGTTATACTTGATTAATCCAGTATATCTGTTAATTCTGCGAGTTGGCATGCCTGAGTTACCCGAAGTCGAAACCACCAAAACCAGTTTATTTCCATTATTGAATCAAAAAGTTCTAAGTGTTGAAGTACGCAATCCTAGCTTACGCTGGCCTATACCAGATGATGTTCAGAAACTTGTTGGGCAACGTCTCATTGGGTTAAACCGACGTTCAAAATATATTTTGGCAGAGTTTGAACAAGATCAAATGCTTTGGCATTTAGGCATGTCAGGAAGCTTTCGTCTAACCGAGCCAAATGACGAACTGAGAAAGCATGACCATCTGATTATTCAATTTGAAGATCAGCAATTACGTTACCATGACCCTCGCCGTTTTGGTTGTATTCTTTGGCTTAATCCCGAGACTCAAGGCAAACTCATAGATACTTTAGGGCCTGAACCTTTAAGTACTGACTTTGATGCGGAATATTTAGCTTCAAAACTCAAAAATAAATCTGTCGGCATAAAAATTGCACTCATGGATAATCATGTAGTCGTCGGTGTAGGCAATATTTATGCAACTGAAAGTTTGTTTAATGTTGGTATTCACCCAGCTCAGCCTGCTGGCGATTTGACTATGCAACAAATTGAAAAACTCGTTGTCGAGATTAAACGAATTTTGAAATCGGCAATTGATTTAGGTGGCTCTACATTACGAGACTACAGCAATGCAATGGGTGAAAATGGTTATTTCCAGCAAACACTTCTTGCTTACGGTCGTGCTGGAGAAATGTGTGTTAACTGTGAAACCACATTAGAAAACTTAAAACTCGGTCAGCGTGCCAGTGTATTTTGCCCACAGTGCCAACCACTTAAAAAGCTGAGAAAGCCTTAATTTTTTGGAGAAAGACAACATGCAAACAGCAATTGTCCGACATATTTTAGTCAAAGATAAAGACTTAGCTGAGCAGCTAAAAAAGAAGCTACAAAGTGGCGCTGACTTTGCCAAACTTGCCAAGCAATACTCTACCTGTAATTCGGCAAAACGTGGTGGTGAACTTGGTGAAGTCAAAAAAGGGCAATTGGTGCCTGTCATTGACAAAGTTGTTTTTACAGCTGCTGAACGTGTGTTACAAGGTCCGATCAAAAGTCAGTTTGGCTATCATCTTTTAGAAGTTAAATTCAGAATGGGTAGCTTAAGATAAGCCCCCTCACAAGTTAATTTAAATTCATAAACAATAGCCCAGTTACTCAATAAAAGAGGCCATTACCAACCTCTTTTATTTTTTAAATTTACCACCAATATTCTAGTTGCATGCCAAAATTTGACCCATGTCCTGTGTTATAAAAATCACTATCAGGATATAAACGATCTCTCAAATTCTGTTCATCCTTGTTCCAAAAAGCATATGTGTAATACAACCGAAGTTCAGGTCTGTCGTAATATCCTGTTCCTTTTAGTGACCAAGTTGGTGCAATAGTCAATTTTGTTAGACTTCGATTTTGATCATTGCTATCTATCCGGTCATAGCCAATTTCGGTCGATATTTTAAAATGGTCTTGTACAACATAAGCTATTCGGGAGCCTATCGAAAACCATTCATTATCATTCTGATTCTTAAATTTATCTTTTTGATATATAAATTGAGCCTGTCCATTGAAAACTTTATTTTCAGATTCCCAATCTAAAACTTCAATGAATCTTAAAGAAGAATTATCTCGGTCCAACTCAGGGTTGCCAGTATAACTTAGCCCCATACCTGCTCCTTCGCCATATTGCAAAGCAACTGTATTCTTACCATTTAAGACATCGGAAGTTATATTCTGCAATGTTAAGGCCCAACCTGTATGATCTGCATCAATAATAGATAAGCCTGTATTGAGTTTATTTGTACCATTTAGCTGAATGTCTTTTATGGTAAAGTCATGTCTATTAATATATTTTTTCTGAAATACATTATCTTTTCTAGAGAAAACATAGCTTAATGACAGATCATTAATTTTATAATTATCGATCCCGAACCCTGTTCCGGTTTGGTTCCAATAGAATAAATCAGACATGTGAATATCATTTCGATTATAAAACCTTCTGCCTAACCAAAGATTTGCTCCATTTAAATAAGAAATATTTTTCCAATCTAGATAGATCTGATTTAAGCGCGTATAGCCATCGTCACCACTAAAACTTAAACTTTGACCATACTGGTTATAAAATTGAAGCATTCCATTGATAATAATCTCAGAATTATCATTCAGTTTTAGTAGACTTTGTTTAGCAAATAGCTCTGCATATTGTTCACATTCATTTCCAAGACGGTATTTTGAAGGTGCGCCAGTGAGCTGAAAACATTCTTGTACCCCCCCGCTCTCTGTAACTCCCATACCTGTACGTACATATCCTCCCATTTCAGTAGCAAAAGTAATTTGAGAAATGGCATAAAACGTAGTTCCAATAATCCAAGGAGACTTCTTCATTTAAAATTCCTTTTTAAGTGTGAGTTTTCCATACTCACTTATATTCCAAGCAAGGTTGGATAAAAGGACTAATGATTAATAGAAAGAAAACGAAGACTATGTGTGATTTGAAAAGGCTCAAACAAGAGCCTCTATATATTATTTTTTAAATTAGATCTAAAAGAGAAAAATTGAGTTCGTGAAGTCAGCTTTTGTATTTAAATATTTTTAGCATGGGCATTCATTTGATATGTCCAAGCTTTAACAGTTTCCCCTGATTCAAGCATTACATCTACTATAACTCGTTCATATTGAAAGCCTTCAAAATCATCAAGCATCTGCCAGTTTTCAGCAAGTTTTTCTGTGCTAAATAGATAACCTTCTACCCACTCCGCCTGAGGATCTAACACAATTGCTTTTAAGCCTTGATCTGGTCCCCAATCTAAAATATGTATGATTCCTCTTACCGAAGCTTTGGTCCACGTCCCTCCAATCTGTTCGAGAATATGAGCATTTGCTTTATTTGGACATAATGTTCCATACACAAAAAGCTGATTCATTCATCTATCCCTTTTTCAATATTCATAGTTGGTCTGATCTGCGATCTTGCAATTTTATCAATATCTTGATTCCAATATAAAATATGAAGTAATAAAAAACGGCACTCAAGGTACCGTTTTTATTTCAAATCTTATTAAGCTTGCTTTTTCAACTCATCACGAATTTCACGTAATAATTGAATATCTTCAGGAGTTGCAGCTGGAGCTTCTGGTTCATTTTTATCACGGCGAAGTCTATTTAATAATTTCACCATTAAGAACACAACCCAAGCCAAAATAATGAAGTTAATTAAAATGGTGAGGAAATTACCATAAGTTAAGACATTAACACCTGCTTTTTGCAAAGCATCTAAAGATTGTAAATTGTTAGGGTTTGCACCTAATACAATGAATTTTTGTGAAAAATCAACACCACCACCAGTAATCACACTGATAAGTGGCATGATAATATCTTTTACTAAAGAGTCCACGATTTTGCCAAAAGCACCACCAATAATCACACCAATGGCTAAATCCATCATATTGCCTTTAATAGCAAATTCTTTAAATTCTTGAATAATACTCATCTAAACATCTCCAGATGTCGGGGGGCCGAAACACGTCATATTTTTCTTTTTCATTGGCATCTTATCGAATTAGATAGTACTCGCCATGATATTGATAATTTAATATTTTTATCAAAAAAAGAAAGTTATTTCACACTTTAACAACATATTCTCTTACAACAAAAATATGGTTTTAAGCCCACTTTAATTTCAGATATAACGATTAAAAAAAACCGCTAAATTAATTTAGCGGTTTTTTCTTTTTCATTTAAGAAAAATTATTTATCACGGTTACGTTTACGTTCATTTTCAGTCAAATAACGCTTACGGATACGGATTGATTTAGGTGTTACTTCTACTAACTCATCATCTTCAATGAATTCAAGCGCTTGTTCAAGCGTATATTCAATTGCAGGTACTAAAGTTAAAGCATCATCTGTACCAGACGCACGAACGTTAGTTAATTGTTTCGCTTTAGTAGGGTTTACAACCATATCGTCTGAACGAGAGTTAATACCCACGATCATACCTTCGTAAACTTCTAACTGTGGTTTAGCGAACAAACGACCACGGTCTTGTAAACTGAACAATGCATAGCCCAAGCAAGTACCTTGAACCATAGAGATCAATACACCGTTTTGACGTTTCGCAACAGTACCTTGTTTAACAGGACCATAATGCGAGAAGCTTGAAGTCATGATCCCTGTACCAGAAGTCATGGTCAAGAATTCAGAACGGAAACCAATCAAACCACGTGAAGGTACAGTTGCTTCAATACGGATACGGCCTTTACCGTCAACTTCCATATTGGTCATCTCGCCTTTACGGTGACCCATTTGTTCCATTACAGCACCTTGATGCTGTTCTTCAACGTCAAAAGTTACGTTTTCGTAAGGCTCTTGTCTTTCACCATCAATTTCTTTGATGATTACTTGTGGACGAGATACGCCCATTTCGAAGCCTTCACGACGCATGTTTTCAATTAAAACTGAAAGATGAAGTTCACCACGGCCAGATACTTTAAAACGGTCTGGACTGTCAGTGTCTTCAACACGTAAAGCTACGTTATGAATTAATTCGCGATCAAGACGTTCACGAATATTACGTGAAGTTACGAACTTACCTTCTTTACCAGCAAACGGAGAGTTGTTTACTTGGAAAGTCATAGATACTGTAGGTTCATCTACAGATAAAGCTGGTAATGCTTCAACATTTTTCGGATCACAAATCGTGTCAGAAATGTTAAGTGCGTCGATACCAGTAATACATACGATATCACCAGCAGATGCTGATTCAACATCAATACGCTCTAAACCATGGTAACCCATGATTTTTAAGATACGACCGTTACGTGTATTGCCTTCTTTGTCAATTACAGTAACAGGAGTATTTAATTTTACTGAACCACGTTGAATACGACCAACACCGATAACACCTACGAAGCTGTTATAGTCAAGTGATGAAATCTGCATTTGGAATGGACCATCAACATCAACTGCTGGTGGTTCAACGATGTCTACAATCGTTTCAAACAACGGAGTCATGTCTTCTGCAAGCTCTTCTGGAGCAGGACCCGCTACACCACGTAAACCTGATGCATAAACGATTGGGAAATCTAATTGCTCATCAGTTGCGCCCAGGTTATCAAATAAATCAAATACTTGATCAATAACCCAATCTGGACGCGCACTTGGTTTGTCAACTTTGTTGATAATAACAATTGGTTTTAAACCACGAGCAAAGGCTTTTTGTGTCACAAAGCGAGTTTGTGGCATTGGGCCTTCTTGAGAGTCAACTAAAAGTAATACGCAGTCAACCATCGACATAACACGTTCTACTTCACCACCGAAGTCGGCGTGTCCCGGGGTATCCACGATGTTGATACGGTAAGTTGTATCAGTACGTTTATCTAACCAAGTAATAGAAGTGTTCTTTGCAAGAATGGTAATACCACGTTCACTTTCAAGCGCATTTGAGTCCATGACACGCTCAATCTCGCCTGCTCGTTCACCGAGAGCACCAGATTGCTGAAGTAGTTTATCGACAAGTGTGGTTTTCCCGTGGTCGACGTGCGCAATAATTGCGATATTACGGAGATTTTTGATATCTGACATGAAAATTCGAAACGCCTGAAATTTGAGGGCAAATTATACAGAAAAACACTACTCTTGAGTAGTGACAGTTTATTGACATTGACAAAAAAAATTTCCAATAGCCTGTATTTCATTTTGTAAAGATAGGTATCTCGATTAGAATAGCGCCAATTTGCGAAATTGCGGCGTACCTACACCCATGTCCAATCAACACTCTCAAGACCATCTTGACCTTGTTTATGGCTTAGATGATCGACCAAAACCTCTGATCGCTTTTTTAGCAGCTTTCCAGCATTTGCTTGCGATTATTGTACCAATTGTTACACCAGGGCTTTTAATTTGCTTAGCTTTAGGCGTATCACGCACTGAAACCAACATGATTTTATCGATGTCTTTGGTGATTTCAGGTATTGCTACATTTCTTCAATGTAAAAAAGTCGGCCCGTTTGGTGCAGGTCTTCTGATTGTACAAGGCACTAGCTTTAACTTTATTGGTCCAATTATTGGTATTGGTAGTGCAATGGTTGCCGCAGGAACTCCTGTAAACCAAGTTATGGCTGCAATTTTTGGTGTAGTCATTGCTGGTTCCTTTATTGAAATGGGTGTTTCGCAAATTCTTCCATGGGTAAAAAGATTAATTACTCCTTTGGTGACTGGTATTGTTGTTTTATTAATTGGCTTAACGCTTATTAAGGAAGGCTTGATTAGTATGGGTGGTGGCTACCAAGCCATGCAAGACCATACTTTTGCAAGTGCAGACAACCTTATTATGTCATGTACCGTACTTGCTATTATTATTGTGCTAAACCGCATTCGGGTGGTTTGGATTAAAAGTTCAGCCATTTTAATTGCTTTAGTGATTGGTTACATTCTTGCAGGATTTATGGGTTACCTAGATTTCTCAGGTATTAAAGATGCGCCTCTTGTACAGATTCCAACACCAATGCACTTTGGTTTAAGCTTTTCTTGGGGCTTATTCATTCCAATGGCTTTTATTTATTTAGTCACATCTTTAGAAGCGATTGGTGACGTGACTGCGACCAGTAAACTTTCAAACCAACCCGTTAATGGTCCGGAATGGATGAAACGCATTAAAGGCGGTGTTTTAGTGAATGGTGCAAACTCTTTACTCGCAGGCTTATTTAATACTTTCCCTAGTTCTGTTTTTGCTCAAAATAATGGTGTAATTCAACTCACTGGTGTAGCTAGCCGTTATGTGGGTATCTGGATTGCTGCTTTACTTATTTTATTAGGTTTATTTCCAGCAGTAGCTGGTGTAATACAAGCCGTACCACAGGCGGTATTAGGTGGCGCTGTGATGGTAATGTTCGGTGCCGTAGCTGCATCAGGCATTAACATTCTCTCATCTATTCACCTTGATCGCCGAGCACTTTTAATTATCGCAATTTCACTTGCATTAGGTTTGGGGGTTGCTCAAGTTCCTCAAATTTTGGAACACCTACCAGAATTATTTAAAAATATTTTTAGCTCTGGCGTAGCGACAGGTGGTATAGCAGCATTAATTTTAAATGTTGTACTTCCTGAAACACACAAATAACTATTTTTTAATTTTGATTATTGCCCAGTTTCCACTGGGCATTCTTCTTCATGAGAGATGTACATGGATCCTAGAAGTGAAGTGGTATTGAGACAACAAGACTATTTAAAAGGTAGAGTCTTGTTCATTAATGCACCGAATGATGCCTTAGTTAGTCAATTACCAGCGGATATTGATGCTTCAGTCTGGACATGGAACCATGCTGACTATCAGAGCTTTATAAATAGTGGAACAAATGCACATTTCTCAGTTGAGTTTCCATTACAAGAATTCGATCAAGCCGTCATTTTTGTTCCCAAATCTAAAGAACTGTTAAATTACATATTGCATGTCGTAATGAGCAATCTTAAAACTGCTCAGTCTGTTTTTTTAGTAGGTGAAAAAAAAGGTGGTGTTGAACGCGCTGCCAAACAACTACAAAGCTTCGGCAAAGTACTTAAACTCGATAGTGCACGCCACTGTCAGCTATGGCACTTAAAGATTGAAAAAACAGAACAAATTAAACCTCTCGAAAGTTGGCTTAAAACTTACACTGTTCATGTTAATGAACAAGAGCTTACGATTTGTGCCCTTCCCGGTGTATTTAGCCAAAATCATCTAGATGTCGGAACTGCTGTTTTACTCCCTTATCTTAATCAGGTGAAATCAGGTAGAATTGCCGACTTCGGGTGTGGTGCTGGAATTATCAGTTGCTATTTGGCAAAAATAAATTCAAGTAATATTATTCATGCCCTAGATATTGATGCTTTCGCTTTACGGTCAACGGAAATGACTTTTAGTCGAAATGGAATAGGTTCAGACCAGTTGAGATTGCAGCCTGTTACAGGTATTGCAGACGCTCCAACAGAACTCGATGCCATTGTCAGTAATCCCCCTTTCCATCAAGGTATTCATACCAACTATGATGCAAGTGAAGGACTCTGCCAAAACGCTAAAAAACATTTAAAGGCATCAGGTGAGCTATGGATTGTAGCAAACCGTTTTTTAAACTATCCGATCTTAATTGAGAAGCACTTTGGTCAGTGCCAGATTAAAACTGATCATCAAGGCTTTAAGGTGTTATATGCCTGTGCATAACAAACTATGTAAGGAATCTCCATGAGCGAAACACATGCTCCTGAAAAACTCCAGCGTAAGCTAGGGGCTCGTCATCTGAATATGATCGCCATTGGTGGTTCCATTGGTACAGGCCTCTTCCTTGCTTCTGGATCAACCATTGCAAACGCTGGCCCTGGTGGAGCGCTACTCGCCTACTCACTCATTGGCATTATGATTTACTTCTTAATGACCAGCTTAGGTGAGCTTGCAACTCATACACCAACATCCGGTGCCTTTTTTACTTACGGCAGTCGTTATGTCGAAGAAGGCTTTGGTTTCGCTCTAGGCTGGAACTATTGGTATAACTGGGCAATCACAGTTGCATTCGAGCTTGTTGCGGTTCAGTTTATTATGAAGTTCTGGTTCCCTGATATTCCAGGGTTCTATTGGAGTGCCCTGTTCCTTATTGTTATTTTTATGATTAACGCAATGACAGTAAAGGGATTTGGGGAAAGCGAATTCTGGTTTTCGATGGTAAAAGTGATTGCTATTGTTGCATTCATTATTATTGGCTTAGCCATGATCATCAAGATTATGCTAACTCCAGGTGTTGCAACTTTCGGAAACTGGACTTACAAAGAGGCCCCTTTTGTAGGCGGTTTACAAGCCATGATTGGTGTAGCAATGATTGCCGGATTCTCTTTCCAAGGCACGGAAATGGTTGGGGTTGCTGCTGGCGAATCAAAAGATCCAAAGAAGACAATTCCACTTGCAATCAAACAGATTTTCTGGCGAATCTTATTATTCTATATCCTATGTATTTTCATTATCGGCACTCTGATTGCCTATGATGACCCGAATTTACTACAAGCAGCTGCCACTGAAGATATCGCACTATCTCCATTTACATTGCTTTATGAAAGAGTAGGTTTTGCTTTTGCTGCGAGTTTAATGAATGCCGTCATTCTTACTGCTATTTTATCAGCAGGTAATTCAGGCATGTATTCCTCAACTCGTATGTTGTTTAAAATGGCTCAAGAAGGCCGTGCACCAAAGTGGTTTGCAAAACTCGATGGTCGTGGCGTTCCAATGAACGCGCTATATGCAACGACTTTTATTGCTGCATTCTGTTTCTTAACAACATTTATTGGTGAAAAACAAGTATTTAACTGGCTACTCAATATGTCGGGTATGTGCGGTTTTATTGTTTGGTTAGGAATCGCGATTTCACACTATCGGTTCCGTAAAGGATACATTGCTCAAGGCTATAAATTAGAAGATTTAGCATATCGTGCCAAATTTTTCCCATTTGCACCTTGGTTTGCATTTATTCTCTGTTCAATCATTATTTTAGGGCAGAACTACCAAGCCATTTTAGGTGGAAAAATTGATTGGTTAGGCTTACTTTCAACTTATATTAGCTTGCCACTGTTCTTGATCATTTGGTTAGGTTATAAGTGGAAAAATAAAACCAAACTGATCTCTTACGATCAAATGAACGTCAAACCTGAGCAAGATTAAAACTGGTCATTAAAGTAAATCAAAGATCAAAAACTTGATCTTTGATTAAAAGAGCGTAAAATGCCGTTCAGATTTTCAACGGCACTTTTAAATAAGGAGGACATCATGCCATTACCATTAGTACAAGGTAAAACAGATTAAATAATTTGGCACGATGTCAGCTCACGGACAAGTGTACAAATTCACACCACTTGTCCGAATGCTTAAATTTAGAACCTAGCATTCGCTAGGTTTTTTTATGCCTGCTCGGACAAAAATAAGAGAAAAATTATGAGCATACAAAAAATATTAAACAAGGAGGCACTCTATGGTGTCCCTGTTAAAATTTTCACTCAAGACATAGATAGTGAAAGCATCGAACAACTCAAAAAAATGGCTCAGCTGCAATTCATCTATTCTCATATTGCAGTTATGCCTGATGTGCATGTGGGCAAAGGTGCTACTGTAGGTAGTGTTATTCCCACTAAACACGCCATTATTCCTGCTGCTGTAGGAGTTGACATTGGATGTGGAATGAATGCAATTCGCTTGAGTTCAAAGGCTTCACAATTACCTGATAACTTAAGTCGTTTGCGTGATGCGATCGAACGCAAAGTCCCGGTTGGCTTTGCTTTACATAAACAGGTTAAGGCAAAGGCTTCCAGCATTATTCCACTTGAAAAACGCTTAGAGCCAATTATCAAAAAGCATCCTGGCCTTGTTCGTATGCTTCGACAATTTGATGCAACATGGCAAAAGCAACTTGGGACTTTAGGTGGTGGTAACCACTTTATAGAGTTATGTATTGATGAGAATCAAGATGTCTGGGTGATGCTACATTCTGGCAGCAGAGGGCTTGGCAATATTATTGGCACTTATTTTATTGAGTTAGCCAAAAAAGAAGCTCAACATCGCTTTGGCCATGTTCCAGATAAAGACTTAAGTTATTTTGCTGAAGGCTCAAAAAGTTTTGATGATTATGTAGAAGCTGTGGAATGGGCACAAGAATATGCTTTTGAAAATCGAAAAGAAATGATGCGATTAGTCTTAGAAGCAATTCGACCTCTTCTACCTTCTTTTCAAATGACAAAAGAAGCGATTAATTGTCATCATAATTATGTAAGCCGTGAAACACATTTTGGCGAAAATCTATTGATTACCCGAAAAGGTGCAATTAGAGCAGGCTTAGATGAGCTAGGTATTATTCCAGGTTCAATGGGCGCACGATCTTATATTGTTAAAGGCAAAGCAAATCCTGAATCATTTTGTTCTTGTTCTCATGGGGCTGGGCGTAAGATGAGCAGAAGTAAAGCAAAAGTTCTTTTTAATCAGCAAGATCTTATTGAACAAACCCAAGGCATTGAATGCCGTAAAGACAGTGGCGTTGTCGATGAAATTCCAAGCGCCTATAAAGACATTGATGAAGTCATGGCGAATCAGTCAGACCTCATTGAAGTCGTTCATACTCTAAAACAAGTTTTATGTATTAAAGGTTAAAGCATGAAAATTAAAGAAATGCCAAAGATCAAAGTCCGTAATCAAGTAGCTCTATCCCCTTTACTTCACAAAGGTGGTATGCACGAAACGGAAAAACCTCGTGCTCAACATCGCAGAGATAGACAAGACACTAAACAGCAATTGAAGAAAGGTAATTGGTAACTAATTTAAACCAAGATCGAAAGCCATTATTAAGGAGACACAGAAATGACTAAATATTTTAAAAATCGCCATAAAAAAAGCGACTCTAACGAGTCGCTTTTTTACTGTTCAAGAACTCAAATTATTGAGCTGCTGCAGGAGCTGCCGCTTCTTGACCAGGTTGAACAACTACAGTACGGCTACCAGTGATTGTCGCGAATACACGACGGTTCATAGCACGACCTTCTTTAGTTTTGTTGTCAGCAATCGGTTGATCCCAAGCGAAACCTTGAGTAGACAAACGAGATGCATCAACGTTGTATTCGTTTACAAGAGCTGATTTAACAGAGTTAGCACGAGCTAAAGATAAACGTTCGTTCAACTTACGTGGACCAGTGTTATCTGTGTGACCTTCGATACGTGCAGTAGCGTTAGGGTATTCAGTTAACTTCTCAGCAACTTTAGCGATTTCTGGCTTGTATTGGTCTTTGATGTTTGATTTGTTAGTATCAAAGAACACACGAAGTTCCATGTTAAGGTCTTCAGTTAACTCTTGTGGTTGTGGAGCAACTGGAGTTGGTTCAACTGGAGCAACTTCTACTACAGGAGCAGCAGGCTTCAAGTGACCACCAAGAACTACGTTCAAACCAGCAAGAGCTGTATAGTTCCAGAACTCTTCATCAGCGTTATAAGTAGCACGAGCTTCTGTACGAAGAGATAAAGCATCGTTTAAGCGCCAGAAAGCACCAACACCCGCATTACCTAAAGTACCTTCTTCTGAGTTACCACGTGTACCACGGTTTACGCCATCAAAGTCATACTTGTAGTGACCAGCACCTAACAATACGTATGGCTTGATTTTGCTGTCGTAGTTTTTAGTGATTAAATCAGAAGTAACATAGAAGTTACCGTTGATTTGTTTTTGTTTATATTCAGCACCAGCAGCAGCGCCGTCTACGTCGCCTTTAACTTGGTTATATTCAGCTTCGAAACCTAACCATGGTGTTAACTCGATACCAAGAGCTGCACCAACGAATAAATCGTCTTGTAACTCAGGTCCGTTAGTTAAGTTACCATCTTTACCGCCATTGTTGTGTTGGCTGTCTTGGAAAGTGTAACCAAGCAATAATGGAGTAACTGTTACGCCAGCATTAGCAGCAGCTAATGGAGCAGCAACAAGCATAGTAGCAAGTGCAATACGACTCAATTTCATGGATATCCTCCAGAGATAACAATTGTTGTTCAAGCTCAGCCTAAATTTATTGGCCCCTGAGATATTTTCACCCCAGTATTATTTTTAAGCTATTCACATTTGAATCATACAAACACTTGATAGACTTTCCAAGTGCTTGATAATTTTAATCAAGTAAATTATTGACAAAATTACTTACAATTTCCGTTGTAATTCGGTAATTTTTCACTCAACTAGCAAATATGAACAACTTCTTTCTTTCGCTTACGGTGATTTTACCAGTATTCTAGCATCCTGATAACCTTTATTTAATTTTGTGTTTCCTCACTATAAAAATCATTATAAATCATTGATAGAAAGCATAAAATCAAAATATTTCTTTATATATTAAGGAATTTTAATGTTTAAAACTCCCGGTTTTACGTTGTTGGAACTCACTATAACGCTCGCAATTCTTATGATCATGGCCACTATAGCGCTTCCTTTATATCATCAATTTATGGCTTCTGTAGAATTAAAAAATTCGTCTCGACTACTCACAATTCATATACAAAAAGCCAAATACGACGCAATTCTACGACATAAGAGTGTCGTACTTTGCCCAAGTGTTGATTTGTCTACATGTAATAGTAACTGGGATACAAGTCTTATAAGCTTTGTAGACACGAATCAGAATCTACAAAGAGAAAACAATGAAGAAGTATTAACTAATGTTGAACTTGCTCATCGCTACGGTTCTTTAAAATTTCAAAAGTTTGGAAAAAAACTAAATAGTATTGTATTTCAGGGCGACACAGGACTCCCACGCGAATCTAACGGCACTTTTACTTACTGTTCTTATAACCAGCTTAAAAACTTTAAATTAATTCTCAGCAAAATGGGACACACCCGTTTAGAAGACCTTAAAAATTGTTAGAACTCTACAGTCTAATGCAGAAGATATCTCTCTTTGATTTTTGCAATATACTGCCTAGGTTTTAAACATTTGTTATTTTGAGATTAAGAACAATCGGAGATTACAACAATGACTGACATCGTAATTGTAAATGGTGCTCGTACTGCCATGGGTGGTTTTCAAGGATCACTATCAGGACTTACAGCGCCTGAATTGGGTGCGGTAACGATTAAAGAAGCAATCGCACGAGCAGGTTTACAGCCTACTGATGTCGAAGAAGTTATTATGGGTTGTGTACTGCCTGCTGGGCTAAAGCAAGGTCCAGCACGTCAAGCGATGCGTAAAGCTGGCTTACCAGACTCTACAGGTGCAGTAACAATTAACAAGCTTTGTGGTTCTGGCATGAAAGCTGTTATGCAAGCCGCTGATATGATTAAAGCAGGTAGTGCTGAAGTTGTTGTTGCTGGTGGTATGGAGTCTATGACAAATGCACCTTATGTTTTACCAAAAGCACGAGCTGGCTACCGCATGGGCCATGGTGAAATTAAAGATCATATGTTCTTTGACGGGCTTGAAGATGCAGAAACCGGCCGTTTAATGGGTTCTTTTGCTCAAGATATGGCAAATACTCGTGGCTACACACGTGAGCAAATGGATGACTTTGCGATTCGCTCTTTAAAACGTGCTCAAACAGCAATTACTGAAGGTTATTTCAAAGACGAAATCGTTCCAGTTACCGTACCTAGTCGTAAAGGTGATGTCGTTGTTGATCAGGATGAACAACCTTTAAATGCCAAGATTGACAAGATTCCTTCACTCAAACCAGCTTTTGCAAAAGACGGTACAATTACCGCAGCGAATGCAAGTTCTATTTCAGATGGTGCGTCTGCATTAGTATTAACTTCAAGTGAAGCTGCAGCAAAGCGCGGTTTACAACCACTTGCGAAAATTATCGCGACAGCTTCAAACTCTCAGCATCCTTCAGAATTTACGATCGCTCCAGTTGGTGCTATCGAAAAAGTGCTTAAAAAAGCGGGCTGGAATGCGCAAGATGTTGACCTGTGGGAAATTAACGAAGCGTTTGCTATGGTTACCATGTGCCCAATTGATGATTTCAAACTTGATGCAGAGAAAGTAAATATCAATGGTGGTGCTTGTGCACTAGGTCACCCTGTAGGTTCTACGGGCTCTCGTATTATTCTTACACTTATTCATGCACTGAAACGTACTGGCGGTAAAAAAGGTATTGCTGCACTCTGTATTGGTGGTGGTGAGGCAACAGCAGTTGCAATTGAACTCATTTAATCCAAATTCATTATTTTAAAATCCCACTTCGGTGGGATTTTTTATGAAAAAACTACAAAAAATGACCCACAAAATCACTTTTAAGTTTTAACTTATTCCTTTAAACGAAAACAACAATGGACAATAACAATGCAACTCAATCACTATCTCAATTTCCAAGGTCAAGCAGAACAAGCCTTTAACTTTTATAAATCAGTATTTGGTGGTGAATTCGGTATGTTAAGCCGTTATGGTGATATGCCAGCGCCTGAAGGTGTGACGTTATCGGAAGCCGACAAAAATCTGGTTCTACATGTTTCTTTACCGATTAATGAGTACACTGTGCTTATGGCCTCAGATACAAATGATCAGTTTTGTGCCCCTAACAGCGTTTTTACCCAAGGAAATAATCACTACATCTCGATCAACCTTGAAAAAGATGAGCAAGAAAAAGCAAAACAACTTTTTGATGCCTTATCTGTTAATGGTCAAATTGAAATGCCTTTAGAAAAAACGTTCTGGGGCGCATTGTACGGCGCTTTTACCGATCAGTTCGGTATAAAGTGGATGGTTAACTGCCAGCTTGATACCTAATATGTTCAATATTTAGCCCTTATAGAGATACCCACTATTTCTATAAGGGCTTTAAACATCGATATTGGAATATTGTGCAATAATCATTAAACCTACAGTAATAAAACCAATTCCCACCCATCCTGCCACATCGATATTCTGACCAAGAAAAATCTTTGCCAAAAAAGCTGTTGCTAATACACCTATCCCAGACCAAAGCACATATAAGATTCCAGCTTGCATATATTTCAAAGCAATAGCAGCGCATGCAAAAGAAATAATATACAAAACCAGAGCAATACCCTGAGCTGTTTTATTGACTAAGCCATTCCCCTTAGCAGAATAAAATGTTGAAAGTACATCTGTCGCAATAGCAAAAAGTAGCCACCAAGCACCAAGATTTATTTTTGAAATTAAACCTAACATTGTTGTTCTTCAGTTGAGTCATTTAAAAATTATTCATAAAAAAAGCTGAACCTGAGTTCAGCCTTTATATTTAAAAACTATTTAAGCACCAGTTTGATAACTTGCTTGCGGTACGGCTGTTGAAGCTTGGTACGGATTGGTAAAGTCTTGCAAACCAGCTGCCGCTTCTTGCACATCTTTACCTTCTTTAATCACAAAACTATCAAAACCTGAACGTTTTAAGTAATTTAGAACATCCTTAAACACATCACCAGTTGCACGCAATTCGCCTTGGAAACCTTGACGACGCAATAGTGCAGCAAATGAATAACCACGACCATCACCAAAACCTGCAAACTCAATGAAAATTGCATCAAGTTCACTTAATGGAAATGTGTGCTCTTCAGGTGAATCATTTATGGTCACATACAAAGCTTTTTTGCCTTGAACGTTAGCTAATTGATCGAGTTGAGCTGTTGTGACCACAACATCACCTTGGGGAATAACACCATCTTCAGCAATGATTTGATAAGTATTATCTGCAATCGTGCCATCTTTATAAAGCACTGGTAGAGCTGTATTAAGCATATGCACGCTCCTTAAATGGTTGAATTCCTACACGGCGATATGTATCAACAAAACGCTCACCTTCAGTACGCAAATCAAGATAAGTATTCAATACTTCTTCAATAACATCAGGCACAGCATCTGCTGCAAAAGATGGCCCTAAGATGTCACCGATTGATGCATCATGGTCTGAATTACCACCTAATGTAATTTGATAGAACTCAGCGCCTTTCTTATCTACACCTAAAATACCGATGTTACCTACATGGTGGTGACCACAAGCATTCATACAACCAGAAATATTTAGGTCTAAATGACCAAGATCATAAACTTTGTCTAAGTCATCAAAACGACGTGTAATTGCTTCAGCAATTGGAATTGATTTCGCATTTGCAAGTGAACAGAAATCACCGCCTGGGCAACTAATGATATCGGTAATAAAGCCGATATGTGCACGCGCCATATTTTGTTGTTCAAGCGCTTGCCATACATCGAACAAATCTTTTTGAGGTACATCCGCCAAAGCAATGTTTTGTTCGTGAGTCGTGCGAAGTTCACCAAACGTATATTTATCAGCAAGATCTGCAATAAAATTCATTTCTTCGGTGGTCATATCACCTGGCGCAATACCTGCGCGTTTTAGAGAAATCGTAACAATACGATAGCCCTTCACTTTATGCGCATGCGTGTTGATATTGAACCATTGTTTGAATTTTGGATGCTCAGCAAATAAAGCTGTGAAATCTTCATCTTCTAAATCTTGATAATCAAACGGTGTGAATTCTTCATCCAGTTTTTTCAAGATTTCTGGCTGAATTTTCAGTGCTTCACGTGTATGTTCAAATTCAGCTTCAACTTTCTGTGCAAATACTTCAGGTGTTAATGCTTTAACTAGAATCTTGATACGCGCTTTATATTTGTTATCACGACGACCATGCAAGTTATAAACACGTAAAACCGCTTCTAAGTAAGCGATTAAGTCTTCACGTGGTAAAAACTCACGGATAACGCTACCGATGATTGGGGTACGGCCTAACCCCCCCCCAGCCATAATTTTGTAGCCGATCTCGCCTGCTTCATTACGCACGATATAAACACCAATATCGTGGAATGCAGTCGCCGCACGATCTTTTTCTTCAAGTGCAGAAACAGCGATTTTGAACTTACGTGGCAAAAATGCAAATTCTGGGTGGAATGTACTCCACTGACGAATCAATTCACATGTTGGACGTGGATCTGCAATTTCACCAGCAACTACACCTGCATATTGGTCAGTTGTCGTATTACGAATACAGTTACCACTGGTTTGAATGGCATGCATTTGTACAGTTGCAAGTTCCGCCAAAATGTCTGGCACATCTTCAAGTGCAGGCCAGTTTAACTGAATGTTTTGACGTGTAGATACATGTGCATAACCACGGTCATAAGCAGTTGAAACTTCAGCAACTTTACGTAATTGTTTAGAATTCATTAAGCCATACGGCACAGCAATACGCAGCATAGGCGCATAACGTTGCACATATAAACCATTTTGCAAACGTAATGGACGATATTCATCTTCAGAAAGTTTGCCAGCTAAATAGCGTTCTGTTTGATCACGGAACTGAGCAACTCGTTCATTAACCAGCTGCTGGTCGAAATCGGTATATAAATACATGGCGTATGGCTAGTAGATTCATTATTAAGGCGGATAGCATAGCGAGCTTTTATTCATCAATAAAATGCTTTTTTTGCATATTTAATAACGGTTTTATTGATAAGCTTTAATATAAATCGACATAAAAAAAGCCCGGATAAATCCAGGCCCTTTCTATAAAAGCTTTTTATTTGTTATCTGGTAAGGCATAAGCCACTAAATAGTCGCCCATTTTCGTACCAAATGAACCATGACCACCAGCCATGATTACCACATATTGCTTACCATTGATTTCATAAGTCATTGGTGTTGCTTGTCCACCTGCTGGTAAACGCGCTTCCCAAAGTTTCTTACCGTTAGTAACGTTAAACGCACGTAAGTAATTATCTTGAGTTGCACCAACAAACATGACATTACCGGCAGTAGAAATTGAACCACCTAAACCAGGCACACCAATTTTCACAGCTGGTAACTGGAACAAGTTCGGCAAGCTGTCACGAATTGTACCAATACGTTTTTTCCATACCACTTCATGAGTTTTCAAATCAACGCCAGCTACATAGCCCCAAGCCGGTTGTTTACAAGGTAAACCAAGCGGAGATAAGAATGCGCTAATTTCTACACCATAAGGTACGCCGTACATCGGTTGTACGCCCTGCTCAGTTCCCGCACCTTTTGCAGTTTGTGCACGGTTTGGATCAGCAGGAATTAAACGACTGACGAATGGCAAACCAATAGGGTTCATTACAGCAACCTGACGATCAGGGTTAACTGACATACCACCCCATTCAAATACACCTAAGTTACCAGGGAAAACTAAAGTACCGTTTTCAGATGGTGGCGTATAAATGCCATCGTAATTTAGACGTTTGAACGATACACGACACATGAGCTGATCAAGCATAGTGGCACCCCACATGTCTTTATCAGTCAATTTATCTTGTGGCGCCAAGTTCAAGTCAGAGAATGGCTGAGTTTTTGAATAGAACTCACCTTTAGTTTGTGGTCCACGTTTAACTGTTTGTGGAACTGGTTTCTCAGTTACAGGAACAATCGGTTGACCATTACGGCGATCAAGCACAAAGGCATTACCTGTTTTCGTCAATACATAGATTGCAGGAACAGTTTGGCCAGCTTTGTTTTTGATATCAGCTAAAGATGGTTGTGATGGTACATCCATATCCCATAAATCGTGATGGGTTGTCTGGAAGTTCCACACTAATTTACCAGTAGACGCATTAATCGCTAACATTGAGTTTGCATAACGCTCTTTCAGCTCGGTACGGTCACCCCCCCAGATGTCTGGTGTACCTACACCTGTTGGTACATAAACGATATCAAGTTTTGCATCGTATGCTAAAGGTGCCCACGCGTTTGGGGAGTTATGAACAAAAGTAGTACCTTCGCCCGGCATCGCATTTGGATCTGCTGCACCAGTATCAAATACCCAAAGAAGTTTACCAGTGTTAACGTCGTATCCACGAATCACACCAGATGGCTCTTTATTTGAGTAGTTATCTGTTACAGAACCAGCAATCACAACAGTTGAACCAGTCACGATACCAGGAGATGTCGGGTTATAACCGCCTGGATACGCATATGGCATAAACTCTTGCAAGTTCACTTCACCATTTTGACCAAAGTCAGTACATGCTTTACCAGTGTCAGCATTTACAGCCACTAAACGGCCATCGTTGACTGGTACAAATACCTTACGTGGACATTGTGTAGAGCTAGATTTTTTGCTTTGAAGACTCGTTGCAAACTCAGTTGTATTGTTTGCATCGTAGTACATCACACCACGACAAGTTAAATGCTGGAATGATTTATCCGTTTTAAGTTTCGGATCAAAACGCCATTTTTCTTTACCTGTAGCAGGATCAATCGCAATTAACTGCTGATGAGCTGTACAGATAAACATGTTATTACCGATTTTAATCGGTGTAACCTGATTAGTCGTTTCGCCAGAGTCGTTATCTGTTTTAAGATCGCCAGTACGTAAAGTCCAAGCAACTTTCAAGTCTTTTACGTTCTGATCATTGATCTGTTTCAATGGAGAATAACGCACGCCTGCTTGAGTACGACCATAAGCTGGCCAATCACTTTCAGCAACACCAGGCACGGCTTGAGCTGTTTCTGGTTGAGGGGTTTTGATTTCACCATTAATTTCTTGCGGATCATTGAAGATAGAATAAACCATCAACACGATTGCAATTGCTAAAGTTGAAGATAAGGCAACTTTACTTGATCCAAGGTTGTTGATTCCACGAGTTACAGCCGGAACCAATAACCATAAACCAAGAATACCTAAAATATCTAAACGTGGTGCAAGCGCCCAAAAGTCTGTTCCAACTTCCCAGACACTCCAGATAATAGTTCCTAGCATTAATGCAGCATAAACCCACAAAGCAGTAGAAGCACGCTTGTAAAGTTGCCATGCAACAATGAGGAGTAATACTCCAGCTATAATGTAGTAAATTGAACCGCCTAGTGTAGCGAGCCAAATACCTCCAATTAACAGGAATAACGCCAGTAACCCAATAATAATTACGGTAAAAGTCGTTAAACCTGATCTTGAAGTAGGTTGATTCATAAACCACCTCTTATCAATCATCATTTTTATAGGAAAGATGTGCCAAGAACCTTATAGAAAAATGGCATCACCAATACATCTAAAACAAATTCAGGCATCAAGAAAAAACGGAAGGTCAGGATAATTCAATTAATGAGTTAGCCCTCGACAATCCGTTTTTCGGAGTAATTACGCTTAGAATGCAGTTGAGAATTTAATACCGCCAACCCAAGTGTTATCACCATTTTTTAATGCGCCAACATGACGAACATATTGCACATTTGGACGAATAGTTAACCAGTTAGTGGCATGAATACCGTAGTAAAGCTCGGTATTGTATTCGGTGTCATATTCTTTAGTTTGAACATCGTTCCAGTCATCATTGATATGGATACGAGCAACACCGAGTGCCAATTCATCTTGAGGACGTTGATTGAGCAAACCTTTATAGACCAAGCCTACATTTTGCATGTTATCAATTTTGTTGGTATCAGAGTCGTGGAAAGTCAGGTTCACAAAACCTGTTAAACCGCGATCTGTTTGATCAGCAGGCTGGAATAATTTTTGTTTTGCAGTTACCCAAACACCTTGTTTATGAGAGTTTTTAGTTTCATCTGCAATTTCTTTGGCATCAGCAGTGCTGTAGTAATAACCTAAACGGTATTCACCCGCCATACTTTGAGCACCTAATTTAGGTGACCAAACCACTTCGGCAGGAATAATTGCACCGTGAGAACCATCAGTACTTAAGTTAAAACCTTTGCCTCGCTCCAGATTTTCTGGGTTATATTCATATACACCAACTTGAGTATATAAGTCAGGTTGCAAGTTATATTTAACACGCATTGCCCATTGGCTAACCGGCCAGTTATACCACTGATCACCCACCCAGTTACCGACTTGCGAACCACAAAGCGCTAAATTCTGGAAATCACAGTCAAAACTGTTAAAGTCTTCACCTTCACCAAAACGACCGACTTTAACGTCTAATTTTTGATCCATGAATTTTTTCTTAATCCATAAATCTGTTAAACGCCAAGTTTGCTCACGCCCCCACACTTCTTGTACCGAGCTTAAGTGCCCTGCTAAAGCTGGTGAATGTTCAGAAAGCGACTGTCCATCACGATATGTTAATGTGATTTGAGCTTCCGTATCTTGCCAACCTAAAATTTTATTTAGGTCAAAATGAGTTCCTAATGCCAGTTGCCCCGTATAAGCACTACCATGCGTAGATGTATTTTTTGAATCTAAAATACCGGCATATTCGCCGGTATATCCAAAAGAAAAATCATAACCTTGTGCTTGTAACGCGGTGCGTTGACCGTTCCAATCACCCAACATCCAAGGACTATTTGGGTCGAATGCAGCAGCAGCTTGTGCATGCTGTATAAAAAGAGTAATTGATAAAACGGATAAACAGGAAGCCATCAAGGATTTATGTGTTTTCATGTTTACATACCTTTTATGTCTTTGTTTATTAAGGGTACGCTAATTTTATGTAAAGAAATTATTCAAAATGTTAATCGATTGATTAATCTAATAATAATCTTAATACACATTGTATGAAAAATGGCCTCAGCTCTTTACCATTGCCCTTCACCAAGTTTTTGACCAATAAAGGAATATCTCATTTCCGATCTTGAAAACTTAATTGGACAAGCCAATTGTGGTTCTGTAACCGTCGCATTATTTTGCAAAGGTACATCCACAATCCATCCACGTTCTTGTGCTAAAGGCGAGTTTAAGGACTCTGTTAGGCTTAAAACAGGTTCTACACACACATCAAGATTTGCAAAAATTTCATGCCATTCTTTAAATGATTTCGTTTTGATTTTCTCTTGAATGGCTTGTTTAACTTTCTGTCGGTCTTCTACATCTAAGGAAGCGCCTTTTTGTAATAATAAAGGCAAATCAAGCGCCACTGATAAACCAGACATAAATTGTGGTTCAAGACTACCTATTGAAAAATAACGGCCATCTTGAGTCATATAATAGTCATAGAAAATGCCGCCATTGAGCATGCCATGCTCTGGTGCCTGTTCAACCTGTGCAGCAAGTGTGGCGGATGCGGCCATACTATTGAGGCTAGCAACACAATCAGTCATAGAAATATCAATATATTGTCCCATTCCACTACGTCCGCGTTCGACGACCGCAGCTAAAATCGCAATGACAGCATGAAGTGAACCACCTGCAATGTCTGCAACCTGAATACCGAGCGGTGGCGGACCACTGTCTTGTCGGCCGCTATATCCAGCAATACCAGCTAAAGCTAAATAGTTAATGTCATGCCCAGCCCTGTCTTTATAGCTTCCTGTTTGTCCATATCCTGTAATTGAACAATAAATGAGACGCGGGTTAATTTCAGCAAGTGTCGCGTAGTCTAGTCCGAGACGGCGCATGACATCAGGTCGGAACTGCTCTATGACAATATCAAACTCAGAGATTTTGGCTTTAATCAGATCAATACTCGCCTTATCTTTTAAATCCAGAACAATCGACTGTTTATTTCGGTTTAAATAACTATGTGCTGTTGCTTGCCCATTTGCGTATGGTGGCATGATTCGGATTAGATCTGGTCGTGAAGGAGATTCGATATGGATGACTTCTGCCCCCATATCGGCTAAATACATTGTGGCAAAAGGTCCTGGTAAGAGCGTCGAGAAATCGAGAACTTTAAGTCCATTTAATGCTGTCGTCATCGTATTTTTAACCACTATTATTCGAATTTTCTTTTATATTAGTTAAGCAAATATTCCAAAACAATGTCATGTTCAGCCATTTACCTTGATCATTTCGGCAATTTAACATGTAAAAAGTGCTTTTACTCTGTTGTAAATCGCCAATTTATTTTTTTAGACGGTCATTTAGGTCAATTTAAAGTGAACATCAAAGAGACTGAAGGATTCAATATGAGTCGCGATACGATTAGCATCCACTTCGTGAATGCGGCTTTGACAGGCGTAAAACGCCTTGGCATGGATGTTGAAATGCTCCTTTCACATGTGGGTATTGAAGCGGAATTATTACGTCAACCTAAAGCTCGAATCTCACCAGAACAATACACTCGATTTATAAAAATGTTGTGGATGGTCACACAGGATGAACACGTTGGATTTGACGTACAACCGCGTCGTCTGGGCACTTTTGCCATTATGTGTCAGTTGATTATTCACGCAAAAACATTGGGCCAAGCCCTTGAACTGTCATCTCAATTCTACAAATTATTTGGCGATGAATGGTCTGTAACTCTAGAGCGTGACAAACATGAAGCACGTCTAGTTCCCCTCATTCCGAAAACTTTAGATCCAGACCATTTCATTACTGAAAGTATGCTCATGATTTGGCACGGTCTAGCATCATGGTTGATTGAACGTCGTTTGCCGTTAGAGCGCGTTCATTTTAGCTATCCACGTCCTGCACATGCAGATGAATATGATGCATTATTTTTTGCACCAGTCATGCAGTTTGATGCACCACGTACTGAAATTACCTTTGCAGCTGATTATCTTGATTTGCCAATCCGCCAAGATGAAAAAACGCTAGAAGAATTCTTAAAAGCAGCTCCTGCTCAGCTTTTAGTGAAATTCAAAAACACCAATTCGCTAACTTCTCGTATTCGTGAAGTACTCAAAAGCCAAATTGGTGAAGAAATGCCAACGCTTAATGACGTTGCATCAATGTTATATTTATCTCCTCAAACCTTACGCCGCCGCTTGGCTGCCGAAGGTAAAAGCTACCAAGGTGTAAAAGATGCTTTACGCCGAGATGCTGCAATTCACTTGTTACTCAACCCTGAGTTAACACTTGAAGATGTTGCTCAACAAGTTGGCTTTAGTGAAACCAGTACTTTCCACCGCGCATTTAAAAAATGGACGGGGGTAACACCTGGCCTATATCGCCAGCTACATGGTTATCACTAATTCTCAAATCTATTTAAATTTCACATTTAGCCCAAGTTCAACTTGGGCTTTTTTGTATTTCTATTGGCAAAAATCATCACCTGACTGGTGCGCTTATCGTCATTGCGTTGCCTTTTAAAACCAGTACACTCAAAACACAACAAAGTTTAAGTAATAAAAAAGGAACTGTTATGAGCGAGGCTTATATTATTGATGCCATTCGCACCCCACGCGGAAAAGGAAAAAAAGATGGCTCTCTTTACGAAGTAAAACCAATTACATTATTGACCACCTTATTAAATGAATTACAACAACGCCATCAACTCGATACCTCTAAAGTCGATGACATTGTTTTGGGGTGTGTAACACCAATTGGCGATCAAGGTGGTGATATTGCCAAAACTGCAGCGATTGCAGCAGGTTGGAATGATGATGTTGCTGGGGTGCAAATCAATCGCTTTTGTGCATCTGGTTTAGAAGCAGTCAACATGGCAGCAATGAAAGTTCGCTCTGGTTGGGAAGATTTAGTAGTTGCTGGTGGCGTTGAATCAATGTCACGTATTCCAATGGGTTCGGATGGTGGGCCGTGGGCTTTAGACCCAGAAACAAACCTTAAGTCATCATTTGTTCCGCAAGGCATTGGAGCCGACCTCATTGCAACCTTAGATGGCTATAGCCGTGAAGATGTTGATAATTTCGCAGTGAAGTCACAACAAAAAGCTGCAGCAGCTCAATCAAATGGTTATTTCGACCAATCTGTCGTACCAGTCAAAGATCACGCAGGTGTGGTGATTTTAGAGAAAGATGAATTTATTAAAGGGAATACAACACTCGAAGGCTTAGCAAAGCTCAACCCAAGTTTTGAAATGATGGGCCAAATGGGCTTTGATGCAGTCGCTTTACAAAAATATCCAGAAGCACAAAAAATCAATCATGTTCACCATGCAGGTAACTCATCAGGCATTGTCGATGGAGCAGCTGTAGTTTTATTAGCTTCTGAAAAAGCGGTAAAAGAACAAAATTTAAAACCACGCGCTAAAGTTTTAGCGACTGCACTGGTTGGTACTGACCCAACCATTATGCTGACTGGCCCTGCGCCTGCTGCACGTAAAGCTTTAGAAAAAGCTGGGCTTACGATTGATGATATTGACCTATTTGAAGTCAATGAAGCATTTGCGGCAGTTGTTATGCGTTTTATTAATGAGCTCAATGTCCCTACTGAAAAAGTCAACGTAAATGGCGGTGCGATTGCTTTAGGTCATCCATTAGGTGCAACAGGTGCCATGATTTTAGGTACTTTACTTGATGAGCTTGAACGACAAGATAAAAAGCGCGGTTTAGCGACGCTCTGTGTTGGCGGTGGGATGGGTATTGCCACCATAATTGAACGCGTATAAAAATTAGGGATATAAAAGATGAGTGCAATTCAATACGAAAAAAATGCCGACAATATTGTCATTTTAACACTTGATTCAACTGGTCAATCTGCGAACACTATGAATGCTGAGTTTCGTGACTCGCTTGATGAAGCAACTCAGAAACTTAAAGCAGAAACAGAACTTTCAGGTGTTATTTTCCGCTCGGCTAAAAAAACTTTCTTTGCAGGCGGTGATTTAGATGAGCTGATCCAAATTCAGCCTGAACACGCAACTGACTTTTTCAATATGGTTGAAAAGCTAAAAGGTCATTTACGTACAATTGAAACACTAGGGATTCCAGTGGTTGCAGCATTAAATGGCACGGCACTTGGCGGTGGTTGGGAAATTGCATTAAGTTGCCATCACCGTATTGCAATCAATGACCCGAAGAGCAAATTTGGTCTACCAGAAGTTACTTTAGGTTTGTTACCGGGTGGCGGCGGTATTGTGCGTATGGTACGCCTACTTGGGCTTCAAAATGCGTTCCCATTTTTAATGGAGGGCAAACAGTTCGGTGTTGATAAAGCAAAATCTTTAGGCTTAATTCATGACACTGCCGAAAATGAACAAGAACTTTTAGATAAAGTAATTGCTTGGATCAAGGCCAATCCAAAATCTCAGCAGCCATTTGATGTGAAGGGTTATAAAATTCCGGGTGGCGATCCAAAAACTCCAGCAGTTGCACAAGTTCTTGCAATTGCACCAGCCATGTTAAAAGACAAAACCAAAGGTTGTTACCCTGCCCCTGAAGCAATTATGGCTGCCGCAGTTGAAGGGGCACAAGTTGATGTCGATACTGCTTTACGTATTGAGTCTCGCTACTTTACTCAGCTTACAACAGGTCAAATTTCTAAAAATATGATCGGCACTTTCTGGCATGGTCTAAATGCAATTAAGTCTGGTGCTAGTCGTCCTGCCGACGTTCCAAAATGGCAAGCGACTAAAGTTGGTGTATTGGGTGCAGGCATGATGGGTGCAGGCATTGCTTATTCAACAGCCATTAAAGGCATTCCAGTTGTACTTAAAGATGTATCTGTTGAAAATGCTGAGAAAGGTAAAGCTTACTCACAAAAGCTCTTAGATAAACGTGTTTCACAAGGCCGCATGACCGCAGAAAAACGTGATCAGATTTTATCTCTCATCACGGCGACAGCTTCCGCTCAAGATCTTCAAGGTTGTGATTTAATTATTGAAGCGGTATTTGAAAATCAAGAACTCAAAGCTAAAGTCACTCAAGAAGCCGAGCAATATCTAGCGCCTAACGGTGTGATGGCATCAAACACCTCAACCCTGCCAATTACAGGTTTAGCTCAGGCAAGTAAGGATGATAAAGCTTTTATCGGTCTGCATTTCTTTAGCCCTGTCGACAAAATGCAGTTGGTTGAGATTATTAAAGGTAAAAACACCTCCGCAGAGACACTTGCCAAAGCTTACGACTTTGTACAACAAATTGGAAAAACACCGATTGTTGTCAATGATAGCCGTGGTTTCTTTACCAGTCGTGTGTTTGGTACTTTCATTCAAGAAGGTATGCGCCTGCTTGCTGAAGGCGTCCACCCAGCGCGTATTGAAATGGCAGCACTGAAAGCTGGTATGCCAGTTGGCCCCCTCGCTATTCAAGATGAAGTATCTTTAACATTAACTGAACATGTTGCTAGTGAAGCACGCAAAGCTCTACAAGCCGAAGGAAAAGATTTACCTAAAACTTCTGTAGATGAAGTGGTTCACACCATGATTCATGAGTTAAACCGTAAAGGTAAAGCTGCTGGAGCTGGTTTTTATGAATACCCTGAAAATGGTAAAAAGCATCTATGGGAAGGCTTAAACCGCTGGAAAAAAGATCATGATATTTCTGAACAAGATATGATTGATCGCATTCTGTTTGTACAGGCCTTAGATACTTTACGTTGTTATGAAGAAGGCGTATTGGAGTCTGTAATTGATGCCAATGTCGGTTCTATCTTTGGGATTGGTTATGCACCTTGGACTGGAGGAGCAATTCAATTCCTAAATCAGTATGGTACTGATAAAGCACAAAAACGTGCCGAAGAATTAGCTGCCAAATATGGTGAACGTTTCACACCGCCAGCTTTACTAAAAACCAAAGCTGAGCAGAAACAAAATATTCAGTAATTTAGTCTTATTGAATATTTAAAAAACTGCATAAACCTTACCCATATAAATATATTTTATTTATATGGGTTTTTCTTTATGACCTTTAAGATTTCAGCCCCCTGCCTAAATATGCTATAAATAGACTTCATTTTTGTGCTTCTACAGCACATTCGAGAAATTCTTATGTCCGATAAAAATTCTTCCGAGTCAGCAGTTCTAGGCTGGAAATTTGTTCTGATCGTTGGTGTTTTAAGTGCGATTTTCCTTGGCTTTTTCTATTTAGCAATGAGTAATGAACCTGACTATATGCCAGGTGCACAGCGCAAAGCACAACAAGAGCAAATGCAGCAAAAGGCTGAACACTCTATAGAGCAACATGCTCAACATAGTGACAACATGCCTGAAATGGATATGCAAGAACATAAGCAATCAACTCAGTAATCAGATATTTTTCAAATGACAGATTTTTCCCGCAACGCACTAGTTGTAGAAGGTGGAGGCATGCGTGGTGCCTTTACCAGTGGTGTACTTGACTCATTTTTACAACAGCAATTCAATCCTTTTGACTTATACGTTGGTGTATCGTCTGGTTCAACCAATGTCGCCAACTATCTGGCAGGCCAGCAAGGCCGCACTCTAACATTTTATATTGATCATTCACTGCGTCCTGAATTTATCGATTACAAACGCTTTTTTAAAGGCGGCGATTTACTTGACTTAAAATGGATGTGGGAAATTGGTGAAAAAGAACATCCACTTGATCAACAGAGTCTTTTTGCCAAAAATCCAGATTTTTATATGGTGTTGACGCATGCCAAAACAGGTCATGCAGAATATCTTCGTGCGGGTAAAGATAATTTGCTGAATGCGCTTCGTGCTTCTAGCTCAATTCCAGTTTTAACACGTCATCCCGTCGATATTATGGGTGAACCTTATTTTGATGGTGGTGTTGCAGATGCCCTACCCGTTCGCTGGACGGCTCAGCAAAGTGGCGTCAAAAAACTGTTAGTTTTACGTACTCGTCCGAAAAACTATTTCAAAGCAAGTAGTCGAGGTGATCAATTCCTCGCAAAATATGCGTTTAAACATCATTATGGTTTCGCTAGTAGCTTGCGTAGCCGCTGTGCTCGTTATAACGCTTCGGTCGATTTTGTTCGTGGTGAAAATCCAGACCAGCAAATTTTAGAAGTGTGTCCACCACCTCTTAAAAATATGGCTGGCCGTTTAACTACCAATCCAAAAAAGCTTCGCTACAGTTATGAAGTCGGTTTAGAAACTGGCTTACAGGCCATCGAAAGTTGGAATGCAATGAAATAAATTAAAATTGAGATTTCTAAAAAGAAGTCTCAATTTAACTTCAAAACCATATCAATATGTGGAATGCCACAGTCCTGGTAAACTTCACCTTGTACTTTAAAGCCTAAAGCTTCGTAAAAAGCGGTCACATAGGTTTGCGCTGAAAGCTTTAAGTAAGGCAGTTTATGACGACGTGCATAGTCAATAATATACTGCATTAAAATTTTACCTATACCTTGCTTTCGATAAGGCATTAAAACAGCAACACGCCCTACGCTATGCTGTGGCAATAAGCGTGCTGTAGCAATAGGCTGCTCTTTGTCATAGACAATAAAATGTAGAACTGTGGCATCCAAGTCGTCCCATTCATCTTCAGGTGCAATTCCCTGTTCTTGGATAAAGACTTGTTCACGGATGTGTTTCGCATCTTGCTCAAGCTGTTCCCAACCACCCTCTACAATTTTATACATCCATTCACCTTCCTAGCACTTACAGCCGATATTTTCGATCGGCAACTGATCTTGCAATAACAATTCCAACGTTTGTTTTTTAATTCCGTACATTTCTTTCAATGCTTGGATTTGAGCCATAATCTTGGCGTCAGGTTGTGAAACGTTTTTGCGTTTTGTCGCCAAAATCATTTTATTTTTGCTGGTATGTTCAAGCGAGACAAACTCAAAAACTTTGGTTTCATAACCATAAGCTTTTAAAAGTAACGCACGTAAAGTATCGGTCAGCATCTCGGCTTGTTGTCCAGCATGAATACCAAACTGTAGCATTGGTTGTAAAACTTCCGGACTATGTAATTGTGGACGTAACTCTTTGTGGCAACATGGTGCACACATAATCATCGAAGCGTTTAAACGAATTCCAGTATGAATAGCAAAGTCAGTCGCAATATCACATGCGTGTAAGGCAATCATAACATCCAGCTTTTCCGGTTGATAACTACGAACATCACCTTCAAAAAAGTCTAAATGATTGAAATGAACTTTGTCTGCAACGTTCTGGCAAAATTCCACCAAATTACGGCGCAGCTCTACACCAGTAATCAATGGTGTTTTCTGCTGTTGTTGCAGATAATCATACAATGCAAAAGTTAAATAACCTTTCCCCGAGCCAAAATCGACAATGCGTAACTCTTGTTGAGACGCATCAATCTGTTCATAGGCACTCGCAAAAATTTCGATAAATTTATTAATCTGTTTCCATTTACGGGCCATGCTTGGAATGACCTGAGCTTTTTCATCAGTAATACCCAGCTCTTTTAAAAATGCGTTGCTCTGCTGTACATAGCGCTGCTTTTCACGGTCATGCGCCTGAACCGTTTGTGTCGTATTTACGGCCTGCTTTTTACCCATATTTAATATGGCTTTTTTCTTATTTTTTTTAAGTTGAATTTCTTGAGTAGTTGAAAATAAGTTTGCTTGCTTACACTGAGTGATTAATTGCTCAATCTGTTGCAAACCTTCTTGAAATGAATAGTTTTTAGTCACATCTTGGGTCGTGTGATGATATAGAGCTGAAAGCTGTTTTTGACCATGTAGCTCTACAACGCGGAAAGTGATTTTTTCCAGTTGCGCCAACTCTCCCTTATATTGGCTCAAGATCAAACGCTCAAAAGCTTGTTGGTCAAGCATTTGCTTGATTTCATGAAAGAATTGCTGTTCTTGCTCAAAGGAGAAAACCGACACGGATATACCTGAAAATGAAGACTCATATAAAATACAAGTTTAAAGGGTCTAGGATTAAAAATAAAATAACTTTACGACTGTTTTGTGTTTCTATACATTTGTATTTTTAATCAAAAAAATTAAAGTTATGAGTAAATCTGTGTTGGAAACTTACGATCCAAAAGAAGAACTATTTAATGCCTATAGTCATGGTGCTGGCGTTGTTATGGCTGTTGTAGCTTCTATCTTTTTAATTATAAAGGGATCTTATCTTTCAACCGCTCAGTGGATAGGTTTATGGGTATACTCATTTAGCCTGATTTTAGTTTTTACCAGTTCTACCCTCTATCATTTTGCTCAAACACAAAACCTACGCTACTGGTATAAAAAACTCGATCACACTGCCATTTATTATTTAATTGCGGGAACATATACCCCATTCTTAAGCATTGCTATACCTACACAAAAAGCTCATATTTTACTTATTGCTCTCTGGAGCATTGCTGCAATTGGTACACTTTTCAAGTTAGTTTTTATTCATCGTTTTCAGAAAATTTCGCTACTTGCTTATGTTCTTATGGGTTGGCTTGCTGTTTTTGTTATGGATGATATGCGCACCTATCTGAGTAAAGACGCGTTGATTTTGTTAATTATTGGCGGATTAGCTTATACGGTTGGAGCATTGTTTTACGCGTTAAAAAAGGTAAGATATACCCATGCGATCTGGCATATTTTTGTGCTTTTAGGTGCAGGGGCACATTTTCTTGCAATCTATTGGTACGTAGTTTAGTCCATTTTTCACTCATATTCAGTGATCCTGAAAGAGTCATGGATGATGTTCTTTCACGCTATTCTTTGAGAAAAATACGTCTTTAAAGAGAGTAGCTATTAAAAATAAATTTTAACGGATATAAGGACTTATATGGAGTCAACTTCTGCGACTGCTGCTCCTGTAGTAGCCACTAATTCAAAAACACGAGTTTTGTTTGCAAGCTTAGTCGGTACAACTATTGAGTTCTTCGACTTTTATATCTATGCAACAGCCGCCGTGATTATCTTTCCTCATCTATTTTTCCCTGCTAGTAGTGGCAGTGCCGCAGTCTTACAATCTCTGGCAACCTTTGCAATTGCCTTTATTGCTCGTCCTATCGGTGCCGCATTATTTGGCCATCTAGGAGATCGTATTGGGCGAAAAGCAACTTTAGTTGCAGCTTTACTGACTATGGGTATTTCAACTGTATGTATTGGTTTGCTTCCAACCTATGCCCAAATCGGGATTGTCGCACCATTACTATTAGCTGTTTGTCGTTTAGGACAAGGCTTAGGCCTAGGCGGTGAATGGAGCGGTGCAGTATTATTAGCGACTGAAAATGCCCCAGAAGGAAAAAGAGCATGGTACGGCATGTTTCCGCAGCTAGGTGCTCCAATCGGCTTTATTCTGGCAACAGGTTCATTCTTATTATTGAGTGCAGTTATTCCTGAGCAAGCATTCATGCAATGGGGTTGGCGTATTCCATTCATTGCCAGTGCTGTATTAGTTATTGTTGGCTTATATATCCGTTTAAAACTTCATGAAACTCCAGCTTTCCAGAAAGTCTTAGATAAGCAAAAAGAAGTTAACATTCCATTTAAAGAAGTTTTAACCAAACATACAGGTAAGCTTATTCTTGGTACAGTTGCAGCCATTTGTACCTTTGTCGTGTTCTATCTTACTACCGTATTTGCTTTAAACTGGGGAACCACAAAGCTTGGATATGCGCGTGGTGAATTCTTAGAACTTCAACTCTTTGCCACACTTTGCTTCGCCGCATTCATTCCTTTATCGGCTATTTTTGCAGAAAAATTTGGTCGAAAAACAACTTCTATTGGTGTCTGTATCGCTGCTGCGATTTTCGGCTTGTTCTTCTCTAGTATGTTAGAGTCTGGAAATACTTTAATCGTTTTCCTTTTCTTATGTACTGGCTTGGCGATTATGGGATTGACCTACGGTCCGATCGGTACAGTTCTTTCTGAACTTTTCCCAACCTCGGTTCGTTATACAGGTTCAGCATTAACTTTTAACTTGGCTGGTATTTTTGGTGCATCTTTTGCCCCATTGATTGCGACTAAACTTGCTGAAACTTATGGTTTATATGCAGTTGGTTATTATCTTACTGCTGCATCACTTTTATCATTAGTTGCGTTCTTACTTATTCGTGAAACAAAAAATGATGATGTAAATAATCAGATTTAAAGTTTTAAAGACCCCCCCATAAAAAAGCCAGTTCAATTTGAACTGGCTTTTTTTATACGTAAATGAATTAATTCATTGATGCAGGATTTGCTGGAGCAACACTATTTGTTGCAGCTGACGTTGTCACATTGCTTGCTGCAACTGCCGCTGGTCCTGCTACAGCTGCTTCACCGATTAAAGCAACTTTTGCTTTTTCTTGGCTTTTTGCAGAGAGAGCTGGGTTACTTGCCACAATACGATTAATATTTGCTGAGTTTGCTGGAGCAATCGCAGTAGTTTGTAAAATAATTGGGCGATTACCTGTGTTACCCAACGTATAGCGAATACCTGTACGTGGACTAATCACTGTAGTATTTTCTTGCTTCACTACAGCTTGAGCCGAAGTTGGGCCTTTTGCTGCAAGTACTTTGTCAACCGTTGTCGTTTGAGGGGCTGAAGCTGCTTCTGCTGCAAAAACAAAACTTGGTACAGCAAGAACAGTTAAAAATAAAGGTTGTAATACTTTTTTCATTGTCTTTCCAACATACACTCTGGATGAGAAGTAAATAGCATTTAATGCTTAAAACTGCAAACATTATTCACAGGCTTACTACAAACATAAAAAAAGCAGAACAATTGTTCTGCTTTTTTTGTGGAGGCAGATTAGATCTTACCGTGACATTGCTTATATTTTAGTCCTGAACCACATGGGCATGGTGCATTACGGCTTTCTGGAACAGGGAAAGCTTGCTGTTCAGCAGACTCGTTCATGGTTTCTTGAGAAAGTGTAACTTCACCAGTTAAACCATCTACATCATCATGTTCAAAAGAAAGCTTCATTGATTCAGCTTGCTGCTGCTGTTGAGCTTCCATTTCTGCAAGTTCTTCTGGTGTTGGGATATGTACACGAGACAAATCAGTCACAACATCAGTTTTAATAATACCCAACATGTTTACGAACAGGTTGAAAGCTTCTTTCTTATATTCCTGTTCAGGGTTCTTTTGCGCATAGCCACGTAAGTGAATACCTTGGCGCAAATAATCCATTGCAGCCAAGTGATCTTTCCAATGGCGATCAAGAGAGTTTAAAACGAAATGGCGCTCAAGCATTGCTGCTGATTCATCACCCATTTGAGCGCGGCGCTGACGATAACGTTCAATTACTTCATCACTAATACGCTCAACCAAACCTTCTTCATCTAAACGACGATCTTGGTCTAACCATTCTTGAATTGGCAGCTCAATACCTAAATCAATACGTAAAGCATTTTCTAAACCTTCAACATCCCACTGATCATGAATTGACTCTGGTGGAATAAAGTTAGCAATCATGCCTTGCATCACTTCACGATGCATTTCTTCAACGTAGTCTTTTAAGGTGTTTTCAGCTAATACTTCATCACGTTGAGAATAAATGATCTTACGCTGTTCATTATTCACGTCATCGTATTTCAATAAGTTCTTACGAATATCAAAGTTACGCGCTTCAACTTTACGCTGAGCATTCTCAATCGAACGGCTCACCATTTTATGTTCAATCGCTTCGTCTTCTTTTAAACCCATCGCGCGCATCATACCAACGACACGGTCGCCTGCGAAAATACGCATCAGATCATCTTCAAGAGATAAATAGAAACGAGAAACACCAGGGTCACCCTGACGACCAGCACGACCACGTAACTGGTTGTCAATACGACGTGATTCATGGCGTTCAGAACCAATGATATGCAAACCACCTGCTTGCAATACATCTTCGTGGTCTTGTTCCCATTGTACTTTCAGACGTGCTTCATCTTCTGCAGTTGGGTTTTCAAGTTTGGCAAGCTTAGCTTTCCAGTTACCACCCAAGATAATATCCGTACCACGACCAGCCATGTTAGTTGCAATCGTTACTGCATTCGGGCTACCCGCTTGAGCAATAATGTCAGCTTCACGCTCATGTTGTTTTGCGTTCAAAACTTCATGATGAATACCAGCTTGCATTAACTTAGAAGATAAAATTTCGCTGGCTTCAATGGTTGCTGTACCAATCAGAATAGGAGCAACACCCTGCTGACGAATATTCATAATTTCTTGAATAATCGCGTTATATTTGCCGTTACGGTTTAAATAAATTAAATCGTTTTGGTCGTTACGAATCATTGGACGGTGAGTTGGAATAATCACAACATCAAGACCGTAAATTTCTTTCATTTCTGCAGCTTCGGTATCAGCAGTACCTGTCATACCTGAAAGCTTTTTATAGAGACGGAAATAGTTCTGGAATGTTGTTGTCGCTAAAGTTTGATTTTCAGGCTGAATTTCTAAGCCTTCTTTTGCTTCAACAGCTTGATGCAAACCTTCTGACCAACGACGACCCGGCATCGTACGACCCGTATGTTCATCGACAATAACCACTTCACCATCATGAATAATATAGTGAACATCACGTTGGAATAGGAAATGCGCACGAATAGCAGCAGATACATGGTGAACAAGGTTTAGGTTTGTTGCTGAATATAAGCTTTCGCCTTCGGCCAACAAGCCCATTTGAATAAGTTCTTGTTCAACAGTTTCATAACCAACTTCGGTCATTTCAACTGAACGCTGCTTTTCATCAATCCAGAAGTGACCGCCATCTGATACTTTTTCTTCTTTTTGCGGATGCAGTTTAGGTGGAATCGTATTGATTGCACTGTAGAGGTGTGAAGAGTCTTCACTTTGACCAGAAATAATTAATGGTGTACGTGCCTCATCAATTAAGATGGAGTCAACTTCATCGATAATGGCATAGTGCAAACCACGTTGTTTCTTTTCTGCTAAAGAAAACACCATGTTGTCACGTAAGTAGTCAAAACCGAATTCGTTATTGGTACCGTAAGTAATATCTGCAAGATAAGCTTCCGCTTTTTCTGATGGACCTTGCATTGAATAAATCGTACCAATTGATAGGCCCAAAAATTCAAATAATGGGCGGTTCAACTCGGCATCACGCTGTGCCAAATAATCGTTCACAGTAATGACATGTACACCTTGGCCACTCAAAGCGTTTAAATAACACGCCAGAGTACCCATAAGGGTTTTACCTTCACCAGTACGCATCTCGGCAATCTTACCTTCATGTAAAGTAATACCACCGATTAACTGAACGTCATAGTGACGCATACCCATCACACGCTTAGCAGCTTCACGACAAACTGCAAACGCTTCTGGAAGTAATTTATCTAAACTTTCGCCATTATTATAACGTTGTTTGAATTCTGGAGTTTTTGCAGATAAGTCTGCATCGCTTAAAGCTGATATCGTCGGCTCGAGCGCATTGATTTGCTCAACAATTTTGCGCATGCGTTTGAGTTCACGCTCATTTTTTGTACCGAAGATACCTCCGATCAGACTTGCCAACATGGATAAACTCTCTAAATCTTGCTTGGTCAAATGAATAAACTTTTTCTCAGTCGTTTATTATGGTGCCAGAAATTTGAAGTACAAGGGGTTTGCACAAAACCCCTAAAAAAAATCTGATAGTTAGACGAATGGTTTTTTCATTCATCTAATCTCCCCTTAATGTGCCGAGCACCAAAAACACACCATTAACGCTCATCGATTAAGCATAACTTCCGAGAAATCTAATTTAGCAAATTTACCTTAAAGTTACATTGATTAAGCACTTAAAATAATGAGTTTTAGTCATATATATTTACACTTATATAAAAAGTTCATAATAAAATACAAAAACAATAATTTTAATCATAAAGTAAATGCTGCATATTCATTCAATCGAATAACAAATTATGAGCAATTGAGGAAAGATCATGACACTACGATTAGGAGATACTGCTCCCGATTTTCAACAAGAATCGAGTGAAGGCACAATTAATTTTTATGATTTTTTAGGGGATAGTTGGGGAATCTTATTTTCACATCCAGCCGACTATACTCCCGTATGTACAACTGAGTTAGGTTATACAGCAAAATTAAAAGATGAATTTACGAAGCGTAATGTTAAAGCGATTGCTTTGTCAGTAGATGATGTAGAGTCTCACAAAGGCTGGATCAACGACATCAATGAAACACAAAATACAACTGTAAACTTTCCAATCATTGCAGATAAAGACCGTAAAGTATCTGAGCTCTATGGCTTCATTCACCCTAATGCCAGTGAAACTCTAACAGTGCGCTCATTAGTGATTATTGATCCTAACAAAAAAGTTCGCTTAATTATTACCTACCCTGCTTCGACGGGCCGAAATTTTAATGAAGTCTTACGTGTCGTTGATTCATTACAATTAACAGACAAACATAAAGTCGCTACGCCTGCGAACTGGCAGCAAGGTGAAGATGTCGTTATTGTGCCGTCACTTAAAGATGAAGAAGAAATTAAACAACGTTTCCCTAAAGGTTATACGGCTGTTAAACCTTATTTACGCCTCACGCCACAGCCTGAAAGCAATAAAACCGACTAAAGGTTTTATTGCTTGCAAGACAAATGCAGTGCGTAGGCAAGCATCTGAAAAATTCCCTACAAGACAAGCGAAGCGCGTAGGCACACTTAGATTAAATATCACACCCTAAAAAGTCACCCACAGCGGTGGCTTTTTTATTTATGTATTGAATACTCATGGTTTTTATTGCTCAGATCAGTTATAACTCGAATCGATTCGGTAAAAAAATAAAAATCATGATCTATAAAATTCATCATTTAAAATGTGGCAGCATGTGCCCAGTTTGTGCCCCCTTATTTGGACAAAAAGGCTTCCGAGCTGAGGTAATCTGTCATTGTCTTTTAGTTGAAACTGATCGAGGCTTAGTGCTTATCGATACGGGCTTTGGCCTGCAAGACTACTTACATATGAAGCAGCGCCTAGGCTCATTATTTAAACGCTTAGGCAAAATTGAGCATAATCTTGAATTTAGTGCGATCCAACAAATCCAAAAGCTCGGGTTCAGCCCCAAGGATGTACAGCATATTTTTATCACTCACCTTGATTTTGACCATGCTGGTGGTATCTCAGATTTTCCTCATGCCACAGTCCATGTTTTAGCAGCAGAATACAACGCTGCCCAACTTCCAAATTTTAAAGGCAAACTTCGCTATAGAACCAATCAATATAAAGATCACCGATATTGGAACTTTGTTGAATATCAAAAAGGTGAAGCATGGTTCAACCTCGAAAAAGTCAAAGGTTTTCCCCTGTTTCAAGATGAAATTTTAATGGTACCACTACTAGGCCATTCGGCTGGGCATTGTGGTATTGCTATAAAGCAACAAAATCAATGGTTATTATTTTGTGGAGATGCTTACTACTCACACCTAGAGTTAAACCCTAAAAATAAATTAAGATCACTTGGTCTGCTGGAAAAAGCATTTGCAGAGGATAATGAAAAACGTATTTTCAACCTCAAACGCTTACAGCATTTGGCTCAACATGAGCCAACGATTGAAATAATTTGTGCTCACGACCCTGATGAGCTTAAACGGTATCAAACATGAAGAAATTATCGCTCCTTACACTTGTCATCTGTATAAGTTTACAAGGGTGTATGCAGCACGAAAGTATCGCCCATGAGCATCGACCACAAGATTGGGGAAGCTTAGTTTCTCAGACTCATAACTTTTATCAAATTAGTAATGATGTTTATCGCAGTGAACAGCCTGATGCTGCAATGATTTCTGAATTAAAGAATCATCAAATTGGAACGATCATTAATTTAAGAGCCAAAGACGCAGATAGTTTAGTTTTTAAAAATGAAAATTTTAATCTTGTGCATATTCCTATCAACACTTGGGCAATAGACCGACAAGATCTCTTAGAAGTCATGCAACAAATCAAAATTGCCAAGCAGAATGATCAACGCGTTTTATTACACTGTTACCATGGTTCAGACCGTACAGGTGCTAGCGTTGCCATGTACCGCATTATTTTTGAAAATTGGGCAATTGATGATGCGGTTAAGGAAATGAAACAAGGTGGTTATGGTTATCATATTATTTGGAAAAATATTGACCGTTTATTCACACCTGAAAATGTAAAATGGATTCAACAACAACTGTCGAATCCATCTTAATGACATCTAAAGTGGAGTTTTAATCTGATTTACGTTGGTCTAACGGTACCCAGTCAATTACCCAAGCTGATTTCATATTTAAGCTTGAATCAGAAGTAATTTTCTTACGAGCTGCATCCGCTGTATCACGGTCTTTTGCAGGACCAACCATAATACGAATTCCCTTACTGGTTGGGCTTGTAGTTACCTTATAGCCTTTAGCTCGTAATTTAGAAACCACTGCATCTGCATTTGCTTGGTTAGCAGCCAAAGCGACTTGAACCATCCACTTTTTATCGCCATTTTCAAGCAGTTCACGTGCTTTTTCAGCTTCAGCTTTTTTCTCAGCTTCAGCTTTTCGTTTAGCCTCAGAGGCTTTTTTATCAGCTTCTGCTTGTCGTTTCGCTTCAGCAGCTTTCTTGTCTGCTTCTGCTTGGCGTTTTGCTTCTGCAGCCTTTTTATCTGCTTCTGCCTGTCGTTTAGCTTCAGCTGCTTTCTTTTCTGCTTCCGCTTGGCGTTTTGCTTCAGTTGCTTTTTTGTCTGCTTCTGCTTGACGCTTAGCATCAGCCGCTTTCTTGTCTGCTTCTGCTTGGCGTTTTGCTTCAGCAGCTTTCTTGTCTGCATCTATTTTTGAAGTATCAGTTGTCTTATTCACCGTATTGGTTTGCTGGTTTTTAGCTTTCGCCTCACCCACTAACTCCGGTGGAATATTATCTGAACTTTCTTGAGCCGCTGTACGGCGCGCATTAATAGCAGCGTACTCTGCTGCAGCTTTACGAGCAGCATCAGCTTCAGCTTGCTGCTGCATTGCTAAGAACTCAGCTGCACGTGCTTCTTGTTCAGCAACGGCCTTTTCACGCGCACGACGCTGTTCTTCTAGCAAACGTTTTTCAGTTTCAACATCAACCGCAAGCGGTTGTAGTTGTACCATTTGCCCTTCAGTTGTCTGTTTTGGTTTAGTTTGAGTTTTTGGCGATGTGGATGCGGATGGTTGAGCTTCAACCTGTTTTATTTCCTCATTTCCTTTTAGAAGTAATGCTGCCAATAAAACACCACCTCCTAGTAAAACAACGCCACCCATCCAGCGTTGTTTGTTATTCATTGACATTCTTCCAAATACTCCCAAATCGCTTCTAAAGTATGAAACGAACCACAGGCTAAAATCAGCTGATTGTTATTTGTTTGCTCAAGCGCTGATTTAAAAGCCTCTTTGATATTGCCATATTGTTGTACTGTCTGGCCTTGCAAGGCATCATTGAGTTGCTGAATCGGTGCAGCACGCGGCACATTCAATTCAGCAATTTTCCAATGTAAAACAGTAGGTTTCAATAAATCGACTACTGATTTTATATCTTTATCTGCCAGCATTGAAAATACTGCGACAACTTCTGTGTACTGTTTATTGTATTCTAAGAAATTTCGCAATTGCTTTAACAAAAATTCAACACCATGTGGATTATGTCCAGCATCAAAAATGACCGTTTTGCCCTCCACTTGACGCTGTTCAAAACGCCCTGCTAAGCGAGCAGATTGAATACCTTTTTCTAATGCTGACTGAGAAATCTCAAGTCCGCTATTTAAAATAGCCGCAACCGCCCCAGCAATATTTTCAATCGCTAATGTACCTAAAGGAAGTTTTAAAGTAGTTCCTTCCGAAGCAAAGTACCAGTTTTGTCCATCATCTGCGAGCTTATAAAAATAATCACGATTAACGGTATATAACTCTGCTTGTGAACTTTGTGCTTTATCTTGAATTGCTTGCGGCAATGGTTGCTCACCCGCAAAGATAACCGGAATATGTGGACGAATAATGCCTGCTTTTTCAAAAGCAATTTTTTCGATAGTATCGCCTAGCCAATCTGTGTGATCTAGGCCAATATTTGTAATCACTGCAATGTCGGGATCAATCACATTGACGACATCTAAGCGCCCGCCCAGACCAACTTCAAGCACCCATACATCACATTGTTGTTGTTTAAAAATAACAAAAGCAGCCAAAGTGGTTGCTTCAAAAAAAGATAAGCTTAAATCACAATCGCGACGAGCCTGATCAACTTGAACAAAAGCATCAATCAGACTTTGATCATCGACTTCAACTCCACCTAACTTAACTCGCTCATTAAAGCGATAGATATGCGGTGACTGATATAACCCAACTTTATAACCCTGTGCGTTTAATATCGCAGCCAGTGTGGTTGTGGTTGAGCCTTTACCATTCGTTCCGGCTACTGTAAAAACTTTAGCATTAGGCTGAGTTACACCCAGCTTTTCTGCAACAGGAATTACACGTTCCAGACCAAGATCTATCCCTGTAACGTGAACATGGCTCCAATAATTGAGCCATGTATCTAAAGAGTCTATTGAAAGTGGAGCTTGTTGGTTCAAGGTAAGTTCATCAATTTCGATACAAGTCGAGATACAGTATCACGTAAAGCATGACGATGAACAATCTGATCGATTACACCATGATCAAGCAAATATTCAGCACGTTGGAACGGTTCTTCAAGAGTTTCACGTACAGTCTGCTCAATTACACGCTTACCAGCAAAGCCAATCATCGCTTTAGGTTCAGCAATATGAATATCACCCAACATTGCTAAAGAAGCTGTTACACCACCATACACAGGATGTGTTAACACAACGATATATGGTAAGCCAGCATCTTTTAATTTTTGAATCGCGGCAGAAGTACGCGCCATTTGCATAAGCGACAACATACCTTCTTGCATACGCGCGCCGCCAGAAGCTGCGAAACAGATTAATGGCTGACGTTTTTCAATTGCAAGCTCGGCAGCCTTTACAAAACGGTCACCGACAACTGTACCCATTGAGCCGCCCATAAAGTCGAACTCAAAAGCACATGCAATCATATCTACGCCATTTAAGTTACCTTGCATGGCAATTAACGCTTCCGTTTCACCAGTTTTGCTTTGCGCTTCACGCATACGATCTGGATACGGTTTAGAGTCAACAAACTTTAATGGATCTTTAGCAGTAAATTCTTGACCCAATTCAGTTACAACATTATCGAAGAACCAGTTCAAGCGGTCACGAGCTTTCATTCGTAAGTGTTCGTCGCATTGCGGACAAACATATGCATTGAAAGAAATTGCTGTACGTGTCACTAGTGCATGACATTCAGGACATTCAATCGTTGGCTCAGTAAATGTTGCTTTGAGAATTTGTTGCTCATCTGCGACTTCAATACCTGGAACCGGACGTTTTGTCCATGGTGTCGAAGGGCTAAGAACTTTCCCTGGTTTCACTTCTTGATTCATACTAACTCATCGAGCGCTGCTCGAAGCTCCTTGACTTTACTCACCGTCTGTTCAACAGCGTCATCCGCTGCCAACGTTGCAAAATTTTTAACGAAAGCACTACCCACAATCACGGCATCAGCAACATTACCCATTGCTTTTGCTGAAGCGGCATCACTAATACCAAAACCAACACCCACTGGAATATTAGTGGCATTTTTGATTTTTTGAATACGTGCAGCAGCTTCTGCCGTATCAAGTGTTGCTGCTCCAGTTACACCCTTAAGTGAAACGTAGTAAATAAAACCACTTGCCTGATTTGTCACATGTTGAATGCGTTGATCTGTAGAAGTTGGTGCAAGTAAGAAAATTTGGTCCATATCATGTTGTTTCAACACAGCACCAAATTCTTTTGACTCTTCTGGTGGTAAATCCACAAGTAATAAGCCATCTACACCACATTGTTTCGCATGAGAAACAAACTTCTCGTAACCAATCACTTCAACCGGATTCAGATAACCCATTAAAACAACAGGTGTTTCCTGATCCTGCTCACGGAACTCTTTTACCATGTTGAGTGCATCCAACGTGTTAGTCCCTGCTGCAAGCGCACGTTCAGCTGCAAGCGCAATTACCGGACCATCAGCCATTGGATCTGAAAATGGTAGACCAAGCTCAATGACATCTACTCCTGCCGCAACCATTTTATGCAGTAACGGAACCGTTACTTGTGGCTGTGGATCACCCGCCATAACATAAGATACAAGCGCTTTACGTTGTTGGGACTTAAGCTTTTCAAAACGGGTGGCAAGACGTGACATAGGGTTGTGCTTTCCTTGAATTATTTAAAATTGAGGAGTTGTTTGTAGAAATACAAGAACATCGCATTTTAACGCTATTTTTTGTCCATTGAACAGGTCTAACGTTATGGCGATATTCGATTGTATGATTCATACAACCCATGGTGTACATTTATCAATATTTTGAAACTTTTCTCAATGATCAAAGCTTCCTATTTTCGAGCCATTATTAGATCGCCATCAGATCAAAAAATAATCACGCAAAACTTATTTCTCAATATTTTTATTGGCGAGTTGTAATTCCTTTTTCCGCATGAGTAAAGTTTGTCCTGTCAAATTTTTATGAGCCCGTGCAAGTGCCGACTGATCCGAATATCCCAACTGTTCAGCAATTGTGGTGAGGCTTTCATTTTGGTGAAGTAATATTTCACAGCGTTTCATGCGTTCAGTATCTAAAATTAATTTAAATGAAGTATTTAATGAGTGTAATTGACGCTGCAAGCTTCGTACTGAAATATTCAACTCGATGGCAATATCCTCTATTTTAGGGGCTTGTTGCTTGTGTTTAAAATATTCATGAACAATCCAATGTATTTGCTGAGCTAAATCTGTATGTATTTTCCGCTGAGCTAATGCCTCTTCTGCTTGTTTCACTAAAAGTTGCATTAAGCTGGGGTCCGCATGTCGAGGACGAACATTCAATCCCTCACTTGCAAAAGTTAATGCATAGTAAGGTTGCTCAAATGATAATTTACATTGAAAGAAACGCTGATAATGTACCAATGGACCACGTGAGCGGTGCACAAACTCAACATGCTGCAAGAGAAAATCATGGAAAGGAGCAATTTGTTTAGCAAGCTGCACCATAGCAGCTAAAGTCAGCTCACAAAGTATGATATTACTGGCATCAACTAGCGGCCAATACAAACGGATATTAGAAGCATCTTGTTCAACTTGCATAGGCACGACTTGCTCACCGTCAATCACGAGACGATGAAATTTCATGACATATTCAAGAACCTCTGCAAAGCTCCCACTCCGAGAAGCCATATATCCCAGTACACCAAAATTGGCAGGTGTAATACAAGTTGCCATTTCTAGAGCTAAATTAGAAACTTGTAGACGAGACTCTGTCAGCTCTAAAAGTTCAAGAAAAAAGTTTAAAGAAGATTGAGCATCAATAGATGAAGCTAAAATATTTTGAACTTGACGGGCCTGAACATCTGTAAGGTTTAATACCTGCCAATCGATTCCTTTTTCTTTTAGATAAGTATTCCAAAGATAAAAGTAGCCATTTGAAATCGTAAAATCCTGCATGGCTCATCCTTTTTTTAATGCCATCTTGTCGCAAACTGTATAAAAATTGGCAATAACTGTCAAAACAAAGCCGACTATTAGCGACATACTAATGAACATGTTAGATGCGAGAAATAAAAATATGAACGCACATGTTTCTTATCAGGTCGAGCCAGTGGTTCGTAAAGATCTGGATTTTCATTTAAACGAAGCGCCTCGCTTTTGGTTTAATAATGATCCTTTTTTGACTCGTATGTTTGATGCGCTCAGCTTAACCTTTCCAGATGGAGAGCGTTATTTTATTGAATGTGTCCGTATGTTCCGAGACAAAATTGATGATCCCGAACTACAAAAACGGGTTGCAGACTTTATTAAACAAGAAGCTCAACACGGTATTGCACATGACAAAATGAATCAGCTCATGAAAGAGCAAGGTATGCCTGTTGACCAGTTCACAGCCACACTTAAAAAAATTTTTCGTTTTGAACTCACCAAACGCTCACCACAATACAATATTGCGATGACGGCAGCAGCTGAACATTTAACAGCGTTAATGGCGGAAACTTTTTATAGCAATAAAAAAACTTTGGAAAATGCTCACCCCTATGTCCGGGCACTGTTTGCTTGGCATGCCATTGAAGAGATGGAGCACCGCGATGTTGCTTTTGATGTTATGAAACAGGTGGGTGAAGTTCCTGAGTCGACTCGTCGTTTTGTCTTGGTTCTTACGACAGTACTGATGTTTGGCTTTACACTTTACCGCACGAATATCATGTTGAAATGTGATGGCTTTAGTCCAAGAGAAAGACTCTTGATGAATCTTAAAGGTTTACCTTGGTTCTTTGGCAAAAATGGCACATTAACCGCTATGAAAAACCAATATTTAGATTGGTTTAAAAAAGACTTTCATCCAAGTCAGCATCCAGTCATTCGTCAATATCCTGTTTGGATTGAAACACTCGAAAAGACAAATGATCCGATTGCAGCTGGTGAAGCGTTTTGGCAAGCAGGTTTATAACCTGCTTGTTACCATTTTGCATAATGTTGTTCTAGTAAACCGTATTGCTCATTGCAATTGATTATATCGGTTGCCTCATGCTCAATCGTGCCGCTAATTTTAGCTTGCCACTGGTTGAACTGGCTTCCAATCATTCTTAAATTAATATTTTCGTATCGGCACCAACCAATATGGACGTGTAGATTAAGTTTTTGATCTAAAGAGCTAATTTGCCAAAATTCATCATTTACTTTTTCAAATAAAACATCAGTCAGTGGAAATAAAACGCCGTTAATCCATAAGCAATTTTCATTACCAAAGCTTTCATTAACACCAGAAGCCAGATTTAGCCCTATACGACGCCCCTGCTCATCCCAAAAATTACATGAAAGCCAAAACCAAGCTGTTTCAGGTCGCAAAAAACCGCAGGTATCATCTAAGGATGCAAATGTCTTTTCATCAAATTGCACGACTTGGTTTTGCTTATTAATAAACATTCCCTCTACAGCCAATGTGGTCTGCTTTTGGGTATAAGTCCAACCATTGATGCCAGTTGGTGTACACAAACTTAATATATCGGTTCCAGCACAAAAAATTCGAGCGCTAAGTTGAATCTCACCATATTTGGTCACTCGGATGTATCGCACACCATTGGCATGCTGGATATCAAACTGATAAGGCGATTTAGAAAAATAGCTTTGATTGAACAACGGCTGTTCATCAAGATAGGTTTTATGCCCCAAAGGCTGAATTGCATTCCACTCGATGACCTGCCCTGTTTCATGGTCATAAATATAGAAAAAGCCATGCCCGCCCCAGCCGATATCTGCAATTGCCAGACCAATACTATAATGTTTATGTTGAATACCGCAGAATTTAAATTTTTTATATTTTAGTTGCTTACGCCAGCCCTTTAAGACCTTACCATAAGGGGTTTTATAAATATAATGTTGTACGTGAATGGTTGACGGTACAGATTCAAAACGCCCGTAGCGAGGCTGTCCATTTTCTTGAATTAAATCCATTTACCCACTTCCATATGAATATTAGATTTCAAATGACCTATACCACGGTCAAATACGTATTTTCCCAAATTGTTTCAGCAAAATCGCCTTTTATTAAATGAATATAGCGCCCTGCTACACAATCTATTGCTAAGCAGTCATCAATATCAATGACTCGATCTGTATGTGCTTTTTGCCACTGCCGATCTATAAATTGTTTACCTAATTGTTTGGCAGCTATCGCATTCGGTGCAACCACAAACTCATAACGGTGAAGTTCACCGAATTCACTTGCATTATATCCACCTAGATTAATTAAATATAATTTTAAATCATCTGGTTGTGGAGCAGCATCTGTAAAGTGAATTTGATAATTTTGCCCTTGAGAGCTAACACCAGAGAGCTTGGCCCAAGCATCAATATGCAATCCTTGAGCCTCACCAAACCAAGCCTGTTTAAGTTGAGGATAAACTTCTTCCAAAGTATCTCCTACAGCCATGACTACATCATGAACTTCTGTATTAGCGCGTGCATGACGCCCGCCTAACATCACCATAAACAAACTTGGCATTATATCCTCTTACATCTCGACCATTTCTACGCCATCAATACGTGCAACTGTCATTAAATCTTTATCACCACGACCTGAAACAGTCGCAATAATAATCTGATCTTTAGACATCGTCGGTGCAAGCTTAGAGACATAAGCCATCGCATGCGAGCTTTCAAGCGCAGGAATAATCCCTTCAATTTTAGTTAAGTCGCGGAAACCTTGTAGAGCTTCTGTATCATTAATCGGCACGTACTCTACACGCTTCATATCTTTCAAGAAGCTATGTTCAGGGCCAACACCCGGATAATCAAGGCCCGCCGAGATACTATGTGTCTCAATAATCTGGCCTTGTTCATCACTCATCAAGTAAGTACGGTTACCATGTAATACACCAACATGACCCGCATTTAACGGCGCAGAGTGTTTACCAGTTTCAATACCAAAACCAGCTGCTTCAACACCATACATTTTCACGTTGGCATCGTTTAAGAATGGATAGAACAAGCCCATTGCATTTGAACCACCACCTACACAGGCAACTAATGCATCTGGTAAGCGACCTGCTTGCTCCAAGATCTGTTTGCGTGCTTCACGGCCAATGATCGACTGGAAGTCACGAACCAATTGAGGGTATGGATGTGGGCCTGCAACTGTACCAATTACATAGTACGTCGTATCAACATTAGTTACCCAATCACGCATCGCTTCGTTCATGGCGTCTTTCAGCGTTTTAGAACCACTTTGTACAGGAACAACTGTAGCACCCAGCAAACGCATACGATAAACGTTCATCGCTTGACGCTTAACGTCTTCGGCACCCATATAAACAACACATTCAAGACCTAAACGTGCTGCAATTGTTGCTGTTGCTACACCATGCTGCCCAGCACCAGTTTCGGCAATAATACGTTTTTTACCAGAAAGCTTTGCCAATAACGCCTGACCAATCGTATTGTTTACCTTGTGTGAGCCTGTATGGTTCAAGTCTTCACGTTTAAGGTAAATTTGCGCACCACCTAACTCTTTTGACCATCGCTCAGCATAATAAAGTGGACTAGGACGACCTACATAGTAGGCGAGGTCACGGTCGAATTCTGCCAAAAACTGTTCATCATTTTTCATACGGGAATAGAGATTTTCTAAATCTTCTAATGCCGCCATTAGAGTTTCTGACACAAAACGTCCGCCATGGATACCGAAATGCCCTGCAGCATCTGGGTACTGTGTATAGTCAATCACATTGTTTTGCTGATCCACGTTGGACTCCTTGCATAAATCGTTCAATGAGTTGTTGGTCTTTTATACCTTTTGCGGACTCTACGCCTCCGCTCACATCTACTGCAAAAGCACCGGTAGTATGAATAGCGTCAATGACATTGTCAGGGGTTAAACCGCCTGCCAAGATTAATGGAATATCAAGTTTTGGGAATTTAGACCAGTCAAACTGATGTCCTGTGCCCCCTTTGAGCTCAGGATGCCATGCATCGAGCAATACAGCACTGGCACCAGCTGCCTGATATTTTTGAATTTCAGCAACTACATCCAGATCAGGTTTAACCTGAATCGCTTTATACCAGCGACGTTTACAATGGCGAGCAATTTCCTGACATTGTTCTGGAGTTTCATCGCCATGTAGTTGTAATACATCTAGGGGAACACAATCAAGTACATCCTGAATTTCAGTAGCACTCGCATTTACAAACAAACCTACCATTTGTACATAAGGTGGAATTACTTTTGCTAATTCTTGGGCCTGTTCAACTGTTACATGTCTTGGACTTGGCGGAAAAAAAACAAAACCAATCGCATCTGCTCCAGCAGCAACAACTGCCTGAACATCTTGAATACGAGTAATTCCACAGATTTTTGCTCGTGTACGTTTTTGGTTTGATGGGCTCATGATCTGCCTAAACTACAACCATTTCTTAAAATAAGCGCCATTGTAATGCAATTTTTGTCCCTTGCGTAAAAGTTCTCTGGGAATTGCTCCAAATGACATTGTATGAAGTAAATCGCCACTTTATACTGCGTAAAATTGGAAGCAAGTGTAAGCAATTCATGCTTTAGGGAAGCTGGTGAAAGTCCGGCACTGCCCCCGCAACGGTAACAATGTAAAGCATATTTTTAAGTCGTTCTCGACTTACACCACTGCAGTGATGTGGGAAGGTGAATATGTCCATAAATTAAATATGGCGCTGAAGTCCGGAGACCTACTTGTTTCATCTATCTACCCGATCATTCACGTGGGGTGAATGTATGGAGCATGTTATGTCTAAGTCTTTTCAACCTACTCGTCTGGTAGGGGCTATCGCTATTGCGATGGGGTTTTCACCTGTTATTTTTGCTGAAGATACAACGAATGTAACTCAGCTTGATCCAATTGTAGTGACTGCTTCAAAAAGTGCTGAAAAAGCGAGTGAGGTTCCGGCGCGGATTTCAGTGATTTCTAAAGAAGAAATTGAAAAAAATCCTGCTTTAAATTTATCTGATGTATTACAAAAAGATGCATCTATTTATGTAAAACAATCAGGGGGAGTTGGCCAGCTTGCAGACTTATCTTTACGCGGTGGTCGAACTGGACATACTTTATTGCTTAAAGATGGTGCACGTATCAATAGCCAGAATGGATTAGGTCCTATTACACCAGAATTCATGGATCTGACAGATGTAGACCAAATTGAGATTTTGAAAGGACCTGCTTCTGTACAATATGGTAGTGATGCGATTAGTGGTGCTATTCAACTAATCAGTAATACCCCTAAAAAAAATAATGCCTTTATTACAGGTATATACGGAGAAGATAATACTTATAAAGCTATTGTAGGTGCTGATATTGTTTCACCACAAGGTTTCTATGCTCAAATACGTGGACAGAAACTAGAAACTGATGGAACCTCTATTTTAGATATTCAGGATGATAAGGAAAAAGCACCTTATGATCAAAAAGGATATAGTACAAAAATTGGATATGATAATGAGGTATTCAAAACAAGTTTAGCCCTCAGTCAAAATAAAGGAACAAATAACTATACTAGTGATTACTACCACAACACTTCACAAAAAGAATTTGAAAATCAGCTCATCAATTGGTTAGCAAGTTACAATATTAATCCAAACCTTGCTTTAAATGCTCGATATTCAAATACTAAAAATAACCAGACTTATTTAGGAGATCCTGATTCCCATTACAATGCTAAGGCGAATGAAGGGGATATCAATGCTAAGTGGAATTTTACTACTACTCAAAATTTACTTGCTGGGGTAGATACTAATCGTAGCGAATACAGCTCAGCTTCATTCATTGGCAATAAAGAAAAGTTAGATACCACCGGATATTACATCCAACATCAATACAATAGTGATGGTATTCATACTCAAGCTGGGGTTCGAGTAGAAGATAACGATTGGTTCGGCACTCATACAGTTGGTCAGGTTGCAGCACGTTATCAAATAGCACCTCTTACAAGTATTTATGCAAATATGGGAACAGCATTTAAAGCCCCAACCCTTGAACAGTTATATGGCTATTATTATCAACTCAATTTTCAAGGCAATCCTAATTTAAAACCTGAAGAAAGTACGGCATATGAAGTTGGTATTGATCAAAAATTAGCTTATGGACTTTCTGTTTATATGTCTGCATATTACACAGATATCAAAAATCTTATTAGCTTTGGCAAGATAGAGGATAAGAGTACTTACGTAAATTTAAATAAAGCACGTATAACAGGTGGAGAAACAGGACTCAAATGGAAGCTGAATGAATATTTCTCAAATATTGAATATTCATATATTAAAAGCCGCGCTACGGATAACTTAACAGGTCAGAGTTATGATGTTGCTTACCGCCCTCATCAAACTATAACATTCACAATAGGTTATGATGATGGAGTCTATGGTGTAAATGCATCATTAATCGCACGTTCAAAAGCTAATGCGGACAATACAATAAACTCAGTTAAAGTGCCGGGTTACGCAACTGTTGATTTAAACGCTTTTTGGAATCTCAACCCAAACATAAAACTATTTACCAATATTCAGAACATCGGTGATGTCCGTAATAAGACAGTATACAATGCCCAATCTTCATTCTCTCCAGAATACTGGTATATCAACGGCGGCCGTCTCGCATCAGCAGGCGTAACTTTCCGTTATTAATTTCTCACGCCAACTATAAAAATATTTTCTTAACTCCAGTTTCGGGGTAATGTTCTGACCGACATTATCCCTTTTTTATGTTCAGGATATCCATCATGGGACACCGTTTAAGCAAAATCTATACACGCACAGGCGACTCAGGTACAACAGGTTTAGGCGATGGTTCTCGTGTTGCCAAGGATGATTTACGAATTACAGCACTTGGTGATGTTGATGAACTCAACGCCATTATTGGGGTACTTCGTGCTCAAATCACAGATAGCCAAGTAAATGATAAGGCTGATTGGGATAAAAGCTTAAGTCTGATTCAACATTGGCTTTTTGATTTAGGTGGAGAGGTTTGTATTCCAAATTACAATCTACTCCAGCCGGTTTGTATTGAATTTCTTGAAAAAGAAATTGACCGTATGAATGAAGACTTACCGATGCTTAAAGAGTTTATCCTACCGTCTGGCTCCTTATCTTGTAGTTATGCTCATCAAGCCCGTGCCGTTTGCCGCCGTGCAGAACGATCGCTCATGTCAGTACAGACTCGTGATCAAAATATTCAAGCTACAGCACTCCAACTTTTAAACCGTCTATCTGACTGGTTATTTGTCGCATCACGCGCTTTACAGCGTGCTGAAGGTGGCCAAGAAGTACTTTGGCAAAAAAATATTAATGAGATTATTTAAAAATAGATTAGATTAAACATGGTCTCTGCTCTTTTTAAAGAGACCATAGTCAAAATATTTCATAGAAGAAAATCATGCGCATTATTGGTCATCGTGGTGCACGCCGAGAAGCTCCTGAAAATACACTTGGTGGGTTTCAGCACATAAAAAATTTAGGTATTCGTGGTGTCGAATTCGATATTCGTCAGCTTCAAGACCAAGAGTTAGTTGTTATTCATGATGACAATTTTTTGCGTACAGCTGGAGTCGATCAAGTTGTAGAACAATCTACTTTAGCTCAAGCGTTGTCATTTGATCATCGTCAAAGCTGGCCCAATTGGCCGACTCCTGAACCAACGCCTACACTTACAACTGTTTTAAACTTACTTGATAATTTCGATCATATTGAAGTTGAAGTTAAAGCTGTAAGAGATATGGCATTGGCCGAAAAGCTCGTTCAAAAACTCGAGACGGAATTACATGGTTTTGAGAAAGTCGTCACCATCACAAGTTTTGATCTTCAAATTTTAACAGCCTTACGCGATATCAACTCTCAATTTAAACGTGGATTGTTAGTTGAACTTCCTATTGGGGCAACAGCAATTGAACTCGCGCATCAATATGGGTGCGGTCATATTGGTTGGTACGATCAGCTGGCAATAGATGAAATGATCCAACTATCACATCAAGCTGGTTTGAACATTAGTGTATGGACAGTCAATGATGTAGAAAGAGCAAAAAGGCTGCGTGATTTAGAAATTCAGGGCTTAATTACAGATATTCCAACTACGATGTTACAAGCCCTATAAATATAAAAAAGGTGGTAAAAACCACCTTTTATTTCTTTTGTGCCTGAATGAGGCGCTGACCACTCTGGTCAAGTAGATATAGCGTATTACCTACGAGTTGAAAGCGTTGAATACGTTGCAAAGCATCTACCAGCTCTGCCTCTTGAGCCAAAGCACCATCACAGCTTGAATGACCTGCATTTACTTGCATATCAAGTTTTTGCTGGCTGAAATTAAAGGTGTAACGGCCAAAAACAGCATTACAGCCAGTATGTCCGGATACTGTTTTGACTGCTGAGTTCAGTGAAAGAGTTGGCCATTGGTTAAAGAATTTTGCCTTATGACCACTGATCTGAGTGATCTGCCAATCAATATCTTGAATACCATCTGGACTCACTCTCTTTTTTACAACAGGTGCTTGAGTCTGATGAACTGTTCTTTTTGTTTGAACTTTTTTCGTAGTTTGTTCGGGTGCACTTTGACATGCGGCTAATACAAGACTGATTGTGGCCAAGACACACTTCAATGATAATTTTCTTGAAATATCAATGCTGTTCTTTTTTTTCAATCGTTGTACGTTCATTAAACAACTTCTCCTGCTTGAAAAACTCTTTGACATAGTTTAATTCTGTTACGGTTCTTTCAATACATCTGTACAATAATGCTAGTGATTCTCACTAAGCACGTGCTAATATGAAGGATAGAATAGCAATATATCTTGATGATTGGTTTTGCTATGTCGTTTTGTCTTTGTACCTTGTTTCACAAGGATTCTAGGAGCGCTGCCGGATATGACTTCCGCCCCACTCAAAGCCCCAATTAACTGGACCGCTAGCATTACCTTAATTGGTTTACCAATTCTTGCCGCAATCATAATCCCGATTTATGCGTATTTTTATGATTTTAGTGTAAGCGCATGGGTAAGCTTATTTTTTCTTTTAGCTCTAAGTAGTATGGGGATTACTGCTGGTTACCATCGCCTTTGGGCTCACCGAGCTTATGAAGCGTCGTTACCGCTTAAAATTCTTTTAATGATCGGTGGAACATTTGCCGTACAAAATAGTATTTTGTTCTGGGCATCTGGTCACCGTACTCACCATCGACATGTTGATGATGTTGATGAAGATCCGTATTCAATTGAGCGTGGTTTTTGGTATGCCCATATGGGTTGGATGATCCGCGATCATTCACCATCTGAGCCAGACTTTAAAAATGCACCAGACCTACTCAATGATAAATTGGTCATGTTCCAGCATAAATATTACGCACTACTTGTAGTCGCAGTTCATGTTGGTATTTTAGGTTTAATTGGTTGGGCAACAGGTGATCTATGGGGTGTAGTCCTCCTAGGTGGTCTCTTACGTTTAATCATTAGCCATCAAGTTACATTCTTTATTAACTCGCTTTGCCACATGTTTGGTAAACGTCCTTATACAGACGAAAACTCAGCACGTGATAATTTCTGGTTAGCTATTGCCACTTGGGGCGAGGGTTACCACAACTATCACCATATCTTCCAATACGACTATCGTAATGGTGTGAAATGGTGGCAATATGACCCAACAAAATGGTTGATCTGGTCATGTTCTAAAATTGGTTTAGCTAAAAATTTACGTCGTATTCCAAGCTTTAATATTAAAAAAGCAGAACTGGCGATGAAATTTAAATACGCTGAACAAGACCTAGCTATTTATGGTCATGATGTAAATGCAGACATTACTCAAATGAAACAACGTATTGCACAAGAGTACGAAGCATTTACACACACCTTAAATGATTGGGCAAAACTTAAAGAACAAGAGTTACAAGCGAAAAAAGCAGCAATGGCTGAAAAGATTCATAGAATGGATCATAAGCTTAAAGTTGATTTTCAATTGCTTGAACACCGTTTAAGTCATCACCGCGAATGCTTAGAAACACTGATGCGTAGTGTTAAAAAGAATACCAACGTGGTGTCAGACTAAAATAAATTCTGATCTAAAATAGCTCTTTCGGGAGCTATTTTTATGCCTGCTTTTTAACTGTGTTATAGTGAAATCTGCTCTCTCTATTTTGCTAAGCCTATGCAGTTTAATCCGCTCTACCCTTCACTTCCGTCTAAATTATTTCATGTTCAGCAACCATCACCTTTACGTGGTGCAAAAGCAGGACATTTTAACAATGCTTTGGCTGATGAACTGCAATGGTCAGAAGACGATAAAAATGCATGGGTTGAGATCTGTAGTGGACAGCGTACATTCCCTGAATTTCCGTCTCTTGCGATGGTCTATGCTGGCCACCAATTCGGACAATGGGCAGGACAACTCGGCGATGGACGTGGTTTACTAATTGCACAAATACTGAATACAAAGGGCCAAACCATCGACCTTCATCTCAAAGGTGCAGGTCCTACGCCTTATTCAAGAATGGGAGATGGGCGAGCAGTATTACGTTCTGTGGTCCGTGAATATTTAGCAGGACATGCTTTAAATGCTTTAGGCGTCGCATCTAGTCATGCAGTCGGTTTTACAACCTCGACTCAAGGTGTACAGCGTGAAAAACTAGAGTTAGGCGCAATGCTACTTAGAACATCTGAATGTCATATTCGTTTAGGACACTTCGAATGGATTAATCAATATGCGCCTGAATTGCTGTCAGAATTCACTCAAAAATGTATTGAATGGCATTATCCAGAATGCTTAGAAACTGAAAATCCAATTTTATCCTTTGCAAAAAAGGTAGTTGAATGTACTGCAATTATGATTGCGAAATGGCAATTGGTTGGGTTTGCTCATGGCGTTATGAATACCGATAACTTAAATATTACAGGTTCAACACTCGATTTTGGTCCATATGGCTTTATGGAGCGTTTTCGCCCGAACTGGATCAACAACCATTCCGATTATCAAGGTCGTTATACTTACCAAAATCAACCAAGTATAGGCCATTGGAACTTATGGACGTGGCTAAACAACTTAATTCCTCTCGCTGAACCTGAACAAAAAGATAAGTTTAAAGAAGAGTTAGCACGTTGCTTAGAACAATTTGAACCAATCTTTTTAGAACACTATGGACAAGGTTTATGTCAAAAAATGGGACTTCCCCATTTCCACAAAGACAGCCTTGATTGTAGTTTTGCGTTTTTAAGAATCTTACAAACTGAACAACTCGATTACACTCAAAGTTTTATTCGTCTTCAAAATAAAGAATATAAAACTCTACGAGATGATTGCCTTGATATTCGACAGTTTGATGAGTTTCTTAGCCAATATCAAAGTATTCGTGAACATCAAGATACTGATGAACTTGATGCAAATATGCAAAAAGCAAATCCGATTTATATTTTACGGAATCACATGGCTCAGCGTGCTATTGAAGCAGCGGAAAGAGATGATTTTAGCGAAGTAGATCGTTTATTTAAGCTACTTAATCATCCATACACAAGACAACCAGAGCTTGAGCAACCACAAGATTTAGGGCCATTACCAAGTGATGTTCCAGATGTAGCAGTGAGCTGTTCATCTTAATATTAAAAAACTAAAACTCTCTTAAGTTAATTTGAGACACTTAAGAGAGTTCATTGAGTATAAAAAATAATATATGAAAATTAGACCCTTCATTATTTGCACAATTCTTATCATTCCACTGGGAATCGCTTTTTATAATTATGAAAAATATTTACCGACTTTTACGTCAAGCCATCAAGCCCTCTCAAATGAAGAGATCCAAGAAATAATCAAGACCAAGCCTGTTACCTCAATTGAAGTGTTTAAAAACCAACGCCTACTTCTGCTCAAGAGTAATCAGGACGTGATTCGGCAATATCCGATTCGCCTCGGCTTTAATCCTAAAGGACATAAACATTTTGAAAATGACGGTAAAACACCTGAAGGGATTTATTCTATAGATTGGCGAAACTCACAAAGTGCTTACTATAAGTCTTTGCATATTTCCTATCCCGATGCGAAAGATATTGCTTATGCCAAGCAACATAATCAACCAACGGGAGGAGATATCATGATTCATGGATCTGTTCCGAAATCATTACTCTCGATGCCTTTTAGCTCGACTTATATGCCCCATAAGGATTGGACGTTAGGATGTATCGCGGTTAGAAATGTAGATATAGATGAAATTTGGCAATTAGTACCCAATCATACCAAGATTATAATTTATCCATAAAATCTTTAAAACTATCCACATTTTCTGTGGATAACATTGTGGTTATCCACAGAATAACTTTTATGAAGACTTACTCTTCAGGATATTCGAAGCGATAACCTACACCATAAACTGCTTGAATCCACTCATGACGGTTACCAGTTTCTGCTGCTTCACTAATTTTTCGGCGCAAGTTTTTAATATGGCTGTCAATCACACGATCGGCAACATCAAAGCTGTCTGGATTAATGTGATCTAATAATTGTGCACGTGAGTAAACTTGCCCCACATGCTCTAAAAATAGCTCAAGTAAGCGAAATTCGGTTGGCGTTAAGCTCAACGATTTTTGTTGATACCAAATTCTTTGTTGTGCTTTATCAATTCGGAAAGAATCATTTTGCTCAGGCTCTGCCTTACGCTCTAAACGACGTAAAACAGCTTGTACACGAGCCACCAACTCTTTTGGGCTAAATGGTTTACATACGTAATCATCAGCGCCCATGTTAAGACCTAATACTCGGTCAATTTCTTCGGTACGGGCAGTGACCATAATAATCGGTAAATCTGACTGTTCACGAACTTTACGGCAAATCGTTAAACCATCCATTCGTGGAACCATTAAGTCCAGAATCATCAAATTTGGTTTACGTTGCTGGAAACTCGCATAGGCATCTTGACCATCATGAAACATACTTACTTCAAAACCGGCAGCTTCAAGATAATCACGCACCAAATGCGCCAATTCGACTTCATCTTCAACCAACATCACATGTTTCATGAGATATTTTTCCTTTTATATTTAACTCTGCTTTTTAAAAGTAAGTACACAACGTAAACCACCTAATGGTGAATGTTCAAAACTGAGTGTACCACCAAGCGCCTGCGCAATTTTACAAGACAAAGCCAAGCCTAGCCCTGTTCCACCTGTACTACGCGTACGCGAATCATCTACACGATAGAAACGTTCACCTAAACGGGATAACTGCTCATCACTTAAACCAAACGGACTGTCATCCACATACAAAGTCCACTCTTGAGGAGCCTGACTTGTATGAATATGAATTTTGCCACCTGTTTCCGTGTAACGAATACTATTACTAATTAAATTAACAATAATCTGTTTAAACCGATCACGGTCTAATAATAGCGGAGAACTTGTTCCTTCAACCTGAATTTCGAGACCAGCCTGCTCAAGTTTGGGTTTAAAGTTTTCAACTTCTTGTAGTACCACTTCCCATGGATTTACAGAGCTCAAATAACACTTAAGCTGCTGAGCATCTGCCTGCGCCAAGTCTGCAAGGTCTTGGGTCAATTTTTTCAAGCTTGAAACCTGACGCATCATTGCATCTAAATGTTCAGGTGTGGCTTTTCGAATCCCGTCTTGCATCGCTTCAATTTGTGCTTGTAATACAGCCAGCGGCGTTTTTAATTCATGAGAAGTATCAGCCACCCATTGACGTCGTGACTCTTCATGCTGATGTAAAATCTCTGCCAAATGGTTCAACTGGGTTGATAAATCACCTAGCTCATCATTTCGCTTAATGACCACTTGGTGTTGATAATTTCCTTTGGTTAATTCATTGGTTGCATTTAATAAACGCTGAATTGGTTTTTTAAAATAAGTTGCCATTAACAGCGCTGCAACTAAACTTGATAGTAAGGTCAAAGCATAGATTAAGAGTAAATAACGCTTTTGATTACTAAAGAAATTAATACTCAAAGCATCTTCTTTATCTAAAACAGGTTTTAAGCCTAAATATCCCACAACTTGATTGTTTAAGATAATCGGGCGAAATGACATTTGGTCTGAAGAAGGCGGCTCACCTACAACAAACTGGTGTCGTGCATCATATAAAGATAAACGTGAACTCAAACCCAAACGGTCAGGCAAAGCAATAAAACGCTTCTTACCATTTTGAGTTTCAATATCTTTTAGGCTTCCCTTCTTTGACTTATTTTTATCATCACTTGGACGAAACTGGTTTGCACTTAAGGGGAATCTTAGCCCTTCAAAGGGTTGATATTGAGAAGGTAAATTTTGCTCAAGCGTTCTTAACTCTTCATCACTAAAAATAGTATTTTTATTGGTCGGTGCAACTTGCGGTGAAATATTAATAAGGGCATGTTCATCAAAAGAATGCTGCTGTATGGCAATATCATATTGACGACGAAGCCACCACTGTGAGAGACGATCATAGTCGTCAGGAGCTGCGGTTCCTTCGATTTGTAAAATCTGTGCCTGAATCGCATTTCCCCAATCATGGTAGACCGTATAGACATCACCAAGATTGGTAATGAGACGGTCGAGCTTCTGCATTTCAACGTCGGCTACATATTTGGCAAAGTTCTTTTGCATTGTCCAGTGCAAAACGCTCAAGCTTGCAGTCGCAATAAGTAATGTAGTGAGCAAGACTGTCAAAAATAACCGTAATGCAATGGGAACACGTAGAACGTTCAAAAGCACTCTCTCATTTTTACGCTATATTTTGCATTGTAACCAACAACGAAAAGAAAAACTCTCCATTGTTTCTACATCTTTATTATCTAATCTTTAAGCCATCAGAAAACACAACATTAAAGGGCTTTAAATATGAAAATGACGGCAAAAATTGCATTATTCAGTGCGGCAATTGTAACAATGGGAAGTTTGGCTGCGTGTCAATCGACAACTCAACCCCCTAAACCAGAGCATGGAATGATGCAAGATGGCCCACGTGAGGGTCACCACCGTATGAAGCACCGTGAGTTCACTCCAGAACAAAAAGCTGCATGGGAACAGCACCGCGCAGAACGTCAAGCTCGATTCGAACAAATTCAAAAAGCATGTGATGGTAAGACCAATGGACAACCCGTAAGTGTTCAAGTTGGGGATAAGACACTTGAAGGGACTTGTAACCTTCGTTTTGAACCTAAACGCCCTCAACCACCTGTTAATGCCCCTGCTCCTGCACCAGTTCAAGCAAAATAATTCTAAAAATTATAAAACAAAAGGCGCCTATAGGCGCCTTTTGTTTATACATAAGTGTTTACGATTTTGACTATTTGTATCATATAAACATAACCAAAAGTATTTACACTCAAAGCACTTACATAGTTTCAGCATTTTTTTCTTGACTTTGCAGTCACAAAGTAAAGGTCCTGAGGTGCTTGTACAGTTATGCAAGTTGTTGCACGATGTAATAGTCCAAGGTGCCTCATGGCACATTATCATAGATTAAGATTATAACTCTGGTTTCACCAGTATTGAGGAACCCGATATGCCACAATACAAAGCGCCCTTACGTGATATGCAATTCGTTTTGCATGAATTATTAAATGCTGAAGAACACTATGCAAAATTACCTGATTTCCAAGGTAACGTAAGCCGTGAATTGGTTGATCAATATTTAGAAGCTGCGGCGGACTTCTGTGAAAATGAACTTTCTCCTCTAAACCAAGTGGGTGACCGTGAAGGTTGTACTTGGAATGATGGCGTAGTCACTACTCCAACAGGTTTTAAAGAAGCTTATCAAAAATATATTGAACTTGGCTTTCCGTCTTTATCAGCAGAAGAACAATACGGTGGTCAGGCCTTACCTAACTCTTTAGGTATCGCAATTTCTGAAATGGTAGGTAGCTCTAACTGGGCATGGGGCATGTACCCAGGCTTGTCTCACGGAGCTGTACGTACGTTAGAACATCACGGTTCTGATGAACAAAAAAATACTTATTTACCAAACCTTGTTTCAGGTGTTTGGACAGGTACGATGTGCTTAACTGAGTCTCATGCAGGTTCAGACTTGGGTATTATCCGTACTAAAGCAGAACCAAATGCTGATGGTAGCTATGCAATCTCTGGCGAGAAAATCTTTATCTCTGCTGGTGAACATGACATGGCTGAGAACATCATCCATATCGTTCTTGCTCGCCTACCTGGTGCACCAAAAGGTACTAAAGGTATCTCATTATTCATCGTTCCTAAATTCAATGTAAATGCAGATGGATCTATTGGCGAACGTAATGCGGTACGTTGTGGTTCTATCGAACACAAAATGGGTATTCATGGTAACGCAACTTGTGTCATTAACTTTGACCAAGCTAAAGGTTACTTGATTGGACCTGAAAACCGTGGTTTGAACTGTATGTTCACCTTCATGAACACAGCACGTATTGGTACTGCTGTTCAAGGTTTAGCAGCGTCTGAATCATCTTTCCAAGGTGCGTTAACTTACGCGAAAGAACGTTTAGCAATGCGTTCACTTTCTGGTCCTAAAGCTCCAGAAAAAGAAGCAGATCCAATTATCGTTCACCCTGCTGTTCGTAACATGCTTTTAACTCAAAAAGCTTTTGCTGAAGGCGGTCGTGCTCTTGTTTACTTACTTGCTCAATACGCAGATATCGTTGAAAAAGGCGAAACTGAAGAAGAGCGTAAGTTTGCTGACAACATCTTGTCTTTATTGACTCCAATTGCAAAAGCATTCTTAACTGAAACAGGTTCTGAATCTGCTAAGCACGGTGTACAAGTCTTCGGTGGTCATGGCTTTATTTCTGAGCATGGCATGGAACAAATCGTACGTGATACACGTATTGCTTGCTTGTATGAAGGTACAACTGAAATCCAAGCACTTGATTTGTTAGGTCGTAAAGTATTGCAAACTCAAGGTGCAATGCTACGTGACTTCACTAAGATCATCCATAAATTCGTAGAAGCAAACAAAGACAACGCTGCTATGAAAGAATTTGTTGAACCGCTTGCGGCGCTTAACAAAGAATGGGGCGATCTTACTATGCAAATCGGTATGCGTGCGATGCAAAACCCAGATGAAGTCGGTGCTGCTGCTGTAGATTACCTATACTTCGCAGGTTATATCACTTTAGCTTACCTATGGGCTCGTATGGCGCTTGTAGCACAAGAGAAATTGGCAGAAGGTACAACCGATGTTGACTTCTACAATGCGAAAGTAACTACTGCTCGTTTCTACTTCAAGAAAATCTTGCCACGTGTACGTTCTCACGTAGATGTGATCGCTGGTGGTCTAGATCCATTAATGTCATTAGACGCTGAACATTTCGCTTTCTAACCATAGTTAGTTGCGATATGCAATGTTAAAAAACAAAAAAGGACTGCTCAGTTTTGACGGTCCTTTTTTTATAAAATCAATGATAAATTTACACTTTAAATTCCATATCCATTTCGTTTTACAGGATATCTAGCACAGGCCAATGTGCACAAAAAAGGTGAACGATTATGCCAATTTACAATGCTCCTTTAGCTGATATGAAATTCATCTTAAATGATGTATTTAAAGCAGAACAATTTTGGCAGTCTAATGAGAAACTCGCTCATGTAGATGCTGCAACAGCTGAAGCAATTTTAGAAGAAATGGCTAAATTTGCTCAGAACGTGACTCATCCATTAAACCGTACCGGTGACGAAGAAGGTGCTCGCTATGAAAACGGCGAAGTATTCACACCAGCTGGTTTTAAAGATGCATTTCGTCAATATGCAGAAGGTGGTTGGATTGGCTTAGGTGCCGATGAGGAATGGGGCGGTCAAGGCATGCCAAAAATGCTCACCGTTCTTTCTGATGAAATGTTATTTGCGACTAACCCATCTTTCATGCTTTACCCGCTTCTTTCAGTGGGTGCAGGTATGGCTTTAAGCAGCTACGCATCTCAAGAACAAAAAGAAACTTATTTACCTAAAATTTATTCAGGTGAATGGTCAGGTACCATGTGCTTAACCGAGCCACATGCAGGTACTGACTTAGGTATTATCAAAACTAAAGCAGAACGTAATGAAGACGGTACATATAACATCACAGGTACTAAAATTTTCATTACTGGCGGTGACAACGATTTAGCGGAAAATATCATTCACTTGGTACTAGCTAAAACTCCAGATGCCCCTGCTGGTTCACGTGGTATCTCGTTATTTATCGTACCAAAATACCTTGTAAATGAAGATGGTTCTTTAGGTGACCGTAACCATGTTGGTCCAGGCTCTATTGAACATAAAATGGGTATCAAAGCATCTGCAACTTGTGTAATGAACTTTGATGGAGCTAAAGGTTACCTCGTTGGTAAAGAAAACGAAGGCCTAGCTGCAATGTTCGTTATGATGAACTACGAACGTTTATCAATGGGTATTCAAGGTTTAGGTGCATCTGAATTTGCTTATCAAAATGCTGCTCAATACGCAACTGACCGTTTACAAGGCCGCAGTGCAGCTGGTGTTCAATCACCAAACAAACCTGCTGACAGCATTTTAGTGCATGGTGATGTACGTCGCATGTTGTTAAATGTACGTGCCAATAATGAAGCTTCTCGTGCATTTGCTGTATATGTAGGTCAACAACTCGATATCACTAAATTCTCAACTGATGCAGCAGCAGTGAAAAAAGCCAATGACCGCGTTGCGCTTTTAACTCCAATTGCAAAAGCTTACCTCACAGATACAGCATTCCAAGCAACTTTAGATGCTCAAATGGTATTTGGTGGTCACGGCTATATCCGTGAATGGGGTATGGAACAATGCATTCGTGACCTTCGTATTGCTCAAATCTACGAAGGAACCAACGGCGTTCAGTCTCAAGATTTAATTGGTCGTAAAACCATTAAATGTGGCGGTGCGTTCATTGCTGAATACATCACTGAAATTCGTGACTTTGCAAATGACCTAGACACTGACTTGAACTTCATTAAAGATGCAACTTTAGATGCTGCAACTGAAATTGAAGCAATCACTCAGTTTATTATTGAGCAAGCTGCTGAAAATGTAGAGTTCCCGAACTCAGCTGCGGTTGATTATTTACATGCGGTTGGTTTACTCAGCTTCTCATATATGTTTGCAAAAATTGCTGCCGCTGCTAAAGATAAGTCTGGTGATTTCTATCAGAACAAACTTGCTTTGGCTCAGTACTTTGTTGAACGTATCTTGCCGGATATTGATGCGCGTATTGCTAAAATCAAAGCTGGTTCTGACTTAATTATGGGCTTTAGTGAAGATTACTTTACTAATCAAGCTTAATTAAGCTCTTCATAAAAACGCCTGAATAATCAGGCGTTTTTTATTTTGTATTTACTATTTCCATTGGGACAAAATTTGTTTAATTTCTAAACATTACGAAGTGAACAAAAGATCTTATTATGCCTGATCCTAAAAAATACGAACGAATACTCGACCGTTTCGGACATTACGCCGTAGAAGCCTTCCATTATTTAGCCTTATTTATTATCGGGTGTATGGTGGCATGGTCGGCAGCCAATACGGTTTTTGAAATTCTGACCGTCAAAAAGTATGCTTCAATTGATGATATTTTATTATTATTTATTTACTTAGAGCTTGGAGCAATGGTTGGAATTTACTTTAAAACCAATCATATGCCTGTGCGTTTTCTTATTTATGTCGCGATTACGGCCTTAACCCGTCTACTCATTTCAGATATTCAACATGATCATAAAGCAGATATTGATCAAGTCATTATTACGGGCTCAATTTTGATTTTAGCCTTATCTATTTTAGTTGTACGATTTGCTTCATGGCACTACCCATCAGTGATGAAAGAGAAACATGCAAAAACTTCTAATAATTTGAAAACACCTCAACCGCAAGATGACGAGTTAGCATAGAAAAAGGCCTCAATATCGAGGCCTTTTTATTTTTACATTTAACGAACTCGGTAAATGTTGTGTCTTGAGTCTACTAATAAGTATTGATTAGGGGTTTTAACCCAGTGGTATCCACGTGGTGGTGCGTATAAACGGTGCGCTCTCCAGTCCGAAACATAATAACGGCTATGGCGATATTGGGTAGGAATACGTTCACCACGTTTAAAAGCAACATAGTTACCATAATGCTTACCACGATCAGCATTTGACCAAACTGGCGCTCGGTGATCATTACGATAATCATGACGGCGGTCATCACGATGCTCATATCGATCATAGTTTTTACCATGGTCATTGTTCCAACGGTGTCCAGAATCGGCCATCGCGGTAGCTGATATACCTAACATTAATGTCGAAAGTACAAGAACGATTGGCTTTTTCATGGCCTATTTCCTTTTAATCTTGATATGAAGCTAGATTAAAAGAGACTCAAGGAGAAACCATGAATAAAACCGCTTTGATTGCTAAACTTTGTAATGACTATAAAGAAAATATGAAGAATCTGTATCTGTGCTACCATTAGCATTTTTCAAACTAGGTCAATTGCTGTGTCTGAAATCAGTTTTGAACGTCTTCATCAATTTTTTTGCAAAGTTCCAACCGTACAAGAAGCCCGTATCATGGCTCATGGAGCAGACGGCGAACATGCTTGGTGGTTTAAGTTCAGTATTGATGTAGAACATCCGCTAGCATGGCAAACAGTTCAAGAATTAGGACATGTTTTAAACTATTTATCGACGAATGAACGTCTACCGACTTTATTCTTCCCTGTTTCTCCACCGCCATACATGAACGGTGAAGCGAAAGACTTTTTATCGTGGATTATTCAGTGTAACCATCCTGAGTTTAACCCAGATGTAGTCTGTGACTGGCTTGAAGCTCGTTTACCAAATCCTGTAGATGATGAGTCGCAGTGGAAAATTAAAACGGATTTGAGTGAAATCGAAAAACTTGATGATAAAGCGTTGGATCAATTGATTCCGCCAGCGCCTTAAATTATTTCAATGATGGGTAGGTTAAGTGATATAGAAATTAATATTTTCCAATATTCGCTTGTGCTAAATGTCATCCACAACCTGCCCGAAATTTATGAATATATTGTTTTTGCAATAAAATCGGTTAGATGAAGATATTGAACAGGTTTTGTGGATGACAAATGCCTTTGGTTACTTTGGGCAAAACCAAAGTAACCAATGAGCTCTAGTTTTAGGGTGAGACTAAGTAAGACTCCGTCGTGAACATATAGCCTCAACGTTTATATAAAAAAATAGAATTAGAAAGTCGATAATCCTGACCATTCCATAAAACGATAAATCCAATACTTCACTTTAGACTCATCTGCATACTTCGCGTAATCCACGCTCATCTGTCTATCTTTTAGGTTTGACCACGAGGTATTGAAGTAATCTTGTGCATCTTTAAAAACTTGATCTTGAACTTTGCCAATGACCAACATATCCGTTTCAAGGTTGTAATTTTTTAAATTACGGGCCGTAAAGTTGGCAGATCCTACAATCAACTCAGCTTGTTGGGCGCTATATTTCAAGATCATTTTGCTATGGTTCTGCTCGCCATGGGTATCACACCAACGGATTGGAATACCGACAGCATGTAACTCTGAAGCCACCTGGCGGTTTGGAATACCATTCTTTTGTCGACCAAATGCATCTTTATTCGGATCTAGTAAAACACGAACAATAACGCCTCGTTCTTGAGCATTTTTTAGTGCTTTAATAATCTTACGTTCAGACAAATAGAACATACTTAAATCAAGATGCTCTTTCGGCTTCGCTGAATTAATCAATTTCAATACAGATTGATAAATTGCGCCTTCAGTTAACACCTGCACTTGAGGCTTGCTAACGTCTTTTTCAAAGTCACCTAAAATGAGCGATGGAGAGCTACTGCCTGACATTTGTGCAACTGCAGCTTCAGTTTGAAGAACATCAGCAGCTGTTGCCCCTGTTACAACCAACGCGACATTAGAGTGTCTAGAACTGCCATCGTGTGGATTTGCTGAGGTTACCAATGATTTCCAACCGGCATCGGTGTCAACAACAACGGTTTTCCGATGATTCGCCTTAAAATTAAATAAGTTTAGATAGCTGCGCAGTGTAATTTTTTCATCACCGAATGGATTTGGTAACCAGCCCTTTTCAGGGTTATTGCCAATATTTTGACAGCAGATGTACCAGAAGCCTGACCAGAATGGGTTAGAAGCTCGTAAAGGGGCTAAATTCGTTTCAATCACATCAACACCTGCCTGACGTAACTGACGGTAGTGTTCAGGGCTGATACCACCGTATACCGAGTTAATCGGGTCGGTAATCATAACGATCTGAATTTGGCGGTTCTGTCTTTTCTTACTTACTAATGCATCGGTTAGCTCTTGCATTAATGGTCTTTGCTTAAGTTTTGAGTCACCCACTTCAGAATTAAACAAGAACATATCGACCACAATCGTGGTTTTTGCCTCATCAATCATTTTCAAGATTTCATCAAAAATATGCTGATCAACCTGCTGTTGCCCTTTTGCATCAAGATAAGTTTTGTCTGCTAAAAATTTAACATCGGCATGTCTAAGCTTGCCACTAAAGTTAATCCCTTGTGGTAATGGTTTTACTGTGTGGTAAATTGCTGATGCAACATATGCAATAGCAACAACGCAAAGTAATACCGCCATATAACGACGCCCTGACCAATTTATTTTTTGATGAATTCGTTGAAAAATACGCATAAAAAAGACCTAACTTGATGGTTTCAAATTAGGTCTTTTGGATTGATTTTTCAAGTTTAGTTTCGTGTTAAAGCCTTAGAAACTAAAATCAACACCTACAGTAAAATTACGTCCAACTTGTGGAATATTTGATAAGAATGAAGCATGTTGATAAACCGTGTCATCTAACAAGTTATTTGCTTTCATATAAACACGGTAATCAGTTTTTGCACCATATTGTCCAGAGTATGCTACGCCAAGATTAAGCATGTTGTAGCCTTCAGTTTCGGTCTCGTAAGCTGCAATCTTATCTTGGTTAAAGACATGGTAGTACTCGGCAGAACCACTAAAACCATCACCAAAATCTGCATCGACTTTAGTACCTAAACGTCCTGCTGGAATACGTGGAGCATTACCTTCTGCATCAATTTTACCGCGCACATAATCACCAAAAGCACTGATCTTGTACATTGGGGTAATTTGATAACCAATTTCACCCTCTGCGCCATAGAAGCGTGCTTTATCTTGAGTGTATTGAACTAAACGGAAGTCTTTATCACGGTCAAGGGTTTGCGCATAGATGTAGTCATCAAACCAGTTATGGTACACATGAAGATGATAATCAAGTTTGTCATTATCAAAATGCAAACCTAACTCAACATTATTCGATTTTTCCTTACTGAGTTGATCATTTCCTAACTCATAAGTATTTGTCGCAAAGTGCCCACCATTTGCATATAACTCTTGAGCTAAAGGCAAACGCTCTTGATGTGAAGCGACAAAAGACAGTTTATAGTTCGGTGCAAACTCCCAATTCGCAGCACCTGCGTAAGAAAATGCAGAACCATCAAAATCTTGTTTAGAGTTATCGTCTACATCAATTTCTTGCTGATCTGCACGGGCAGAAAGCTCAAAATGTACGTCTTTCCATTGTTTATGTTCTAAAGCAAATACGCTCCACTTTTTAGTAGTGGTCGGAGCCATAAATGCTTCTTCGCCAGTTAAATCTAACTTCTGTTGACCTAACTGTGCACCAATTACCCCTTCCCAACTTGCAATCGGGTTATGTACTAACTCAATACGTCCATCATAACCTTTGTTTTGGAATCGGGTCGCAATTGTTCCCTCTTCAATTTCATCATGCTGATAGTCAGTATAGCTTGCTTGCGCACGCAACTTTTGGAAGCCTGCAAATGGATCATTTAACTCGGTTTTAAAATCGTAACGCTCAGATTTTAAATCAATCCATGGGCCACCATGTTCATGTTCTTCATGTCCATGATCGTGAGCTTCTTCACCCTCTTCATGTTCATGGTCTCCACAATCTAAATGCGGTCTTCCACCTAGATGAGCGCTACAACTTTCGTATTCATGGCTATGCCCCGGTAAGCCATATTGATCCCGACGGTTACTATAAGAAATACCCGTATAACCACGGTCATAAATCCAAGACAGACCAACATTAACCGAGTCACCCTGAGCAAAAGTATTGTCTACACGGCGCTCTTTTTCACCTTCATGAATATAATTGGGAGCAATATAATTATTCGCATCACGAGTTAACCCCTCAACACGTAAAGCAACTTGGCTGCCCAAGCCAACAGTTACGCCAGCGCTCGCCACTTTTTCATCACTTCCAGTGTTGTAACGTAAGCCAATTTGTCCTTCATAACCATTTTCAGGCATTTGCGTAGGGATCTTGTTATCAATGACGTTGACTAAACCACCGACAGTCCCCGCACCAAACAGTAAAGTTGAAGGGCCGCGAATTACTTCGACTTGTTTCGCAAGCACAGGATCTACAGTGACAGCGTGGTCAGGAGACAACGTCGAGACATCAATATTTTCTGATGAATTTTGAAGTACTTTAACGCGTGGGCCATCTTGTCCACGGATGACTGGGCGACTCGAACCAGCTCCAAACTGATTCGCGTAAATTCCTACTTCACTAGTGAGAGCATCCCCAATGGTAGCAGCGCCTTGCGACAAATGCTTTTGATTAACAACAGTATCTGCCACAGCAAAATCTTGTGAAGTTTGCTCAAGTGGATGAGCCTTAATTCGAATAGTTTCTAGCTTTTCAACATTTTCACTTTCTGCTGCAAACGAAGGTACGGATATGACAGCTAAAATGGATAAGGTCAAAATATTTTTATAGAACAACATGAGGTGATTCTCTGATCGCTACGCCTTTTGTTTTGTTATATTATAACATTTCAGTCTTTTTGCAATAAAAAACATTTCCAATCGGCTGATTCGTTAGACTGGGCAATTAAATGATGTGAGTAATCTCTGTTTTATAATGCCTTTTACAATCTCTCATGCCGTTATAGCGCCTCCTCTTTCAAAGCTTAGCCGAAACACTTTACCAGTTGCAGCTCTAGCAATTGGAAGTATGACACCCGATCTTTACCGCTTATTTACAATGCAATCAGGTATGTTGACACATCAATGGAAAGGCCTGATTTATCCCAACCTTGCCTTAGGCCTCATTTTTTGTGCTATTTGGTACTTTCTATATCGACCTGTAATTTACCGTTTTTTCGGTATTCAGCATGATCTTGGCCTCAACTCTTTAAAACGTATTTTTTTATTTTTGGTTGGAACATTACTCGCACTTACTTTAGGAATTGCAACACACTTAATCTGGGATGGTCTAACACACTCAGACTTTCGGACTTTTGTATTTAAAGATGTATTAGCAACAAATATTCATCTTTTAGGGCACCCTTATCCATTACATCGTCTTTTGCAGCTAGGCTCCTCTGCTCTTGCGCTACCTTTTATTGTTTGGATGTGTGTTCACTATTATCAGTGCTATAAACAACACTGGAAAGTAAGTAAAAAAATTAAAATTTTTGCATGGTGTCTGTTGATTTTATCTACATGGTTAGGCCTATTTTCTTTTTGGGATTATGCCCGCTACATTCCTCATGAAGTTTGGCATGCCGATACCTATTATTTCACTGGTCGTTCTATTAATGAATTTATGCAAGGTTGGTTAAGTACTTTTAGCTTAGGATGCTTACTATTCTTGATTTTAGATCGCCAACAAAGAATGGGATGAATAACTAAGATTGCTGCCAAATTGCTCATTTTCAGGTTAATTTCTGCGGTTTTTTGATCTAGTTCTTGTGACAAACCATCCAACAAGGCATAATCGAAAACTTACTTTTTTGACGGTGCGCGGTTTACGCATCCGTCCTTTCAGCCAATATAGTTTGGATAATCTTCATCATGATGCGAACTCATTACTGTGGCTCTTTAACTGAAGCCCAAATCGACCAGACCGTTACTCTATGCGGTTGGGTACATCGTCGCCGTGACCATGGCGGTGTTATTTTCCTTGATATGCGTGACCGTGATGGTCTCGTTCAAGTGGTTATTGACCCAGATACTCCAGAAGCATTTGCAACAGCAGATAAAGCACGTTCTGAATATGTATTAAAAATTACAGGTCGTGTTCGTCGCCGTTATGAAGGTACTGAAAACCAAAATATGGTGAGTGGTCAAATCGAAGTTTTAGGCAAAGAAATCGAAGTTCTTGCTGCTTCTGAAACTCCGCCATTCCCGTTAAATGATGACACGATTAACGTGTCAGAAGAACACCGTTTAAAATATCGTTTCTTGGACATCCGTCGTCCAGAAATGTTAGATCGCTTACGTTTCCGTTCTAAAGTAACTAACTTGATCCGTAATTATTTAGACGATCACGGTTTCTTAGACGTTGAAACTCCGATTTTAACTCGTGCAACTCCTGAAGGTGCACGTGACTATTTAGTACCAAGTCGTGTACAAAATGGTAGCTTCTACGCACTTCCACAATCACCGCAATTGTTTAAACAATTATTGATGGTGGGTGGTATTGATCGTTACTACCAAATCGCGAAATGTTTCCGTGATGAAGACTTACGTGCTGACCGTCAGCCAGAATTCACTCAAATCGACATTGAAACATCGTTCTTAAACGACGATGAAATCATGGATTTGATGGAAGGCATGACTGTTAAATTATTTAACGACTTGCTTGGCGTAAAATTTGAAAAATTCCGCCGTATGCCATATAGCGAAGCAATGCGTGACTATGCATCTGACAAACCAGATTTGCGTATTCCATTGAAACTCGTTGACGTTGCAGACTTAATGCAAGAAGTAGAGTTCAAAGTATTTGCTGGTCCTGCAAAAGATCCTAAAGGCCGTATTGTTGCTTTACGTGTTCCTGGTGCAGCTTCATTGCCACGTAGTGCAATCGATGAATACACCAAATTCGTTGGCATCTATGGTGCTAAAGGTTTAGCGTACATTAAAGTTAATGAACTCGCTAAAGGAATTGAAGGTCTTCAATCTCCAATCGTGAAATTCATTGAACCGATTGTACTTGAGCTGTTGGAACGTGTTGGCGCACAAGATGGCGATATCGTATTCTTCGGTGCTGATAAAGCTAAAGTTGTAAATGATGCAATGGGTGCGCTTCGTGTCAAGATTGGTCACGACTTGAACCTTTCAACTTGTGAGTGGGCTCCACTTTGGGTTGTTGACTTCCCAATGTTTGAAGAAACTGACGATGGTAAATGGACTTCTGTTCACCATCCATTCACGCTACCTAAATCTAGCGTAGAAGACGTGAAGAGCAATCCAGGTGAAGCACTTTCAGTTGCTTACGACATGGTATTGAACGGTACTGAAGTTGGTGGTGGTTCACTTCGTATTTACACATTAGAAATGCAAAAAGCGATTTTTGAAGCGCTTGGTATTTCTGATGAAGAAGCAGAAGAGAAATTCAGCTTCTTACTTAACGCGCTTCGTTATGGTGCTCCTCCTCACGGTGGTTTGGCATTTGGTCTTGACCGTTTAGTTATGCTTATGACTGGCGCGACTTCAATTCGTGACGTTATTGCGTTCCCGAAAACTAAGACTGCTGAATGTCCACTTACTCAAGCACCTGCTCCTGTTGAAGCAAACCAGCTTCGTGACTTGGGTATCCGCTTACGTGAAAAGCCAAAAGCTGAAGAATCTAAATAATTTTTTAGATCTTCAAATTAAAAAACCCTGCTTATGCAGGGTTTTTTATTAAACAATATCAAACAAACATTCAGTTTTCATAAGCTATGCTTTGCGAAAAAGCACGTTAGTGGCATAATAGGCTGCTTTCAATTAAAAGGTCAGCTATATGGCTATGCGCCCTGATGTACGTCGACATGCTTTAGTCGTGATTGTATTCTCCCTCGCACAATGGTTTTTCATGCGCTATATTCTTGCAAATGAATTATTTAACATGACTACAAATCAACGTATTTTATTTTTCTGTGTAAGTAGCTTGGTTGGTGCATTGCTCATTTTTGTTGCATTGATTTATATGGTTTTAAAAGGAAATGCGGATAAACAGGGATAAATATTCCTGTTTATCTGTAAGCCAAGAGTTATCTCATTTCTTTTAAATCAAAAATTTTTTCAGCCAATATTTTATATAGGTTATATACTTCACCGGGTAATAAATAAATATTCCTTTAGGTTTATAATTATATTTCAAAATTAAGCGATTAATTTTAAACTCAATATCTAGAAAACGCTTTTCCTTGCGGTATGGTTGAATAACTTTCATCATTTCAACAGCCATTTGCAAACCATTTTGAGAAAAACTCTCATCATGAATACGATACCGACAAACTACTTGAGGAATATATTTTAAAACTTTACCTTGTTTAGTCAGTTTTAATAACATATACCAATCTTCAATTTTCATGTTTTCATCATAACCGCCAACTTCAATAAGGTCATTTAAATGAAACATCTGAGTTAGAGTTGGTAAGTCATGAAGATTTAATAAAATTTCATCAAAACTATATTCAGAATGAGTCGAAATTCTTTGTTCTAAAACTTTACTTTGGGAATCTATTAACTCTATAGCGGCAAATACACCATTAACCTCTTTATGAGCCTCTAAATATTCTACTTGTAATTGAGTTTTAGTGGGCAACATCATATCATCAGAGGCAATCATACTTACATATTTGCCCTGACATAAAGAGAGAGCTTCATTTAAAGTTCTACAAAGGCCTTTATTTGATCTAGTATTAAAATATACTCGGGTAAATCGTCTGTCACATTCTGGTAAAATATCTTTAATTTTATCCACTGATCCATCTTTTGAGCCATCATCAATTATAATCAACTCAATATTCAAATATGTTTGATCTATGATGCTTCTAATACTCTCTTGAATATAAACTTCATGATTATAACAAGGAATTACAATAGAAACTAAAGGCTGCATTAATTAGACCCTCGTGGCGAGAATATATTACACAATTCAATAATATATTTGGTTTCTTCAATAGATTGCGTAGGCCCCATTGGTAAACTTAATACTTCGTCATGAATACGCTCAGTTAAAGGAAAACTTAGCTCATTCCATTCTTTGTAGGCTTCTTGCTTATGAGGTGGAACTGGGTAATGAATGAGAGTTTGTACTCCATTACTCTTAAGAAAGTCATGCAGTTCATCTCTATATTTAGATTGAATAACAAATAAATGCCATACATGCTGAGAATAATTTCTAGCATCAATATTAAATAATGGCAGCTGAATAAAAGGATTATCTATCCCTTCTAAATAGAGTTTAGCTAATTCACGTCGATTTTTAATTTCATTATCTAAATATTTTAATTTTATATCTAACATCGCAGCTTGGATTTCATCAAGACGGCTATTGATGCCTACAAACAAATTTTTATATTTTTCATGCGAACCATAATTACGTAATGCTCTCAAAGTTTGAGCAAGTTCATAGTCATTAGTAGTAACAGCTCCGCCATCCCCTAAAGCGCCTAAGTTTTTACCTGGATAGAAACTAAAACCTGAAGCATCTCCCCAATTTCCTGCTTTTATACCATCAATTTGCGCACCATGTTCCTGTGCTGAGTCTTCTAGCACTAATAGTCCATGTTCCTGAGCAATTTCAATAATTCTTGGCATATCTGCTAACTGCCCATACAAATGAACTGGTAAAATTACTTTCGTTTTTTCTGTAAGCGCAGATTGAATAGACTCTATAGAAATATTTAAAGTTTGTGGATCTGGTTCAACAAGCACTGGCTTGAGATTATTTGTGGTAATTGCCAAAATACTTGCTATATATGTATTTGCAGGAACGATTACTTCATCACCATCTTTTAATTTACCCAGCTCTTTCCATGCACGAAGTACCAAAATTAAAGCATCTAAACCATTAGCGACCCCAACTGTAAATTGAGTTCCACAATAGTTTGCAAAGTTCTGCTCGAATGTTTCTAACTCTTTACCGCATATGTACCAACCGGAATCAATAACGCGATTACATGCAGCCTTTAATTCTTCTTGATATTGCTTATTAATTTGCTTTAAATCTAAAAAATTAATCATACAGATCTCTTTATTAAGGTGAAATGCCCCTTATACCAACTATGCATATCTTCTTCATAAGTTAAATGAGTCGTTGGAAATTGTTCTACTATTCCAACGAATAATAAGACCTTTTAAATAAGAAAAAAGGTCTTATTTTTTAAATTAGAATAGAGAAAATATTTATTTAATTAGCCATTTTTGCAATCTCTTCTACTATAAAATTTTCCAAGAATACCTTTCAACTCAGTAATAAAATCGATAATGCTAAATAATCACTACTATTTTTAGCAGAAAAATTTCATTTTAAGGGATAAGCATTTTGTTATTTAAAAAAGCAATATATGCTTATGAAATTTAGGACAAAAACTTCCCATATTCTTTTAAAATTTCAAAATATGTAGAAGCTCGATAAATATAAAAGTTTTCTAACTCATTTTCTGAGATACGCTGTGCTCCTAATCTCATATGAAAATTATGCACACCTAAATTTGCTTTTCTTACCTCAAAATGAGATTGTTCAAATCCAAGTTCTTCAAAAGCAATTTTGTAAATTAATAAAGCACTTTCAATGGCTGCATAACGTGTTTTGCTGGAATTCAAAATCCAGCTTCCCCAACAGAATGATTTAGGACTATTTCTAAAATCATATAGGCGAATAGTACCAATTTTCTCATTATTGTCATTTCTTTCAATAATGAAGTAAAACTCTTCTAAATTAAGCTCTCTTTCTTTGTATTTTTTTATCCAATTAACTTGTTCATCAATAAGAGCAGTAGATTGTGAGATATATTTGTTTAAATTTGGGTTATTACGTAAATTACAAATAAATTCAGCGTCATACTCATCAACTAATCTTAAATGTACTGTTTTAGCACTCAAGTTTTTAAATTTCATTATGAACAACCCTTAAATAATCTTTATAATCACGTATATAATCAGATTCATCATAATGATCACTTGCCAAAACCAGAAGGATACAATCTTCTGAGAAATCATGCATTTCATGCCATACAAGTGGTGGTATTTTCAAACCTCGGTTTGCATGCTCCAACAAAATTTCTTGTTTTTCCTTCCCATTATCCATCACCATTTTACATGTGCCTTTTATACAAAAAGCAATTTGATGAAGCTGCTTATGAGCATGGAAACCACGTGGAATATCAGATTTAGTATCAAAAATATAGTAAAGTCGTTTAACTTCAAAGGGGATATTTTGATTTGATTCAATAACCACTAATCCTCCTCTATAGTCTCCTAAATTTGGTAAATTAACCCATTCAATTAAATTCATTCGTCATTAGCCCCAACCAAAGAGATTAAATATTGACCGTAATCATTTTTAATCATACTATTGCCAATTTTTAAAATTTGTTCTTTATTTAACCAACCTTGGTTAAAAGCAATTTCTTCTAAGCAAGCAACTTTGTAACCTTGACGTTTTTCTAAGGTTTCAACAAATTGTGCTGCCTCTAATAAACTACTATGAGTGCCTGTATCTAGCCATGCAAAACCACGCCCGAGCAACTCAACATTTAAATTACCCTGCTCTAGATACATTTGATTTACTGTAGTAATTTCTAACTCACCACGATCAGAAGGTTTTACTTTTTTTGCAATTTGAATAACATCATTATCATAAAAATATAGCCCCGTTACTGCAAAATTAGATTTAGGATGCTTGGGTTTTTCCTCCAAAGATACTGCTCGGTGTTGTTCATCAAACTCCACTACACCAAATCTCTCAGGGTCTTTTACTTGATAACCAAAAACTGTTGCCCCCTGCTCGCGTGTAACCGCTTGACGTAACATCGGAGTAAAGCCTTGTCCATAAAAAATATTATCACCTAGTACTAAACAAACATTACTATTTCCAATAAACTCTTCACCAATAATAAAAGCTTGTGCTAATCCATCTGGGCTTGGCTGTATTGCATATTGCAAATGAATTCCAAATTGAGATCCATTACCCAAAAGACGCTCAAAACTATCTTTATCTTCTGGTGTAGTAATGATAAGAATATCTTTAATTCCAGCTAACATCAGTACTGAAAGTGGATAATAAATCATTGGTTTATCATAAATGGGGAGCAGTTGTTTCGATACTCCTTTCGTAATTGGATATAATCGGGTCCCAGAACCACCCGCTAAAACAATACCTTTTGTATTCATTATACACTTACACCTAATCTTTCACGTTGGTAGCTACCATCTTGCACCCGGCGACACCACTCTAAATTATTTAGATACCATTCAACTGTTTTTCGAATCCCACTTTCAAATGTTTCTTTAGGTTTCCAATTCAGCTCTTTTTCAATTTTTGATGCATCAATGGCATAACGTAAATCATGTCCAGGCCGATCCTTAACAAAAGTAATGAGTGATTCATATTTCAATCCTTCTGAAAGGGGCTTTAACTCATCCAATATTTTACAAATAGATTTTACAACTTCGATGTTCTGCTTCTCATTATGACCACCGATATTATAGGTTTCTCCTACAGTTCCCTTAGTGGCCACTTGATATAGCGCTCGGGCATGATCTTCTACATATAACCAATCCCGAATTTGATTCCCTTCACCATAGATAGGTAAAGGTTTTCCATCCAAAGCATTTAAAATAACTAAAGGGATAAGCTTTTCTGGGAAATGATAAGGGCCATAATTATTTGAACAATTTGTTACTATCGTTGGTAGACCATAAGTTCGATTCCAAGCTCTTACTAAGTGATCGGAACTTGCTTTGCTTGCCGAATAGGGAGAACTTGGTGAATATGATGTTTTTTCAGTAAATAAATCAGTTGTTTCTTCTAAATCCCCATAAACTTCATCAGTTGAAATATGGTGAAATCGAAAATTTGCTTTTTTCTCCGTATTTAAAGTCATCCAATATTTACGCACAACTTCTAACAAAGTATAAGTACCAACAATATTAGTCTGAATAAAAGCAGCAGGCCCATCAATTGAACGATCAACATGAGATTCAGCAGCTAAATGCATAACAACATCGGGCCGAAAAGCTTCTATCACTTTAGTTAGAGATTTTTCATCACAAATATCAATTTTTCTGAACGAATAACGTGAATTCTCTTCTATCTCAAATAAAGATTCCAAATTACCAGCATAAGTTAATTTATCAATATTTAAGACTTCATCTTGTGTAAAATTAATAATATGGCGAATAACAGCAGAACCTATAAATCCTGCTCCGCCCGTAATTAAATATTTCATTTTCTGCTTATCCTGATGCTTTATTAAAAGCATCATGAGTTATGATATACAATTCGGTATTTTATTACTTTTTATAGTAGCTTTGTATAAACAAAATGGTATTTTCTTTTGAAATATGGATAAAATTCAAGCTACTGTTAACTTTAGTTCTATTAATTTATTTTATTATTTGGTCAATATTTTCAATAAAATTATACAGGTTTAATTTCAATTACAAAAAATATAGAATAGTACGAATGCAATTCACCCCCTCTAAACTCCACATGGCCAAAATCTTAATCTTATGCGTATCTTTAAAAGATAGCAAAACAAGACAAGACAACATATCTCATCAAATACAAATCCTCAAACAAGCTGTTTCCGATATTCAAATTGATTTTCATTTTTTTGAAGCAGTGTATGGAAAAAAACTTCCACCTGAATACCTTTCATTTATTGATCTGCGTCGTCAATTTTCAGGCTTGTGTGAGCATGCGTTAGGTCCAAGTGAAATCGGTTGTTTCTTGAGTCATATGATTCTATGGCAACGTCATGCACAAGGGGAGTATGCGCAATATGATCGCATCATTATTATTGAAGATGATGTTATTTTTAATTTTAATCAAATTCATGAAAAACTGATTTCACTCATTGAAACCAACCCCTCTTTTGCATTTTTAGGTGGTCATTCCCAACCCTCTAGACGCCGCATTCGAGGTTATACTAGTCAAGATCAATTATATTTTAATACAAGTGGTCCTAAAGACCTATATACCGCTACTTTTGCGTACTCACTCACCAGAGAACAAGCTCGTATATTTATTGAGAAACAAATCAAGCGTTTAACCTATATCGATGACTGGAAATATTTATTACAAAAACACTATACTGTGCCATTTTATTTCTGTTTTGAGCATGATGATGAAATTCCTAGTTCAATTGCATCCGATCGCCAGAATTTTATGAAAAAACCAAATCGGTTTAAGAAAAATTATCGAAAGATTCGTAATGACCTAGTCTCTCGTATTATTTCTTTATTTTTATTTAAAAAAATTATTCGCCTGTCTACTTTTATCGCAGCAAATAATAATCGCTTAAATATATCAGTCGATAATAAGAGCAAAGATTAAGATGAAAAAATACCTTTTTATTCAAGATCATTTATATGGTGGCGGTGCAGAGCAAATATGTATTGATACTGCTGTTGCGCTTAAAGAAAAAGGTCATGATGTGGCAGTCCTGTTATTAGATTCAAACAATATTCGTACAACCTACCCTCAAGACTTGAACCTAATCAAATTCGATATAACGCCAGCTTTCATGCAAGGTAGTATCAAAAAAAATAAGTTAAAAAGTGTTCCTTTAGAGCAACAAGCTGAACTAATACAAATCATTAATGACTTAGCACCAGATACTATTATTGCTGGTCATTCACATGCTTTTTGGTTATCACCGATTCTGACAGGGAATGTTTGGTTTTGGGTACATGGTGATATATTAGGTTTAGTACGAAAACAAAATTTAGGCTTCTTTAAGTATTTAGAAGCACTGAAGAAGTTTACGCAATGTAAAAAATCCTGTAATTACTTGTTTAAAGGGAAACAACTTATTGTTGTTAATCAAGATATTAAAAATCTTATTCAACAGCATATTCAAGAGACTACGGTAAAAGTCATTCATAATGGTATTAATGTCAAACGACTCAAGAGTAACTTACCAGATGATAAAAATAGCATTAAAAAAAAATGGAATACAATTTTTGTCGGACGTTTATCTGAAGAAAAACAACCTGATGTCGCAATAAAAGCTTTTGCTGAAAGTGGTCTAACTGGACGTATGGCAATAGTCGGTGATGGACCTTTATTAGATGAATTAATTCTCCTTACTGAAACTTTAGGACTGACTAAACGTATTGATTTTTTAGGTTGGCAAACTCAGCCTAATCAGTTTATTCAGCAAAGTAATAGTCTAATTTTGACTTCACGCTCAGAAGGTTTCGGACTCACGATTGCTGAAGCATTAATTTTAAATATACCTGTTGTTGCTTACAATTGTAGTGAAGGGGTAGAGTACCAACTCTCCTCTGGAGAACTTACTCAAGGTCTAGTGGCTTTAAATGATATACAAGCTTTGTCTCAACGACTTTATCAAGTAGTCACCCATCCCTATGTGATTCGAGCACAAGACATACAACGCTTAAATATCTCAGAAATGGTGAAAGCCTTTGAAGAACTGTAAGCACCAAAAATTTAACTTTCTATTTTCAGTAACTTATAATGCATATCTCTCGTATAATTCTCAAAAAATGGTATAAACACCAACAAGCAAAAAAAGCGAAAACTTTTGACTCCCATTGGTATATGCGTTTTGGCTGGTTAGAACAACCATTTACTACACTTGAACAATTAGATTCACTCTTTGAGATCCATTCCCCTAAAAATTTTACATTTGCAGATAGCTTTTATGCTTATGAAAATGGCCGTCATTTCATTTTTTTTGAAGAAGTCGATGACCAACATCCGGTAGGTTTCCTTTCTGTTTTAGAAGTCTTTAAAGATGGAACTTACACACCCCCCGAGACAATCTTAAAGCTCGACTACCACCTTTCTTATCCTTGTATATTGAAAATAAAAGATACTTGGTACATGATCCCAGAGACTTCGGCCAACAAAACTATTGAGCTCTGGCAATGTACTGAGTTTCCGCTGAAATGGGAAAAGCATTCTAATCTTATTGAAAATATTGAAGCAGTCGATAGCACCCCTTTTTACCATGAAGGTTTATGGTATCTTTTTACCTCAACGCGTCGTGATTGTAAGAAATTTGGTGATCGCTTAGACCTATTCTTTACCGAAGATATTTTAAATCCTAATTGGCAAGAACACCCATTGAACCCAGTGTGTAAAGGAAAAATTCAATATAGGATGGCTGGAAAACCTTTTTTCTATCGGAATAAACTGGTTCGCCCAAGTCAAGACTCCCTAAAGCGTTATGGCGGACATATTGAGCTTAAGGAAATCATAAAATTAAGTCCGAAGGAATATGAGGAAAGACTGTACGAAACAATCTATCCTGAATGGAGCAAAGAGGATGATGGATGTCACACTATTGATGTACATTCAAACTTCGTTGTTGTGGATGCGATCCGTTTGACAAAAAAAAATAATTAGCGTTGTTGTCTCAACGCTAATTTATAAATATCTAATGTTTTATTAACCATTGCATTTAAAGATAATTCAGCTTCAGCTTTATCAAATGCAGGCTTAAACTCATACTGAATATACTCAAAATTTTCACTAGCAACTTTAATTAATTTTTTAATTTCCAATACAGTATTATCTTTTGCAATATATTTTTCTGGAATAAATTCTCTTACCATACCCACATCAGTGGCAATTACAGGTTTATGTACTAATAATGCTTCTGCAACAATTAATGGGCCTCCTTCTCTCAAGGAAGATACCACCACCAAATCACTTGCTGCTAAGTATGGATAAATGTCTTGCTGATAACCCACTAATTTAATTTTATCCTGTAAATGCAGATCTTTAATTAACTGACTTAAATTTTCATGCTCTGGTCCCTCACCTAATATTTCTAGCTGAGCCTCCAAACCTTGCCATGCTTCTATGAGTCGATCAAAGCCTTTTACTGGATCTAATCGGCCAATTGCGATGGCTTTTTTTAGATTTGTTCTAGGTATATCGTCAGTTAAGCTTTTTTCCTGAGCAACCCCATTATAAATAACATGAACTGGTCGATATTCTCTAGCTTTATCTCCAACCGCCTGACTTACAGTAATTACCTCATTAAAATGACGATAACTACGCATGTTATTTTTCATACCATGAATGGTTGCCACACTTGGTACTTTTAAAAATGGTATAAGAAAGCTCAAAATTTTTGAAGCTTTTCCACCTTGAGAATGAACAATATCAGGACCAATTTTTCCAATTTCTTTAAAGAGAGAATAGAGAAGACCGATATTCATTCTTCCTTTAGAAAAATCAAAATAATGACAATGAAGATGCTCTAATTTAGGTATTTCATTTCGATAGTTTAAGTCTAAAAACAAATGAACTTCTTGCTTTTCTGATAATTCTGCACAAAGCTGGAAAGTATGTTTTTCTAAACCACCAATCTTTCCACCATCCGTTGCCATAATCTGAACAATTTTCATAGCTTGCCTACTTATTTTTATCTTTATTCATGGTCTGTTCAAACAGTTTGGCTTCTTTTAGAAATGCATAAAATGCGTTAATCATACTATTTACGAAACCACGCCAACCATTTAAGAAACTACGGCGAATAAAATAAGACTTCATAAAAGTCACAGGCATCACCAAAACCAATTTAGCAACGCTTGGAGACTTTCCTTTTTGGTATTTCTCTAACGCTTTTAAGTTGGAATATTGGTTATTTTTTTCGACCTTAACGAAAATACTCGACTCACCATAATGATAAATATCATGTTGAGCACGCTGAGATTCACCGTCTACAATCACATTTTCATGAACTTTATTAGCAAGGTCATAATGCCCTTTAGACTTGCGGAAAAAACGTACCTTTGCATGTTTTTTAGTATGTTTACTGTTTGGAACACCTAAGAACACATCATTAATTGGTGTGATTAATGCATCAAGCTTGTTCTGTTGAATAGTCTCAACAATCTCTTGTTTTAACTCGTTAGATAAGACTTCATCACCATCTAGATTGAGTACCCAATCATTTCGGCATTTTTCTAAAGCTAAACTTTTTTGCCCAGCGTAACCTTGCCAGTCTTGGTGAGAGATTTGCGTATTTTCAAAGCGCTGAGCAATTTCATAAGTATTATCAGCACTGCCAGAGTCTAAAATAATGACTTCATCAAACTCACTGACACTTTGCAAAGTCCGCTCTAACCAAGCGCCACAGTTTAAAGTAACAATATAGACACTACATGGAATTTTATTCATAACTTATAACGTCCTTTAGCAAGGGCGATACGCATCTGTAAAGCATTCATGGCACCATGCGTGCTGACACGTGGAATATTAAATTGATTACCTGCTTCATACGCTTCGATTTTTTTACGAGTCGATACTGCGTTTTTAAAGCCAATCTCTTGAGCCATTTTCTGGTGCTTTTCATTAAATCGACCAAATGGATAAGCAAAACTCGGGCACTTTCCAACTAATGCTTCAACATCACGCTTAGACTGAAGCATCTCATCATAAGCAGTTTGATCATCAAGCTTAAGTAAGTTCACATGATGTTGGGTATGCGCACCAAATTCAATCAAACCAGAATTCGCCATTTCATGAATTTGTTCATGAGTGAGCTTTTCGATGCCTTCAATTCGTGTCGCCAAATAAATGGTTGCCTTTGCATTATATTTTTTTAGTAATGGATAGGCATAAAGATAATTATCCATAAAACCGTCATCAAAACTTAAAGCAACCACATTCTTTTGATTACGATATTGCTCAAGCTCGGAAACAAAACAAAAAGTAGCTCCTTTGCGCGTCAACAACTGTAAGAGTTGTTCAAACTTTTCAGGTGGCATATTCATGCCAGAGGCCGCATCTTTAGGGGTAACCTGATGCAACATCACAATGCGTGGTAATTTGTTCGAACGGAACGGAAGCCAGAATGTATAATTACCCAGCACATATAACAGTGCAGCAAGTACTAATAGGCCTACCGCAACGTACAAAAACCACATCATGCATAAACCTCATGTGACCATTCATAATCTTCTGAAAGGGGCTGCTTAAATGTCACCTCAACCATAAATTGGGTGATGCGCTTAGCATTGAAAGATTTACGTGTTTTCTCCCAGCCCTCTTTCGCTATTTTTTCAGCCTGCTCTGGATTTTGATCAAAGAATTGGATCTTCTTGGCCAAATCAAACTGATCATCAAAGTAAACAACTTCTTGCTCAGTGTAGAGTTTCTCAAAACCCGGAATTCTTGGGCTAAAGGTGAGTAAACCATTACCAGTCAGCTGTACAATACGGTCAGAACTATACAAGGTTACATCATTACGACGTGAGTAATTAAGTCCCATTTTTGTTTCAGACAGAACTTTATAATACGCTTTACCATAAACACCAGGTTGTTCAAAACAACCATAATATTGATAGTTCACATGGCCTTGTTGTAAAGCATCTGCCAAGTCCTTTAAGAACTTCTCACGCTCAGGTTCTTTATAAACCACACCACAAAAAATAAAGGTCTTATCCGTATTAGCATTTGAAAATTGCTGTAGTGTTTCTACATTACGATGCCCCACATTTGGCAAGTAGGCCACACTTAAATGAGGCTGTTTTAACTTTTGTAGATATTCACCACCTGTTGTACAGAAAATAGCATCTAAATACGGAGAGAATGCTTTAACAAAGTCGAGTTTGTTTTCAAGATAAAGCGGATCAACATACCAAAATGCAATTTTAGTATTTGGATAAGATTCTTTAATTTGTCTTAGAACATCTGGACTCATTAAGTCACTATGTCCAATCAGTACCAAGTCAGGTTCAATATTATTGACGACCTTTAGTACTTCTTTATTAGCCCAATGGGCACCCATTTTTTTTTTTTAAAAAATGGTCCCCATGGGAGCCATATCGCGAAAACTAAAATCATAAACGAAATGGCCATTTTCAATTAATCCGGCAGAAATTTTACGGTCTGTGCAGTAAAAATGGGCGCCTTGTTTATTAAAGCCAAAATTTGCAATATGCAATATTTTCATTTATTTACTCAAAATAAAAAATTTAATTTTTTGCTAAAAGATATGTTGCCACACGGTCCGCTTCTTTAAAAGCATAAGGTTGTGGTAACTGTACAACACAAGTCTGCTGTGAAATTAATTTTGATTCTAACATTTGATCAACTGAGTACGTAATCCGGTCGTCTTTCAAACGATCCATTGCCATCACCCCGACTCGACAACCCGCAGTAAGTGCCTCAAAAATCATAGAGACGCTGTCTTCTGTTACCCAGACAGCTTCTGCTTTTTGCATTTCTTCGAAAATCCAGCCTTGAGGTGTTTGATCAACTGGAAATATGTTTAAATGCTGGACAAAACTTTGTTGTCTTAAAATATCGACAAACTCTGCTGGGGTTCGACGAGAAGTGGTCAGAATAATTTCAGCGTCTGGATTATTCTCAACAATTTTTTGAACACTGATTAATACTTTATTTTGGTTCCATTGATGTCGTTTAGATGAACCACCTAAAGCGATTAAAACTCTCGCGGTTTGATGACGATTTTGATTACGGATAGGATTTAATGCACCACGCGTGACAATCACATGGTTATCGGCGTGAATACCGTCATGCTCCGGAATAACAGCATAATCAAAGCAACCAATAGGTAAACTCGGCTTCATTAAAATAATGGTTTTAGCCTTTTTAAAAATTCTACCGAGCAACCAAACACGAAAATGTGTGTGGCTTCCCACCCCAAATATAAAATCAGGCGCTTGTTTAAATAAGGAATTTTTCGAAGAGAAGAGTGCCTGAATTAAGGAAATAATAGGTAAATCAGAAATTAGGACCTCTTCAAAAGTTGTTTCTGGCTGTTGTCTTTGCATTGCCTGAAACAAGCCTAATGCTTGTGAGCGGTGCCCTGCCTTACCATCAGACACATAGACAATATGCATAGAAGCTCCCTAAGCCAAAAAATAAAAAGGCGAAACTTATGTTCGCCTTTTTATGTTAACGGATTAACTTATTTTACGTAAGTTAACCAGTGTTCATATTTCGGATTTCTACCTTGAACCGCATCAAAGTAAGTTTTTTGGATTTCAGTGGTAATTGGGCCACGAGTACCCGAACCGATTGGACGGTCATCATATTCACGAATTGGTGTTACTTCAGCAGCAGTACCTGTGAAGAATGCTTCGTCTGCAATATAGAATTCGTCACGTGTAATACGACGCTCAACAACTTGGTAACCAAGATCTCTTGCGATTGTCATCACAGTTTGACGTGTAATACCATCAAGCGCACCACCAGCAATATCTGGAGTGTGTAAAACGCCATCTTTAATCAAGAATACGTTTTCACCTGAACCTTGGCATACATAACCTTGTGGGTCCATTAACATTGCTTCATCGTAACCTGAGTGTGCAACTTCTTGATGAGCAAGAATTGACAACGTGTAGTTACCAGATGCTTTTGCTTTACACATGGTCACGTTTGGATGATGGTGAGTAAATGATGAAGTTTTAACGCGAATACCTTTCGCCATCGCTTCATCACCAAGATATGCACCCCACGCCCACGCAGCAACAGCGGCATGAATCGTGTTATTTGTTGCTGCAATACCTAGTTTCTCTGAACCGATCCAGATTAATGGACGTAAATAGCAAGAAGCTAATTTATTTTCACGAACAACATCGATTTGTGCTTGTTCAAGCGTTGCTTGATCATAAGGCACTTTCATTTGATAAATTTTTGCTGAATTTAACAAACGTTTTGTGTGGTCTTGAAGACGGAAAATCGCTGTACCTTTAGGAGTTTCATAAGCACGAACACCCTCAAATACACCCATACTGTAGTGTAAAGTATGGGTTAAAACGTGAATCTTTGCATCACGCCAATCAATTAATTTTCCATCTTGCCAAATAAAACCATCACGATCAGCCAAATTCATGGAACACTCCAAATTGTTATAAAATCATTCACTATCCAACTCAACCGAGGCGGTTGGGTCTATTAATCTTTGCCATAAATTGCAAACGACCGCACGGGTACTACGCCAGTCCGCTGCGCTGACTTGCATGGATTGATTTGCAAGGGCTAAACGGTGGCTTTCGGCACGTTCACTAAGATAGGCTCGAATTAATGCTGTGGCATCTTCACTGGATAAGCAGTCTGCTTTAGCAGCATCTTCTAATATTCTTACATTATCAGAATAATGGGCGAGATCGGGTTTCGTCCCGCTCCATGCAAGTACAGCATACTGTGCCATAAATTCGATATCGACGATACCACCTGCATCCTGTTTTAAATGAAAAATACCATGTTTTTTTTGTTCAGAAGACGAACCTAGGTGGTCTTTCATTTTCTGACGCATTTTCAACACTTCCTCACGAACATAAGCCTCATCTCTAGATTGAGTCAATATCTCGCGTCGAAATATTTCAAATTTCTGGCAAAGCACCTCATCACCTGCAATAGAGCGGGCACGTACTAATGCCTGATGTTCCCAAAGCCATGCACTTTTCAACTGATAGTGTTCATAGGCTTTTAGACCTGTTACCAATAAACCTGCTTCACCTGAAGGTCTTAAGCGTGTATCAATTTCATAGACACGGCCATCTAGCGTTTGCGTAGTCATCAAAGACATAAACTTTTGAGCGACACGCATAGCAAACTCAAAGCCACTAATTGACTTGGTTCCATCCGTATCGGATTGTTCATCTAAATAATGAATAAAGACAAGATCTAAGTCAGAACCATAACCCAGCTCAATACCACCCACTTTGCCATAACCAATGACAGCAAAAGCTTTATAGTCGAGTGAGCAGCGTTTCCCATCAACATCACATGGGTAACCATGACGCTTCGCCACAGTTTGATAAGCTAAATGCAGGGTTGCATTGACACTCACTTCAGCAATATCTGTTAATGCATCGGAAACCTTCATGAGAGGGCTTTCAGCTAAGACATCACTTGCAGCAACAGTGAGTACATTACTCTTTTTAAACAAGCGAAGTGCTCGCATTTGGTCTTCGACCTGATCAATTTCAATGCGAAGCAATTGCTGACGTAATGAGTCTTCTAAGTCCTTACGCTTTGGCAACTCGAAATCCATCGATAAGAACTCATCCAGCAGTACTGGATATTGCGTTAACTCTTCACAAATCCACGGGCTCACCGTCGCCATTTTCACTAAGCGTTGCAATGCTCCCTTACTTTCAATCAGCATCACTAAATACACGGTTCGACGCATGACTGATTCAATCAGCGGCATTAAACGCAATAATGCAGTTTGTGGTTGTTCAGACTGTAAGATCGCTTCGATTAAATGAGGCCAAAACGTTTTTAAACGCTGCACAGCATTTGAAGGAAGTTTTTTAAGTGCGTGGCCATGCCAAAACTCATGAATTAGATTTTTCGCATTGTCATCTAACACCTCATCTAACTGCTGCTCTAACTGCCCAAAATTTTCAGTTGCGGCATTAGAGCTGGTATCTTCAATCAGTTGCTTAAATTGAACTTTTACCTTTTGACGTTTTTCATTAAGAACATCAAGAAACTCATTCCAGCTAGCGAAATCTAAGGTATCAATAATGCGTTGTCTTAAGTCCAATTCTTCTGGTAATAATTGGGTTTGCTGATCGTTGAGCGCTTGAATTGCATGTTCAACACGGCGTAAAAATAGGTAAGCATCTTCAAGTTCTAATACAGCTTGTTTTTCTAATAAGCCAGCTTCCCCAATGTGCTCAAGACTCACTAAACATTGACGGTCTTGTAACTCACGTTTAGACCCGCCATAAATAAGCTGAAAGACCTGAACAATAAACTCAATTTCACGAATACCACCCGCTCCGAGTTTAATATCATCCTCAATATGACGACGTAAGACTTCGCGCTCAATCATCGCTTTCATATCACGCATGGCAGCAAAAGCGGTGTAATCGACATAACGGCGGAACACAAAAGGACGTGTCATTTCTAACAAATCCTGCCCTTCTTTACCTCCAGTCACTACACGCGCTTTAATCCACGCATAACGTTCCCACTCACGGCCATGTTGACTTAAATATTTTTCTAAAGCGGCATGACTAATCGCTAGTGCCGAACCGTCTCCCCAAGGACGTAAACGCATGTCTACTCGAAACACAAAACCATCGGCAGTAATGTGTTCAAGCAAATAAATGAGTTTTTGTCCCCACAAAATACAGAACTGCTGTACATCAATACATTTACGACCGTTGGTTTCACCTTGCTCATCAAAGGCAAAAATTAAGTCGATATCACTCGACAAGTTAAGCTCTTGAGCACCAAGCTTACCCATGGCAACAACAATCAAATCTTGCACTTTGCCAGAGTAACTCACAGGTTCACCGTGCTTCGCCACAAGTGCGACACGCGCAAAATCTTTTGCAGCACAAATACTGGCATCGGCAAAATCAGAAAGTTCACGAGTGAGTGTGACAACATCCGTCAGTTGGTTGGCATCCTGCCAAATCCAGCGGAACATTAAACGGCTACGTAAAATGCGCATTCCGCGCATCCAAGACGTTTCATCACCAATCCCATCTAGCGTGGTCTGTACAAATTGGTAAATCTGTTCGGTCGAGAGCGGTGCAGTAAATTGATCTATTTGATAATCTTGTTCTAAAACAGCTTGATGCAAACCTAAAACTTGTTCTGCGTACTGACTGGCACGCAATGTTTTTTGTAACTGCTCCGCATTCATATAAAAAGCTCTTTTCCTCGTACTCTGTTTTTAGTTATAGCAGTTCGAGTAGTGTTAGGAAAAGGGATTAGACTAATTTTGCTTCTGATGAAGAATGATGTTCGGTATGCACCTCATGACTTTCTTGAGCTGAAGGTAATAGAACCTTAAATGTCGTTCCTACCCCTTCTTTAGAATCAACAGTAATTTGCCCCTGATTAATCTCGACAAAACGCTTACAAAGACTCAAACCTAAACCAGCACCTTTTTCCCCTGCAGTGCCTTTAAAGCTTGCAGTAATACGTGGATGGAATAAATTTGCCATTTGTTGCTCGGTCATGCCCAGACCTGTGTCTCGAACAGTAATTTCTATATTTGCATCTGCTTGTTGAGCTTCAATAAAGACTTTGCCTGATCCATCAACGTCGGTAAATTTCAGAGCATTTGACACCAAGTTTTGAATTACAGAAGTCATCATATTGATATCGGCGTAGATGTTTAAATCATCTGGAACACCATTAACCAGTTCAATATTTTTCTTTAAAGCTAATGTGTGCAGTACATCGCAAACGATATTGCTGACTTGTCTAAGCTTAAAGTTAATCGGGTGATAGACAAAACGCCCTCCCTCAGCCATCGCCCATGTCAGCAAACTTTCAAGCAAGTTATAGGTCGATTGTGAGGTGTCATATAAATAATCTGCAATATTTTGAATACTAGATTCATCTAAAGTTTCACGCTCTTTAGCGAGTACCTCAGAAAATCCGAGCAATCCATGAAAAGGCGCACGTAAGTCATGCGAAATAATCGAGAAAAATTTTGTTTTACTCGAATTAAGTGCCACTTGTTGCTCGTATAATTCATTTAACTCTTCGTAGTTAAACTTCAACTCGACTTGTTGCATAAAACTAGAACAATAATCGAGCAATAATTGAATATCATCATCTTCAAACGTTGACGCATCATCATCGAAAAAGACAGCAAACCCCATTGAGGTTTTATCAGGGTGTAAAAGATGCACAGCCAATGCCCTGCTGCACTCAATATTTAATTCTTTTAAATAGTTGATTAAATTTTGATATGAAGGATGTAAGTGATTAATCACCTGTTGTTTGGCGAAGCACTGTTTTAAATGCTTTGATGGCTTAAACGAAATGGCTGTCATGCCCTCAGGGCAACGATGCCAAAAGTAAGGTTCCTGATTAAAAGTCAATAAGGCTTTTTTACAATTCAAAAGACGAAGACTAAACCGGAAAAATTGCTCGATGTAGTTCTGCTCGGCATTTAATCCAAGCAACAGGGATATCCTACAAGCACTTAACTGCTCAACCTGATTTAGTTCTAAACGTTGGAATGTCATTGCCCGCCTCACAGATTATGTCGTTTTTGGTCGGAACCGCTCTCAAGAAATGTACTTATAATCATTATGATCTACTACAAACTTTAACACAGTACATTAAAAGAGCAACGTTCTTTTCAAAATAGAAATGTGAAGTTTCAATTAAAGGTTTTCAGATACATAAAGTGGGTATGCTTGAGGAAAATACAACAAATGTTTGAAGGTAAAGAGTTGTAAGATGTTAGAAATGCGAGTTCAGAATACTCGTAAAAGATGGTCAAAAAATATTATTTGTATTCGTATGACGGCTTAGGGTGTGATTCGGCTTTAATGAAGTTCATTTTTTGAATTTGAATCAATACATTTTCATAAAGTGTAGCGACGGTAAATGGCATTCCATCTTTACGATAGATCCTGTACCAATGTACTTTGCCATCGATGTATTTAGGTTCGTAAATGGTGTCGACAGGTATTAACGCAAATTGGCTATTCTTCCATGCATGACGAAAGCTTGGTTTTTCATGAACGGTTTCTGTTCTGGCACTATAAGTTTTGCGGCAAATCTTTAAGTCTTTGGCCCAAGTTGGCACTAAGCCACATTTAACTTGTCGCCACTCTACATTGCCATCATTTGAAAATAAGAGTGGGCAATCTGCACCAGAGTAAATGTCATTGCTATATTCGAAAGTGGGTTCAAACAAATCTAAGAGGTGAACACGGTCTTTTGAAATGGGTTCATAGTTCGCACACATAGCTCACCTCTTTATTAGATTTATAATTTATTGTGATTCATCTTCTGATTTCTTTTTGTTCTTTTCTGTACTTGATTCACTATCTGAATTTTTAGTTTCTTTATCACTTCCTAATTTACTTCCGATAGTACTGCCAGCTTGCTCAATTGCTTTTATAGCAATATTTGAAATATTTGTTGGAAGATCTTTTACTGTGTCTTTAGAACCTTCAACAATACCAGCGTCTTTACCAAAGTAGTCAGGTATCAAGCTAAGATGAACATCATTACGTACCGATTTATCAAGACTCCCAATAAATGGACTTAATGTATTAAGTTTTAAGTACATATTTTCACTTTGACGCCAGTGATTATAGGCGCGAATAGCAATCCTACTTGCATAGATAACAGCTAAAAATAAAAGTAATGAAAAGCTCAATCTAAAAATAAGATAGTTAAAAGCATATTTTTGAGTTGCTTCACGTTTTATTGTTAAGTCTTTCATACATTCTTCGTATGACTTTACTTTTTCTTTTGATGAATCCTTTTCTTTTGAATTATCTAAATTGTCGCAAGACTTTGTACTTACATATTGATCGTAATAGCTGTCTACTCCTATATAAGCACTTACTACTGAAGCAATAATAATAACTGCACTAATAAAAGTGACAAAGAAGTAGGAACTTTTTTCAAAATTTGACTTTTTATGGTAGTGAGCAGACATTTCAGCAACTGCTTTATTTGTCATTTTATCTTGATAAAGTTTTACATCACCAAGAAGAGATTCAAGCTCAGTCTTATTGTTTGATAGCTTAGATTTTAAATCTACAACTTGAGGTACTAAATCGTTCTGATATTGTTTTTTTATTTCATCAAGAGAGTTTTGATAGTTAATTAAAGCATCATTAGCACGCTCTTCAAATAATCTTCTTTGTTCATCAAAGTTTTCATCTCTACTTAACTTATAATCCTCAATAAATATTTTAAAATCCTTAATAATATTGGCAACACGATCTTCTAAAATAATAATTTTATTATTTAAAAAATTAGAGGACAAAATATCTTTATCATTCTCTATCATAGGCTGAATTGATGAATCTATATCCTTACTCTTAGTAACCGAGTAGTTAATAACCCATGTATATGGTTCTGAATTTACAACTCTTAATAAAGGATTATCATTAATTGAAGAATCATTTTTTTGGAATACTAAAGAAAAAATCCAATCTTTTATTTTATTTAAGAAACTATTTATCATTACAAAAAATTTTTTTATAATGACAGTCCTATCTATATCAGCATGAGAAAATTCACTTACATTATCTTGCAATTCCTTATAAAATTCTTCTATAAAATTATTTACATTTTTATAATTGTTTGAGTCAGCAACCAAAAGATCTTCAAGATCAAAAATAATATCTTTAAGATATTTTGAATATGTATCCAGATCAATACTATAGTATTTAACCAAATTGGAAACATATGAAGAATTCTTAAAGTTAATAATATATATATTTAATAAGTTTGCAATATTATTAAAATATTTCAGATTATGTTTTTCTTGTTCAGTAAATAACATTTTTAATCCCCAACTCACGGAATTCTGACAAAATAACCTTCTGGAAGCTCTACCAGTGGCTCAGCAATACGAACTAAAAACTCAACGTAACAACGTTCCTAACTTTTCATAATTTTCCCCATTTTAGAAATTATTTACCTTCAGTATCTGATTTACTTACACCTGGATTTTTTAAATCATTAACTACCTTAAAAAAATCAGTATTTGCCTTAATATTCTCATGCATTAAATTTTCACCACCTGTATAACTTTCATGATGAATGCCATTACCAAAATATTTATAGGCAAGATCAAAACGAATTTTCTCTTTCAGTTCAGGAGACATGCCCGACATATAACGAGGTAATGCATCAAGCTCTTTCGATGTCCGATATGCTTCATCAGCTAAACGACGGTTCATAAAAGATCGTTTTAAAAGAAAAGCGGCAAGAGTTGTAGAAAGGATAAGGATAGAAACCTTTTGAATATAAAATGTTGGAGTTTGATTTCCATAAAATTATTCAGCCATTTTAAATTTTAAAAATTTAGTATTAATATCAATAAACCAACCAGAAAAATATAAAAATATGAAAAATAGAGTTATATAAAATGCAGCTTCATAAATACGTGCAATTTTTTTGAATTTATCAGAATCATTTTTAAATATATTATAAACATCAATATTTTTAAGATCATCTAGTGAAGTCTCAATATTTGAAACTTTTTCATTTAACTTAGAACTATTTTTATTAAATTTTACAATTGCATTTTCAATATCACTTCTAAATTTAATACTATGTAAAACACCAAAAATATTATTTAAAAAAGATTCAATTGTATTAAAAACTGGACTATTATAAGATTCAGTAATTATATACTTACCTTGAACATCTTTTTCTTTTAATAAAAAATCAACATTATCCTCAAGAATTTGAATATTATGTTCAACAATACCTAAATCCTCATTAAATGGACTCCTTAAAAAAACTTCTTCATCTAAATCTTTAAAATTAGAAACAACATCACTATACAACTTATCTATTCGAATAAAAAAGTTATAGATATCATTATTATCTAATCTAGACATATTTTTTAAACAGTCATTAAGTTTAGCTTTTTGCTGATCTAATTTTTCTATTAATTTTAATATTTCAACTCCTATTAACATTCTTTCATTTGCCACAACCCACCCCAAAAATTATTATAAAGTCTTGACGCGTAATAGTATCTAAGCTACTGTAAAAACGCTAGATAGACATAAGTCTTTTTAGTCAGGCGTGAGAACCTGAAAAACGAACTAAGACGCACAAAAGTCCGTCTACGGGCTATTTTTTTGCGTAAAATTCAGCTTTGCTGTTCATGGCAGGCTGGATAGGGCAGCCTTTTGGCTGGCCGCTTCTTAGTTCGCGGTATTCTCACCCCTGTTCAGTCTGTCACCATTATCGTGAGAAGTAATGGTGTCAGGTTAAAACTTAACTTGAACTAAGGACAAGCAAATGAAAACATTCGCTTTAAAGAACTCCCCTACTCAAAATTCCGTTCAGGAACATACTCCAGTCCACGATTTAGACTCATACTTAAAGCAAAAGCGTCGTCAGCAAAAATTAAAGCTCCTCAAGCGCGCCTTTGAAGGTGGCGTCTTCTCAATCATAGTTGTCTTAACATTTTCCATAATATCAGGCAGATAAGCGACATAGCGTGTCGCCACCACCTATATTTTCAAAGCAGATTTTAAGAAAATACACCTATGATCAATAGACAGGGGAAGAAATGCACTCAACACTAGACATTAATAAACAAAAGAAAATGGCGGCTGAAAAAATACTAGAAGAGATTAAATATCCACTTGAGAACCTTCAAAACTTACTTTTTGCTTTTCAAAAATGAAAGTCGATGATGGTTTAAAAGAACAAGAATTTAGCGCCATCATCAACACACAACATCATCAAGTAGTCAACATTAAATGCGCGGTTCATGCTAAAGGAATTAAAAGAAGCCCTGATTAGGCCGGGTTTTGGTTATTTAGAAAATCTATCCCAATTTCTTAAAATATCTGGGTGACTAAAACAGGACTTCTCAAAAAAAGTAACAATAAATGGCATCATATAATCATTGTAAAACTGATTAAATATTCCAGTATTTTTTACCAATTCATGCCAATCTAGTAAATTTGTAGCTGCCCACAGTAAAGTTAACTGTTCATGTTTTGACATTGAATTTGAAGTCGCTTTTCTAAAAAAAGCTTTTTCTTTTTCAGTAATTTCAGCATCATTAATTAAATCATAAATACTTTGATATATAAGAAAATAGCTATTAAGTTCTTCCAATCCTTTATCATTACCCGCAATGTCGATTAAAGTTTGATTATATAAATTACCAATTTGTGCTCTTGTTAGTCTTAGTTCAAATATTTGTTTTTCCGCGTAAAAAGTAAGTCCGATTTCTTTAAATATTTCCTCAGCATGCCAAATACGTCCTTTAACAAATAATTGAATCGTATTGTATTTAGCAAGCTTGTAATTCATCAATGAATTATATGTATTAAGAAAATTCGAATACATTGTTTCCTTAAGTTGTGCTTCATGAGTTGATTTGGCTAGATCTAATTGTTGAGTCGTTGATTCTCTAGCCTGTTGAAGCTGTTCTTTTGTAGCTTCTTTTGCCTGTTCAAGCTGATTTTTTGCTGCCTTTCCTGCTTGCCTAAGCTGTTCCGCCATCGCCTCTCTTGCATATATATTAGCTTGTCTCTGCAAATAGGCTGTATAAATAACAATTATTAACGTGAGAGATGTTAAAAGCGCAGTTAATGCTCCAAAAATGTCACCTATTGGACCTAATGAAGTAAATGCCTCTGGAGTAAAAGGAGGTTTAACTAATAGTTTAAACACCCATTCTTTAAAAACTAGAGGAAACGTTATCCATAAAATTAAAATAAATAGGATTCCTAAACCCCATAAAAGTCTTTTTTGAAAATCAGTTAAGTTCATATTCGATGATTTTATTTAAATTGATTTGCATAAGTCTCAGCTATAGAGACTAACTTTGAACGCGTTTCTTCGCGTGTTTGACGGTACAACTGAGTCAGTTTTATTTCATCATATATTATCAAAATTCCATAAAAACTTTCTACAACAAAAAACCCCTAAGCCGTTAGCTTAGGGGTTTTCGTAGAATCTTACGATTCTGAATATGGTCCCGAGGGTCGGACTCGAACCGACACGTCATCTCTGACAGCGGATTTTGAGTCCGCCGCGTCTACCAATTTCACCACCTCGGGAGAGGAAGTATGTTTGTGTTGCGTATATTAGCGCGTTTGTAAAACTTGTCAAACCCTAAGTGAATATTATCGTTCACTTTTAGATCATTTAAACATTTTTCATGATTTAGGTCAGAAGCACAGCCATAAAAAAGCGAAAAAGTTTATACTAGGCCCAATTTTTGTGGTGTTTTTCCTAAATATGCAACTGTCTGACTTTTCCTTTGAATTACCTGATGAACTCATTGCCCGTTACCCTCTCGAATCACGTAGTGCTTCGCGGTTGTTGCACTTAGATTCAAAGGGTCAATATCACGATCACATGTTCACAGACATTATCGATCTGTTCGAAGAAGGTGATTTGTTGGTGCTTAATGACACCAAGGTTATGAAAGCTCGACTAAAAGGAAAACGCTCTACAGGCGGTGCAATTGAGATTTTGGTTGAGCGCATGCTGAACCACACCACAGCGTATTGTCATATCAAATCTAGCAACTCACCTAAAGCAGGTGCCGAGCTTTTTGTTGGTGCAGATAATATTCCTGTGATTGTACGTGGCCGTCACGAAAACTTATTTGTGGTTGAGTTTTCACAGCACATCTTGCCTGTACTTGAGCAATATGGTCAGTTACCTATTCCGCCTTACTTTAATCGTGAAGCAGAAGAAATTGACACTGAACGCTATCAAACTGTTTTCCATAATCCTGAAAAAATTGCCAGTGTGGCCGCACCTACTGCGAGCTTGCACTTTGACGAAGAGTTACTAGCAAAGTTAGAGCAAAAAAATGTTCAAAAATCTTTTGTGACTTTACACGTCGGTGCTGGCACATTTATGCCTGTTCGTACTGATGACATTACCAATCATGTCATGCATAGTGAATGGTGTGATGTTCCTCAAGAAACTATTGATCTAATTTTGGCGACTAAAGCACGTGGTAATAAAGTGATTGCCATTGGTACAACCGCGACACGTGCTTTAGAAAGTGCAGCTCAAGCTCATGGCGGTAAAATTGCAGCTTGGACTGGCGACACACAAATCTTTATCTATCCGGGTTATGAGTTCTGTATCGTAGATCGTTTAATTACTAACTTCCATTTACCTGAGTCTACCCTGCTCATGCTCGTTTCAGCATTGTCGAATCGAGACAATATTTTGACTGCTTATGAACATGCAGTTAAAGACCGCTATCGCTTCTTTAGTTATGGCGATGCAATGCTGATTGATAAATTAGAAGTTTAAAAATTAAAGCTGGGTTAAATTTTATAAGCCGATTTAAAGTTTAACCCAGCTGACCCACCTACAATTTCGACTAATAATAAAATTTATGAAACTGCTTTTCCAAAAAATTCAAAGTGCTTTTGACAATCAAAATACACATAACAAAATTACTTTAAGAAATATTGAGGCATTAAGAAATTTACTTAATCAGCAATTACCACCTGATATTCTTGTTTATTCATTAAAAAATTGGACAGGCACCCAACAACTTGATATTCGAAATTATATTTTTTGGAATGCTACAATTTTCGCCTTAATTTGTATGACATTAGGCTTTTTAATCTCGATTTACTTCTTCCCTTTTGCCATTCTTGCGATCTTTTATGGTTTTTATCATAGGGCATCGACGGCCGAACTGATTTGCCTACTTCAAGATATCCAAATTTATTATTATGCACATAAATATAATTTCAGATTTGCAACTGAAGATAACCTACCTAAAGAAGGAACATCCGCTTCAGACTTTCCTTTGTTTAAGTTAGGCAATCAAGAAAATTCAGTTTTAACTGCAATACACGGCAAGTGGCAAGTAAGAGAAACAATTCATCCATATAAAATCTTTAGATACCATTATATCAATCGAGAGATGGCCTATAATTCAAAAGGTAAATGGGAACTAAAAGATGTTAGCTATAATTTATACGGCGTCATTTTAGAGAATTTTCCAGTTCGCGGAGTCAGTATTTCAAGTAAACAGAAAAAGGCTTGTCGCTTAGGAGTAGCTTGGGAATCAAGTGATATCCGTTTTAATCAAAAATACCAACAAAGCGGAATGAATGAGTTGGATTTAGTAAAATTTCTAAGCCCAGACCGTTTGTTATTATTAGAAAAAATGTTGGAAGATTTTCCAGGGGATTTTTATGTACACCCTGAAACATCTGCATTATGTTGGCTCTGTAATGTAAACCTTTTACGGCAACAAAGCTTATATGGCGCTAGTGTACGCGAGCTTGCTGAATGCCTTGAAACACTTTCAATGCCAGAGTTTGAGCAATTTGCAAATAAATTGCAGCATTTCATTAATGAAACTCAAATGCCAAAACCACAAAAGTAATTATTTATTTAGAACTTATGTCTATTTATCTCATTCAATTTAAAAGATAATCTAAAAATAGTACTTTATGATAATGACCTCATTACTTCCATGCCAATTGATACCGTACAAGAAGCTCTGCATATAAGACGTAAGAAAAATACACAGGTTTTTCGCAATATTGCGCGACTTTGGGATGCTGGACAAAAGTCACAAACAGATCAAGAACTCTTAAATGCGTTACATCCATGGCGTGAAGATTCTAACCTTCGTTTTGTTAATGTATTGCCGTATTTGTTAGGTATTTGCAGTATTACGACTTTATTCTTTGGATACTTTTTTCATCCTCATATTCAATATATTTTGAGCCTCTTATGGGCATTTTTAACTGGTTTTCTGGCCTATTTGCTCTATGAACCGCAAAAACCTCTAAGCGAAGTCATTCACTATTTAGAAGAACGTATCACCACTTTACGTTATGGATTACGGTTTCAACAGTTACCGGCCTATCTTCCTATTCAATCTCAACCAATTTTAGTCTTAAGCAAATTAAAACAACACTTCCCACTGTTTAATCGGGGTAATGAATCTAATGAAATTACTCAGTTTGCTTCGACTACGTGGGATGATGGAATTACGGAACATCAAGTTCTGCTGTTCAAATATCACTATGTAAATAATTTACCCATTCTTCAAAATCAGGATAGTGATAAAAAAATAGTTAAAGAGATCCATAGAGATCTATGGGGCGCTTTTATATTTCAAATGCCTGCATTGGGTATTGCTGTAAGTAGCCAACGTTCTCGCTTTTTTGCACCTTACTTAACTGAATGGCAAAGCACTGACATTCAGATAAACCAAAAGCTCAATATTTTTGGTACTGCCCAACACCAATTAGCTAAAGAAGTTAGCCCAAGCATAACTTTAAAACTTCATGATTTTTTTCAACACTTTAAAGGTGATTTAATTTATCATCATGAAGAGCAAATTTTGTGTTATCTCGGTGAACAAGATCTTTTTCAGACCACCAGCAAGCAAAGTGAAATTCATAATGTTTCAACATTACGTGGACACTTGCGTACCATGAATATGCCGAAATATGAAAAATTTCAGCAATTAATGCTTAATTTAATTAAATAAATCTCTCGTAGCGCTGAACTGGCAACTTATCAAAAAATAAGAAGTTAAAAGGCTCAATGAGGGAATAAAAATAAGAGGAGTGAAAATGACAGGTTTATTTATTTTCTTGGGGATTTTCGTCGTACTGATTGTCTGGGGCGTTCACATCCGTAACACCATCGTACGTTACTTTAATGCGACTAAAAGAGCTTGGGCTGAAGTTGCCAATTTCGAGCGTCAAAAAGTAAAGACCTTGGAATCTCTCGAATCAACACTCAATCAATATACTCAATTTGAAAAATCGACATTAGAAAAGGTTACTCAATTACGTCAACAAATTCTTAATTTAAATGTGAATAACACTGATATTTCTCAGCTACAACAGATCGAGAAAATGAGCCAAGAGCTTATTCGAAGCTTAAACGTTGTTGTTGAAAATTATCCAGAGCTTAAAGCTGATTTGCTCTATAGCAAAATGATGGATGATATTCAGGAACAAAATGAAAATGTTGGTGCAGCAATTAGCATTTTTAACCGTAATGTCGAGCTGTTCAACAACCAGATTGAAGTATTCCCTAACAATCTCATTAACACTTTAACTTTATCCAAGAAAGCGATTCGCCCTTTTAGAGATAATCTCGTGAATGAGAATTTTGACTATAAACCTAATTTTTAATAGGAAGAAAATAGTCTCTAAACTATCGGAAATTTATCTATTTTATAACCAGCTACATTTAGTAGTAGAACTACGTCGCAGAATCAAGGAAAATAGCCCTCTTTTTAGCAGCGAACTGTTTCTTCGCCTCTGCTCGTGTTCAGGATTTTTAGATGAAGTTTGAAAAATTAGGTCAGTCGGGGCGCGCCCGTCGTGGTCGTTTAACTTTAGAACATGGTGTTGTTGAAACACCTGTTTTTATGCCAGTGGGGACTTACGGCACAGTCAAAGGCATGTTACCTCGTGACATCGAAGACATTCAGGCACAAATTATTTTAGGAAATACGTTCCATTTATATTTGCGTCCGGGTCTTGAAGTGATTAAAGAACACGGTGGTTTGCATGACTTTATTAAATGGAATAAGCCAATTTTGACTGACTCTGGCGGTTTCCAGGTTTTTAGTCTTGGCGCAATGCGCAAAATCAAAGAGGAAGGTGTTACTTTCCGCTCACCGATTGATGGTTCAAAAGTATTTTTATCACCTGAAATTTCTATGGAAATTCAGCAGGTCTTGAACTCTGACATCGTTATGATTTTTGATGAGTGTACGCCTTACCCCGCAACACATGAAGAAGCTCAAAAATCATTGCAGCTTTCTTTACGCTGGGCAAAACGTTGTAAAACCCATCATCATGATGAGCTCAAAAATCACAATGCGTTATTTGGCATTATTCAAGGTGGCATGTATGAAGACTTACGCGATGAGTCTTTAAATGGTCTTTTAGAAATCGGCTTTGACGGTTATGCAATTGGCGGTTTATCTGTAGGTGAACCTAAAGAAGAGATGATCAAAGTTTTAGATTATCTACCGAATAAAATGCCGCATGACAAACCGCGTTATTTGATGGGCGTTGGTAAACCAGAAGATATCGTTGAAGCGGTGCGCCGCGGTGTCGATATGTTTGACTGTGTAATGCCGACTCGTAATGCGCGAAACGGTCATTATTTTGTCACTGATGGTCTGGTACGTATTCGTAATAGTAAATATCGCCATGACCAGAGCCCGCTCGATCCACATTGCGATTGCTACACTTGTAAGAACTTCACCCGTGCTTATCTATTCCACCTTGAAAAATGTGGAGAAATGTTAGCGTCTATGCTCGGTACTATTCATAACTTACGTTATTACCAACGTTTAACTGAAGGTATGCGTGATGCATTAGACAATGGCACATTTGATGAATTTGTTCAGGACTTTTATGCCCGTCGTGGTTTAGAAGTTCCACCATGTCCGGTTGATGAATAAGTCAGATTTGCGCTCAACCTCAAGACAAGGTAAATTGCAAAACGAATTAGGATTATGTCAGTTATCTGACTCAAATTTTTAACTTTAGGAAATCAAAATGAGCTTTTTAATTTCTGCTGCTCATGCAGCACCGGCAGCTGGCCCAACTAATGGTATTTTGCCAAACATCTTGATGATTGTCGTATTCGTTGCAATCTTTTATTTCTTAATTTGGCGCCCTCAAGCAAAACGTGCTAAAGAACACCGTTCTTTAATCGAGAGCTTAGGTGTTGGTAGTGAAGTTGTTTTTGCTGGCGGTTTAATGGGCAAAGTAACCAAAATTGAAGGTGACTATGCAGTTGTTGAACTTAGCCGTGGTGTAGAAGTAAAAATTCAGCGTGCCAGCGTAATTTCAGTATTACCTGAAGGCACTCTAAATAACCTTTAATCATAAAACAGTCGTGCTTTAGCACGGCTTTTTCATTTAAGAAGAAAGCGAATGCGTTACCCTGCATGGAAATATTTACTGATTCTGGTTGTTCTGGTAATCAGTACATTATACGCACTGCCTAGTCTATATCCGGATGAGCCCGCTGTTCAAATTTCCGGTGCCAAAGCTGGTACCCAAATTGATCAAAGTGTGGTGAAAAAAGCAGAGCAAATTTTAAAAACAGCAAATATTGCGAGCCATGACAATACTTTTACAAATAATGCTGCCCTATTGCGTGTCAGTTCATCTGAAGCGCAGTTAAAGGCAAAAGAAGTATTACGTCGTGACTTAGGTGATGAATATGTTGTCGCCCTAAACCTTGCACCAACCACACCGGAATGGCTGCAAAAGATTGGGGCAAAACCAATGAAACTTGGTTTGGACTTACGTGGTGGTGTCCACTTCTTGCTTGAAGTAGATATGGACAAAGCCGTTGCCCAACGTATGGAAACCTCTGCCACCGATTTGCGTCGTCAGTTCCGTGAAAACAAGATCAAATTTAACAGTCTTGCATTAACAAATAATGTGATCACTGTTCAATTTGCTGACAATGCTGACCGTGATGCAGCAATGGATTTTTTACGTCGTAATGGGAATGAATATACCCAACAGGCATTAGCAAGCTCTACAGGTTCTACTTTAAAGCTTACTTATACCGATGTACGTCGCCAAGAAATTCAGTCATATGCGGTAAATCAGAACTTAACAACATTACGTAATCGTATTAACGAACTTGGTGTTGCAGAAGCATTGGTACAAAGTCAGGGTAGCAACCGTATTGTTGTTGAATTACCGGGTGTACAAGATACAGCTGAAGCTAAACGTGTTTTAGGGCGTACTGCGAACCTCGAATTCCGTTTAGTTTCTGACTTAAATGATCAATATATCGATCCATATACGGGTAAATATAATGGTCAACCTTTACCTCCGGGTACAGAAGTATTTGCTTATGAGTCTTTAGATAGCGGCCGTCAACTCTTGTTGCAACGTAACCGAATCTTGACTGGTGAGCGTGTTCAAAATGCAAGCTCTGGCTTTAGTCAGGACTCTGGCGGTGCCGAAGTAAATATCACGCTCGACAGCGCTGGCGGTAAGCTAATGTCCGATGCAACCCGTAATGCAGTTGGTAAACGCATGGCGGTATTGTTCATTGAGAACAAGCAAAAAATTAACTATGTCACAGATCCAAAAACTGGTGCACAAACAGAAGTTCGTACGCCATACACTGAGTCTGTAGTCATTAACGCTGCAACAGTTCAAGCTGTTTTAGGTTCGACTTTCCGTATTACCGGTTTAAGTTCTCCTCAAGAAGCATCTGAACTTGCATTAATGCTTCGTGCTGGTGCTTTGGCTGCGCCAATGTACTTTGTTGAAGAGCGTGTAGTAGGTCCAAGCCTTGGTCAAGAAAACATTGATAAAGGTGTATTGTCTACTCAAATCGGCTTCTTGCTCGTTGCAATCTGGATGGTGGTCTTCTTCCGTCTATTCGGTTTAATCGCGAACTTTGCTCTTGTGTTTAACTTGGCAATGATTTTAACCGTAATGTCATGGATTGGAGCTTCTCTCACCTTACCGGGTATTGCCGGTATCGTTATTACCATTGGTATGGCGGTCGATGCCAACGTATTGATATGTGAGCGTATCCGAGAAGAAATGCTCTGGGGGGCCTCACCTAAACAGGCCATTGTGGCCGGTTATGATCGAGCCTATAACACCATTTTTGACTCGAATTTAACCACGTTCCTTGTTGCATTCATTTTGTTTGCAATTGGTACAGGCCCAATCAAAGGTTTCGCCGTGACATTAATGATCGGTATTATTTGTTCGATGTTTACTGCAATTACAGTAACTCGTGCAATCGTACAAATCATTTATGGCAAACGTCGTAATTTGAAAAAGTTGAGCATTTAAGGAGATCGATGATGACTAAAGTGACTCAACAAGATTCAAAACAATATGGTCGTCCGGATGATGCAAAAATCATCCCATTTATGAAGATTGCTAAACCTGCAGCAATCTTCTCGATCCTTATTACTTTGGCGAGTATTTTCTTTATTGCGACTAAAGGTCTTAACCTCGGTTTGGACTTTACCGGTGGTGTTTCAGCTGAGCTTAACTATGCTCAACCAGCCAATCAATCTGAAGTTATTCAGGCACTCGATAAAGCTGGTTTTAAAGATGCTGTAGTACAAACTTTAGGTAGTAATAAAGACTTACTTGTGCGCATGCCAGTACAAGAAGTTAAGGTTGAAGACCTTAATAATGCGATTACTAAAGCAGTGCAGTTGCCAAATAATGCTGCCGAAGTTCATAAAGTGGACTCTGTTGGTGGTCAAGTTGGTAACGAACTCTATGTTCGTTCTGCTGGTGCAGTTGCACTTGCACTTATCTTAATGTTGATCTACGTAACCATCCGCTTTGAGTTTAAACTCGCGATGGGTGCGGTAATGTCTTTATTCCACGACATCATCATTATTATTGGTGCTTTTGCATTATTCCAATGGCCATTTGACCTTACAGTGTTAGCTGCGGTACTTGCTGTTATTGGTTTCTCGCTTAACGATAACATTGTAGTGTCAGACCGTATCCGTGAAAATTTCCGTAAAATTCGCGGTGCGACTCCTCGTGAAATCGTTGATATTGCGTTAACTGAGACTTTACGTCGTACTATTCATACATCAATGACGTTATTGCTGGTTGTTCTAGCGATGATGTTCTTAGGTGGTGATGGCTTACACTGGTTCTCTGTGGCAATGTTTGTTGGTGTATTTGTTGGTACTTATTCTTCGATTTATATCGGTACTGCATTTGCATTATGGCGTGGTCTTAACCGCCAAGACTTCATCGTTCAGGTTAAACCTGAATTTGAGGATGAAATTCCTTAAGCTGTCTAAATTAAGACAAATAAAAAAACCGCGATTCATTCGCGGTTTTTTTATTTGATTCAAAAATTATTTATTTACGGCGCAGGGCATCCGAAATTGCTTCAACCAATTGTTGAGAAATTTCTTGCTTAGATGCTTTCTCTAACTCACGCTTTTTCATGTGATAGCTTTCAGCAAAGAAAACTGTCATCGCATTCTCATCAGAAGCAAACCCAATATCAGCACGTGATACATCGTTGCAGGCAATCATGTCTAGTTTTTTTGCAACAAGTTTTCCTGCCGCATATTCTTCAACATTTTGTGTTTCGGCAGCAAAGCCCACCATAAATGGACGTTTTTCCTGACCTGCGATTGTCGCCACGATATCTGGATTTTTGACAAGGGAAACATTCAACTCATCCCCTGCTTTCTTAATTTTATGCTCAGCAACTTCTGCTACGCGATAGTCTGCGACTGCCGCAGTCGCAATAAAAATATCGCAGCCTGTTTCTAGTGAACTCATACTGACGTCAAGCATTTGTCGTGCTGAGGCAACATTTACACGTTGAACACCATTTGGCGTATCTAAACTTACAGGTCCAGCAATCAGAGTCACTTGCGCGCCAGCAGCATAACAAGCAGCAGCTAAAGCGAAGCCCATTTTTCCAGTACTATGGTTTGAGATATAACGGACAGGGTCAATCGCTTCACGTGTTGGTCCAGCAGTAATAACCACTCGTTTACCTGCCAACAGTCCAAATTTCTCAGCGATAGCACGTTGAGCTTGATGGAAATAGCCAGCGACTTGGCGAGCAATTTCTTCTGGCTCAGGCATACGTCCTAAGCCGACATCACCACAAGCCTGCTCACCCGCATCCGGCATGATCACATGTACGCCATCTTCGACTAAGGTTTGCAAATTACGTTGTGTAGCTTTAGCAGCCCACATTTGCTGGTTCATCGCCGGAGCTACCCAGACAGGAGATTTTGTTGCCAAAAAAACTGTACTGAGTAAATCATCTGCCAAACCATTCGCAAATTTAGCCAATGTGTCACAGCTTGCTGGTGCGACTAGTAATAAATCAGCCCAACGTGCTAATTCAATATGTCCCATACCCGCTTCAGCCGCAGGGTCTAGAAGTTCAGTATGAACAGGATTACCAGAAAGAGCCTGAAAAGTTAATGGTGTAATAAATGCCTGAGCACCATGTGTCATCACTACTCGCACGTCAAAGCCATAATCTTTGAGGCGGCGGACTAAGATGGCACTTTTATAGGCAGCAATTCCGCCAGTAACAGCTAAAACAATGTTTTTATGAGGAATAACGCTTAGATCAAAGCTCACGAACAGGATACCTTTCTGTTGCAGTGGCGCTCACAATAGCATTAAATACGCGCAGACCCAAGATTGATTGGGCAAACAAAATAAAATTTTAAGCGAATAATGCTGGGGAATATGAATACTTCTATTAAAAATTGGCCTGAACAAGAACGGCCAAGAGAACGGTTATTACAACAAGGTCCACAAAGTTTATCAGATGCTGAGCTACTCGCGATTTTTCTTCGCTCAGGTTCACGGCAATATTCAGCAGTCGAGTTATCTCGTTTACTCATTCAGCACTTCGGTAATCTTAATGCCGTGTTTGATGCCTCATTTAGTGAGTTAACTCAATTTAATGGCATTGGGGCAACGAAATATTCACAATTACTGGCAGTAAAAGAACTTGGACGGCGTTATCTCGATCATCATTTCCAGACAAATAATCTCAGCCTTCATTCATCAGATTTAGTTTTGGATTATCTGCGCTATGAATTAAAAGGCGAAAAACAAGAGGTCTTTGCGGTTTTGTGTCTAGATCCTGAATTAAGAAAGCTTCATTTTAAAAAGCTATTCTTTGGTTCAGTTCAGCATTGCGCAGTTTCGGTCAATCAAACCCTACGCTACGCCTTACAGCAACATGCTTGTCAGCTCGTTATTGCACATAATCATCCCTTTGGTTCAGCGCAGCCGTCTTCCGAAGATATTGCCTTAACTCAGCAACTTGAACAGGCTTGTCAGCTTGTCGAAATTCGTCTGCTTGACCATTTTATTATCTCACCAGAAGGGAGCTTTTCCTTTGCTGAACAACAACTGCTCAACCCAGCAACAATATCAGTTCAATGATATTGACAAAGTACTACTAAGCCTAGAAGATCAAAACAAAAATAGCGACGTTTAAAATAAAATGATTGTTCGGGAACAGCCTAGTATTTTCAAAGTTTTATTCTCTTGGCGAGGCACAATTTTACCCAAAATTTTGCCATCCCTAGGCGTTGTGATGCTGATCTCGGCAATCATTGGTGGAGTCGAATACATCAATCTTTATCGCTTTCCAGAGATTCCTTTGGTTGGCTTCACGCTCATTGGTGTCGTACTTTCTATTTTTTTAGGATTTAAAAATACTGCGTGTTATGACCGTTGGTGGGAAGCTCGAAAATTATGGGGCGTTCTCATTGCAACTTCGCGCCATTTTGACCGTGACTGCCGTATTTTAACTCAAGCTCGCCGTGAGCGCGTTATTCAACATGTGATTGTTTTTGCTAATGTATTGCGTGACCGTTTACGTCGTCAGACGGCGAACCCAACTGAGTTAATACAAACCAGTGGTATGAGTCAGCAAGCACTCACTCAACTCTACCAACAAAATAATGCTCCTCAGTACACGCTCAGTCTCATTCACTGGGAATTGTTGCAGGCACTTAAAGAAGGTGAAATTTCTGACATCATTTATGCACAAATGAATAAGAATGTTGCCGACTTAAGCGTCGTACAAACTGGCTGTGACCGAATTGCCAATACACCTATTCCATTTGCTTATTCAGTTTTACTTAACCGCACAGTCTATTTTTTCTGTTTTATGTTGCCGTTTAGTCTGGGTTCATTGCTTGGATTAGCAACACCTTTACTCGTCGGAATTTTGGCATACACATTTTTGGGTCTGGATGCTCTAAGCTCTGAAATTGAAGAGCCTTTTGGTACCCAAAGTAATGATTTACCGCTAGATGCAATGGTACGTAGTATCGAGATTGAGTTATTAGGGACTCTAGGTAAACCAACACCTCCTCCAATTCAAGCTCAAGATAACAACTTACTCTGAGCTCGATTAAAGAAAACGTTCCCAAATCCCATGCTGCTTATCAGTGGGTTTAGGCGTATTTCCTAGTTTAATCCATGGCATATTTTCACCATGAAAATCACTGCCAATTGAAACTGCCAACTGATATTGTTCAATCATTCGATCAATCATCTGGCGAGTAGATAGAGGTTCCATTGGTGGAGGTAACTCAATTGCGTCTCCACCTGAAGTCGCGAATAATTCAATTAAATAACGAACATTAGTTGCAGATAAATCATAACGGGTCGGGTGTGCTAATACTGCGAAGCCTTTACTTTGATGAATCACATCAATGGTTTCTTTTAAGCTTAGTCCTTCAAACTTTACAAAAGCACGTTTTCCTTCTTTTAAGAAACGATCAAATGCTTGTTGAGGACGAGTCACGACATTTTTCTCGACCAATGTTTTAGCAATGTGAGTTCTTGTTACCCTATCCGGCTGATTTTCTACTTTGGCAAGAACATCATCATAAATCTGAAAGCCAATACATTTTTCTAATAGCTCACAAATCACTTTAGCTCTTTGCGCCCTAATTCTTTTTTGTTGTTCTAATGCTTCTAAAATTGGTGCTTCATCTTGCATATTTAAAGCAACAATATGTACACCATAACTCTTTTTAGTGGTTGGGCGCGACCACTGACTAGAAATCTCTGTACCAGAAATAATATTTAAATCATAGCCTTGTGCAGCAATTTTTGCACGCTGCAACCCATCCATTGTATCGTGGTCAGTCAAAGCCAACGTATGCAAGTTCACATCAATAGCAGCTTGCACCAGTAATTCCGGAGACAAAGTTCCATCAGAAATATTGCTATGTGTATGTAAATCTATGCCTTGCATCTTTTATACTATGCCATTCGCCAAACCTGATCAGATACTCTAACATGAAAGCACTTCTGGACTTTGTTCCATTAATTATTTTCTTCTATTTATATAAAACAGTTGATCCAACTGACACCCAGCATCCTTTACTGAAACTGATCGGGTCTGCTGGTGGTGCCGATAATAATAATATTCTTGTAGCGACGACTGGCTTAATTATTTCAATGCTTGTGGTATATGGTGCCCTATTCGTTTTCCAAAAATTCCGTCTTGATAAACAACAGTGGTTTGTATTGTTTATGACTGTCATTTTTGGTGGCATCACCCTCATGTTAAGTGACGATTTCTATATTCGTCTTAAAGCTGCGATTTTAAATTTAGTTTTCGCAGGCGCATTCTTGATTTCGCCTTGGTTTGGTAAAGATCGTAAACCACTCATTCAACGCTTATTTGACCCGATTTTAGATTTGAGTGAAAAAGGTTGGAAAAATCTCAATTTCGCTTGGGCAGCGATGTTTGTCGTGATGTCTTGTCTACATGTTTTCTTCGCATTTTTATTTCACGGTGGAAAATATTGGGGCGAATTTACTGCATTTGGTGACATGATCGTGATGTTTTCATTTATCATTATTCAGTTCATTATTTTACGTAAACATTTTAAGTCACCAGACGCTTAAAATGCTTCCTGATTAATTATAGAGATACGATTACATGCCTTTTTTTGTTCTAAGCTGTACCGATAACGAAGGAACTTTAGAAAAACGCTTGGCAGTACGCCCTCAGCATATCGAACGCTTACAAAAACTCGATGATGAAGGCCGCCTTGTTACAGCGGGTGCTATGCCAAAAGATCCTAATGATCCGCAAGCAGGCTTCTATGGTAGCACCATGATTGTTGAATTCGACAGTCGCGAAGCATTAGATGAATGGTTAAAAGAAGAGCCATTTCTTAAGGAAGGCATTTATGCTCACGTTGATGTAAAACCGTTTAATAAAGCATTTCCAAAAGGGTAATCGCATGCAGCTTGCAATCAAAAGCTTTCTTGGCTTGTGTTTGATATGTTCAACTGCTGGAGCAGTTGAACCTGCTGCGACACCAGCAATTCCTTCTCCAAGTGCGCCTTCAACTCAAGCCGCTAAACCAGCTCCAACATCGGCAACTGGAGTCAAAACAGCACCAACTGCAGCACAACCACTTACAGCAGAACAGCTCGCAAAGAATAAGCAACAGCAAGACGCAAAAATCAAAGCCTTAGTTCAAGATCAAGCATCTCGCTTAAAACAGCTAGAACATGCCAACCTTGAAGCATTGGCTCAGAACCAAGAGTTACAGTTAAAAAATGATAATCTCTCTGTTCAGGTTCAAGTCTTACAAAGTGAACGAAGTGCACAAATGTTTTTATATGGCGCTGTTACCTTAGCAGGTGGCGTATTACTAGGTTTCTTTATTGCTAGTTATATTCATACAAAACGTCGACGCCAGTGGTAATACCAAGCGATCTATTAAACTCAATGAACGTATCAAACCGTATCCAAACAGCAGAGCTGGACTGGGAATTCGTCGATGGTATCGAGATTCCCATTTCTAAACAATTTGGTGATGTCTACTTCTCTAAAGATAATGGCCTACTTGAAACACGACATGTTTTTCTAAATGGTAATGACTTATCAGAACGATTAGCCAATTTAAAAGATTTTGAATATTTCAGTGTAGGAGAAACCGGTTTTGGTACGGGTTTAAATATTCTTGCACTCTGGCAACTTTGGCAGGAAGTCCGTCCTAATAATCAAAGCCATTTACATGCAATTAGCGTGGAAAAATTTCCATTAAGTAAAGCTGATCTTATTCGCGCTTTAAATGTCTGGGATGAACTTAAACCGCTTGCAGAGCAGCTAATTGAACAATATCCCCTGCCTATTGCCGGATGTCATCGTTTAACTTTCCCTAAAGAACGTTTTAGCATCGATCTCTGGCTTGGAGATGCGCAAGAAATTTTTCCAAGCATGGTTAAAACTAAAGCTGTAAATGCCTGGTTTTTAGATGGCTTTGCACCGTCTTGTAACCCAGACATGTGGGAACAAAATGTTTTAAACAATATTGTCCGTCTTTCAGGTTATGGCACTACATTTGCCTCTTTTAGTGTTGCTGGCATTTTAAAACGTGGACTAAAAACACATGGTATCGATATTTCTCGTCCACGTGGTTTTGGCCATAAACGAGAAATGCTCAAAGCAGTCTGGAAGCTGCCTGAATCTGATCAGGGTTCCACAGAATTAGGACAAACTCACGCATTGGCTACAGAGCAACAGCATATTGCGATTATAGGGGCTGGTGTAGCAGGTTTAAGCACGGCGTGTGCATTTGCAGCACGTGGACACCAAGTGACCTTATACGAGCAAACCAATCCGTTATCAGGCGCGTCTGGAAACCCTTTGGCATTACTTAATCCGAAACTATGCCCAATTGAACAAAGTCATGAACATCTCATGACCTTAAGTTGGCAACATGCTTTAAATTTTTATAAAAATTTTAATGCATTCCGCCCACTTCAAATCCAGCAAATTGCATTAAAAAATGCAGATGAACTTCTTGATTTGGTAAATCAGTATCCAGCTCAAGTTGTTACCAACTCAGCGAACTCACTTGAAACTGATTATTCAAACATATTACTAACTGAGGCTGGCTCTGTCTCACCACATCAATTACGTGATGAAATTTTGCAGCATCCATGTATCAATCTCAAAATTGCTCATGTCACAGCACTTATTTCTTCTGAAAATAAAGTTCAATTGCAAACCAATAATGAAATTATTGCAGAAGCAGACCATGTTGTTGTGTGCTGCGCTCGAGAAAGTGCTGCTTTATTTGACAGCTATCCACAGTTAAAACCAATACGTGGACAAGTCAGCTGGGTTGATAATACATTTGCTCCTCTACCTTTAAATGAAGCGTATAGCTATGGCGGCTATTGCATGCAACTTGATGCTTCACAAATGATTTTAGGTGCGTCTTTCTACCCAAATCGTGAAGATCAAGATGTACTGCCCGAAGACCATGTGCATAACTTTGAATTAATCCACAGTGTATTCCCTGAATATGCTGAAAAGTTACCATTACCTTCGACATGGCAAGGCCGTGCATCTATACGGGCTCAAAGCTTGGATTATTTTCCTCTGGTTGGAAAAATGCAGGACAATAGCCGAATTGCTACTTTTGCTGGGCTTGGCTCTAAAGGCTTCTTATTTGCACCCCTGTGCAGTGAAATCTTAGTTGCTCAAATATTAGGAGAAGCTTGCCCGGTACCGGACCGCCTATTACAAAAATTGAATCCTCAACGGTTTCAAAAGAAAGTGAAACCTAAAAAGCCTTATTTTAAACCGCAATAATTCACTTCAATAAAAAAGCACCCGAAGGTGCTTTTTTTTATGCGCCCTGCTCTAGAGGCAAGCCGGCATCACGAGCTGCACGTGTCCCGCCCATCAGCACGACATATTCACGCGAGGCATCCAATCCTTCTAGTTTCTCAGCTGCACGAGGAGCTTTGCTACCACCACCACATAAAATATAAATCGGCTGACCCGCAGAGACCTGGTTCAAAATATCAGCATTCAAATCATTAATTGGGCGATTCACCGCACCTTTAACATGCCCTTCTGCATAAGCATTAGTATCACGGACATCCCAGATAACAGCATTTTCTGGGAACTCAAATGTTGTAATTTCTTGTTTACGGATCATTGTGCACTCCTTTGATGTAAACAACACTTGGCAAATGAAGAAAACCCTCTTAGCATCTCAAATATTCTTTCCCTTTGTAAAGGTCTAAACTATGCCTTCTTTCGATATTGTCTCTGAATTAGAGTTATTTGAAGTTAATCATGCTGTACAAAACACACAAAAAGAGATTGCCACACGCTTTGACTTTCGTGGTCACGATGTTTCTATCGAATTAAATGAAAAAAATAAAGAAATCAAAATCAGTACCGAAAGTGATTTCCAGTGTGAACAAGTTTATAACATGTTAGAAAATCATTTTTATAAACGTAAAATTGATGTTCAAGCACTTGATCCACAAAAAGCCTCTGCTTCAGGCAAAAATTTTGTACAAGTCATTAAACTTAAAGACGGTCTTGACTCTGATACTGCAAAAAAAATTAATAAAGCCATTAAAGAAAGTGGCGTTAAAGTGCAATCTTCTATTCAAGGCGACAAAATTCGTGTGACTGATAAAAAGCGTGACACCTTACAACAAGTCATGACTTTTTTACGTGAACAACAATTCGGTGTGCCATTACAGTTTAATAACTTTAAAGATTAATATCTTGTCGGCCATTTAAAGCTAAGGTAATCCCATGTCTCAATCCAACCGTCTATCAAAACTGGTAAAAGCAACTTCAAAATTCCCTAAAGGCATTCGGAGCACGCTTTGGAGCAAGGCGTTTGGTCGTATCGTGCCAATGGTGGGTACAGCAAATATCCGCTATCTAGAAGTAGACTCAAACCACGTTACTGTCCGTTTAGATAACCAAAAAAATATGCAGAATCATATTAAAGGCGTCCACGCTGCGGCTATGGCTCTTTTAGCAGAAACTGCAACAGGTTTTCTAACCGGTTTACATATTCCCGATAATCGAATTTTATTAATCAAATCATTACATGTAGATTATTTAAAAGTGGTTGAAGGCGGTTTGACTGCTACAGCAACATTGTCTGCTGAACAACAAAAGTTTATTGCAGATAATGAGAAAGGTGAACTTGTGATTCCTGTTACTGTGATTGATGATACAGGCAATGAACCAATTCAATGCCAAATGCTCTGGGCATGGTTACCTAAACGTAAGAAATAGTAACTAATCTAAAGTATTTTTAGACGGTTATTTACCTCAAGATATAAAACTAATATTTTGTATCTTGAGGTTAAAAATGAAAAAAATATTAATTCTTTCCTCTTTATTTACCAGTTTAATATTTACAACTATAAGTTCTCACGCGACTGAACCCAGCATTAAAACCAGTAAAGTAACTTCGGCTAAATCAGAAGCTATTGATAAAGTAAGTGCTCAAAACAAAAGAATAGTGACCGACTTTTATGAAGGTGTCTTTTTAAAACATAAAGTCAAAGAATATGCAGATCGCTATATTGGTCAACAATACATTCAGCACAATCCTAATGTGCCAGATGGTAAAGCACCTTTCGTTAATTTCTTTACTGAAAAATTCCAAAAGAATCCTCAAGCTAAAAATGAGATTAAACGTGCGATTGCTGAAGGTAATCTTGTCGTTTTACATGTTCATTCCACTGAAAACGCAAAAGATCGAGGAAGAGCGATTGTTGATATATTCCGTGTTGAAAATGGAAAAATCGTAGAGCATTGGGATGTGATACAAAATATTCCTGAGCAAAGCAAAAATACAAATACGATGTTTTAATTTCTAAAAACTAGTTTTTCTTTTGAATAAAAATTAAAGCCTGAATACTAATATTCAGGCTTTCTGATTCTTATTGAGTTTCCAAAAACTTTTGTTTCGCTTCTTCAGGTATTTGACGCTTATTACCTTTTACATCTACTGCTACAAAGGTAAAGACTCCTTCAGTAATGCGTATTGGTTCACGAGAGTCATCATGACTATCCCAAACTTCAATTTGCATCTGAATAGAAGTATTTCCAACTTTTAAGATCTTGGTATAGCAGCTAATGACAAAGCCAACTTTTACCGGAACCAAAAAGGTCATTTGATTAATAGAAATCGTAGCACAGCGACCACGACTGAAACGTTCTGCGTGAATTGCTCCAGCCAAGTCCATTTGTGACACAATCCATCCACCAAATACATCACCACTCCAGTTTGTATCTGCTGGCATGGCAATCGTTTGTAAGGATAAAATTCCTTCTGGTTTGGTATAAGCTTCTGACCCCTTAGCTCCCGAAATTCGTTTGAAGTTGTTGATCGAGCCACTGTTGCAATTCAGGCGCACGTAATGCACCGCTAATACGCGCGACCTCTGTCGTTTTATTCATTAAGACAAGTGTCGGAATACTTCTCACATGAAAAGCTTGGCTCAAGCGAGGAGATTCTTCGGTATCAATCTTGGCAAAGATAACGCCTGGATTCTGTTTTGCGACCTGCGCAAAATGTGGAGCCATCATTTTACAAGGTCCACACCATTCTGCCCATAAGTCTATAAGAATAGGTAGATCACTATTCGTGATGTAGTTACTAAAATTTTGCTCATTTAGCTCAATAGGTGCAAGCGGTAGTAATGGCTGATGACATTGCCCACAGCTTGGTTGCTCTGGAAGTTTTTCTTCCGGAACTCGGTTTTTAGCACCACACGATGCACATACAATAATCATTTACATCACTCCTATATGCTGATGTAAAAATTCTAATTGGGTTGTCACTGCTTTTTCAAACCATGAACCGTGATAGATATCAAAATGTTTCATATCCCATTCATGATAACTCACAAAAGGCGCAATATTTGTCGCAGCTTCACGGCTTGACTCAATAGGAATAAGTGAATCTTTTTGAGCAGCAATAAATAAAACAGGAATATTAATCTGGCGCACAACTTGGATTGGACGGTAGCGCATCAGATTAAAAAAGACACGAGCAGGAACTTCCCCACTCCAATAATAATCAGGATTTACAATCGATAAATAGCCATAATAACTATCAGCCGTAGGCATAAAGCATAGGTTATGTTGATCAACAACAGGTAACCTCTTTGGGTTAAGCCCCATCTTTGATCCCATATAATCCTGACTCGATAGCTTTAATGCTTGGGGATAGCGCTGCAAAGGATAGAGCTTGGCAGTTTCAGCACCATCTACATAGGGAATTTGTACTAAAACTGCTTGAATATTCTTTAACTCAGAAGCTAGGCTTAGCGCATATCCCCCACTTAAAGAAGTTCCCCAAAGCACAATCCTTCGGTTATCTACGAGTTTACAAGTCGAAGCATACTGAATCACTGTCTTCCAATCTTCTAATTGTGAATTGATGGAGACCATTTCTCTAGGCTTGCCAGTACTGCCACCCCAATATCTGTAATCGAATAAAATAACAGCGTAACCTGCTTGAGCAAATCGCTGGGCATACTGAATAAGTTTAAATTGACGCAATCCGGCAAAACCATGCGCCATGATAATTACCGCAGATTTATTATTTGTTTTTGGAATATAAAAGTCAGCTGCGATCATTTCCTGATCACATGGAACATATAAAGGCTCAACCGTATAAGCGTGCATATGTGCTCCGTGGCATTATGGTCGAAGTAATGAATTTACAAAAAACATCCTGATCGCCTTTTAAAAATCTAGAGCTGTTCTATGACATAAGTTTTATCTATGTAGGAACAACGTTTTAGTGTCTTGTATCTCAGGTTAAGCTTAATGCTATGATACAGCATAAGAGGTTTTGTTAAATTTTGGAGTGACGAAATGTCAGATAATGTTGGTTTCGCAGGTCAAATTGGTCCAGAACACGTTGGCCAAGTTGTAGAAAAAGGATTTAAATCTATTATTAATAACCGACCAGATATGGAAGGCGGCCCAGAACAACCTACAAGCGCTCAGATTGAAGAAGCAGCACGTCAAGTAGGCTTAGACTATGTTTATCAACCTGTTGTAGCTGGACAAATTACTGAACTAGATGTACGTACTTTTGCTAATCATTATAATGAATTGCCAAAACCTGTGCTGATGTTCTGCCGCACAGGAAACCGTTCAAACAACCTATATCAATTAGCAAAACAAATGGATTTATTAGACGATTAAGTTTAAGAAATTAATTCTCTTTAAAACCCTATTTTCTTTTTTAAAGTAGGGTTTTGATAAATTATTTTGCATATCTCTGCACGAACTCAACAGAACTAAAAATAATATTAATTTAGAGTATTTATATCTTTTGATTCATTTATTAATTTTCTATGAATAAATTTATTTTCGTTCTTTTAAGCTGTTTAATCGTTAGCGCATGCTCCTCAATGCAAGTAAAACCTACTGTCGGGGTAACGATGGGTACACGCATTTAATCAGTTACCCTGCCTATAAATATCATGAGCAACCTCATGAAATATATGTTATTTTATAAACCTAAAAAATTATTTTAAATAACTTATCATTTTAATGGGGATAATCATGAAACTTACTCAAGGAGTATGTGGAGTTACTTTGGCTGCTTTTTTGACAGCTTGTGGTGGGGGTGGCAATGATGGCTACTATAATCAAAATTCAAATTCTGGTTCTACAACAACACCAACCACTCCATCACCAGATCAGGAGTTAGCGACCTCAGTTTTAAATAATGTAAAACAAGAAGGTAAATATCTATTTGGTGCTTATGCTCTTAACGACGAAAAGTTATCAAAAGGTTATATTGATCATGCACTAGATACCTTCGCTCAAGGACCACTTAAGTTAACCTTAGACATTCGAAAAGTAGATCTTACTAAGTACTCCGACCACTATCGAGATAAATGTTTTATCAAGAGTACTACAGACTACCGCGCCTGCTATGTATTTAAAGGGGAAGAAATAAAAACTTTACTCACTGGATATAATGATTGGGATTTTGATATTACAGCAGACGACTTGAAGAACATTAAACTGGCAAACGACAATATATCTCCGAACTTACAGGACTATCAATCAAATACCAGAATTTATATTTTTGAAAATGAAAATAATGATAAAAACTTTCAAGATGTAACTATTACAGGTGCGTTTGCTTATCCTTTCCAACAGTCATGGGGACTTGAACAAACCAAGCAAAAAAGATTCGTATTAATTAATGCTGCCACAAGTGATTATAAAATTACGACAACCGCTCTAGTTCAAGATCCAGAGACTGGCCAACCAACTGAAAAAGAAGTAACCACGGGTGCAATGAGTGTCTATAAAGATAATACATCAATTGATGGTGATCTCTATATAGTTCAAGGTGGTTCTGGTTTCAACGTACTCATTAATGACAATCCTAATGTCCCTTTTGCAGAGCCAATTTCATTTGTTGTGAACTCAACTCCTGGTAATACGAACAATGCGACGTATAAAGTAATGGCTAATAATCACCAAATATTGAGCCTACCAAGTATTACTAGCCTTGAAGGAAGCCGAGTTGAAAATGAATCACCAACAACGAATGCACAGAAATTTAATGGTAGTATTTATTTAGAAGGACAAAATATTTTTACTTTCAAACAAAGCTTGAATGGAACTACATTAGACTTTAAGCATGTTATTAATGGGATAAGCATTGAAGGTCAATCTATTAATCAAAATGGGACTGTTTCAACAACCCTAAAAACACCTTTTATGCAAAATTTTACATTTTAAAGCTAAATAATTAGGACAGAACCCTCTGTTTAAGAGGGTTTTTCTATATATTCTAAATATCTATTAAAATAGCTTAATGACAATGTTCGATATTATTATCATTGGCGCAGGTACTGCTGGTATTAGCGCATACAAAGAAGCCGTTAAACATACCAACAATATTTTAATTATAAATGATGGACCATGGGATACCACTTGTGCCCGTGTAGGCTGTATGCCAAGTAAAGTTCTCATCTCTACAGCAAACCGTATGTTTGACATTCAAAATGCTCAAGAGGTTGCTTTAGACGTATCTGCAAATATTAATACTGATCAAGTGATGCAGCATGTACAAACTTTACGTAACAGATTTACACAAGCAACTTTAAAAGATGTAGATCAATGGCCGACTGAGCATAAAATTTCTGGCAAAGCATATTTTATTGATGCACAAACTGTAGAAGTTAACGGAAAACGGTATAAATCAAAAAGTTTTATTCTGGCTGTTGGTTCAACTCCTAATTATGATCAAATTTGGAAGCAAGAATTAGGAAACCGGCTTATAACAACAGACCAAATATTTGAGTTAAAAACACTTCCTAAATCTATTGCTGTAATTGGTAGTGGTGTGATCGCTCTTGAGATCGCACAAGCTATGCATCGTCTAGGTGTAGAAACAACAATCTTCGCTCGCAGTAAACGAATTGGAATCCTAACTAGTTCTAGACTTCAACAGCTTGCTCAAAAAGAGCTAGGAAAAGAATTAACAATTCTATTCGAGACTTTACCGAGTGAAGTTAAATGCAGTCAGGAAAACGCTGTATTAACTTACCAATTTGATGAAACAGAGAAAACTCTCGAAGTTGAATATGTTTTAGCTGCAACCGGCCGTACAAGTTTAATTGATACTTTAAAACTAGAAAATATTGATAATTCATTCAAAGATATTAAGTTATTACCTGTAAATGCTAAAACTAAGCAGCTAGATACATATCCAATTTTTGTTGTCGGTGACGCTTACACCTCAACACCACTACAACATGAAGCAGCTCATGAAGGTAAAAAAGTTGTTTATAACTGCTTAAATTATCCGCAGGTAAACTCAGTTAAGACACTTACTCCATTAGGAATTGTCTTTAGTCATCCTGAAATGGCGATCGTAGGTCAAAGTTATAAGCAATTAAAAGATGAAGGTATAGATTTTATTACAGGCGAAGCCTCTTATGAACGACAAGGAAGAGCTATAGTTCTTGGAAAAAATAAAGGTGCAATTGAAGTTTATATAGAACGAAAAAGCCAAAAGCTTCTAGGTGCTGAGCTATTTACAGAAGCAACTGAACATATGGCCCATTTATTAAGCTGGATAATCGGTGAAGAATTAACGCTAAATGATATTCTAGAGAAACCCTTTTATCATCCGACTTTAGAAGAAGGTCTTCGCACTGCTCTAAAGCATGCGCGTAGACAACTGAAATAATCGATTTTAGAAGAGCTCTTTATTAATAAAAATTGGCTCTTCTCTACTTCACATTGCTTTAATTAATTCATTTGATGGGAAATAACCGCAACTAATGAAGCATTCTTTTCAGATGAACTAGTATATATCCATGTTTCTAAAGCCTTCCCATTTTTAGAAATAATATAATTTGTTGTGGTCAAATTCTTATCTTTATATACTTCTTTTTTATAAGTTAGGCCCGTAGATTGTGGAGGTAGCCAGCTTTCTAAATTCTTCTGAATTTCAGTTGAATTTCCTTTATTTATAAATAATGAACATACGCCATTATCGAGTTGAGTAATAACAAATTTTCCTTCAGAGGAACTTATCATCCATGCATGACCATTATAATCTTTTAAAAAATGTGCAGCATATTCATTAGGCATTTGGATAAATCCCATATTTTTTGCTTGTTTATTTATTAATTCAGGATTTCCTCTAGAACTTACACAAATATTTAAAAAGGCTTTTGTACTATACAAACTTTTCACAGTTTCATTAGCATATATACAACTACAACTCAGTGTTGTAGCCAATATAAAGGAAAATATTTTAAATTCTGAAAATTTCATTATTAATACTCTTGTTATCATTTTAAATAATGTGATTTATATCATAATTCATTCTAAAGTTAGTTGGGGATTTAGATTTTTTTATCGTAATAAAAAACACCCCCATTCATTAGAACGGGGGTGTTTAGAATAATGAGCTGGCGATGACTTACTCTCACATGGGTAACCCCACACTACCATCAGCGCTAAGAGGTTTCACTTCTGAGTTCGGGAAGGGATCAGGTGGTTCACTCTTGCTATGGTCGCCAGCACAACTGTTTATGGATACTTGCTTCGTTTTATTCACTGTGTGATACGTTGCGTTTTCCAAATCTTTACAGATGGGCTGATTGGTCTGATTTTCGTTGTTCATTTTAGCTAAGTGTTTAACTAAATCAAGTTGCTTTGCATATTTATGAATTGATTGATGCTTCATATACAACTGCTTGGGTGTTGTATAGTCAAGCCTCACGAGCAATTAGTATTGGTCA
>NZ_JFYD01000006.1:0-334910 GCF_000588515.1 Acinetobacter sp. 826659 | reverse complement strand
ACGACCGAGAGCTTGCGTGCGACCGGGACGTTGGCACAGCTCAAACCAACCGGTACAGATAACACGATACTGAGCAGTTTCTATTTTTACGATGCGCAAGGCCAGTTGATTGGGACAGTGGATGAAAAGAAATTCGTCACGGCCTATTTATATAACCAAAAAACCAATAGCGTAACCACACGTCAGTATGCCTTGGCCACCACCGCGACTGTGAGCAGTACCAGCGTGTGGGCAGATATTATTAAGTTACCTGCAGATAACACCTATCAAGACAGCACTAAATCTTACGATCTGCAAGGGCGTTTGATCAAAGTGGTTGATCCCCGTCAGGGAACTACCAGCTATGTCTATGATGAGGCGGGGCGTCTCATTAAGGAGACGCTGGCTGCGAACACAACCAATGAACGTGTTGCCTATACCCGCTATAACGCCTTTGGTGAAGTCACCCAGGTGTTAAGGGGGGAAGCGGCCAATCAGTTAACGAGCGGGATGACGGCTGATCAGGTTGAACAGGTCTATAACCAGTATGCGGTTAAATCCTTCTATGATGCAGCAGGCAGAAAAACCCAGGTCATGAGTGCGGCAGGGCAACTGACCACATTTTATTATGACAAAGCAGGCCGTCTGACTCATCAGATCAATGCCGAAGGCAATGTGGTTGAAACCGGTTATAGTCTGTTTGGTGAAGTTGCCAGCAGCACGCAATATAGCAAGAGCCTGGCGGCTACAGCCACCGATCTGGCTACAGGTACTACAGCCCCGAGTGCGTTGGCGAATGCGGTGGGTGTCGGCAAGAACCTCAAAGGGGGTGAGCTGACCACGACCTTTAGCAGTTTAGTGACAGCGATTAAAGATGCGACCAGGGACCGCATTGAAAAACTTGAATATGACAAGCTGGGCAAAGTCAGTAAAAAGACCGATGGGCTTTCTAATAGCATTGCATCAGTTTATAACCTGTATGGTGAGCTGGAACAACAGACCCAGCAGGTGACGTTAGGAGCCACCAAAACCACACTACAAAGCAGCTATGCCTATAGCAAACGAGGCGAGCTGACGAGTACCATTTTAGACAGCACCGGCTTAAAAAACACCACACTTAAGCAGTACGATGCCTATGGCCGTGTGATCACGGAAACCGATGCCAATGGTAATGTTACCCGCTTTGATTACAGCCAGGATCAGGGTCGTATCATCCAAGTGACCTCAGCAGATCAAGGGGTCACCAAAACCACTTATGATGCCTGGGGGCGTCAGCTTATTGTTAATCGCAACAATAACCTGACCAGTTATACCTATAATGATCAGGCGAAGACCCTAACGGTTAAAAGCCCGGAAGGTTTGCAGACCACCACTCAATATAATGAGTTTGGTGATGTGGTGCAGGTTACACAGGCCAATCAGGGTAAAAGCACTTATTTATATAATGATGATGGACAAAAGACCAAAGAGACCAATGCGGTAGCGGCGACCACCAATTATGTATATGACAAGAAAACAGGGTTATTAAGCGAAAGCACCGATGCGGTCGGAGTAAAGACCAGCTATTACTATGACAATGCCAACCGGGTCATCTCGCAGATTGTTACATTATCTGCGACCGAGAGCCAGGAAACCAGCTATAGCTATGATGGTTTAGGCCAGCGTCTTGAAGTGATAGAGGCCAAAGGCAGTGCCAATGAGCGGGTAACCCAGTATGGCTATGACAAGGCCGGGAACCTGATCTCAGTCACTCAGGATGCCAAGGGCCTTAAACTGTTGACCAGCTATAGCTATGATGAGACCGGACGTCAGGTCAAGGTAACCGATAAGGGCCTGACCACGGTGTATACTTATGATGCGCTGGGACGACGGATTTCCGAGGTGAAAGACCCGGGTGGACTGGCCTTAAAGGTTGAGTATCGTTACGATGCCAATGGTAATGTCACACGTAAGATTGATGAGGCGGGCAATAGCAGCTGGTATGTCTATAACGCGATGAACCAGCTGGTCTATACCATTAATAGCCTGGGCGTTGTCAGCGGATCGGTTTATGATCTCAATGGCAAGGTGATTGCCCAATATCAATATACCGCCTTACAAGATGTCAGTAGCTGGGCGAGCAAAGATATCGTGACTGCTGCCAATGTAACGGTCAGTAAAACCACGGCCAACCTGAGCCGCTTTGTTTACAATAAAGATGGGCTGGAAATCTACCGGGTTGATGCCGAAGGTGCAGTGACTGAAACCCAATATAATGAGCTGGGTAAAGTTGCACATGTGCTTCAGTATGATAAGGTGTTAACCTGACGGGGACATTAACTGCTGATGGCATTAAGACTGCCCTCACCACAGCCAAAGCCTCTGCGCAAACCCAGTCTTACTATTACGATGCCTTGGGCCGGATGGTTTACAGCATGAATGCAGCGGGTTATGTGACCCGTAATGTCTATAATGCCCTGAATCAGATCATACAAGTATGGGACTTTAGAGTCGCGACCACATTGGCCCGGAACAGTACTTTGGCACAGATGGATGGGGTTTATAAGGCATCTACATTGCCCGCCTATTTTATCCACTATATGTATTATGACAAGCTGGGCAGAAAGGTCTATGACCTTGACCAGCATGGCATTCTGACCCGTTATCGCTATGATGAACTGGGGAGTCTGACGAGTAAAAAAGAAACCGCACTTTATTATGGAACAATACTTGATTTACTGAGAACCAAGGATGCGGCAGGTAACTTAAGCGCCCGCCCACCTGCAAGCATTGAAAACTATGATGCCGGCTTGGCCTTGTTGACCGATGCCCAATACCGTGAGACCAATTACTATTATGACAAGGTCGGCCGGATTGCCTACCAGATCGATGCATTGGGTTATGTTACCCGATATAACACCAATGCCGCTGGACAGATTACCAATACTGTCAAGTACACCACTGCTTTGGCGGCCCCGCTAAGCCGTAGCAGTACCCTGGCTGATCTCAATACCGTTTATTTGTCTTCAACACCACCGGCCTATACAGTGAGTGGCACACTCTATGATATGGTCGGACGCAAGGTCGTTGATACGAACGAGCTGGGCTTTTTTACCCACTATAGCTATGATGCTTTAGGCAATGTGGCGAGCAAGAAGGTGGCATCAGTCACTATCGGGGAATTATTAGACCTGCTTAGAACTAAAGATGCCAGTGGGGCCTATACGGCCAGACCTGCGACCACAGTCGCGAATTGCAATGCGGCCATGTTGCTTTTACCTGCGAGCAAGATGCAGGAAACGAAATACTTCTATGACAAGGCGGGACGTCGCAGCCATGATATTGATGCGCTGGGTTATGTCACGGCTTATAGCTACAATGCACAGGGCCTGCAGACTTCGGTTAAACAGACTGCCCTGAACAGTGATGGTATTTTAGATTTACTTAGAAGCAAGGATACGGCGGGGAACTTTACAGTCCCGCGTCCGGCATTGACAGCAGACAATCTGGATAAGGGCATTAAACTGCTGGCTGCGACCAATTACCGTGAAACCAGTTCCTATTATGATAAGGATGGCCGACTCAGCTACCAGATTGATGCCCAGGGCTATGTAACCCGTTACAGTTATGATGCCTTTGATAATGTGACAAGCACGGCACGCTTTAATGCAGCAACCAGCTTAAGCCGTAGCAGTACCCTGGCACAGCTGGATGCCAGCTATAACATAGCGACTTTACCTGAGCATGCATTGACCCAGTATGCTTATGATGCACTAAACCGTAAGGTCAAGGAAACCGATGCACAGGGTAATACGGTTGAAACCGGTTATGATGCCTTTAACAATGTTATCTGGGTCAAGGATAAACTCGGCAATAAGGGCTACTTCGCTTACGATGCCTTAAACCGGAATACAGTCAAGATCGATCCTGAAGGCTACGTTACCATCTATACCTATGATGTGTTTGGTAATCAGGTTACAGAGCGTAAATTCTTATCACCTGCTAACCAGATTGATAAGACCTTCGATGCCAATGGTTTATATACGGGAATTAAAACCTTAACCAGCAGTACGGAAGTTGCACCTACCACTCAGCCTTATTGGAATGTTGGGGTGGTCTATGCAGATATCACTTATCAATATGACAAGTTAAACCGCAAGACCGTCATTAAGGATGCTTCAGGGGCTTATGAAGCCTATACCTATACGGACGGGTCAGCTCAGCCTGCCACCTACCGCAATAAACTGGGTGGCGTGTATAACTACAGCTATGACAAACTGGGTCGACTGATCAAGGAAATCCTGCCTGAGCTATCGGCAGGTAAGCCGGTCACGCATCTGTATGAATACGATGCCTATGGCAATAAAACCAAACAGGTGGAGGCGAGCGGGCTGACTGAGCAGCGGGTTTCGGTCTATCAATATGACAACCTTAATCGCCTGACGGCCAAGATTGCAGAAGCGGTCAGCACGGTTCAGTTACAGGTTAAGGATGCAACCAAACCATATTTAAAAGGCAAGGTCGAGACCACAAGTAGTGTTGCACAAGAAAGCTATCAATATGATGGCTATGGCAACCAGATCTTAAAAACAGAGGCCAACGGGGCCAAGACCTTTAGCTATTACGATAAGAATGGCCGCAAGATCGCAGAAGTAAATCCGCTGGGTGGCCTGACCCGTTGGGAATACAATGCAGCGGGGTTAGTGACCAAGCTGCAAAGCTATGAAACGCCAGTCAGCTTGCCGGCACAGGCAGGAGGCGCTGTACCAGCGACACCAGCAGGTAATGTGCGTGTAGTTGAATATGGCTATGACAAGGTTGGACGCCAGACCAGTGTGCTTAGCCCGAATATTGCAAGCTATGAATATGATAGTCAGGGCAAGGGTGCACTGATCACCCAGAGTGCCATTGAAAAGACCTATTATGATGGCAATGGCAATATCATTCGGGTTGAGGATGCTAAGGGCAATAGCAGTTATAGCTATTATGACAAGGCAGGCCGCAAGATCCTGGCGATTGACCAGGAAGGCTATGCAACCAGCTGGAGTTATGGCAATGACACGACGTCTCAACTGAGTATCCTGACTGAAGTCAAATATGCCAAGAAACTGAGCCGTGCTGTCACGGGTGCGGATACCTTCACGAGTCTGACTGCTTCGCTGGTTAAAGCTAAAGATGCAGGGAATGACCGTACCACCGTGAGTACTTATGACAAGCTGGGGCGGGTGATCAAGACCGAGCTGCTTAATGTCAGTTATAGCGATAACGGTGTGCTTAAAACAGCCAGCAGCATGACTTACTTTACCTATAACGCACTGGATAAAGTGCTCACCAAGAAAGAAAGCGCAGGTGAAACCCTTAATATCACGTATGACAAACTGGGGCGTGAGAGCATCCGGACCTTCGGTAGTTACGACAGTAAAGGGGTTACTGTCAAGCAGCGGATTTCCAGTGTCTATAACGGACTGGGACTGTTATCGAGCAGTGCGGTACTGGGGACCAATGATACGGTCAGTACCGATGACCGGGTGACCCAGTATAGCTATGACAAGCTGGGCCGACTGATCAAGGAAACCGATGCCAGCCTGGGCCATAGTGTTAACTATGGCTATGACCTGATGGGTAACCGCACCTGGACCAGCAATAGCCGTAAGGCCAACGATGGCATCACCAAGTATGATGAAACACTGATTGAATATAACCTGATGGGTAAGGAGATTACCCGCCAGACCAATGAAGGCGTCATTCCGACCGGTGCGACTGCGATCAGCTGGAAGACTCTGGAGGAACGTGAAACCCGCTATAACGTGTTTGGCGAGATTACCGGCAAACGTCTGGTCAAGACTGACAGTACCACCAAGAGCACGGACTCGTGGCAGGAAGTGACCGAATATAACAATCAGGGCAAGGTGTGGAAGAGCAATGCCAATAATGGCGTGACCCGTTATTATTTATATGACCGTAATGGCAATGCGACCTTGCAGCTGGATACCACGGGTACAGGCATCACGGCCAAGAGTGCTGATCAGCTTAAGGATCTGACCGGGGTCAGCTATACCGAAACGGTATATGACAAGCGTAACCAGGTGGTTGAGGTACGGGAGCCGAAGTTTAACCAGGACAAGCTGGACACCAGCTTAAACCTGTTTAACCAGACGATTTCACGGACGGTGGACAAGTCGACGGTGAGCCTGACGGATAGTGCCAGCAAGCTGAGCTTTAATGCCGAGACCCAGAAGCTGAGCATTCAGGCCAATGCCCAGGCGAAGCGGGTGATGATCAAGTACTGGCCGAAGGGCAGTACCGCCACTGCGAGTAATACCCTCACCGTGGATATGCAGGCAACCACCACAGCAGGATTGTTCGTGCTGGACATTGGGGCGATTCAGGCCAATATCGAGTATAGCTATAGTTACAGCAGCAGTGATGCGGCCGGTAAGGTACTGGATAGTGGCACAGGGGCGATCAAGCGCTCTGTGAATGTGGTGGATGTATTCTCAGGTGGAACAGTAAGTGCCAATCCTTCATTGGTACCTAATATATCAACTATTCCAAAAGCTACACTTAGTACAAACTCAGTTCAAGATAGTTTAGAAGTGAACTATAACTTAAAAGATGTAGTTACTATTACTCAACAAACTACAACTGGTACTCAAAAAGTTTGGAAAGGTATTAAAGAGGATTATCTTAACTCTCTTACTATTAAGCTCCCCGTGCTAAATAGTTATAGTGGAGATTTTATAGTAAAAGTTATAATTAATACAAAAGAGATTACGAAAACTTTTTCGAATAATACTTCCGTGGCGATTTTAGATGGAATAAATAGTTTTGTTTCTGGTGGAACTATTAAAATTCAAATTTCAAAAAAACATAATAATGAGGAATTGAAGGTTGCTGATGATAGTTTTGTTTGGAAAAATAAGGAAGACTTTAACTTAATAGAGGATATAAATGCAACAAACTCATTTTTAAATACTTATAGCTTAGTTGGTGGTAAATATTATAAAAATATTACGACTGATTTTATTTCAACAATAAAAAATATTCGTAGCTCATATCAAACAATAGTTTTTAATAATATACCTGATGGAGTGACTAATTTTTTATTTTATACTAAAAAAGAAGGTGATCAAGGTTGGAAAGAAGTTACTCCTTCTTCAGGATTGATCGAAAAATTTATTGATGATAAGGGCTATGAAGTTTATCAGATATCTAATGATTTAGAGTTTCAATATTTCGGTGTAGATGCTCTAGGGAATAAGTTAGTAGGAGGCAGAGGACGTTATAGTTTTGATAATCAAACTCATACGCCATATATTGTTGATCACACATCAATACGTACAGAAGATAATTTATTCTTAAATTCAAAGGGATCAATATCAAGTTCAAATGATATTATTGCATATGAGAATAGAATATTAAAACTCAAAAATCAAAGACAAGATGTCAGTAAAGTTCTTTTATTTATTGATGGTTATTCTATTTTTATGGAGAAAGATAAAACAATCAATGGTCAGTTTAATATGGATTTAACTGTATTTGATATAGTTTTTGGAGTTAATAGTTTTTCAGATAGAAAATTAGAATATGTTTCATTGGATATTAATGGTAATGTTGTAAGTAGACAGAAAGCTATAATTGATTTTAATTATATAAAAAATATTAATCCAGTTAATATTGATGGTAATGGTTTTATTATTGCAAGTTATAATGACATTTATGCTGTTCAGAATGTCGTTGCCCCACTTAAAAATTATGATCCTTATGCTATTAACCAAAAGCCATACTTATATGCATTTAATCAAAAGAATGATAAATATATGGCAAATGAAATTGAGATTGAAGCTCTTCGAAGTGATCTCTTGGAATCCGGTTATCATCCATATGATAAAGTTCGTACTAGATTTTCTCGAGGGGATGGTTTTCTTTATGGTCAAACTCAATATAGTTTATTTAGTCAGGCGGGAGATTACACTTTTAGATTAAAAGCTTTGTATAAAGATGATACTTTAAGTAATCCTATAGAGGTTAATACTGTAATTGGAGCACTTTCTTTGAGTGCTTATAATAGTTCTAAAAGCCGTTATGATTTTACTTTGAACTCTTATGTTTCTCAGGACTATGCTAGTAATAAGGTTGTATTCTCTGGTCAACCTACTGGAAGTAGTAAAATTCGAGTAAAATATGGAACTAGTGTCAATAATTTAAATTCTGAATCAATTCTTAATATTGATGCAAATGGTAAAGCTATTTTAGATGTTTCTGATCAAGTATTTTTAAATATACTCGGCACAGTACCTATATATTATAGCTATGAAACTCTAAATAGTTCAGATCAAATAATAAATAAAGCTACTGGTTCGGTAGAGGTGGGTTTAGGAGGAGGGAAAAGTCTTCATACCAATAGCCTTACCGATCGCTGGCTTGACTTCCAGCCTGCCCAGAACAACGGCAGCAAGATGGAGCTGTTCTACCGTAAACGTCAGGTCGATGCGAGCGGCAACTTTGTTTCCGATCTGGTCAGTGCCGATATCAATAGCGATGCTTACTGGGCCAGCAGCAACCAGTTCCAGAAAGTCAGTATTACTTCTTCAAATGGGATCTATCGCTGGAACCTAAATGATCTGGTGCCAAAGTCAGGCTTCGAAAACTATGAGTACTTCTACCAGCTCTATGACAGTGCAGGCAAGGTCATTGCCTTTGTACCGGGTAAGCTCAGTATTGACAGTAAAGGCAACGGTAGCAGCCAGCAAAACAAGTGGGTGATTAACGGTTCCGGTGACCGTGCCAGCCAGATTGTTAAATCACAGACCTACAATGCCTTTGGTGAAATCATCAGTGAAACTGATGGCAATGGTAATACTAGTAGCCTGAGCTACAACACCATGGGTAAACTGACCAAGAAGGTTCTCCCTACAGTCGATATCCGTAAGTCAGATGGTACGGTTGTACAAGGCACCCCAACCCTTGAGTATGGCTATGACTTAAGTGGCCGCTTACTGACCAGTAAAGATGCCAATGGCAATATCAACAAGCAAAGCTACTTAAACGGCCGTAACCTTGAAACCGGAGACTGGCTGGGTGAGAAAGAAACCCATGCCGATACGGGTGAGGTCAGTAATTTATATGATGTCTATGGAAACCTGATTGAACAGTCCAATGCACTGGGCGTTAAAACGGGCTATAGCTACGATATCAATGGCAACCTGATCCAGATTACCCGTGCAGCACGAACCACGGGGACGGTAGGCGCTAATCACATTACTTCGGGTGGAGTACAAACCAGCCTCATCGACACCTTCACCTACGATGAATTGGGTAATCGCCTGAGTGCAACCAATGCACTGAAGAATACTACCACCACAGACTATGATGCCTTAGGCCGTGTGGTGCAGAGTAAAACCGCTGAAGGGGTAACCACCAAAGTCGATTATGTTTACGATGCGACAATTAGCAATCTAAACAGCAGTAAGGGTGGCATTAGACGCACGGAAACAGATGGACTCGGTAAAACTCTGGTAGATGAACAGGACTACTTTGGCCGGACCATCAAGCATACCGACAAGGGTGAACATGTCTTTACCTATACTTATAATGCAGGGGGCTGGCTCACCAAACAAATCAATAGCCAGGGCCAGAGCCTTGACTATAGCTACTACAGTAACGGTTCGATCAAGGAAATACGAGATACTGCACTCAACCTGTTAACTTCCTATCGCTACGACAACAACGGTAACCGCATTGAAGAACGCTATCAGGAACTCAATGGCAAGGTGGGTGAGCCACGGGTATTCCAGAATGCCTTGATCAATTACGATAGCTTAAACCGTAAGATTAGTGTGCAGGACCAATCCTTCAACATTCATTATGAATATGATGGTAATGGCAATATCGTACATATGCTGGCGAACTACCGTGATGCTGTAAATGCTGCACCGAAGATTCAGGATTTCTGGTACAGCTACGACAGCATGAACCGCTTTACCATCAGTATGGGGGTACTGAATAGTACAACCAAGAAAGTAGAACGTGGTAATACTGGTATTGCCATCAGCTATGACAAGTTGGGCCAACGCTTGACAGCAGACTATGGTAAAGATGCACTGAACTCGACCAAGGCACATAAGGAAAGCTATAGCTATACCACTGATGGCTACCTTGAGACGGTAAAGAATGCTGATTATACCAGTACAGGTACTCTAGGTACCCAATATACGATATCTACCCGTTATAACGATGCCTTGGGCCGGGTAACCAAATATACCGATAACAATGAAAATAGCGATACAGTCTATCAAACGACTACAACCACCTATAGCAAAGATAACCAGATTACCGAGCAGAAAAAAGAAGGTGGTAATGGTGCGGGTACAACACAATATACCTACCTTGCAGATAAGGTGACCCTTGACAAGACGGTGATGACACCGACCTCAGGATCCATCCAGACCACTCAATATGCTTATGAGTGGTGGGACAGTGCCAAGCAAAGCAAAATCACCACGACGGTGGACAGCTTAAAAGGTGAAACCAGCCTGAGCTATAACATCAACGGCCACCTAAGCGGTTTTGTGGATGACAAGAATGCACAGAATACACGATTAGCAACTTACATTAACAACTCACAAGGGATGGTATTACAGCGAAACGAATGGCTCAATAGCAGCATGAACCGTTACCGTAACTTCTACTATGTCAACGGGCAGCGTGTAGGTGACTTGAGTAACGATGGTCCATCGCGTGAAGACTACGTACAGAACCTGCAAAGCAACCGTGCGACAGCGACTCAGGCCAAGGACTTTAAACCGATTTCATCGGCGGACTTTGACCAGAACTTTGAGCCGATTAATGCGCAGTATCCATCGAGTGCATCGACCAGTTATGTGGTGAATAACGGGGATACCTTACAAAGCATTGCCTTATCGGTTTGGGGTGATGCTTCGATGTGGTACATGCTGGCTGATGTCAATGGCTTGAGTGCGACGGACAAGTTAACTGCGGGACAGGTATTAACGGTTCCGAACAAGGTCACCAACATCCACAACAACAGTGAGACGTTCCGGCCTTATAACCCGGGAGAGGCGATTGGGAATACCCAGCCGACAGTACCGAGCCCGCCACCGCCACCGAAGCCGAAGAAGAAGTGTGGTGGTATTGCCCAGATTGTAATGATCGTAGTGGCGGTTGTGGTAACCATTTATACCGCAGGGGCTGCATCAGCAGCATTAGGTGTATTGGCTAGTGGAGGAACCATGGGGGCTGCTGCAGGGGCTGCAGGGGCTGCTTTAGCATCTGGAGCAGCATTCACTGGTGGTATGGCTGCTTTAGCGGGAGGTTCTATTGGTGCGGCTATGATAGGTGCAGCGGTTGGAAGTGCAGCATCTCAACTGGCTGGTAAGGCCATGGGGGTTGTTGATAGTTTCTCTTGGTCACAAGTAGGTATGTCAGCGTTAACCGCAGGTGTTACTGCCGGGGTGGGAGCGGGCGTAACTAATTTAGCAAAAAGCTATAGCTGGGCTCAGACTGCGGCAAAAGCAATTAATGCTGTTCAAAACGGTCAAGCGAGTTTTACTCAGGGAATTGGCGTTGCCGCATATACTGGTGCAGTTAACTATGGGGCAAATTATATTACTAATCAGGTATTCGGGAATAATCAAAGTTTTAGTTGGGCTGCATTAGGTTCATCGATTGCTGGTTCTGTAGCTGCTACTGGGCTAGGTTATACTGGTGTATTCAATAAATTAGGTGCAGTAGCTGGTAATTATGCTTCCGGAATAGCTGGAGCAAATATAGCATCGGCTATTGATGACAAGTGGTTTGGTGGAACGAAACCGGATTATTTAAATGTATCCATGGCAGCGATCGCAAACACACTAGGGAGTCAGTTTGGGGAAAGCATAAGTGATAATAATCAAAATTTATCAAATGAGATGCTTGGTCTGCAAAAACAAGGTTTCTTAGATGAAGATAATGGAATATCTATAAATAGTATTAACCAAGAGGAGGATATGGACGTTTCTAGAAGGTGGTTGCAAGACGATCTTCTAAAGCAGATTAGACTTGATGCTGAAATTGAAATAAGTATTTTTGATGCAAAAGTAATAGAAGTTGCAGGAGGAAATACTAGAGTTCCGAGTAGAACTGTACCTCTTGAGGCAAATAGCAAATTTGATAGCATACTAAATATTGTTGCTGATCCACTGGCATTATTAGGTGAAGTTCCAAAGAATCTGGAAGTTGCAAGCCAATTAAGTAAGGCGAGATATGATGATGTTGCAAAAAATCAGGTAAAGCTATTACAAGATGCTATTAAGCAACAGAGTAATGGGAATATAAGCATTGCCCCACTAGAAAGAAACATTTCTGCAGATGGTCGACAAAGTATAGATTATGGTCGTTCAATAGATAAACTTTTAGGGCAATATGAAGCAGTTATTGAACATAACCGCTTAGTCCAAACTTGGGGTGAGGATTATAAAGAAATACGGATAGGCAAATCTCAAATGACAGTTAAAGAGTTTGAGAAAAAAATTTATACTATTCAACAACAAGCAACTGATAAAGCATATGATGAAGCAATGAAAGAGGTTGCTCCACTGTTTACAAAAGAACGCATGGCTCAACAACCACAGAGAACAAACTTTGCTACAAAAATTGGGCAACAAATAGATACTCGTGTGAGACGTAATTTAAGATTTTTTGCAAAAAGTGAAGGAATTTCTGAAAATAGTAAATCTTATATATGGGCTGTGAATCGCAGAATGAAAGATCCGATAACTCAGGAATTTGGAATTCCAGATAACCGTGTCGGTATGAACTTATATTTAGATACAACCATAGCTTTGAAATCTCATGCTACTCCTCAACTTCAGAAGTGGAATCAAATTCGCCCAGGTAATACGATTATTATTCGCCCGACACAAATAGGAGGCTCTTATGGTATACCAAATATCCATTTCCAAACTCCTTTGGTTACAAATCCAACTTATAAATTAAGTAAATATTAATAGGAGATAACTAAAATGTCTTTAAGAGAAAAATTAGGTGAATTAACAGATTCTCTTGTTAGTGTAGCGCATTGTGCTCCAGATAATTATGATGAGTGGCTTCTTGAGTATTTTCCTACTCAAGCAGCAATTCATGAAGAAGAAATAAAAGAGTTAAGAGCATTGTGGTCTGAAATTAGACCACAGATAAAAAAAGATCTGGTAAAAGCCGATTATGTGGGACTTAAACTTCAAGAAATGATTGATGCTTTTGATAAGGGAGATAAGGTGGAAGGAAAAAAAATAGCTTGGGAGCTTGCAGATTTATACGACATTAATAAATTGAAATAATGTTTCAGAGCTACTATGTAAATTCACTTAAATGAGAGATATTTGTAAATGTTATTAAAAGATAAATTAATATGGATAGAAAATAAATTATCCTTAATCTCAAATAATACTCAAGATAATCATTTATCTGAGAGTGAAAAGAAAGAGTGGCAAGATATTTTTTTTGAAATAAAAAGATTGTGGAAGGAAATAGATAGTGAAATTAAAAAAGACACTGTAAAGATGCTAAGAATTGAAAGGAAAATTATTGAAATGATTGATGAATTTGATAAAGATGATATTTTAAAAGCAAAAAAAATAGCTTGGGAAATAGCTCATATGTATACTATTACTGAATTGAAATGATTAATTCTTATAAAAGGGCATTAAATACTAATATCTAATGCCCTCATTTTTTCGCTATCTGGTAGTCAAATTTTACTTAATCTTTTTAAAGATAAAGTCATTAATCTTATGACCTGACTCAATACCACGGCGTTCAAACTTAGTCACTGGACGCCAGTCTGGACGTGGGTAGCTGTTGCCTTTACCTGCCAAGTTTTCAAGGTCTGGACGATTGTCTAATACATCTAGCATCCATTCAGCATACGGTTCCCAATCTGTTGCAGCATGGAACGTACCACCAAGCTCAAGTTTTTGTTCAACCAATGGCATACGCTCATGAGCAACAAAACGGCGTTTAAAATGACGTTTCTTTTGCCAAGGATCTGGGAAGTAAAGCTGAACACAGTTAATGCTGTTGTCTGGCATTTCACGTAGAACCTGAATCGCGTCTGCATCAAGTACACGTAAGTTTTTAACTTCTGCTATACCTGCTTCATATAGGCATTGAGCAATACCTGGTACATGGACTTCAATACCCACATAGTTGCGTTCAGGGTTCGCTTTTGCCATAAGTACTAACGAACGACCCATACCAAAACCGATTTCAACAGTTAATGGACGCTCTGGGTGTTCGAAGTGTTGACGTAGGTCACCAACAGGATATTCCAAAATTAAATCGCGATGTTGTTCTAATGCCGTGCGTTGAGACGTATTAAGTGGTGCTGAACGACGCATAAACGTCACAATTTCACGGTGTTCAGGCAAATTGTCTAAGTCTGCAATTTGCGTTTCTAACTGATCGATCGACATAACCTTGGCAATATTGAAATTCAAATGCGGTATTTTAAGTCTTCACGTGTTCAAGTCAAATGTTTCGGTGTTTTTCTTCATGTAGATGTCATGATCAATATTTACTCTAAGAGACTAATTAAAACTCATATGAACACTTTTACTCATGAAAACTTTTCAATTAAGAACACTTTCGGTCTTTTTAAGTGCATTAGGTGCATTTTCATATAGCTCAGTTGCTCAAGCACAGCTCATGTTTAGCCAATATGTTGATGGCAGCAGCAATAAAAAAGGCTTGGAAATTTATAATCCAGATGGCGCTACAGTTAATTTAGCTGATTATGAGATTCAACAATTTAATAATGGTGGTACAGCAAAGACTGTGGCTTTTCGTTTACAAGGCACACTCGCGAGTAAGCAGAAGTTTTTAGTGGGCCGCTCAGAGTTGCAAACTGAGCTTGGAAGTAAAGTAAATCAGGTCGCTGCTTTATCTTTTAATGGAGATGATGCGGTTGTACTCGTTTATAAAGGAACGCCCGTAGACCGTTTTGGCCGTATTGGTGAACGCCCAGCTGCGGGATGGGGGACGGCAGTTTCAAGCTTGGGAAATAGTTTTAAGCGTATTGAAACAGAAAACCCAGCTTTAAGTGTTGATGCAACCGCAGCATTTGATTTGGACCATTCATGGTCGGCATGGGCAAACCGAAATGACTTTTCAAATTTATCAGGTTCTACAACCCAGCCTCCTGTTGAAACGGTAAGTTGTTCAAGCTCAGATACACCAATTGCAGACTTGACGGCAGCAACTCAAGACCAGACTTATACTGTGCGTGGTGTGATTACAGCTGATTATCGTTATGCCAATGGCTTCTCTGGTTTTTATGTTCAGACACCAGACACAAAAGCACGTGCAAATGTTAGCAATGCGATTTTTGTTTATATCCCAAATAGCAGTACGGTAAAAGGTGGACAAATTGGCGATGAAGTTATTTTGCGTGGTCGTTTAACGTCTTATCAAAATCAGCTACAGATAGATCAATTACAACAAGATATTCAAACCTGTAATAGCAATATGGCAAATCAAGTTCAGCCGATTAGTCTCGAACTTCCGTTTGCTAGTTTAACGGGTGGCTCAACCAATTCTCCGCAGCGTTATCAAGGTATGTTGGTCAAACTACCTCAGACTTTAACGGTGAGTGAGAACTATAATTATGGTCGTTATGGTGAGTTATCGCTGAGTCTAGGCCGTTTATATATTCCAACCAATTTATATCCAGCGTTATCTCCTGAAGCCAAAGCTCTAGCTCAGAAAAATTTATTATCGAAAATTATTTTTGATGATGGCTATAACAATCAAAACCGTACTCCATGGTTACCGTCAAATTTTAGCGCTGCCGATACGCTACGTTCGGGTTATCAACTTAAAAATGCTGAAGGTATTTTAGAATATCGTTTTAATGGTTGGCGTGTACAACCTGTGCTTGGACGTAATCAGCCTGAAGTTATTACTCAAACAAACCCGCGTCAAAGCGTCCTTTCTAAAAATGCTAATCACATTCGTGTAGCTTCATTTAACGTTTTGAACTATGACAATGGCGCAACGGGTTTTCCAACAGAACGTGGTGCGACAACACAAGCTGAGTTTGATAAACAGCATCGTAAAATTGTGAGTGCATTAAAAGCGATTGACGCCGATGTATACGGTTTAATGGAAATTGCGAACAATGGTTATGGGCCTAACAGTGCAATTGCCAATTTGACCAAAGCTTTAGGTAGCGATTGGAAATATGTGGTTCCTGAAAATCTAGATCGTTTAGGTGGTGATGCGATCGCAGTTGCTATTATCTATAACAGCAAGCGTGTTAAGCCTTTAAATAAACCTGTTGTGCTTGATTTAGGCGACAAGAACCGAACAACTTTGGCGCAAAGTTTCCAAGCCGTTCGTGGTAATAAAACGTTTACTGTTATTCCAAACCACTTGAAATCAAAAAGCTGTAGTGGGGTCGATGCTAGCTCTACTGACGCAGACCAAAAAGATGGTCAAGGCTGTTGGAACCCAACTCGTGTGAAAGCCGTTGATCAAATTGTGCAATGGCTCCCGAAAAAACCAACTCAAGTGCAAAAGCAAAATGCTTTACTTGTAGGGGATATGAATAGCTACGCAAAAGAAGAACCTATTTTGTCATTTGAAAAAGCGAACTATAAAGTTTTACTTAATGACACAAAGGTCGGTCAGGGTACTCAGGCGTATAGCTATGTGTATGGTGTTGCGAGTGATGCCAACGGCAATGGTGGAGCAGGTAACTTAGATCATGCAATTGCTGATGCAGCTTTATATCCAAAAGTGGTTCGAACCTTTGCATGGCATATCAATGCAGATGAGCCAACCGTTTTAGACTACAACGAAGAATATAAAACGGATGAGCAAAAGGCCTTGTTCTATGGCGAAGATGCTTACCGTTCTTCAGACCATGATCCGGTAATTGTTGATCTGGATTTAAATGGTAAAGATTCAAGCCAGCCTGATGATGATAAGAAAAATGGTATTTTTGATTTCTTAACTGAATTAATGAATTGGATTAGCCAGCTTTTTAAACGTAATTAATGGAAAAATTGCGTGACGTAAATGTGTTTTATCATATTTTAAACAATCGTCACGCAAGACAACTTGCAAGGAATAAGTTTTTCAAGAATATTAGATGGTGTAAGTATTTTATAAGTTTACGCTTTTTTACAATTAAAGAATTGTGCAAACCTTGCAGGTTTTCTAGAAGCAATTTAAAACGTTAATATGAGATAACAAGGATCAGATATGAAATTATATTATTCGCCAGGCGCATGTTCTTTAGCTGCACATATTATTTTAAATGAAATTAATGTTGATTTTGACTTAGAACGAGTAAATTTAAAAACACATAAAACAGAAAAAGGTGCAGATTATTACGAGATTAATCCAAAAGGATATGTACCAGCTTTGGAAATTAACCCTGGTTTAATGTTAACTGAGAACGTTGCGATTTTACCTTTCCTTGCTCAGCACGATCCTAAGCAGGATTTAATTCCACCATCGGGTATGGGCCGTGCGAAAGTATTGGAATGGTTGGGTTATTTGAACTCTGAATTGCATGATGCTTATGCAGTTTTCTTTGGGGCACCGTTAACAAGTGATGAAAAAACCAAAGCTTATGCTGAAATCGACCGTCTTTTAAAATATATCGATAACTATTTGTCTGAATCTGATTACGATTATTTGGTAAATGATAATTTTGGTCCAGCAGATGCTTATCTATTTGTTTTAACAAATTGGTCAAACTCAATTGAGCATGACTTAACACCGTATAAGCACATTATTGCATTACGTAATAAAGTTGCTGAGCGTCAATCTGTACAAATTGCGATGCGTGATGAAGGCTTAATTTCATAAAAGATTTTAAGAGCCAAAAAAGCCCCTAATCAATAGGGGCTTTTTTATACTAAAGACGATTAGTGTTGAGCGTCTTTTTTCACTTCAGCAGCGGTGTTTTCAACAGCTTGAGCTGTATCAGCAGTCGCTTTACGTGCAGTAGCTTCTGTTTCAGCTGCAGCTTTAGCAGTCGCATCAGCAGCGTGATCGGTTGCAGCATCGATCTTCTCAGCAGCATTATCAGTTGCAGTTGCAATATCATCAGCAGCTTTATCACCAGCAGATTTGATATCAGCACTTGCTTGTTGAGCAGCATTTTCTAAGTGTTCACCTGTAGTCGCACCAGTTTCTGGAGCTTTATCTTTATTACAACCAACAAGGGCAACAGTCGCAGCAAGACCTAAAGCAACAAGTAATTTATTCATTGTGTTTTTCCTTCTAATTCATGGCATCCAAATATGGATGTCTAAAATATAAACATAAAGTAAATGATTAATAAAGATCGAAAATTGTTAAAAAGTTGTAACTCTAGTATTAAAAAAGCCTAGCATTTTGTAATGCTAGGCTTGAAATAAATAATAATGATTTTGACCGATTTTACTGCCCAGAACGGATGATGTAATCAAACGCTGAGAGTGATGCCTTAGCACCTTCACCTGTAGCAATAATGATTTGCTTGTAAGGTACAGTCGTACAGTCACCCGCCGCAAATACACCTTGTACATTGGTTTCGTTGCGGTCATTCACAATGATCTCGCCACGGTTGGTTAATTCAACTTCACTGTCTTTCAAGAAGTCAGTGTTTGGCAATAAACCAATCTGTACAAAGATCCCTGCAAGCTCTACCACATGCTCTTCATCCGTCGTACGGTCTTTATATTTAAGGCCAGTCACTTGTGAACCATCACCTAACACTTCTGTACTTAAGGCATTCATAATCACCGTTGTGTTTGGCAAGCTATGCAATTTGTTTTGCAACACTTGGTCAGCACGAAGTTTGGTATCGAACTCAACCAGAGTTACATGCTCAACAATCCCTGCAAGGTCAATTGCTGCTTCAACACCTGAGTTACCGCCACCAATCACAGCAACACGTTTACCTTTGAATAATGGGCCATCACAGTGTGGGCAGTACGCAACACCACGGGTACGGTATTCTTGCTCACCCGGTACATTCATTTCTCTCCAACGTGCACCTGTAGAAAGGATTACAGTTTTCGATTCAAGTTTCGCACCGTTTTCAAGTTCAACTTCAACCAAGCCATTTGCAGTCTGGTTGGCACCCGTGATTTTGCTGACACGTTGCAGGTTCATGATATCGACATCATATTCACGAACATGTGCTTCCATCTCGGCAGCAAACTTAGGACCTTGCGTCTTTTGCACCGAGGTAAAGTTTTCAATATCCATGGTGTCCATGACCTGACCACCGAAGCGTTCAGCTACGATACCTGTATTGATACCTTTACGTGCCGCATAGATTGCAGCTGTTGCACCTGCAGGACCACCACCAATCACCAATACATCAAAAGCATCTTTGGCATTCAGTGCTGCCGCATCTTTTTCAGCAGAGTTGGTGTCGAGTTTTGCCACAATCTCTTCAAGGGTCATACGACCTTGACCAATGTGCTCGTTGTCTTGGAATACCATCGGTACAGCCATGATTTTGCGTTGTTCCACTTCGTCTTGGAAGAATGAACCGTCAATCATGGTTGCCGTGGTGTTCGGGTTATAAATCGCGATCAGGTTAAGTGCCTGTACTACATCAGGACAGTTATGACAGCTGAGTGATACAAACACATCAAAGTTGGCGTTGAGATTTAAACCTTTAATTTGGTTGAGTACTTCATTTGACACTTTAGGTGCATAGCCAGACACCTGCAACAGTGCCAAGATCAAAGACGTAAACTCATGGCCCATCGGTAGACCAGCAAAGAACACGCGAGGCTGTTCACCTGCTTTAGCCACACCAAAGCTTGGACGACGTGTATTATTACCGTCAAAACGGGCAGTGACTTGGTCAGATAGTTCAGCAATTTCTGTCACTAACTCTTTAATTTGAGCAGCTTTATCTGATTCATCTAAAGCAGCAACTAATTCGATTGGACTTTCTAAACGTTCTAAGTAAGCTTTTAATTGAGTTTTAATGTTTTGATCTAACATCTGTTTTTTACTCCAATGCATCCAAATTCTTTCAATAGATGCATAGTACGTGAAAACACAAAATAGGTAAAACAGTATGTTTTTATAGATTTAATCGGTTTTTTGAATTATTGAAGCTATTAATAAGTAAGATCAATAATTTATCTCTAAAATGTTCTTTTTTATGTTTTGTAGTGTTTTAAAGTGAAAGTATTTAAAAATTTATATATGTTATATGGCTGTAAAGATTTTATGTCATAACATTAAAAGGTACTTTCATGTCATTGCAACGCGGCATTTATCAGCATTATAAAGGTAATCTCTATCAAGTTTTTTCTGTGGCAAAACACAGCGAGACTGAAGAAGAGTTAGTCGTTTATCAGTGTCTTTACGGTGACTATTCAACTTGGGTACGTCCTCTAGATATGTTTACTGAAACGGTGCAAATGGCTGATGGAAGCATCGTGCCGCGTTTCAAGTTAATTCAAAGCACTTAACTCAAACGACTTTTATATAAAATAACGATTTTAAAGGGTGAATATATGCCAAATACTTTTTTCTTACAAAGAGTTGCCGATTTATATGACACCTTTAAACGACATGATGCACAGCAGACAGATCGTTTGCTGCGGTATCGTAATATTGAGGCGGAGTCTGCAAAATTACTATCGCAATTTATTCGGATGCAGCAAGCTAAATCAATTTTAGAAATTGGGACTTCAACAGGTTACTCTACTTTATGGCTTGCTGAGGCTGCTCAAGCTACTCATGGAAAAGTAACCACGCTTGAAATTGATGCCAATCGTAGTAATGAAGCTAAACGCCATGCGACTGAACTGGCATTAGATGAATTGGTAGATTTTTGGGTTGGAGATGCAGCCGACTATTTAAAAGAAACTCATGAAACTTTCGATTTTATTTTGTTAGATGCTGAGCGTCCTGCGTATGAGAATTATTGGCCAGATTTAAAACGGCTGATGAAGCCAAAAGGTGGCGTACTCATTATTGATAATGTTATTTCACATGCGGCTGAAGTCAGCTCATTCTTAGCTTTAATTAAAAAAGATGAAAATTTTATGAGCAGTATTTTGCCTGTAGGCGCTGGTTTATGCATTGTAGTGGCAAGGTAAGCCATTTAAAAATCTGATTTATTCATTCATAAAGGCCTGTTCAAAGCAGGCCTTATTTCATTATGTTATGAAGCATTTACTAAAGATAGGCGAGTAAAGTGTAAGTCGAATTCTAAATATTTATGTACAAAAGCAGCTTTGTCTGTTGATCGTAATAAGTTGTCATAAATAAATTCTGGTACAGGATGATAAAGTTCGCCTGAACCATCGCTATAAAATATTTTTAGATGACGTGAAGTCGCATTGTATTTCCATGAAGTGACTGCCACAGTATTCGTCATAAATTTTTCCCCTTTTATTTCATATGACTTAAGCTCAAAAAACATCGGTTATTTATTCGACATTACTCAAACTTCATGTAATGGGGAAGGGCATAATTGTAAAAGTATCAGTAGAAAATGTGATGTGCTTATTCAAAACAAAAGAACCATCCGATGAGGGATGGTTCTTTGAGTTTTTAAAATCTAATAAGAGATTAGATTTTACCAACTAGGTCGATAGATGGAGCAAGAGTAGCTTCGCCTTCTTTCCATTTAGCTGGGCAAACTTCACCTGGGTGAGCGTGTACGTATTGAGCAGCTTTTACTTTACGAAGAAGTTCAGATGCGTCACGGCCGATACCACCAGCATTGAGTTCAACGATTTGGATTTTACCTTCTGGATCGATAACGAAAGTACCACGGTCAGCTAAACCTTCAGATTCGATAAGAACGTCGAAGTTTTTAGAAAGAGTCCAAGTTGGGTCACCAACTAATGGATATTGGATTTTTTTGATTTCTTCAGAAGTGTCGTGCCAAGCTTTGTGAGTGAAGTGTGTATCAGTAGATACAGCATAAATTTCAACACCAAGTTTTTGGAATTCAGCGTAGTTGTCAGCTAAGTCACCAAGTTCAGTTGGACAAACGAAAGTGAAGTCAGCTGGATAGAAGAATACAACAGACCATTTACCTTTAAGGTTAGTTTCGTTAACTTCAACAAATTGGCCGTTGTGGTAAGCAGTTGCTTGGAATGGTTTAACTTCAGTATTAATCAAGCTCATCATTGTCTCCATGATTGAGGTTTATATTTAAACTTGTTTACGAGATGTAGAATAAATAAAAATTCTTTATTGGGGAAATAGTATTTTTATATGACTAAAATCGGAAAATCGAATAAGTGATAAATTTACGATTTTTAAGTCCCCAAACACTGTATTCGATTTGACTGCAAAAACATGTAAATCAAATGACAGTTATCGTAAAAGAAACTTGCCTAACAACATGAAGTCTAGTGAGACAAAATTCAAGGGTAAAATTTTAAAAAATTAAAAATATATAAAAACCCAACTGTTTTACCTTATGGTCATTAGAGCGTAAAATAGAGGATTGTTGTATTTTCAGGAAAATTTGTCTGTGCAGAATGATTTAAATATTGATCAGTGGGTGATGGCAAGAGATCGTTACCGTTTAAATCGTTTGCGTAAAGATAAAAAAGCCAATACAGCAGAGATTGAAAAATTATTTGAACAATCTAATGCCAAAGTAAGGCAGCGATTTGAACGTCTCCCTAAAATTAAACTGAATCAGGATTTACCTGTTTCTCAATATGCAGACCGCTTAATTGATGCGATTCAAAAGCATCAGGTAATTATTGTGGCAGGGGAGACTGGTTCAGGTAAAAACACTCAGCTTCCTCAAATTGCAATGCTAGCGGGCCGTGGTTTAACGGGGATGATTGGTCATACTCAGCCACGTCGTTTAGCTGCACGTAGTGTTTCTCAGCGTATTGCAGAAGAAGTCGGCGAAAAGCTTGGCGAGTCTATTGGTTTTAAAATCCGCTTTAATGAACAAGGTTCGCAAGATTCAATTGTACGGTTAATGACCGACGGTATTTTGCTTGCCGAGTTAGGTAATGACCGTTATTTGTCTAAATATGACACGATCATTATTGATGAAGCGCATGAACGCTCACTCAATATCGATTTTATTATGGGTTATTTAAAGCAGTTACTGCCAAAACGCCCAGATCTAAAAGTTATCGTGACTTCGGCTACTTTAGATGTAAATCGCTTTAGTAATTACTTTAATGATGCACCTATTTTTGAAGTGGAAGGGCGTAGTTATCCGGTCGAAGTACTTTATCGCCCAATTTCAGAAATGAATATTGGCGGAAGTGATGACGATGAGTTTGATGATTTTGAAGAAAACCTACCTCGTGCAGTTGTACAGGCTGTAGAAGAATGCTTTGCTGATGCAGAAGCAAAAGGTCATCCAGAACATGCCGATATTCTAATTTTCTCAAGCACAGAGCAAGAAATTCGAGAATTGCAGGAAACCTTGCAAAAGTACGGGCCAAGACATACCGAAATTTTACCGTTGTATGCGCGTTTAGCCGTTTCTGAACAACAGAAGATCTTCAGCCCTGGCGGAAAGGGTCGTCGTATTATTATTGCGACCAACGTGGCCGAAACTGCACTTACGGTTCCGAATATTCGTTATGTGATTGATAGCGGTTTTGCTCGTATATCGCGTTATAACTATCGTTCACGTGTACAACGCTTACCAATTGAAGCAATTTCTCAAGCCGCAGCCAATCAGCGTAAAGGGCGTTGTGGTCGTATTGCTCCGGGTGTGTGTATCCGTTTATATAGCGAAGAAGACTTTTTAAGTCGTCCTGAATTTACCGAACCTGAAATTAAAAGAACCAACTTAGCATCTGTTATTTTGCAAATGCAGAGTTTAGGGTTAGGTGAGTTAGAAAACTTTGATTTTATTGAGCCACCAGATTTCCGTCTAGTTAATGATGGCCGTAAGTTGCTGATTGAGTTAGGCGCACTTAACGAGAAGAAAAATGAGCTGACTAAAGTCGGGCAAATGATGGCACGTATGCCAATTGATCCACGTTTGGCACGTATGATCGTGGGTGGTGCTCATTTTGGCGTACTCAAAGAAATCTTAATTGTGGTAAGTGCTTTAGCTGTTCAGGACCCGCGTGAGCGTCCGGCCGACAAACAGATGCAAGCTGACCAAAAGCATGCTTTGTTTAAAGAAGCGGATTCAGATTTTCTATTTTATTTGAAGCTTTGGGATACTTTAAATCCTAAAGGCGAAGCAGGGATGTCTGAAAATAAACGCCGTCAATTTGCCAAGCAGCATTTCTTGAGTTGGTTGCGTTTACGTGAATGGAAACAGACACACCAGCAATTGGTTGAGTTAGCCGAAGGCTTAAAACTCAGCTTTAATGAAAAACCTGCGAATTATGAAAACTTGCATCGTGCATTGCTGACAGGTTTATTATCGTTCATTGCAAATAAAACTGATGAACGTAATACGTTTATGGCAGTGCGTCAGCAAAAGGCTAAAGTTTTCCCTGCAAGTACGCTGCACAAAACCAATACCTCTTGGGTGATGGCTTTTGAGATGGTCGAAACCTCTCAAGTGTACTTACGTACTTTAGCCAAAATTGATCCTGAATGGATTTTACTTGCTGCACGCGATTTGTTGAAATATCACTATTTCGAGCCACATTGGTCTAAGAAAGCTGGGATCGTCAATGCGTATGCGCAAATTTCTTTATTTGGTTTAATTATTGAGCCAAAGCGGTTAATTAATTTTGAGAAAGTTGACCAACCTGCTGCTCATGAGATTTTCTTACGCGATGCATTAACTACTGGTAACTTGGGTACAGTTCCACCATTTTTAAAACACAACTTACTTAAGCTTGAAGAAGTAGAGCGAGTTGAAGATAAATTGCGTCGTCGTGATTTGGTGGTGGATGAAGAAACAATTTATCAGTTTTATGCGTCGAAAATTCCTGAGGAAATCGCGAGTCGCCGTAGTTTTGAAGACTGGCGTGCAACGGTAGAAGCAAATAATCCTCGTTATTTATTTATTGACGATGATGCGCTCTGGCTCAATGATCGGCCAACAACGCAGCAATTCCCAGATCATTTACACAATGGGCAGCTGCGTTTAGCAACTACATATCATTTTGACCCGAGCCATGACGAAGATGGTGCTACTGTTCAAATTCCTGTACAGGCATTGCCTCAAGTCGATGAAAATATTTGGTCATGGGGAATTCCGGGTTGGCGCCAAGATTTAATTGAGGCTTTACTCAAAGCTTTACCTAAAGACAAGCGTCGTAATGTGGTGCCAATTCCTGATACAGCTCGTAAGCTCATGCAAGGGGTAGATGCAGTACATTTACGTGAACATATTTTCAGTTATTTAGCTTTTGCCTTGCGTGGTGAGCAAATTACCGAAAAAGATTTCTCGTTTGAACGTATTGATCCATATTTGGTGCCTTTCATTAAAGTGATTGATGAAAAAGGTAAGCTCATTGCGAAAGGGCGTGATTTACCTGAGTTAAAAGCACGTTGCCGAGTGGAAACACATCGTCCAGTTAAACAGCAAAAAGGCGAGTTTAAAGACTTTCCTGAAAACTTTACTTTTGAGGCTTCTCATAAAGTCACGGGCGTTGTAGTTAAACAATATCAGGCTTTAGTGCCGACTAAAGCTTTTGCTGACCTCGAAGCTAAAGATGAGTCAGGCATTGTTATTCAAACGTTTAACGATCAAGCTGAGGCGATTAAACAGCACCGCGAAGGTATTATTCGTCTGGTACATATGCAACTGGGTGACTTGGTTCGCCAGTTGAAAAAGCAGATTTCAAAACCGCTTGCTTTGGCATATTCACCTTTGGGTGATAAAGCTAAGCTTGAGCAGATGTTGGTCTATGCTACGTTGCAAATGGCAATTACAACTTTGCCAATTAATGCAGATGAATTTAATAAACTACTAGAGCAAGTCAAAAAGCAATTTTTGAGTCATGGTCAGCAAGCACTTGAGCAGTTAAGTGATATTTATATTCAGTGGCAACAAATTCGTCGTCAGATTTTAGTACTTGATCCAGACGTGTTTGGACGCAGTATTGATGATATTGAAGATCAATTAGATTTAATGTCACTTGGCAATTTTGTTTACCGCCAACCAGTCGATCTTTGGCAGGAATACCCGCGTTATTTAAAAGCACTGCTATTGCGTTTAGATCGATTGCCAAATAATCTACAGCGAGATTATGCTGCAATTGACGATGTCGATCCATGGATGGACAAGGTATTTAAATTCAAAAACGATCCAAAAATCAAAGAATTGTATTTGATGTTGGAAGAATTCCGCATTTCTTTATTTTCTCAGCCGATGAAAACCAAGATGCCTATTTCGCCAACTCGACTGCAAAAGTTATGGGATCGTTTAGGAATCAGTTAAGATAGATCGGGGTCTGTTTATGCTGTTGTTTAGCCTACAACGCAATTTATAAATGAAAGATTAACAGACCCTATTCATTTTTTTAGGAGTTTTACATGGGCATTCGTATCACAGGTACTGGGTTATTTCACCCAACAGAAATCATTTCTAATGAAGAACTGGCCGACAGTTTAAATGCTTATGTGGAACAATATAACCAAGAGAATGCAGAGAAAATTGCAACAGGTGAGCTAGAAGAGTTACGTGGTTCTAGCGCTGAATTTATTGAAAAAGCGTCTGGTATTAAGCGCCGTTACGTGATTGAGAAATCAGGTATCCTCGATCCAACACGTTTGCGTCCTCGTTTGTCTGAACGCTCAAATGATGAACTTTCACTTCAAGCAGAGTGGGGCGTGATTGCTGCGAAGCAGGCAATGGAAAATGCAGGCGTAACTGCTGAAGATATCGATGTTGTAATTTTGGCATGTTCAAACATGCAGCGTGCTTATCCGGCTGTAGCGATTGAAATCCAGTCGGCACTTGGTATTCAAGGTTATGCCTACGACATGAACGTTGCATGTTCAGCTGCCACTTTTGGTTTGAAACAAGCGGCAGATGCAATTCGTTCAGGCGCTCGTCGTGTTTTATTGGTAAATGTCGAGATTACATCGGGTCACCTAGACTATCGTAACCGTGATTGTCACTTCATTTTTGGTGATGTTGCAACGGCTTCTATTATTGAAGAAACGACTACTAAAACTGGTTTTGAAATTTTAGATATTCATTTATTTACTCAATTTTCAAACAACATTCGCAATAACTTCGGTTTCTTAAACCGTAGTGAAGATGCAGTTGTTGACGACAAGCTATTCCGTCAAGATGGCCGCAAGGTATTTAAAGATGTTTGTCCGCTTGTAGCAAAAATTATTAATGCGCAGTTGGAAAAAATGCAGTTAACTGCAAACGATATTAAGCGTTTCTGGTTACACCAAGCCAATGCCAACATGAATGAATTAATCTTGAAATATGTGGCTGGTAAAGAGGCAGATCTAAGCCGTGCCCCAATTATTCTAGATGAGTTTGCCAATACCTCTTCAGCAGGTGTGATTATTGCTTTACACCGTACAGGCCATGAAGTAGATAATGGCGAATATGGTGTGATTTCATCTTTCGGTGCTGGTTATTCAGTCGGTTCGATTGTTGTACAAAAGCACGTTGCTTAAGTTGCAAAGTTAATTAAAAAACGCTCGTAAGAGCGTTTTTTTATGGGTCGAAAATAATAAAGCGGACTAAAATTAGCCCGTTTCAATTGAATCAAAAATGATTAAAACTTTTTGGTGTAGTTTACAAACAGGCGATCTTCACCAAAGTCATTACCATGTTTAACGTTGTAATCAATTCGAATATATTGCAGGGCGACGCCTTTTAAGAATGGCTGCTGAAACGCATAATTTAAAATCACATTTGACTCGGTTTCATGATTTTTTTCGCCATTGGCTGCTTTAAAATCATGGCCGTAAACATATTTCACCATTGCGTTTAAGCCCGGTACATAATCTTTAAAGTCATAGCCATACATGACATGATAAGACTTTTCGTCTTCTTTAAAGAAACCAGTAGCGTTCCAGTTAATGAAATACGTCTCTGGTAAGAAACCATCTGGTAATGGATAAGCCGATTCACCGATAATCTGCTGGTACCCCAAGCCAAAGGTATGGTTTTTTACTTTGAGCGTTTCTAGCACCCCGATGTTTTGAGCATCAATATCAAAGGTATTGCCATCATCTTTTGCATTGAAGTATTTAAACTTAGAAGTAAGCGCAAAATTAGATTGTTTCCAGTTATGCTCAAGCCCTACATGATGTTTGTTGTAGAGGTCTTCTAAATTACCAAAGTAATATTCACCTTTCAAAGACGGCGTAAATTGATAGCGCAGATCTATGTAATTTAAGCCATCAGATTCTTTGGTCATTCCATTTGCCGTGAAAGAAAACTTTTTAAAGTCTTCTTCATTTCGTGGCGACACTTTTTCCACTCGACCAATTTCAGCATAAAGTTGATCTGAAAGTTGCGACTTAAGATTGGTTCCCCAATATGAAGCAAGTAATTGTCGGCTCGCATCCACAGCCGTTACAGGCAGGGCTAACCAGAGTTCACCAACACTTAAAAGGGGTTTGTCATAACCTAGCTTTAAAGTTGCGCCGTATTTTAAAAAGTCAGATGCTTGTGATTGAGTTTCTTTATTAAAAGGCAAAACTGTGTCCGCAACGTGTTTGTCTGAACTCAAGCGCACGGCGTATTGTACAGAAGCATCTGCACCAATGGTAATAGGCTTGTCTGCAATTTGCAGAGGGGTGTCATGCATTTTCGACTTATAAAATAGCGATGCTGCCTGAGACCAACTACCAGTATCTTTAAGTGCATCATTATCAAAATTACGGTTGATATAGGCATTTTTTAAAGTGAATTTCCATTCATCTTCAGTTTGCTGATTTGGATTTGCTGCCCATGAGTTACTGCACATCAGTAATAAAGTGGCAACGGCTAAAGTGTGTGGTTTAAAACGGTGAAATAATTCCATAATCCATTTCCAAAAAGATGCGCCAGTCCTCGGCGCATGTATTTTTACTGCTGGGTAAGCGTGTTTTGAGGGTTAAAAGTTGATGGCGTTTGTGCGGCAACAGAGGCTTTGAGATTGACCATAAATATTGCAAGTGCAGCAATCACACCTGGAATTGCAATCGCTAAGAAATTCATTTGGTGAGGAAGCTCAAGTGTGAGTAAGGCGCCAGTTAAAACTGGTCCAATAATCGCGCCAATACGACCAATGCCAGATGCCCAGCCCATGCCAGTTGAACGAAGTGCGGTTGGATAGAACTGCGCAACAAACGTGTAGAGTAAGATTTGTGAGCCAATTGTGGCAGCACCAGCAATCGCAATTAGGCTATATAAAATAAATTGTGGACTATTAATGCCAAGCAGAATTAAAGCTGCTGATCCCACAATAAACATAATGGTAATAACAGGTTTTAAATGGAATTTATCTGCTAAAGCGCCACCACCAATTGCACCGACCATGCCGCCAATATTGAGTGCAAACAGGAACAACATACTTGCACCTAATGAGTAGCCCGCTTGGAGCATGAGTTTAGGTAACCAACTTCCTAAGGCATACACCATGAGTAGGCACATAAAGAAAGCAATCCAGAACATAAATGTGCTGAAGGTACGGCCTTGCTGGAAAAGCGCACGGACAGGTGCATCTGTTGTGGTACTTTCGTTTAATACCAGTTGAGTATTGGTGTTTACCTGAGTTTGAGGTGCAATTTTACTCACAATACTTTTTGCCTGTTCGCCATGGTTAGATTTCACTAAAAAGGCGAGAGACTCTGGCAAAAATTTCCAGATGAGTGGGAGCAGCAACAGGGGAATACCCGCAATTAAAAACATGATTTGCCAGCCCATGTCTTTCACGAGCCATGCACCGAGTAGAGCAGATGTCATGCCGCCAATTGCATAGCCACTAAACATGATTGCGACCAAGGTACTGCGGATTTTTTTTGGTGCGTATTCAGTCATAAGCGCAACAACGTTTGGCATAACGCCACCAATCCCAAGACCTGCAATAAAGCGCAAAATAGCAAACTCAGTTGGTCCTTTGGCAAAGGCACCTATAAAGGTAAATCCGCTAAATAAGGTGACACAAATCAGGATGGTTTTTTTTCGTCCCAGTTTGTCTGAAAGCGTGCCGAAAATCATGGCACCAAACATCATCCCGAATAGCGCAGCACTGGCGAGTAACCCAGCTTCTACCGCAGTTAATGACCATTGTTGCATTAACAGAGGAAGAGCAACTCCATAAATAACTAAATCATATCCATCAAAAATAATAATAAGTAAGCACCAGATTAAAACTTTCCAATGAAAAGATGTAAAACTAGCTTTATCAATTAACTCATTAATATTAACCTTGCTCGTATCCATTTTCTTCACCTCCAATTTGTGAAGCATCGCGTTATTTTTTAATAAACTATTTTGTTATTTGATTAGAGTCAAAAACCTAATTGATATATCTTTATGTCTTTAAGGTATTGTGTTTTTATTGATTTAACTATTTGAAAAATATGTATTTATTTTTATTTTTTTTAGCTGTCTTTGTTGTGTCTTTAAAATGGGGTTAAATATTGTATAATGAGAATTTTAGGGATTTTATAGATGTTTTTTTATGGATTTTATTGATGATAATCACACTTAAAAATATCGTTAAATTTATATTATGAATTGAAGTGAAAATATAAAAACAAAATACTAAAGTCTATTATTTAATTATTTTAGCGATTTATCTTAAAAATGAAATTTAATTTATATTAAATAAAATCGCCAAATCAGAATTAGCAAATTATTTGCATCCTGATTTGGCGATTGAGGCTTTATTTTAGTGGCGGGCGCTTAGATAAAAAATTAATTTGTGGCTGGAGTTGAGCGTGGTGTGAGAATGAAATGTGCGATTACACCAATACAAATTCCCCAAAAAACTGAGCTTAATCCAAGAAAATGCATGCCTGATGCTGTGGCTAAAAAGGTAATAAGTGCAGCATCACGTTGATTGTCATTTTTCATGGCAACAGAAATATTGGTGGCAATAGCACCTAGCAAAGCTAAACCTGCCAGTGCTGCCACCAACTCTTTAGGAAGTAAGCTAAATAGCATGACAATACTGCCAGCAAATAAGCCTCCTAAAATATAAAAAATTCCGTTGGCGATTCCTGCGATGTAACGTTTTTCTTTAAGTTCATGTGCATCTTTGCCCATACATAAAGCTGCGGTAATTGAGGCAAGCACAATCGTAATACCACCGACACAGGCAACAGCTAAAGAGGCAATACTGGTGACAGTAATAATAGGTTTGGCTGGGGTGTCGTAACCGCTGAGTTTCATAATCGCCATACCCGGTAAAAATTGACCAGTTAGACTGACTAAAATGAGAGGAATAGCGAGGTTGAGTGTTGAGTTCCATGTCCATTCTGGGCTAATCCACTGTGGAATAGCTAAATTAAAACTTACATCAACCGGATTCATTTTGCCCAAAATGAGGCTTAATAAAACTCCGGCAGCTAACACCCAAATCATGGTGTAGCGCGGCATTAAACGTTTGGCAATTAAAAAGACGATGAGCATGCTAAAGACAATAAAAGGCATACTATCAGACGCGGTAAATAGACCAATACCAAATTGAAAAAGAATACCAGCCATCATGCCTGCAGCGACATCTTGGGGAATCCACTTTAGTAATTTATCGAAGTAACCTGTAACGCCAATTAAGAATATAACAATGGCAGAAGTAATATAGGCGGCTACCGCTTCATTCAGTGAGACATTTGGAAATAGGGTAACTAACAGGGCAGTACCTGGTGCAGACCATGCGGTTATGACCGGCGTTTTATATTTAATTGAAAGATAAATACCTGAAACGGCGGCACCAATTGAAATTCCCCAAATCCATGACACCATCATATCGGTGGACACATGAGCACGCTGAGCAGCTTGGAAAAAAATAATCAGTGGGCCTGAGTAAGAAATTAAAACCGCAAGAAAGCCAGCAACTGTTGCTGATATGGACCAGTCATTTTTTAATGTCTTTAACAGGGTTGCCATGTGTGATTGCCTCCATGCAAATCATGTTATTTACCCAATCATGCAAAAAGATCAGGGTTACCCCTGATCTCCCCCTCCGACCGAAATACCCGAGCCAGTCATATATGATGCTTCGTCTGATGCAAGAAATAAAATTGCATTGACTTGTTCTTGAATTGTGCCATAACGCCCCATAAATGTTCGATCTATTGTTTGATCAACTACTTGCTGCATCCAGTCTTTTTCATTTTGACTTAATGGGTTGGCGTTTCGCGGTACTTTGCGAGGTGGTGCTTCGGTTCCACCCGTCGCAACAGCATTGACTCGAATTCCATCTTTCGCATGTTCAAAAGCAAGCGATGCCGTTAAAGCATTTACTCCACCTTTAGATGCCGAGTAGGGAATACGATTAATACCACGGGTTGCAATTGAAGACACATTTACAATCACCCCCGACTGTTGCTTAATCATAGCGGGTAACACAGCACGGCAGCACCATAACGTTGGAAACAATGAACGATTTACTTCCTTAATGATCTCTTCTTCGGAAAACTCTTCAAAAGGTTTCATCCAGATCGCGCCACCTACGTTATTAATCAGGATATCTACCCGACCATAATGTTCAATGGCTTTTGCAACAACCGCTTGCGCGCCTGCATAGGTTTCTAGGTCAGCATTAATCGTAACAGCATCACCACCTGTACTCTGAATTTCTTTGAGAACGTCTTCAACGTATTCAGAGCGGTCAGCCATGACGACTTGTCCACCTTCAGCTGCAACTTGCAGTGCCACACCACGACCAATACCTTGGGCACTACCCGTAACAATCACGACTTTATTAGTAAATCTTTGACGGTTTGACATAGATAACTTCTCCACCTATTAATTCGCAGAGAACTTTTCAAACAAGAAATTAGCAGGTTTGATATTTTCAGTTTCTAACCAACCACGTACCGCTTCTACCATTGGCACTGGGCCACATAGATAAACATCGACATCGCCACCGTTTAACCATTCACTTTCAATATGACCAGTGACATAGCCTTTGCGTTCATGGTTACTCTCAGAGCTTGCGACCACAGTTCGATATTCAAACCATGGGAATTTCGCCTGCAACTCATTGAGTTTTTCTAGAGCAACCAAATCAAAGTCATTGGTGACACCAAAGACTAAACGAACTGGTTGTTCTGAACCTTTTTCTTCAAGCACTTGTAACATCGACATAAATGGGGCAATGCCAGTACCGCCTGCCAACATCAGTACAGGACGCGCTACATTACGTAAATAGAAGCTACCGAATGGTCCGGTAAATGTCATTTTGTCACCAGCTTTAGCATTCTTGCTTAAGAATTCACTCATTTTGCCATTCGGTACGTTACGGACCACAAAGCCTGTTAAACGATTGCCCGGTTTTGAGCTAAATGAATATGAACGTGTTTCACCAGTTTCAGGAATAGCAACGTTGACGTATTGACCTGCAAGGAAATGAATATCTGGTTGACCTTCATCAAGTTGAATATCAAATGTGATCGTTGAGTCTGATAAGTTTTCAACGCGGGCTAATGTACCTTGGAAGCTATGAATTGCAGTTTTGCAAACATCTGACGATGCTTGAATCTGGAATACTGCATCGGAAGTTGGGCGACATTGGCAAGCAAGAATATAACCTTGCTCAGCTTCTTCTGGGGTTAATGCATCTTCAATATAGGTTTCTTCTGGCATGTCATAACTGCCGGATTCGCAAAATGCGCGGCAAGTTCCACATGCACCGTCACGGCAATCCAAAGGAATATTAATTTTTTGGCGATAGGCTGCGTCAGATAGGGTTTCGCCCTGAGCTACGTTAATGAAACGTGTAACACCATCTTCAAATTGAAGTGCAACATTGTGGTTTGACATGGCATGTATCCTACAAAATATTTGAAACTTTTACCCTCAGCCAACAGTCCGTTTAACTGAGGGGGTATGTCTTAAAGGTGGTAGATATCAATCACTTGATTGATGTAGTCATTTTTCAAAACGACATACTTGCTCAAGATCTTTGGTTGATCACCTGAAAAATCGATCACATAACGTGACATACCGAAATAGCTGTAATTTGTCTTGTAACGGAAACTCAAAGTATTCCAATTAAAGCGAACAGTAACCTTGTCGCCGTCGCGCTCTACGACTTCAACGTTGGCAATATTGTGGCTTGTGCGTGTGTCCGGCATGGTTGCAGATGAGCGCTCAGTTTTAATACGGAACACACGATCTTCTAAACCTTGACGGTCTGGATAATAAATAAGTGAAATTTCAGATTGTGGATCTTCAGTTAATCTATCGTCGTCGTCCCAAGCTGGCATCCAGAAAGAAGCTTCCGGTGCGTAACATTCAAGCCAGTCATCCCATTGTTCATCATCTAAAAAACGAGCTTCACGATAGAGAAACTGAGCAATATTTTCTAAAGTTGCTTTGTCTTGAGCACTCATGCTGTTTCTCCCTGATCAGCAATTTCTTTCTCTGATGCAATCGCGTGTTTCATAGTGTGTAACCAATATTGATGTTGGGCCAGATACAGGCCTTCATCTTCAGTTTTAATCCCACTTAACATGGGTTTTAAACCAATTTCATTTGCTGCATCGTCTGGTCCATAAATCCAATGTTTTGAACCACGGCACATGTCATTCCATTCAAGTGCAATTCCTGCGTAGCCTGCCTGACAAGCACGGAATTCTTCTAAATCGTCTGGTGTTGCCATGCCTGATGCATTAAAGAAATCTTCATATTGACGGATACGACGTGCACGAGCTTCGGGTGCTTCACCTTTAGGCGCGATACAGTAAATGGTGACTTCAGTTCGATTAACCGAAAGTGGGCGAAGTACACGAATTTGCGAACCAAACTGATCCATCAAATAAACATTTGGATAGAGACAAAGATTACGTGATCGCTCAATCATCCATTTCGACATGGCTTCGCCGTATTTTTCGGTGTATTCGTCTGCTTTCGGGAAGTTTGGACGGTCTTCTGGGTTTGCCCATTGTGTCCACAGCAACATGTGACCATTTTCAAAGCCATACGAGCCACCGCCTTGTTTCCCCCAAGAACCTGCACTCATCGCACGAATGTTATCGGCAGCTTGAGTTTCTTTACGGTGCTGGGTCGTTGCTGCATAGTTCCAGTGAACAGCAGAAACGTGATAACCATCGGCACCATTTTCAGCAGTGAGTTTCCAGTTGCCTTCGTAGGTATAAGTAGATGAACCACGTAAAACTTCTAAACCATGTTCAGACTGGTCAACAATCATATCGATGATTTTGGTGGTTTCACCCAAGAACTCTTCAAGTGAAGGAACATCTGGATTTAAGCTACCAAATAAGAAACCTTTGTAACTCTCAAAACGAGCCACTTTTTTAAGGTCGTGTGAACCATCTTGGTTAAAACAGTCAGAATAGCCTGCTTCACTTGGATCTTTAACCTTGAGCAATTTACCTGAGTTGTTAAACGTCCAGCCGTGGAAAGGGCAAGTATACGTTGCTTTATTACCACGTTTGTAACGGCAAAGTTGTGCTCCGCGGTGTGAACACGCATTGATCATGGCATTAAGTTCGCCATTACGGTTACGGGCAATAATGACTGGTTGACGACCAATATGAGTGGTGTAGTAGTCATTATTGTTTGGAATTTGGCTTTCGTGTGCTAAGTAAACCCAATTGCCTTCGAAGATATATTTCATTTCGAGGTCAAAAAGAGCTTCGTCAGTAAACACTGAGCGATGAAGTTTAAACTCACCTGTATCGATGTTATCGACAAGTAATTCATCAATACGGTCAAGATGGCTAGTATTGATTACAGGAATACGTGGCATGTCCGTTCTCCGACTTTCCAAAAGTGTGGAAGTCACCAAGGCCTTAGCTACGATCTACAAGGTCTTGATATCCTAATATTGTCAATGAAGCGCATGAGTGCGCTGGGTTTAACCGTGAATTGATGAAGATGAATAACTGGAAGATTGGCAAGAAGGCTTGTTCACAAAGCAATTCATCACTTCATCGGTTTGTTGCTTGTATATACCTTAAAAGAATGGTTAAACTGTGTCTAAGACTGAATTTGCATTTTTTTATATCTTAAAGGTATGGAAACCTTATGGAACTAAGACATTTACGGTATTTTGTGGCGGTTGTTGAAGAGCAGAGCTTTACAAAGGCAGCCGAAAAACTATTTATTGCTCAACCACCTTTGAGTCGACAGATTCAAAATCTGGAAAGCGAGCTTGGCATTCAACTGTTTGAGCGAGGAAGCCGTCCTTTACAAACCACACAAGCAGGGCATTTCTTTTATCAGCACGCCGTTAAACTTTTGTCGAATGCTGAAGAAATAAAAAGTATGACCAAGCGTATTGGTCTCATCGAAAGAAGTATGACCATTGGTTTTGTTGGGTCTTTACTCTATGGTTTACTGCCGCGAATCATTTATTTATTTCGTCAGCAGCAACCCCATTTGAATATTCAGCTCATGGAGTTAAGTACGACTGAACAGCTACAGGCATTAAAAGAAGGACGTATTGATGTCGGTTTTGGACGTTTAAGAATTAGTGATCCTGCTGTGAGACGAATTCTTTTACGTAAAGAGCGTTTGGTGGTTGCTGCACATACCAGCCATCCCATTGCACAGCGTACGGAAGGGGTATATCTAGCTGACTTGATTGATGAAAAGATGTTTATGTATCCCACTTCACCAAAACCTAATTTTTCCACCCAGCTTTTAAACATCTTTGCTGAGCATAGTTTGGTTCCGAAAAATTTGCATGAAATACGGGAAATTCAATTGGCTTTGGGCTTAGTCGCAGCGGGAGAAGGGATTTGTATTATTCCTGCTAGTGCCGATACTATTCGCTTTCCTCATTTAAACTATATTCCGATTTTAGATAACGGCGCAGTCAGTCCGATTTTTATTACTGCTCGTGCAATGGACCGAAGTGAAGACTTACAGCTTTTGTTTGATTGTATTTATCAGGTGTATGATCTTGAAGGTATTCCATATAAACGTACCGTTTTCACGCTCGATCAGAATCCGATCGATGATTCAGATGGTATCGACTTTTAAATAATGGAAGTGCATAGCCTCAAAGGTTGAAGCTATGCATTGAGGTAGTTTAGAAAGCCCAAATCAGTTTTAGCCAGCTGGTATGGCCTTCGGGACGATATTCGACTTCGGTTTCTTTTAGAAATTTGGCTTCAATAGACCAGTTTTTATCGGCATATTGAATGCCTAGACCAATTGCAAAAGCCTGTCCTTTAAACCCAATGTCACTTCCGTTTACTTTGTCATCTGTGGTTTGTTTAAAAGCATAGCCTTCAACAGCCACTTTGAGTTTTGGGTGAATGCGATAACCCAAGCTATAGTCACCCGCAATGTATTGTCCAGACTGGTAGTCAGTCGCGTCGTTACGCGTATTCCAGCTATAAGACAGTTTAGTAGAAAGGTCTAAACCTGCCGCGTTGGCATAACTATAGGCAAGAATAGGTCGAATGGTGTGATAGTTTTTCCCGAGATTGGCTTCAACTGGATGTGTCTCACTTGGAGTGTCATATTCACCTGTTGCCAGGACAGTTTCTAGGGCTGCAATCCAGTGATGATTTCCTTGATGCCAGCCGAGCATACCACCCAAAATCAAGTCTCCGAGACCTTGGTTTGAGTCAGCCATTCCCTTTACTTTAAGCCGTAGATCAACCAATGGCTAGGCTGCATAAAACCCGAGTTGTCCATCCAGAATTTTTTGATCGGTCATCCAGACCAACCGCGGAACCACGGCGTTGACATCAACATGAAACTGGTCGGGACCATTTTGAAACACTGATGCGTGATAATTTTGATAATAACTGAGTAGATAAACCCCAGCAGGTGGTAAGGCACCCGCCATCATACCTTCGGCACCTAAGGCAAAAGAGTCTGAGCCGTTTTCTGTCGCAAATGCAGAAGGAAGGTAAATGGCGCTGATTACACCACATATGATTGCAGCAATTTTGTTATTCATAGAATGTCCTATTCTGTGTTGTTTGGTTTGTCACTAAAAAACGTTATTCCTTAACGATTTTTAAAAACTTAAGTCTGTTTAACCTGTAAATTTGGAATGCAGAACTCCTGTGAGCCTTGTATTTGCTTTCTAAATTACAAATACAAGGCTCATTTGAAAAAGCGGAGTGATTTAAAGGTTTATCTTTAAATATGTTTGAATAAAGCCGAACGCGATTGTCCAGCAGCGCCATCGGCTGCACTTAAGAACCGTTCAGTATGAATGTCCCGTTCGAATAAGCGACTTTGCATGAGTGTTGAAATTGCTGAGTCGATCATGATTGGAGGACCGCACAAATACGCTTTGTGTCCACCACATCGATTTTCAAAGTAATCGGCAACGGCCTCATGCACGAATCCGGTAAATCCAGTCCATTGGTCTTCTGGTTTTGGTGCATTGAGAGCAGGGATATAGCGGAAGTTCGGATAGTCTTTTACGAGCTGTTCAAACAATTCTCTGTTGTATAGCTCTGCTAAGTCTCGTGCTCCTTGGAAAAGGTAAATCGTGCGACTATCTCCAGACTCAAGTAAATCTAAAATCATCGATTGTGGACTTGAAAGACCTGAACCACCTGCAATGAAAATGGCGTTTTGATCATCTGACTTGCGTACAAAAAATTGACCATAAGGGCCTGAAATATCGAGCTGATCACCTGTAGCAAGTTGTTCATGTACATAAGTCGTCGCTGCACCGCCTTCAACTTTACGAATATGCAGCTCAACAATGCCCACTTCACTTGGCGAATTAGCAATTGAAAATGCACGAGTTCCTTCAATATCTGGGAACTGGACATTAATATATTGACCTGCTTGGAACTCAATTGGACGATCTAGTTGTAGTCGGATTCCCTTAATGGTCGGCGACAGGTCTTTTATTTCAATGACGGTCGCTTGATAGTCTTGAACCAAATGGCCTAAGAAATCTGGGTCTTCATCGACATCGGCCTCAATAACCATGTCGGATTGTGGTTTACAGCAGCAGGCAAGCACCTTATTTTCATCACGTTCAATATCCATGAGCGCAAAGGGAGAAGCTTCACCAACATCGTAAAAACCGTCGGTGACTTGAACCTTGCATGTCCCACAAGTGCCATGACCACAGGCAAATGGTAACCAAACGCCTTGACGTAAAGCGGCATCTAAAATGGTTTGGTCTTCTTCTACTTCAATCGTTGTTCCGATCGGTCCAATGGTGACTTGATAACTCATGACACACCTCCGAATTAAACGTAGCTGTCGTTATAGCCATTTAATTCTGGCGTAACGAAACGAAGTAATGACTTATGCCCAAAACCAAGCTCTGCCAAGCTTTGTGTACTCTCTGGGCTAATTGTTTGGCCATCTAAGGTGTATTGCACTTTTGACCAATCAATTTTGGCAAAATCTGGATGTTGAGCAAAACCACCTGTAATTTGTTGCGCAATCAACTGTCCAAAAGTTTGTTGAGGCGAGGCAAGCATGGCATGTGCCGAGCAAAAAAGTGTGTGATGATCCCAACCCACATAAAGCAAGAATTGATCGCCATAATTTTTTTGCAGATCAAGCGGTTCAAATTGATAGTTGTTGTGTATCGCGCGAACAGTCATGTTCAATCTCCTTATTTCCGATCAGGCAGCTTGATGACTGCCTGAACAATTCCTTGTGCTTAAGCTGCGTTGCCTTTCCATTTTTTCCAGCGCTGTTGGTCTGGAGAACCTTCAATATCCAGATTGTCGGCACCGACATTCATGCGGTAATAATCGCGGAGCATGGTTTCGAGGTCACCACCACAGTTACCTTGCAAAATTTGATTTACAGGTAGCCATGCTTGTATATATTTCTCAGGCTCGCGTTCGAAAACGTCATGACAGCCATCTGAACAGGTGTGGTAGCGTTCGCCTTGGTAAATGCTATGGCGATAACTAAACTGAGTTGGGTCATCGCCCATTTCGGTAAAGGTCATTGGAATCTGACAAACCTGACAAAGCTGTGGTAAACCTGCGCTGTAGAAGCGTTTACCTTCGGCTTCCATTTCGCGAGCCAACTCCCATTTTGGACGGTAGTATTTATCGAAAGTGTCTGGATATTTAGCCGATAACCAATCCATTTCTTCGTCGGTTGGAATCCAAGTATGGAAACCAGCAGCATGACCAAAGTTGTAGAAAATCCACCATGCCTGATGTGAGACATGCTCTTTTTCTTTCACAATGACATCGCTATATTTCGGCATACGAATGCCATAACGGCTCAAATCTTTAAATAGTGCGCCGCCTGCCTGTTCAAAGTAAACTTCCCAAGCTTCTTTCCAAGACATCACTTTGTTTGGCAGCATGTAATCCATCATCATGCCTACAATTGAAAGCAAACGAGTTCCGCGCCAGAACCATTTATCAATCCATTCCTGCACAATTGGCACGTTGTCTTCATGCTGTTCGAGCAAGAATTTTACGATTTCAAGACCAAGCGTCATGTGACGCGCTTCATCAGACTGCGCACTAAAACCAAAGGTCACGGTTGCCATATCGCCGTTATAAGCTGCACCTGACATAAACGGCACAAACAGTAAGTTGGTAAGTACATATTCAAAAGCAAAACTAATCGCTAATAAAAATTCGAAAGGTCCGGCAGAACGGGCATCTTCAAAAAATGATTTAGGCACAGACAAATACCAAACGCGGTCATGCATATGTGCCCAGTCCTGAAAACCATCAAAGAACTTGTTGTAATGGCTCATGGCATGAATTTGAGTCTGTACATGACGCAGTTCATCAATCGACTGCATCTGAGAAGCAATACGTGCTCCAATACCACTAAACTGGCGACCTACATGGGCATAGCCTTGATAGGCCTGATATTCAAGTGGGGTCACCGCTGTTAAAAAGAGTTTGATCGCATTTAAGTAACGTTCATTGCTGACATTCATCTGACCATTGTTTTGAGCAAAGGCATCAAAAATGGCATACAGTTTTTTCTCTTTTTCTGCCTGATATTTCCAGTAAGCATCCATAGTTAAACGGAATGGATCTTCCCATTTAGACCAGTCCGTAATTTTGATACCTTCAAACTCTTCATAAGGGAAGGCATCTTTACGGTCAGCATAGGAAAAGTCCCAGTCCAGATCACGGGTTAATGCGCGGTAACGATCTTTAGCATTTAATTTTTTGCTGGTTTCTTTCGTTTGAGTTGTCATGATTGATCATCCTTAAATCTTTGTTAAACAACGTCTATGTTGTGATTAATTCCAGTGAAGGCGGAAAGTATCGTCATCTTCTTCGACATTGCCGCCCAGCGTAATCATGTTGAGTTGTAACGATTGGATGTCCCAATCTTGGCCTAGTTTTTCAGATACGGTTTCAGCTTTAATCACCAAATCAGTTTCACTTTCAATGCGAATCATGGCGGGGAAATACTGAATTGAAGCTTCAGGGGTATCTTCTTCAATCGCTTCGATGATGTAGCGTGAAGTATCGTTGTCTTGTAACGCGAGATAGACTTTAGACATGTTGCTTCTCCTTAAGCATTTGCAAGTTCTGGTTGTAGGCCGAGTTTTTTTGCACGTTCAATAACGGCTTGTTCTGCTTGATCAACTGCATCTGCTGTTAAGGCTGCTATTGCCCACGGTGTAAAAGCTGCTTTTACTTGAGCTAGAGACTCAGTGAACCATTCATTTAATAGCTGTTTGTTGTGATCGGACTCTGCTGCGGCAGTTTTAATGACGGTGTCTGACCACTTACGTAAATCACCTAAAGTATCTTTCATAAATTCAGTCAGCATGGCTAAGTCACGAGCATTTTGAGTGACTAACCACTGATCAAACTGTTGATAGACAAGCTCTGTCACAAAGCCGTCAATCACAAGGTTCTGTAATAAGAAAAGTTTGAAGTAGTCTTGCTCGGTGAGGCTTTCTTCACACAGACGGCGTAGGTCTTGCCATGCAGGATGTTGCATCCAAGCCTGTTTTGCCTGTTGTAATGAATCTCCGCTATTACCATCTAAAGCTAAGCCAATCCGTGAGATGTACTGCGCTATCCCTAAATGATCCATTGCGGCATAAATACAAGCTTGGGTTAGCACGGTGCCATAACCATAGGCACTGCCAGACATCATGTGTAAGTTTGCAGTTTGTTCAACGTGGCGAAATGGCAATAGGCACTCAATGACCTTAGCTTTGACTTCATCAGACAAATGTTCTGCAAGCTGACGTTTTTCGAAAAAAGCAAAATTACTTTCGGCTGTGTCCTGCAAACGTGCACGATGTTGAACGTAAGTTCCATAATAGAATTGACGTGGATCTTTGAATGCATACCAATCTTGCATTTGCAGGGTAGTATGGGTTTTGTCATTTAAAGTCTTTTCAGGTTTCCACAAAGGACGATAGTGAAAGTTAGTTTCTGCCTGTACATCGAAACTTACTTCTTGATATCGAGTAGCTGGCTTACTACCAAATCGTCTTTCGATATAGGCGTAGTTCTGGCGGATAGGTTCGACATTTGACGTTTTGATTTCTAAAGTCATGGCTTTATCTCCTTATATTTTTTACATTTGATCATCGTGATCGTTGCTATTACGTTGCGTGCCGACTAAGGTTGCTTCAGTGCCATAGCGCCATTTTTCTTCCTGAGCATCGTTAAAAGCTTGCTGCTCTTGGGTCATTTCAACCACTTGATTGGTCTTACAAAAATCATTAAATGCATGTTTAGGCAAAACCAGTTCCACAAATAGACTTGGATCGTGAATGGCAAAATCGAATTCGATAAACTCTGCGTTTAAGTCGCCAGTGACCCGAATATATTTGGTTAATGCTTCGACTTGAGGTTGCGTCATGCTGTACTCCATCAAGACATGGTCTTGAAATTGATGAATGCTCCTTGCTCTCGCTATAAGCTTTACAAAAGCTATGCCAACTTTATTTTTATTATTAAAAACAATTAATTAAGATTTTTATGGAAAATGAGGAATTTTTTAAATTCACCATTTCATGAATTTTTTTGAATGGTGAAATAGAGATATTCATGATTTGATGAATAGGGTCGTAAAAATTTCTTTTTAGATTGTTTGAGGCTTTAAATGGAGAGATTTAGAAATACTTTTTTAGTATGAAGTTATGTCTTTAAGATACTAGGACATTTATCTGGTTCTTCGATAAGATGAGATAAAACCCAAATGTGTTTAATGGATTAAAACAGATCACTCATGGCTCGAGTAAAATACGATACAACGGGACGATACGCAGATCATCCGCAAGAAATTCACGATTTGCTGTCTAAATTGCACTTTGATACTGCCCACGGCCAAATCTGGTTTGATGAATATCGGATGCTGCTTTTACACACCAGCATTATGGGATATTTGCGTAAAGACTTAGCACACATGATAGGCCTTGAGCGGACTAAGCGTTTCTTTATTCGATTAGGGTATCAAGCTGGGTTAAAAGATGCAGAAGTTACAACAAACATGCGTCCCGATTTAAATGAACACGATGCTTTTATGGCGGGTCCACAAATGCACGCCATTCGTGGAATGGTGCAAGTACAGGCCAACCAGCTCAATTTAAGCCACGATAAAAAACAGTTTTATGCCGATTTAAATTGGCTTAACTCTTTTGAAGCTGATGTGCATTTAGAGCATTTTGGTCCAAGTGATGAACCTGCGTGCTGGATGCTTCTAGGTTATGCGTGCGGCTACAGTAGTTTTGCGACGGGCATGACCATTATCTATCAAGAAATAGAGTGTAAAGCTTGCGGCCACGAGCATTGTCGTATTATTGGTAAGCCTTTAGAAGAGTGGGAAAATGCAGATGAGCTAATTCAGTTCATGTCTCCCGAACCCATGGAAAAAGAACTCATTGCGTTGCAGGCTGAACTTTTTGAACTTAAAAAATCAATTTACAGTGATAGTGAAGCCGATTACCAATTATTTAGTTCTGTGGGTAAGTCAGCATCTTATAAACAGGTCTGTGCATTATTAACAAAGGCGGCAGGTTCGAAAGTTTCTATTTTACTACAAGGCGAAACCGGCGTTGGTAAAGAAGCTTTTGCACGAGGTGTCCATGAAAATAGCCAAAGAAAAGACCAGCCTTTTATTGCGGTAAATTGTGCAGCGATTCCGCCAGAGTTAATTGAGTCTGAGTTATTTGGCGTAGAAAAAGGTGCTTATACAGGAGCGCATCAATCTCGCTTGGGTAAGTTTGAACGAGCCAATGGTGGTACGATTTTTTTAGACGAAGTGATTGAGCTTTCACCCCGTGCACAAGCTGCGCTATTACGCATTTTGCAAGAAGGTGAATTTGAGCGAGTAGGAGACTCACAAACTCGTATTTTAGATGTTCGTGTAATTACAGCGACTAATGAAGACCTTGAACAAGCTGTGAAAACAGGACGATTTCGGGCAGATTTGTATTATCGCTTAAATATTTTTCCAGTTCAGATTCCGCCTTTGCGGGAGCGCCGTGAAGATATTCCTTTACTGGTTGAACACTTTCTTCATCGCTTTGAAAAAATGTACGGCAAAACCATTCAGGGTGTAAGTGAAAAGACCAAAGTTTTTATGCAGCAATATGAATGGCCGGGCAATATTCGTGAGTTGGAAAACTTATTAGAAAGGGCTGTTTTATTAACGGATGATCAGCAACTGATTAAGTTAAATGCCATTTTCCCGCAGATCAAGCATGACCCAGAGCAGGCTGTAGTTGTTAAAACTAACTTTGAGCAATTGTTGCAGGCAGAGTTTAATTTAGAAGAACACGAGAAGCAGTTAATTTTAACGGCTTTAAAAAAAGCCAATCATAATGTGTCTGAAGCGGCACGTTTATTGGGAATATCTCGGGCAGCATTAGATTATCGAATTAAAAAATTTCAGCTTTGAGTCAATATCAACAAGCTCAAAAATAAAGGCCTAACTTTAAACGTTAGGCCTTATTCATTATTGCACTTTCGCTGGGAAACCATCTTCTTCAAGTGCTTCGGTAATTTTGTCGATGCTTTCACTGCTTTCAACAGTCACGATTTTGGTCGCTAAGTCTACATCTACTTTTGCATTTGGATCGACGTCCTGAATCGTCGCAGTCACTCCACGAGCGCAGCCACCACAAGTCATATTTTCAATAAGTAGTTTCATATTCATACTCCATCAAGAATGAGATATTTGTTTGGATAACACTGAGTCTAAACCTTGTCATGATTGTAAGGTCAAGACCAAATTTTTAAAAAAATATGCTTGACCTTCCCATGATGGGAATCTGTATGCTCAATACAGAATATTAAATTTTGCAGATTTGCAGAGGTGTTTGATGGACTCAAAAACCACAAAATTGCCAGCATATAGTGAAACACTTCCAATCGAAGGCATGACGTGTGCCTCGTGTGTAGGTCGTGTCGAAAAAGCACTTAAAAAAGTTGAAAATATAGAGATTGCCAATGTTAATTTGGCAACAGAAAAAGCGGTTGTTTATTCAAATCAACCAATCCAGCGCGAAGCACTGGTTAAAGCAGTTGAACGAGCAGGTTATGATGTTCCCAAAGCTGCGCCAGTGGAGTTGTCTATTGAGGGCATGACCTGTGCGTCTTGTGTTGCACGTGTAGAAAAAGCCCTTAAAAAAGTAGACGGTGTTCAACAAGCTACGGTCAACTTAGCAACAGAGCAGGCTTGGGTACAAGCAGATGCATCAGTTAATGTTGAAGACTTAATTCGCGCTGTTAAAAAAGCAGGTTACGACGCTAAAGCATCTGAAAAAAATCAAGATGAGCAACTCGATAAAAAAGCGTCAGAGTTAGATCAGCTAAAAAAAGATTTGATCATTTCGATTGTGTTGGCCTCACCTGTGTTTATTTTGGAAATGGGTTCACATCTCATTCCAGCTTTTCACATGTGGATCATGGACACCATTGGCCAATACAATAGCTGGCTTTTACAGTTTGCTTTGACCACATTAGTGCTCGTTTTTCCAGGTCGCCGTTTTTATCAAAAAGGGATTCCAGCGCTGTGGCGTTTAGCACCAGATATGAACTCGCTAGTGGCAGTTGGAACCTTGGCTGCCTACAGTTTTTCAGTAGTGGCAACCTTTATGCCGCAGGTTTTACCACAAGGTACGGTCAATGTTTACTTTGAAGCGGCTGCTGTAATTGTCAGTTTAATTTTACTCGGACGATATTTCGAAGCCAAAGCTAAAGGACGTACTTCGCAAGCTATTCAACATTTAGTGGGCATGCAGCCTAAAACCGCTCGCATTCAGCGTGATGGACAAATAGTGGAAGTTGCAGTTGCTGAAGTAGTCAGTGGAACTATTGTAGAAATCCGTCCGGGTGAGCGTGTGCCTGTCGATGGTGAAGTGGTTGAAGGGCACAGCTACATTGATGAATCTATGATTACGGGTGAGCCAGTCCCTGTTGAAAAAATAGTTGGACAACAAGTAGTTGGGGGTACGGTCAATCAAAACGGTACTCTAAACATTCGGGCAACTGCTGTTGGTTCTTCATCTGTACTGTCACAAATTATTCGCATGGTTGAGCAGGCCCAAGGTTCTAAACTTCCGATTCAGGGCTTAGTCGATAAAGTCACTATGTGGTTTGTGCCTGTAGTCATGTTAATTGCTGCAATTACTTTCTTGGTTTGGTTTATTTGGGGGCCAGAGCCTGCGCTGACTTTTGGTTTAGTGAATGCTGTTGCGGTACTGATTATTGCGTGTCCTTGTGCGATGGGACTTGCAACACCAACTTCTATTATGGTCGGTACTGGACGTGGTGCTGAGTTAGGTGTCTTGTTCCGTAAAGGTGAAGCTTTGCAGCTTTTACAAGAAGCGCAGGTCGTTGCAGTTGATAAAACGGGTACACTCACCGAAGGCAAACCGACACTGACTGACTTTAATGTGCAACAGGGCTTTGAACGCAAACAAGTGCTGACTTTAGTTGCCTCAGTCGAAGCCAAGTCTGAACACCCGATTGCACTCGCGATTGTTCAAGCAGCAGAAAGTGAAGGCCTAAACTTATTACCAGTAACAGCATTTAACTCGATTACAGGTTCAGGTATTGAAGCGGAAGTTTCAGGCCAGAAAGTACAAATTGGTGCAGATCGTTATATGCACCAACTTGGTTTAGACACCAACTCTTTCCAAGCGATTGCTGCTCAGTTAGGTGAAGAAGGTAAAACACCGCTTTATGTTGCTATCGATCAGCAACTTGCAGCAATTATTGCCGTGGCAGATCCAATTAAAGAAACAACCTATGCTGCGATTGAGGCCTTACATCAGCTTGGGTTAAAGGTTGCAATGATTACTGGAGACAACCGTCATACGGCACAAGCCATTGCCAAAAAGCTGAACATTGATGAAGTTGTGGCAGAGGTTTTACCCGAGGGCAAAGTGGACACAGTCCGCCAACTGCAAAAACAGTATGGGCGCTTAGCTTTTGTTGGTGATGGTATTAACGATGCACCAGCCTTGGCGCAAGCAGATGTCGGTTTAGCTATTGGTACAGGAACAGATGTTGCCATCGAAGCAGCTGATGTTGTGCTCATGTCAGGTAGTTTAAAAGGCGTACCGAATGCAATTGCATTAAGTAAAGCCACCATGCGAAACATACGTCAAAACCTGTTCTGGGCATTTGTATATAACGTAGCCCTAATTCCAATTGCAGCAGGGGCATTATATCCAGCATTTGGTGTGTTACTTTCACCGATGTTTGCAGCAGGCGCGATGGCACTTTCTTCGGTCTTTGTTTTAGGCAATGCATTACGCTTAAAACGCTTTCATGCGCCAGTAGAGTAAGCGTGCTGAAAATCAACTTTTGGTTTAAGATCATGACAGCAGGTCTTAAACCAAATTTAATATTTGAGGTGTGAGATGAATATCGGTCAGGCATCCAAACATTCGGGCATTTCGGCGAAAATGATTCGCTACTATGAAGAAATCGGTTTACTTGAAGCAGCTCAGCGTTCTGCTTCTGGCTATCGCATCTATTCAGAAACAGACCTTAAAACTTTAAACTTTTTAAAGCATGCTCGAGAGTTAGGTTTTTCATCTGAACAGATGAAAGAGCTTATTTCACTTTGGAAAAATACTGATCGGCATAGTGCAGAGGTGAAAGCCTTAACCGTCAAACACATTGCCGAATTAAAGCAAAAAATTGCCCACCTACAAGAAATGGTTAATATTTTGCAGGCTTCTGCCGATGATTGCTGTGGCGATCAACAGGCTTCTTGTGCCATTTTAGATCATATTGAAAAAGGGGTGGGTGTAAGCTAAATCCCATAAAAATAAAAAGTTAAAATCATGATTTATACAGCTTCTTGTCTTTGTAATGGTGTTCAACTCAGCATTAATGCTGAATTAAATCCCATTATGGTTTGTCATTGTAAGCAATGCCAAAAAGCACAAGGGGCTGCTTTTGCTGCCATCACTCAAGTACAAAAAAGTGATTTAAACATTGTGCAGGGTGAAAACCTGTTACAGGCTTATTTTGCATCACCTAATAAAAAGAGAGTGTTCTGTAAAACTTGTGGTTCACCGATCTGGAGTGAACGTCTAGATAAGCCAGAAGTGGTACGCCTGAGGGTCGGACTTATTAATGAAGAAATATCGACGCCAGTCATCTCTCATGCTTTTGTTAATTCACAAGTGAAGTGGTATCCAATTTGTGATGACGCTCGCCAATATCCAAATGGGGTAGAAAACCCTTAAATATTAAGGATAGATCGTATTTTGTTCATTTGTAAAAAAACGTGAACAAGACTAGTCATGAATAAATAATGTGCTATAACTGTACCTAAGGTAATCGTAATATCTCCTCGATCCACAGGGAAACTTGGGACAGGGCAAAAGATACGATAAGACCTTACATATAGCTAGCAAAGAGCAAACAAGAGTTGGATAGACACAACGCTTACATTGCTCACCGTTGCAGAAAAGCCCGTGAAACGGGCTTTTTTAATGCCTGTAAAAAAGCTATTTCTTATTTGGAAATATCTTATACTTTTAAACTATTTATGAAAAATTAATGTAAAAATAATAAAATATTTCAAATATACAGACTTTTCTGTATTGCAATTTATTTTTATTAAGGGTACATTTGGTTAACGGTTTAAAGTTCAAGTTTAATAATGAACTCATGGTCGTTGTGGGAGATCTAAGAGCCTGCATTTTCCCCAAGATGCGGGTTTTTTTTATGCCTGTAAAAAAGTAAAAATTGTAATCAGCTTAAATAAAAAATATCTAATTTACTGTTATCTAAAATATTTTAATTAGCCTACGATCTAAAGATTGCGTAGGCTTAAAGTTGTGAATACCACTTAGGAACGATATGCCAGACAAGCTTGTGCGCAAGCAAGACATGCTTTAGCACAAACTTGGCAGTGTTTATGGTCATGTTTACTGCATTCTGCTGCACAAAGTTGACAAGCGTTCGCACAAAGTTGCATGGCTGATTCTGCTAGCTCAGAGTTTCTTAGTTCTAAAGACGTACAAAGTTGGCAGGTTTCTACACATGTCATGCAATGCTTAATACAGTCACGCATCATACTTACATGTTCTTCTTGCAAACATGCAGCTGCACATGTTTTGCAGGCAATCATACATTCAATGCAGGCTTGAATTGAGGTAGAGGCATTACAAAATAAAGAAGAGTTGGTTTCTTGTTGAGTTTCCATAAAAGTTCTCCTGTCGAAGACTATTATTAAAAAACAGAATATTGTTATCTCTTTTCATTTTATAAAATCATTTCTTTGCTAGGTGAGTTTGAAATGAAAGGTCTACAAACGCTCAATAGGGCTTAACCTCGTATAAGAATGTTACATCTAGCTACTTCAGTTATAAATTTCAAAACTACCTGCCTAGCATTAGATTTAAAATTTGATTCGATATAATACTTTTGGCTAATTTCTTATTGTGTGAAAATTGTGCAAATTATCAGTGTGAACTTTAAGGGCACACGAAATGGAAAACGTTAATCAATTTGCTCACGGAGCTGAGCATGAAGTCCACATACATTGCAAACGATCATTAAGCACTTTAATACTGAGTATGCTCGTATTAATTACAACTGGTCGTTAAAAGAAAAAGCACCTAAGGGTGCTTTTTCTATATGAGTTTAAAGTAAATGCCTTCACTTAAGAGTCTATAAAGCCACGCCGTTTTTTGTAGGCTTTACGGTCATAAGAAGGGATGTTTGATTGCTGGAGATCAATCGCGAGTTGTTTCTTGCGTTGAAACTGAACTTCACTTAGAAGAGCAGCATAAATTTTGGGACGATCAGTTTTAAACTTTTCTACATCCAACGGAATCGTATCTTCATTCTTAACAATGTACAGCACAGAGCCATTGCCATTCGTTTCATAAACCGTCCAACCAACTCGTACAATGTAGAGTCCGGTTTTCTGATTCTTGCCTAAATAAGATTTAAAACCATCTGGATGAGGGCGAACATAAGCATTCATCATGCATCCTCCATCATCTGATTTATTTGATGAAAGCGACAATCAAAGAATTGATGGGGAACGGGACATCATATTCAGTAAAATCACGATTTCTAGTTGTTTATATATTGATCAATTTTCAAATTTCAAGTCAGAAAAAAGCGTTTATTAAATAAGCTGAATAAGAAATAAATATTAAAAATAACGGCTTATTTTTCTGTGAAAAAAAGCTTGATTTAAGTGTTTAGCGAGCATAAAAAATAGCGCTTATTCTAGGTTTATGTGATCGATTTTGCATATTTAAAATTATTGAAATAGTAAGTGAATTTGTAGTCAGGTGGAGTTAATTGTTTGTTTTAAAATTAAAAAAATAAACTTCAATATTTCTTGTTACAACCATTATGTCGACAATAGATATTCCTTTTTGACATATTTCGCCTAGCATAACTAAAGAGTTCGTTGCCTATGGTGTCATTTATGTTTATTGGACTTGTGGTCACCATTTTGTTGACTCCAGGCCCAACAAATACATTGTTAGCCTCGGCTGGAATACAAGCGGGGGTGAAGCAGTCTCTTAAACTTATTCCTGCTGAAGTGATGGGTTATCTCATTGCAATTACTTCATGGGGTATTTTGCTTGAGTCAGTTTCACATTTTATCCCTTGGCTTCCTGCCTTATTAAAGTTAATAAGTGCAACTTTTATTCTCTACCTTGCATTTAAACTTTGGATAACATCAACAAATGACATCAAATTAGACAGCCCACTGATTACACCTAAGGCTTTATTTGTTGCAACACTTTTAAACCCTAAAGCTTTACTCTTTGCTTCTGCTATTTTTCCACATGCAGCATGGGAAGTGCTTCACGTTTATTTTGTGCATATTGCTATTTTTTTATCATTAATTACACCCATTGCATTTTTATGGATTGCTTTTGGAACAGTATTAATTTCAAACAAAGTAACTTGGTTAAACCAACGTAATTTACAACGTACGGCTGCATTTATTTTAACTTTTTTTGCGATGCCAATCGGCTATTCTGCGATTAGCTCATTTTAAACTTAACCCTTTATTTATATTAAAAAATTTAATTTTTAGGAGATTTTCATGACAAGATTAAAAGTAATTATCAAGGATCAGTTTGATAAAGAATCAATTGCTTTGGCAAAAGTTAGACCCATGAATGATCACGCGCTCGAACTTCATAAGAGCATTGAACATATTGAAATTAATGATGATATTATTTTACCCAATATGGATTTGCTCTATGAAAACCCTAAAGACGGCAAAATTTATCAGTTAATTGGTCCATTCAGTGAGGAATAACTCTTAAATTAAATTTAACAATAACCATGAGTAGAGTTTGTATTTTGTATGGTCTTAATAGAAATCGTTTTATTTAAGAGATGGTGAAAATTAAGCCAAACTAACGTATAGACACAATTAAAATATTGAACATCTAAAATGGTTATGGGACTATGCCTGTGTAAAAATGTGACCTAATCCACATTTTTGCATTTCAGGATTAAGTGGATTTCACTAAGCCCATTCCTTCAATGAGAAGTAGGAGTGGGCTTTTTTTATTCTTTGAATGTCTCATCTAGAGCTTGTTGAACGGCTTCAATTCGTGATTTACACGCTTTATAAGCCGTAATAGATTCTTCAACAATCTTCATTAAATTATCGATATCCGGGCTTTCTTGAGACTCTAATAATTCGGCATTTTTCTTCAAAATGTCATGACCATCTTTAAACGTTAACTCTTCATTCTTCATTTGGAATTACCTGCGTAATGTTGGCTTCAACCACACCATCTTGCATCTCAATAGCAAGGGCGGGGCTTGAAATTTGGTGTATAGAGCGAATCGCTTTTCCTTCTGATCTAACAATTGCATAGCCCTTGGCCTGAACCTGTTTCGGGTTTTGCAAAAGAATTTCTTTCATCAAAGATTCGATTTGGGCTAATGAAAATTTAACTTGTTGTTGTGAGCTAAACTGAATACGTTCTTTCATCTGGTCAAGCAAACGATGTGCCGAGCTAAGTTGACTCTGTGCGGATGACTTAATGTGATGAAGCAGTTGATCATTTTTGCTTTGATAGGTCGTGATTTGATGTTGAGAAAGTAGCTTAATCGTTTGTAGGCTATCTACAGCTTCTTGTACGCGTTCAACAATGTGGTTGCGAATACCAGCAATGACTTTACTTGGTGTGTCAAACGAACGGTGTGCAATCTCATCTAAGATAGTACGGTCTTTTTCATGACCAATTCCCACCCAAATCGGTACACTGCGTTTGCAGAGCAGGGCGGCAAGCTCATAATCATTTAAATAAGCCAAGTCATTGACAGCACCTCCACCACGAATAATCACAATCAAATCTGGTGGAAATGTAAATGTGCTGGCCCATTGTCTTAAACCTGAACCTAAAGATTCAATCAAACTGGTTGCAGCCGTGTTTCCTTGAAAAGTAGCGGTGTGATACACAAAATGGCAAACCCCATTTCGCTCAAGTGCATCTGCATCTTTTTTAAAGTCACCAAGGCCGGCAGCATTTTGAGGGGCAATGACTAAAACATTTTGAATATCAAAAGGAGTGGGGAGAAGTTTATTTTTATGAATTAAACCTTCTTGAGTAAGGCGTTCAATAATTTGCTGATAACGTTTAGCAATTTCACCCAATGTAAAACTTGAGTCAATTTCTTCAATGTTGACTGAAAATCCATATTGAGGATCAAAACGTGCTCTAATTTTGATGAGCACATTTAAGTCGCTAGAAATCTCAATCCCAGTTTCACGTTCAAACTTTAAAACAATTTTACTCGCTGAAAATTTCCAGATCGTGGCTTTACAGCTGGCAATGACTTTATCCGTCTCTGCATCTTTTTCTGCGAGTTCTAAATAGTAATGACCGCCCTTAATATTTAAATTTCGAATTTCTGCTTTTACCCAAACTGGCTCATCAAAAGCCACACGTATGACTTCCTGAACTGTGCCGAGATATTCACTAAGGGAAAACTGAGGTTCAGACATACGAACTAAAAATTAAAGGGCCAAACTAGATAGTATAAAAGCCATCCAACCAAGGCAATTGTTGTCTATGAATATCGGGTTCTATTTAAAATAAATACAACAAATTAAAGAATTAAAAATTGAAATTGATAAGTGAATTTAGACTGAACGGTTAAAATGAAAAAATAATAAAAAGAGAATTGTTAATAATTACAACCGATTAAAAAATAAAGTTTGCTTTATAAAATATATGAGCGTATAAAGCTTACTTCCAATTGCGGGGTGGAGCAGTCTGGTAGCTCGTCGGGCTCATAACCCGAAGGTCGTTGGTTCAAATCCGACTCCCGCATCCAAAAATATTATGCTCTGTGATGTACCACTTTTCATAATACGAAAATTATGAAAAGCAATTAGCTTATAAATAACCCTATATAAAGCTAAATATTAAATTCTAGACGAACTGTCCATACCCTAAATCTAGCGTTCTAATTACATACCGTAAAATCACATGAGCTCAGTGATGAGTGAATGATTGTGAATATAGTAAATGAGTGGCACATTGCCACAGCCGTAAATGGCAACGAAATTAATGTGAGGATTGTTCCTCATGTGCGTAAACAAAACTCTCTCGATGGATATCGTTGGGTCGAAGTTGGTAAAAAAATTCAACTTCAATCTGGTGAAGAAATTGAGTTAAACCAAGATGGTAAAAGCTTCTATGCCGGATTTAATCAACTTTATCGTTTAAATACATATTGTTGATAAAACCATGGTAATAAAGCGAGAAAACCTATCTCTTTTAAAGGAGATAGGTTTTTTTATGTCTACAGGTTATATAAATAATTAAAGTTATAAAAAGGCTGAAGTGATTAAAAATAAGTGCATTATTATTTTAATTATATTTAATAACTAAATTAGCCTGCTCGCCAGAACTGGCGACCCATAACCTTAAAGTTTTTACCGTTCTCTTCTGTTACACGTCGGTCTCTAAATTTTTCATTTAAGCTATGCAAAATTAAAGAACCATCTGCCTCTTTAAAAATCTGTTTAATCATTCCTTCACCGGCAAAGTAAACCGCATAAATCTCGCCATCAATGACTTCAGTCTGTGAGATATCAATACCCACCAAATCTCCGTCTTTAATGTAGTCGGTCATGCTGTCGCCCTTAGCTTTAATAATACGCATGCATTCTTGAGCAACGCGTTTTTCTTTAAAGAATGAAGCGGGGAAAGGAATTTTTCCATTAATAGCATCGAAATGAAATTCGATAGATTCACCTGTCCCGCAAGAAAAGTTAGCTTCTACAACTTCAATCCAAACATATTGATCGGTAGATTCTGCACTCACCACAGTCGGGCTAAATACATCACTTTCTCTAAAAGAGTCTTCAGTATTCCCCGTCGTTAACCAATAACCATCCACTCCTAAAAATTGGGCAATTAAAGGAAGAAATGCAGATTTTAAATTTTTCCCTGACTCTAAAGCCTGATAGGCAGGTTGTGACATCTTTACAGCTTCTGCCACTTCAGCCTGAGTTTTTTTGGCTTTAATTCTAGAGTCTTTTAAACGGTCTTTAAGAGCCATAATGGTTACACCAGTAAACTTATAACAAATATATAACTTAAGTTATATCTAGTAAAACAACTATAGTTATTGACTAATAATAACTATAGTTATAATATCAGTTATATCTCAAGATGAATAGAGAAATTTTAAGTGGTGCCTAAGTCTCTATTTATTGCTTTATCAAAGCTTTGAGATGGAAGCTAAATTTATTTTGTTTCTAGAGGTAGCAGAATAAAAGGGAGATAGCTCAATTATTATTTGCAAACAGGCTATCAAAACAAAAATTGGAATAAAAAAAGCCCGATTCCGTGGATCAGGCTTAATGTTCGTCGATAAAGGGTATCAAGAACATGAAGAATTTAACAAAGATTGTGAGACCTAACAAAAGTTTCCGATATACGGCAAAGCCTTATATGAACTTTTTGGTCAAAAAATTAAGGCGTGTAAAAAGCTTAAATCCACAAAATTTAATACTTTTTTACATTTTTAGAAAAGGAAATATTTGTTTATAAATTAGTGGCTTAATTGCATATAGTTTGGTTCTTTATGATTGTTGTACCAGATGAAACGTTTCGAACACACATTTGTAGTCATAGCTTAGCTATATTGCTCAAAGAATGTATCAAAACCTCAAGAATAACAAACGATAAAGACGCCTTACTAACGAGTACATTGAGTTGGAGATAGTGAATGACTACAGCAATGCAGAACAGAGCTAAACAACTTAAAAATGCAAAACGTGGAGGGTATATCCCGACAATTGCCAAAGACGTAAACAAATATAAGGTACAAAAAATAAAAAGGGCACTTGAGGAGGCCAAGCAGATTGTAAATGAGCTTGAAGATGACGCATTCGAATTCGATGATCAAGTCTCTATGCAAAAAGCGATTGGTGCAATCACAGTGATTGAGTTGATTGAACAAGCCTTAAACGGTGCACACTAACAGGCTTTAGCATACAAACATTCTTTCTCGGACCCCTGAAATAAATGGGGTCAAGGATAAGTTCGTCTTGCAATTTAGCGCTGCTTTAAAGCGTTAGTGTTTTTTATTGACTGTAATAAAGAAAACGAAGGGATTAATAAACATTGAAAACCACAAGCTGGTCAACGTGATGAGTTTTCAAGTTTTACCCTTTAGCGCAGGACAAAGTCATGGAAACAGTTTCTAGCAGTGGGTTAGCCACATTTTTAAATTTTTATAGTATTGCAATTATGGTGGCTCTGGCAGTCAGCTTAGTTGTCGCAGTTGTATTGATGATGCGCTTTCCTCGTTCTCCACAAGAATGGATTGTTGCTCTCATCTGTACAGTAGTTTCAAGCCTGACAGGCGGCTCATTCATTATTATGAAATGGAACCTGCATGAATGGGTATCCGATATTTGGGGAATGATCACCCTATCTGGATTTTTCTTCATCTGTGGTTTACCGGGCTGGGCTATTGTGAGATGGATATTTAACTTCATCAATAAACAAGAAGGTAAAACGATTGTAGAGGTCATTAAAGACCTAAAAAAAGCAAAAGATGATCTCCAAAATAGCTAAAGACAGCTTTAAATATAAAGGTAGAATAAAATGAATATTGATCAATATTTAGAAAAAGTTATCAGCCGAGAAGGCGGATATGTTAACCATCCATCAGATCATGGCCATGCGACTAAATTTGGCATTACAGAAGCAGTCGCTCGATCGAACGGATATCAAGGCAACATGCAAGACTTGCCCTTAAGTGTCGCCAAATCTATTTATAAGCAAAAATACTGGCTTGAACCACAGTTTGACCAGATTAATGCGATTAGCCCAGCTATTGCAGAAGAGTTACTGGATACAGCTATAAATTGTGGCATCAATTTTACAAAGCCTTTATTACAACGTGCTTTAAATCTGCTGAATAAGCAGGGGAAGGAAGGTTGGTCAAATCTTGTGGTAGATTGCCAGTACGGACCTCTTACTTTGCAAGCACTGGCTACGTACTTAAATAGACGTAATAAAGAGGGTGAAAAAGTACTCGTGCGCATTTTAAATATTATGCAAGGGCAGCATTATATTGAAATTACCGAGAACAACCCTAACTACGAAGATTTCTTTTATGGTTGGATATTAAACAGAGTAACACTCTAAAAATGTATTAGAAGAGAACATGTTTAAAGATCTAATGAGTTAAAAAGCCTAACCATGAGTTAAGGCTTTTTAACAAATAATAGGTCGAGCAATGCTTTATTGTGCGATAAGTAAAATGGCAAGTAGAAAGAAAATAGCACCACTAATTTTATTGAGCATCGAGAAATTATTTCCAGCTAACATTTTATCTTTAAAAATTGAAGAGAAATTTGCATAAACTAAATGAATTAAAAAACCAATAAAACAAAAGGTTAAAGAAAGAATTAAAAATTGATTTAAAATCTCTTTCTTGATATCAATAAATTGAGGGAAGAGTGCGATAAAAAATACGATTGTTTTAGGATTAAGCAAAGATGCGAATAGGCCCTGATAAAACAATTTAGATTTACTTACAGCTTTATCTTTTTGTTGATCGGTCATTAACTCTTGGGTTGCAAGTTTTTTAGTAAAGTTTTTATATCCGAGATACATTAAATAAAATGCACCAATAAATTTTAAAACCGTAAAAATAGTAGGGTTACTGGTAATAATAAGTCCTACACCGCTGGCAGAAATTACAGCAATCACAAACATACCAATAATTAAACCACTTATTCCAAACAAAGCAGTTTTAACACCATAGTTAATTGAATTTGTGACAGTAAATAAAACTCCCGGTCCTGGGCTTAATAGGGTAAGAAATGCTATAGTTATAAATACTAAAAGACCGCTCACGCTGATATATCCTATTTATCAATTGAGGCAAGATTGTGCGGTTACTTTAAATGAGAAAATAATCGTTGTATACAGAAGGTTATGTATATTTAAGCCTTAAATAGATTAAATATTTAAAATATAGATTTGTATAAATAAATAGGGCATATAAAACTATAAAAGTGAAAGCAACATAAACACACAACGTTAAAAATTGAGCATGTTAGTATACTAAGTCTATACCTCAAGAAATCTATAGTATGACGAAAAATGAACGGCAGTTTAAATCTGGCGAGTTTCAATTTTCCTTTTTATCATTTAAATATTGGGGTATATGGTTTCTAGCTTTTATTCTAATGTTATTTGCGATGTTACCTTGGGCTATTCAATGGCGCCTCGCTGATTTTCTATCAAAAATAGCGTGGAAATCTTTAAGTTCTCGAAGAAAAACCACACTACGTAATTTACAAGCATGTTTTCCAGAAAAAACACCTTTGCAAATTGAGGCAAAAGCTAAACAGGTTTTTGTTGATACTTTAACGGGTGTATTTGAAGCTCTCAATGCTTGGTATTGCCCAAATTGGTTTAAAAGCCGTGTCCACATAGATGGTTTAGAAAATTTAACCAATAATCAGGAAAATGGCGTACTTTTATTAGGTACCCACAGTACACTTTTAGATGCAGGTGGAGCGGCGTGTACTTTATTCTTTAATATGGACGTGGTTTACCGACCTCAAAACAATCCGTTTTTAGATTTTCTGATTCATCGTAGTCGTGCGCGAGTGTATAAAAACCAAATTGCTCGAGATAACATGCGTGGACTCATACAAAACCTTAAACATGGTCATGCGATATGGTATAGCCCAGATCAGGATTTTGGCTTAAAACAAGGCGTAATGGCATCATTTTTCGGTATTCAGGCAGCCACTGTTACAGCGCATCGCAGACTAATGGATATCTCAAAAGCAGCAGCCGTGCCTTTATATTTTTACCGTAGTGGTGATATTCGTAATCCGCAATATCATGTTTTAGTAGAACCTAAATTAGAAAATTTCCCAAGTGGCTGTGAAGTCAGTGACGCTGAAAGGGTAAACAAGATTATTGAAAACCAAATTCGTATTGCTCCTACACAATACATGTGGTTTCACCGACGCTTTAAAACACGCCCTGCTGGTGAACAGAAATTCTATTAATGGCGTCAGTAACTCAAGAATTAAAAGTACTTCTTTCAATTAAAATATAGAATATTAGATTTTTAATTGAAAGGATCTTTAATCAAATCAAGATGAAAGATGTTGAGTCAACACTATAAAATTTTTCTTGCTTTAATTATTTTGAATATCGATTGCAAATGATTTTGAAGCGTGTATAGTCGAGCATAACTAACAAAATATTCTTGTCATCATAAATTTCTATTTCGCAGTTTTATTTATAAGTCTTCGGTTCATTCAGATATTTAAGTTTTCACGTCTATTTTTTAGTTAAATTGGTTTCCCCAATAATAAGTTATAATATTTTAAAATTTAGGATAAATATATGTCTACTTCTACTGGTACAGTAAAATGGTTCAATGAAACTAAAGGTTTTGGTTTTATTGCGGCTGATGAAGGTAAGGATATTTTCGCTCATTTTACCGATATTCAAACACAAGGTTTTAAGGTTCTCTTAGAAGGCCAACGTGTTGAGTTTACTGTAGTACAGGGTAAAAAAGGCCCACAAGCTTCAAATATTGTGATTCTTCAGAATTCATAATTTCATAGAGCGACTAGAGTTGTTTTAAATATATTATTTAAATAGAATATGTTTAAGGCTAAAGCGCTTTAGAAGAGTTTAAAAACCCACTCTATCTTGTGGGTTTTTTATAAGTTTTAATTAAACTTATCTTTCAAAATAAAAAGCAGAATAAAAATATGCTCTTAAAAGTGCTTCTAAATTTTTTGTTAAAATATAATTAATTAGGTGTATGGTACTCAAATGGATATTTGTATTGGCGGTATTTTAGACGGTCAAAAGATAGAAAATCATAATGATGTTCTTAAGATTGAAGAGCACTATTCAGATAATAGCTCTCAGTATGTTAAACAGCATTTCCACCTATTTGGAAAAATTTTTACCTTTTGGGTGTGCGAAGATATTGATTTACAACAGGCAATCAGAAAAGCCGAGAGAATTTTAGCGAATAAGAAAGAAACTCTTTAGTTGTTTGAAGTAGAACACTTCCGTGCCTTAATTTGGTTTAAAGATTTTCTTATTAAGTAATAGATATTTTTTATATTAGCTTAATAGAATTCGTTACAGAATTTTTTACAATACTCTTGTATATGTTACACAGCTTAACATTTTTTTTGTGGTATTTACTAACAATAGTAATACATTAGGCTTAATCTAAAGTTGTTTTATTTATTGCGCGAATAAAACAAAACCCACTTTAATAATATATCTTATTAAAGTGGGTTCTTTATTCAGACGGTCATCATTAATTCAATATACATAATTAAATTATAGATAATATTTGTTGTTATAAACCTCTCTTAAGAAAGGAAAACATTTTAAATGTTAAGTGCAGTACAACCTAATATTTGTTTTATTGGCAGTAGTAATCTAGCTTTAGCGTTAATAGGAGGGTTGGTTTTAAAAGGATTTAAAAAAGAAAAAATACACCTCATTGAAGAGAAAAAGATTAATGATACAAATGCTTTAAAGCAAAAAGAAAATGGACTAAAAAAAGCTGAAATTGTTGTTTTGCTACTAGAGCCTAAACAGTTAAAAGAGACACTTATACCGCTAAAAAAATGGTTAGCTAGTAAAATTATAGTTTCTATGATGGCGGGAGTAGATATTGCAAACTTGACTCGTTTTACGGGTTCGAAAAAAATTGTTCGTGTAATTTCAAATCCGCCTGTGCTGACGCATACGGGGACACATGTGCTTATTGCTTCAGAGCAAATGGACCAGCTTGATAAAGACCTAATCGAAATGCTGTACTCTGCAACGGGTCAGACTTTTTGGGCGCCGTCTGAAACGCAGTCAGACGCAATTATTGCTTTGTCTGGTTCTGGGCCGGCTTACTTTTTCTATATTTTAGACAGCATGATAAAGACAGGGGTTTCTTTAGGACTTGATAAACAATTTGCTCTAGATTTAGCACTCCAAGCGGCTAGTGGCGCAGTTGAAATGGTCCGTAAAAGTAATGTCCCGCCAGCGGATCTGTGTGGCAAGGTGACCTTGGCTAACGGGATTACCGAATCAGCACTCAGAATGTTTGAGCTAGGAAATGTATCTGATGATATACGTTTAGCTATGAAGGCCGCATATCATCGTAGTAAAGAAATCACTTCAGAAATTATTACTGAGGTGAGTTAGCGCTTCTTTAGCAAACTAGGCCTTTAAAAAGTATTCCCAAATTACGAAGCCTAAGCCAAACCCAATAAACGAGTAGAGAGTAATAATAAAGAATACAAAACTGGCCTTATTTTTTTTCTTCAAAATGTTCATGGCGATGCCTCCAATTCAGATTAATTACATTTTGAAGAAGTGATGGCTGTAATCATAGATACAGAATTTTTTAAAAAAAATATAACAGAGCTATCATCTGTTATATTTTCTAGGTTTTTCCTTAATAAATATTTTAAAATCAATAAATTAAAGATTTAACTGTCAGCGTTTAACCTTTTTATTCAATTAACATTAAATCGGCTGTATTAGCAGATTTGAGAGGGCGTAGGGCGAAGGTCGAACGGGTGTGGCGTATTCCTTTAATTGAATAAAGTTTCTTTCTTAAAAATCGTTCGTAATGGTCAGCATCTTTGACTGCTACTTTAACCAGATAATCATAGTCACCTGTGACGAGATGCGCTTCCACTACTTCAGGTATATCTGCTAATGCTTCACTGAAATTTTCTAGCATTTCGTCATCATGGCGCTCTAAAGTAATTTCAATAAAAAAAACTTCATGAATGCCAATCGCTTTTTGGTTTACGTTTACTGTATATCCTTCAATAATTTTTAAAGTTTCCAGACGTTTCAGGCGAGTCCAGCACGGAGAAGATGAAAGACCTACTTCTTCGGCCAGTTGAGCTACAGTTAAACGGCCATTTCCACGTAATGCAGATAAAATTTTCCGATCTATACGATCTAGTGTGTATTCTGTTCTGTTCAAAATATAAACCAAAGAAGAATCTTCTGATAAAATTCAATATACTTCATTTTTATGCTGCGAATGTTTAAAAATTTTAAAAAATACAGGAAACATTTTGAGTCAAAGGTAAATACACTATTTCTATGCATCGAACCTTTCTGGATAGAGGTTGGGATGGAGCAAAGAGCACTGTTTCAGTAAGGGTGACTAAACAGTGCTCTTTGCGGATTTCTTATTAATCTTTAAATCTTATTTTTATTAACTGGCATGACATATCAAAACAAATCAAATAATAACTTTTATTTATCAATTGAAGAAAAACTAATCATTATTTTTTATCTAACTTTTCCTTTAATGTAATTCCATTACAAAGGAGGAGCAAGGTTATGATCACCCAGCATGATATAAATCAAAAACAATATCAAAATAAATCTCTCGACTATTTAAATAGCCAAGCTCATTCTGAAGGTATTGAATTTAATAAATTTATTAATGAAATTCAGAAAATTGAAAAAGCTGTAGTTCTTGATTTAGGCTGTGGTGGTGGGCATGTTTCTTACAATGTTGCTCCGCATGCGGACCTTGTTTTTGCCTACGATTTATCTCATGAAATGTTAGACACCGTGTCTAAGACGGCTAGCCAACGCAAATTAAAAAATATCTTTGTGCAGCAGGGCATTGCTGAAGATATGCCTTTTAGTGATCAGCAGTTTGATGTGGTTATTAGCCGATATTCTGCGCATCATTGGCAACATGTTCCGACTGCCATGAAAGAAGTAAACCGCGTGCTTAAGCCAGATGGTATTGTTATTTTTGTAGACATTATTAGCTCTAGCTCGCCAATATTAGATACGTTTTTACAGACCATCGAAACGATTCGAGACCCAAGTCATGTACGAAACTATAGTGTGAAAGAGTGGGTCTATTTTATTGAAGATGCAGGCTTTGATTTGGTGGGTTTAGACAAACAAACGCTTTCGTTAGACTTTGATAGTTGGGTAAAGCGAATGAAAACGCCTGAAGATCAAATCAAAACTTTACGTTATTTGCAGGAAGGTTCATCTGACCTTGTGAAGAAATATTTCAAAATTCAAAATGACGGTAGCTTTGAAAGCCATGTGGGTTATTTTGTCTTTAAGAAATTAGGGTTTTAACGTAGTGTTATGAATAAGGGTTTTAGTAGATTAGAAATGGATTAAATATCACTAAAACTCTTTTTTCGAATAACTCGAATAATATTAAAGATGGTTATAAAACAAATTTAATATCATTCACTTGATAAAAATTAATCACCCAATTTTATTAAGGTGATTAAGTATTCAAAAGAGATGAGGGTTATCCCATTTTCTTTATTATTAATAGACACTTATAAATAATTATTATTTAATACGCCCGCAATATTATCACTAATACTTTTAATAACTTTGTCGGGGAAATAATGCGTAATTTTTTAGTAACGATTTTCACTTTATTCGTAGCAACATCAATTTATGCTGCTCAAGAGTCTAGAAATCTTCTAGAGCAAACACAGTGTGAGAAAGCAGTAGAGCTACATGGTTTTTTAAGCCGTGCTCAGCTCGATTGTAATTATCACTATTACTCAGAAGAGTTAAAGGATGCTGCCGCAAAATGTACTAAACATGACCTTGGTGAAAAATACGGTAGAGAGGTTATGAAATTTGGTATGAAGGAATTTGAAGAACGTAAGAAAGCGGATACACAGGGACACTTTTGCCATAAGGTTTTAAAAGAGTTCCCAAAATATATTAAACAATAAAAAATAAGGTTTTAAAAAACCCGATTCTAGAAAGCCGATAAGATGGATTTAATTATCCATTTTATCGGTGTATTACTAAATATAATCTGCCAATTAAAATAGAAAATAAGTTTCAAAAAATCCACCTAAGATCATATTGACACATATAGTCGCTCTTATTATTCTCTGCGAAAGAACGGAGGAGGGACGCCTTGTGCGTGCCAGTTCCTAGATGACTGGTCTGTTAACCCACCTCCGTTCTTTCATCATGATTTCATAAATGAATTAATTGTTTTTAAAAATAGTCTGAATAATATTTATAGCTTTTGAAAAGTTATTAAAAGGAATAGTCTTTTTAGAGAGTTGAGCATTACTACTCAAAAATTTTTCTAAACGTTTATCAAAACTATGTGAAAACCAAATCAGTTCTAATGTATTTTTTAGATTTTCTTTGGGTTTCTTGCGTGTAAATATAGACTTTAAATAACGTTGTAAAAGCCTTATTGTTCTTAAATAAAAAGGAACTTCCATTTTTAAAATTAAAGAGCATTCAAGAAGTAATGGAAGTAAGCGTTTATCGTAAGCTCCTTCTACAATCCAGCTATCTTGTAAGGCGATTTCTTGAGTACCACTTGAGATTGTTTCTTCCGAATTCTTTACAAACTCAGTTCCACTTATATTCCAGTAGATTTCATCAAACCCATAAGTTGATATCTTTAATTCATCAGCTAATTTCTTAGTGATAGTTGTTTTACCAGCACCAGAAGGGCCTACAATACAAATTTTCATGACTTATAATTTTGTAGAATTACGCCTTGTTCAATAGCGTTTGAGATAAAATGGAACTGAGGGGAGTTAAGTTTGGCTTGATGGATTTTTTGTTTATTACCAAAAATTTCAAGTCCTAATTTACCAACATTATAAATACCTGCTAGGCTTCCTCCAGTTAACAACATATCTCCAACAGTTGCACCTATTTCCCATAAAGTGGGTTTATTATTTTTTATATCAGCAATAATTGGTTTTAATGAGTATGCAGGGAAGCGAGCTGCAAAAACATCTTGATAATCTTTAATAGCTTTATCAAAAGCAGTGATTTCATATTGTTCAGCTAATTCTCTTTTATCTTTACTATCAAAATTACTAATTTTTTCGAATAACTTGTATTTTTCATAATGTAAGTTATCAAGTTGTTCAATATTGTCTTCTCTAAATCTTCTTAACACATCAATCGGAACATATTTACTAGGATATGGTAAGCATTCTGCAATCTTAATCCTAATAGCATGTGCTTCTAAGATTTCTTCGGAATCTATGCCATTAAAGCTATCTGAAACATTATTGTAAATTAACCAATCAAATTCTTTATTTTGCTTTTTTACACTTTGGCAAGCTATAAGTGATTCTAAAGCCAGTTTTTGCATTTGGGATGAATGTACAGATTCAGGTGGAGCATTTTGAAAAAAATCTACTACACCATTGCTCCGGAATTGATCAATAAGTGGATTGGAAAATTGAAACATTGGGATCTGGGTTATAATTATATTATCCCAATATAAGCCATAGTACATTAAATCTTCATCGTGCAATTCTTTAGCTACAATACCATTTTCATTTTTAACTCCACCTGCACCTGATAAAATCAAGCCTTTTTTTTCTCTTCTTTTTTTAAAGTGAATAATATTATCAACCATTTAAAATTCTCTACTCAAGCTATTTAATTTTACTTAAATTAAAAATGAATATTAAAGAATAAAAAAATTTTAATCAAAGAAATTATTTATGAATTTTATTGACAAAAAAATTAATTAATAAAAAATATTAAAGTTTTTTATAAGAATACTTTTAATATAGAAAATTTTTTAAAAATTCTTGGGGTGTTAATAGTTCCGATCATGGTTGTCTTTTTAAATAATAGACTTGCTAGACTCAAACATGAACGTGAAATTAAGGCTGAGTTCCTGAAATTAGCAGAGGAATTTGAACATGAAGAAGTGGAGAGGAGATCAATACTTTACAAAGATAGATTAGCTAAATCTCTCTTCAATCATGATACTTTAACATATAGGGAGGCGAAGTTCTTTGCCCAATACGAAAATGCGGATTTATGGATTAAAGAATTCATTAAAGTTCGAGGGCGACTGAAACGTATAGGAGATAAGGAAGAGAATATTAGTGGTTTTACTATAAAACACACTAAATCAAAAATCTTTTATTCAGTGTTAGGGTATATATTTTTTACATTTATAGGCTTAATTCCTTTTGTAAAATTCAACATATATATGCAGCAAATTAGTAGTTATTTTCAAGAAGGGATGTATTTAAATCTATTTTTAAAGATTTCAATCTTTTTAATATGCTTGGTATGTGGGTTCCTTTGTCTAAAATATATAGAGAAATCAGCAGATAGCTGGCTTTTTCTTCATACTTTTAAGAAGGAAGCTTTTAAATCGAAAAAGCAGGACGAGCACATTAGTGAATTATAGAGTATAGATACTGATATCTAAGTTTGTAAAACTCTTGTTATTTAAAGAGGTTTTTTTATATTCAGTATATGATTTCTTTAATTCAGAATATTGACACCTAAAACCCCTCCGATTATCCTTTGCCTGCTGGCCACATTGCCAGTCGGTTTTAGCAGACCGAGAGCGTATAGCGCATCAAAAAAGCAATTTTTTGGTGGCGAACTCGTTCGTCCCCCATTCGTAGCGGTAGGACGGAAGGGGGACGCCTTGTGCGTGCTGGTTCTATATGCCCAGTCTGCTAACCCTCTTTCGTTCTGCCACCATAATCATTTAGCAGTGATTGGCAGAAATTTTATGCATATAGGATTTCATTCATGCCTACTTTTTCTAAATTGACCTACGCCAAAGTCTCACTATTTATATCGTTTAAATACTCTATAAATTGGTTCAATCGACTCTAGGTTTTCTACACTTTAAGAATCTAAAAGTCAGCAACTATAAAACTTGAGATAGGTCAGCACGCCATTTTGTGCGGCTTTTGCATGCCTGTTTTTAGCACTCATTTTAAGAGTGACGGCATTTCTATCTCATTTACATACAACAAAAAATTATTTTAAGCGGTATATCTATGCCAAATTTACAATCTTCCTTTAAAGCATTAAAAGTGCTTTACGTAGCAAAAGACTTATTTAATCACTATGGGTTTCATAAAGTTGGTGTCGACCGAATTATTAGTGAAGCCAAAGTTTCCAAAGCCACTTTTTATAATGCCTTTCACTCAAAAGAACGGCTAATCGAGAGGTGTATCAGTTTCCAAAAAGACACGCTAAAAGACAAAGTGTTTTCAATTCTCTATTCTTACAATGAACTTATGGTGCTGGATAAACTTAAGCAAATTTACTTTTTACATGCGAGTTTAGAAGGGCCATATCATTTACCCTTTAAGGCATTGTTTGAAATTAAAAGAGTCTATCCCAAGGCCTATGGCGTTACGATTGAGTACCGAACTTGGCTCATCAATGAAATTTATAAACTACTTTTAACTGTCAAAACTACTGCCTCAGTCGAAGACGCTTACATGTTTTTATGTATGATTGACGGGGCGATGTTCCGACTTTTTGAAAAAAACAGCATTGATGAAAGCGCGCTAGTTCGATTGTTTCTTTTTAATCTGTGTCGGTCTAGATAACTCTTAAACGAAAGAAAGCCTCCCAAAAAGGAGGCTTTTCTTAGCATTTAATTAAGTGCTTAGCTCAATTACACAGGTTTTGCAGCCTGCGCCATACCTTCAAAATATTGAACCGCAGGCGAGCGAGCCATATAAGCTAAAGCTTGCTCGGTGTCTCCCTCATGAATTGGGTTAAATTTTGGAGAAACCCATCTTAACGTCGCTTTCCACAAATATTTAATGGTCGGTAAGTTGTCTGAGCGAGTTGCGGTTTTTTCAAATTCACGAATAATTTTGAAGTAGCCACAGCGCATCAATTTTTGAATATCTTCGTGTTCTAAATCTTGCTTACCTAAACTACGGGCAAAGTCAGCAAGGAAGTAAATAAACAGTGGGAAACCCGCCGCCATAATCACTTGGCGCGACACATAAAACCCAAACTTGTTTGTCAAAAGGTGCTCAAATAAATCATAAGCAACACAGCGATGTTCAACTTCTTCAGCCAAATGCCAACGGAACAAATCTGCCATAGCAGGGTCAGCTTGGTCCCAAGTCTTACTGTCCAGCGTCCATTGACCAATGGTTCCCGTAAAGTGCTCGATTGCAGCAATCACGCCTACCCGAAAAAGTAACCAATATTCATCAAGCTTTTCGCCTTTTAAAAATGGTATGCCTAGAGGTTTGTCACCCAATAAAATATTAAAAACAAAATGGGCACGGTTGAGTGTTTCTTGAATGTCGTAACCATTTTCACGTAAGAAGTCCTGTGCTTTTTCATGGGCACGTGCATGAGCAGCTTCTTGACGGACAAATCCAATCACTTCTTGTTTTAGTGTTTCATCGGTAATTAAGGGCAGGGTTTTATTAAACACACGGCAAAACCAAAATTCACCAGCGGGCAAGAGCATGTTGATGCCATTGGCGACATGCGAGCATAGAGGATCATTCGGCATCCAACAGACCGATGATTCGGTAAAATCGAAATGGACCTTTCTTGCTTTAAGCTGATGATTCCCTGTGATCATATATGTCACCCTATTCATAATTGTTCATTTAATGCGAATGGACAATTTTTAGCATTAAGTAAAATTGATCACCATGTGCTTAAGGGACAAAATGAGTCTCAAAAAGGTTTGTAGAGATAAAAGCAGCTCTGTTAAAGACTGGGTAGATTTGACACAACACGAGGGTAAGCTTTATTTATTTTAAATATGAGATGAATAAAAAAAGCTCCTTAATAAAAAGGAGCTTTGGTTTTTATAATTTAAATTTTTAATTATAAATTTATTTTATTTTAATCTAGCTAAAACTAGCTAGCTTAGAAGTTTAGATCGCTTGCCACTGATCTTTAACTTCCTCTGAATTTTTATTCAGAATAACCTGATCTTCTTTTACTTCCCCAATCCACCCAGTAGGGATGAGGTGATGTTGACCACTTTCGTCTCGGGTGAGTTTTAACTGGTTTTCACCATCGAGATGGTCCACAGTACCTACTTTAGTACCACATGAAGCAATAACATCTGCGTGTTTTTTAATATCATTAATATTTAAAGTGTTCATTTTAGACCTCTTCTTTGGAAATAGAAAAACGGTAAGAACTAAACTACTTTAAATAATCGATTAAATGTTGAGTTTTTAATAAACCTTACATGATCGGATTATAAGTTCACTTAATCGTGATATTTGAGTAACAGTGAAATAATTAGATATAAAACTAATAATATTTTTCTTTTTATTACAATTTATATGTTTATCTAAACAGAAATCTTTAGTTATGGTTGGGTTAAGTCTTATAAATAATTATTTGCAATGAATATTAAAATACCTATAAACATGACGATACTAAGCAGTTTGAGTGAATTTGAAGCTGCCCTAGCTGAAGATAAAAGTAAGCTTCGTATAAATTTACTTTTTCAGCTTGTAAATTTAACTCAAAATTTGCCTCATCCAGCTTCGGGTCAGACGTATCAACGTTGGCAACTTTTTGCGCAGATTGCTGGAGTCGACTTAAGTCTAGCCAAGCTTTTTGAGTCTCATTGTGATGCTTTAAGCATTTTAAATGAATTGGGTTATCAACAAGAAATAGATGACCAGACTTGGGCAGTTTGGGCAGCAGACGGTGGACCAGCACCATTGCAAATAAAAGACAATCTTTGTAATGGCATAAAACCTTGGTGCTCTGGTGCTGAATTCATTGAAAAAGCTTTAATAAGTTATAAAGATCAGCAAGGGCAGGCGCAGCTTTGTATTGCCGACTTAAGTCATCCATCCATTACAACCGACTTAAGCCACTGGAACGCTGTAGGTATGCATGCGACACAGACTGCGCAAGTAACTTTTAAAAATACACCTGTTAAATTGATTGGTCAGCCAAATAGTTATTTAAAACGCCCAGGTTTTTGGCATGGTGCAGCAGGTGTAGCGGCCTGTTGGTATGGTGCCGCCGTGCGTCTAGCTAACTTTTTGCAAGAAAGCTGTCAGGCAACTCCGAATCCTTATAAAAAATTATATTTAGGTGAGGTCGCTCAGCAGCTAGAAATCACTAAGCAGTATTTTCAATATGTTGCCAAGCTCATAGACCATAAACCAACGCTAAGTCATGAGCGGGAAATACGCATATTACGTGCTCAAACAGAACAATGCTGCCTGAGCATTATTGAGCGAGTAGGGAAAGCCTTGGGTGCTCGTCCTTTTTGTGAAGATGCCACATTTGCTCAGCTCATGGCTGATCTGCCTGTGTTTATCAGGCAAAGTCATGCTGCTTTTGACTATGAACAAATTGCAGAACTCTGTGTGTCGGAGCAAAGCTTATGGGAACTTTAAAACATCCATTGGTTGAAGACCGCGTTATTTTTGGTGAGGGTACGGCCAAAGAGCAATGGTTAAAGGCATTTAAAGAACAACCGTTAGCAGCTTTAGATCTTGAGCTATTTCGCTCAAAAAGAGTGGTGATTGTCGCGCCACATCCTGATGATGAAGTGCTTGGTTGTGGCGGATTAATGCAGCAACTTATTGCACTGAACTGCAAGATTTTGGTTTTAGCGGTAAGTAACGGCACCCAAAGTCATCCTAACTCTACAAAATATTCTCTAGATCAGCTTAATATTCTTCGTCCGCAAGAAAGCTTGGCAGCCTTAAATTGTCTAGGCGTAGCAGAGTCAACCGAGCGTGTAGAGCTTAATTTGTTAGATGGCCAGATCCATTTGCAAACTGATCAACTGCGGCAGAGTTTAGATAAGTTAGTTCAAGCCGACGATATTCTAATTTGTAGCTATGAATTTGATGGTCACCCAGACCATGAAGCAGTAGGTAAAACCGTAAAAGCCTATGCAACCGCTAAGCAACTACTTTGTTTACACGTATTAATCTGGGCTTGGCATTGGGCAGAGCCTTTAGACCCACGCATTGATTGGCACCGAGCAAAAGCATTTTCCTTAACACAAGAACAGCTAACTAAAAAACATCAAGCAATTTTGCAGTTTAAAACCCAACTAGAAGCAGATGAAAGCACGGGGAATGCCGCAGTGCTATCTCCAAGTGCGATTAATCGTCTTTTAATGCCTTATGAGGTTTATTTGAGTGATTCATTCTCGCGTGTACTTTGAAGATTTATATCGTCATAACAGTGATCCATGGGGCTACGACTTTCATTGGTATGAAGCTCGTAAAAGACAAATTTGTCTCGCACTGCTGACAAAACCCCGCTACCTAAAGGTGCTAGAAGTCGGCTGTTCAAATGGACATTTAAGTTTTCATTTGGCGCAAAGAGCCGAGGAGTTACTGTGTATAGATGTCTCTGCGCGTGCTGTTCAATTGGCGTCCGCACGGCTACAAGAGTTTGAGCATGTTGTGGTTGAGAACAGGAAAATACCCGAAGACTACTCAATTCAAAAGTTTGACCTGATTTTAATTAGTGAGATGGCCTATTACTTATCGGCAGATGAATTGCATCAGTTTATTGAAAAATTAAAGCATAGTTTAAATGATGACGGTGAGATTCTGTGTTGTCACTGGCGCCATGAAATTCAAGATTTTGAATTAAATGCAGAGCAAGTCCATCAAGCTTTTCAGCAACATTTTCCATTTCATCATTACCTCAGTTTAAACGATCCAGATTTTATGATTGATCTGTGGACGGCGAACACTTCCTCTTTAGCACAGCAGGAAAAACTAAGATGAAAATAGGTATCGTCATTCCAGCGCATAACGAAGAATACTATTTATCTTCCTGTTTGCAATCTATTCAGGTCGCCATAGATAATATTTCTGGTTATGAGGTAGAAGTGCTTGTTGTACTCGATAGCTGTACAGACCAGTCGCGGTTGATTGTCCAAAGCCATCACATTAACTGGATTGAATGCAACTATGCATGTGTCGGCAAGGCGAGGGATTTAGGAATCCGGCATTTAATCGGGCGTGGTGTAACTTGGATTGCATGTACCGATGCAGACACTGTGGTGAGTCCAGATTGGTTGCGTTATCAAATCCAGCATCAACCCACAGATGCAATTTGCGGTACTGTAACGCTAGACGATTTTAGTCATCTCTCTATAACGAAACAGCAAAAATATTTAGCGCACTATAAAGATCAGATGGACCACGCGCATATTCACGGGGCAAATTTAAGTTTTAGTGCAGAGGTTTATCTTTTGGTTGGTGGCTTTGAGCCTATCTCATGTCATGAAGACGTGTCTTTAATCAAAAAATTGATCAATCATTGTTGCAATATTACTTGGAGCAATCTGGTTCGAGTAACTACAAGTAGTCGTTTAAATGGACGCGCACCTCAAGGTTTATCCTACTTTTTAAATAATCTCTAATGACCTAAATCATCACTTCACCCAATATCGAAATATTCTTTAAATTTTTGGGATCATATTTAATTTTGATAATACTACCCAGTTTATATTTATAGTGATCTTGCTTAGCAATAAGCACCTTTAGATTTTCAGTAGTGATTTGGCCTTGCTCAGTTTGGAATTTCAATTTGATATAACATAAAGGGCGATATTGCACCTTAGCTAATGAGTCTTGAAAATATACGACCTCGGCAGAAGTCATCTTTCCTCTTTTATAAATTAAAAATCTTTGAACCTGACTTTTAAGAAAAAAGGTCCAAGCAATATAGATAAACAATAAGCTGAACCAGACTGTTCCAATAAAAGTCAAAAAATCAGAAAATTTCACTCACTCAAACCAGAATTATTCGTTTAACGCCTTATTCTAAATGAACTGATAAGCCTGATCTAGTTTATATAATTGGTCTAAAACATAAGCAAATGAAGCTTTAAAATTAACGGATCATAATTAAATTTGGGCAGGGTATATAACTTAGTTGTTGTATTTATGACTACATATGTAAACAAACCTTATGAGAACCGTTCTTAACCCCTAAAATTCTACAAAAGAAATTTTAAAGGTGTATAGGTTTGGATTTTTTAAATTTTTTCCGTGATATTCGGGGTGAGTTAAGTCAATATCCTTGGCTAGAAATGTTGGTTTCACTCACGATTTTGATTTTATTTGCTGCAATAGCAAATTTTATTGCCAAACGCATTATTGTTCGGGGCGTTCGTCATTTAGTCACAAAACTCAAATCACCAAATCAGTCTATTTTTGCTCAGCATAGCGTTATAAAGAAATTTGCAAATATTGTTCCTGCCGTTGTGATTATGAACGGTATTGCAACGGTTCCTCATCTATCTCCGAAGTTTATTGCTTTTGTAGAGATGGCGGCGCAAGCATTCATTTTTCTTACACTCGCGCTTACGGTCAGCGAGCTGTTAAATATCTTTAATCTTATTTATCAGCGTAATCCAAAATCTAGAAACAAACCGATTAAAGGTTACTTACAACTGGTTAAACTCATTTTATTTGTTGTCTGTGGCCTTATGATTTTGGGAACATTCCTTAAAAAGGATGTGTTCACTTTACTTGCAGGTTTTGGTGCAATGGCAGCGGTATTAATGCTGGTTTTCCAAAACACCATTTTGTCTTTGGTGGCGAGTGTACAAATTGCCTCTTATGACATGGTACGTATTGGAGACTGGATTGAAATGCCATCACTCAATGCAGATGGTGATGTAATTGATATTTCACTGCATACAGTGACTGTTCAAAACTTTGATAAAACCTATACCACCATTCCAACCAATAAGCTCGTGACCGACACATTTAAAAACTGGCGTGGTATGAGCAATTCGGGTTGCCGTCGAATGAAGCGTTCACTTTTTATTGACCAAAGTAGCGTTCATTTCATGAGTGATGAAGAGCAACAAAAGCTCAAAGACTTTTTGTTGTTAGATCAATACTTAAATGCAAAGAACTCTGAAATTGAAGAATTCAATAAGCATCTAAGCAATCAATCTCGTTACAACAAGCGCCGTCTAACCAATATTGGTACATTTAGGGCCTATGTAGAATTTTACTTACGTCAGCACAAGGGCATTGCTCAAAATCAAACCATTATTGTTCGTCAATTACAGCCGACCAGCCAAGGTTTGCCGTTAGAAATTTATGCATTTACCAACACAATTGCCTGGGTTTCTTATGAAGCAATTCAGTCAGACATTTTTGACCATTTAATTGCGATTCTTCCCGAGTTTGGTTTACGTGTTTACCAAGCACCTTCGGGTCATGACTTGCAAAGATTGACGGCAGAAATTCATCCAAGTTAAGTTTTAGGCTGCTAAACGAATTTTAAAAAGCTCCCAGACGGGGGCTTTTTTACTCATACTCTTGACAAAACCTTATCCAGCAAACCAAATATTCTGATGATCACACATGGGACTCAAATGTTTAATGCGTAGATTGTCTTGCTCAAAATCACCAATATTTCCAGCAATATCTAATATGCCCCCTAAGCCGATCTGCTGACCTTTATAACTTAAAGTGCTTTTTTCAGCATCCCACTGAGCGCTATGTTCTGGAAAGACAATGAGTATATCTTTCACATAAAGACATCCTTGCTTTAACTCCAAGTTTCCTTTTAAGCGTGCTGAACCAGAGAAACCATCGTACTGATAGGCTGGGAGTTTCACAGCATTGGTACTGTCGTTTGCTTCTTGTTGATGACATCCTGCAACAAGGGCAAATACAACCGTGTAAAGCAATTTATTATTAATACCCAATTTTGTTCCTATAGGGATTTGCATATATTTGATAGTAATTGTCTAAAGTTGCATATCAATCTTTAGATTGTTAAAGAAGATTTCATTCTATTACCGTTCGAACTTAAGATTTAAAGACTAAACTTTCTTATTCATGGGCTTATAAAACTTTGGATTATTATATTTTATTTATTTGTATATTGTTATCTTTTTCATTAGTGATTTGAGGCACGATATGACGTGTCATCCACCAAAATAATAATGCCAGAAGGCTAACACCTGCACCTAAGGCACATACACCAAGCCAACCTGCATAAGCATAAGTCGCTGTTGTGCTGATTGCACCCAATCCACTACCTACCGCATAAAAGAGCATGTATAGACCAACAAGACGGCTATGCGCTTCTGGACGAGTACGAAAAATCATACTCTGGTTGGTCACATGTAAGGCTTGTCCGCCCAAGTCTAGCAATACGATGCCAATCACGAGTGCCCAGAGCGAGTGAGCCATGAGTGAAAGTGGACCCCAAGCGAGCAGTAACATTAACAGTGCTGCCAAGCTTGTGCGCTGAGCATATCCACGATCGGTCCAGTAACCCGCACGTGCAGCAGCCAAAGCACCAATCATTCCAACGAGTCCAAAAGACCCAATAATAGTATGCGAGAAGCTATAAGGCGGGGCACTTAACGGCAGTACCAATGCGCTCCAAAAAATATTAAATGCGGCGAACATGAGTAAAGCTAACACGCCGCGCACTTGTAGCACTTTTTCTTGGCGTAGTAGTTTTAACATAGAGGCTAGAAGCTGCGGGTAGCGCATGGCACTGGGTTGAATATTTAAATGAGGGAGACGTCTCCAAAGGGGGAATGCAATCATGAGCATGATGATGGTTGCGCAAAAGTACACGCCGCGCCAACCCGCCACGTCACTAATTCCCCCTGAAAATACACGGGCAAGCAGTAAACCAATGAACACACCACTTTGTGCAGTACCGACCACATGTCCTTGCTCATGTGGGAGAGCAGCACTTGCAGCATAGGCAATAAGTCCTTGAGTCATGGCTGTGCCGAGTAAACCTACCGCAAGCATTCCTGCCAAAAGAATAATCATAGAATGAGCAAAGGCAACCACAAGCAATGCAGATATTAAGGCCAGTAGTTGCAGTGTCATTAACCGACGCCGATTTACCAAATCACCTAACGGCACTAAAAACACTAAGGCTAGGGCACAACCTATTTGAGTAGCTGTCACCACACCACCAATGGCGGCATGACTAACATTAAAGTCCTTGGCCAAAATGTCGAGCAAGGGCTGGGCATAATAGACATTTGCTACGCTTGCACCACTTGCTATAGCAAACAACAAAATTACGCCACGAGCCATGCTTGGAAGCGGTTTATCACTTTCGGCGGATGAAGTTGAAGATGCAAGAGAAGCTTTCATTGTCCTAACTCCATTCAATCTAGTTTTAAAATGCAACTAGTTGAATGTTAGATCGACTAGTTTTAAAATGCAACTAGATAACTTTTTGCTGATGATTGGTTAGGAAACTCAATGGCGAACTCTACACTGATAAAAGATGAACCTTGTCCTGTTGCGCGCTGTGTCAATCTCATAGGAGATCGTTGGTCACTGCTTATTGTGCGTGATGCTTTTGATGGAATGCGCCGTTTTGGAGATTTTCAGCGGAGCTTGGGAGTGGCGCGAAATATTCTTTCAGATCGCCTAAAAAAGTTGGTAGATGCTGGTGTTCTTGAACTACAAGATGCTTCGGATGGCACGGCTTATCAGGAATATGTATTGACCAATAAAGGGGAAAGACTGTTTCCAGTGATTGTGGCTTTACGACAATGGGGAGAGCAAAACCTATTTGAAAGTGGTGAGCGCCATTCTCTGTTAATTGATAAAACTACAGGTCAGCAAATTCCATTTATGGCACCAGTCGCGGCGGATGGAACAGTGCTGAGAGCTTCTAATACTGAAGTGCAAAAGGTGAAATAAAAGAAGAGAAAACAAAAATAACCTTTTTTAACTTAAATTTGGGCAGATTAATTGATAACCTTGCGCGTCAAATTAAGGTGAGATTATGAGATTTATATTCCTCTTTATAAGCGCGATTTCAATTCAATGTTATGCAGCATCAGAAGCTATGGAACTTCATTACTGTGAAACTGTGAAAAAAGCAGCGAGTGGTGTGATGGATGCTAGACAACATGAAGTGCCCGCTAAAGAGTTACACGACATCGCCAATCATCTTGAAGAGCAACAAGCCAAACAACTTTATCAAGAGCTTATCAAATCTGCATATTCTTCAAAGCTATTTGAAGATCCTCTCATTAAGTCAAAAGCTGTCGAAAATTTTCAAACCACTTGGCATGAACAATGTTTGGCAAAAGAATTAGCTAAAAATATGTGAGTGTTGGGGGGAAATGGCTAGCTTAGGTTGGAAGATAGAACTTTATTTCTCACTTACCTCTTCACTAACACTGGCTAAGCGCGGTAAAGAAGGAAAGAAGGTATTAGTTCGAGTTCTTAATATCATGCAAGGCCAACGTTACATTGAAATCTGTGAACGAAATCCTACCCAAGAGCAATTCTTTTATGGTTGGATCGCTAACCGCGTTTCACTATGAAGGTTCTGATTTCGCTGTGTATTCTACTTTCAGGATGCACAGCTCATACGATATCTACAAAAGTGCATGTCACTGTTTGTGTGTGCAGTATGTGAATTAAAGTCTTTAGGAGAACGCTTTTTTATAGATGTGCGAATAAGTTAAATTTGTTTAAATTTTCTTTGAATATATTTAATTTTAGCTTTAGTGTCTATAAGTTAATATAACGAGCTTTATTGTTATTTTCGTAAAAATAAAAAATAAAAATTGTTTTTAAGTTAATGTTTTTTAAAATTATATATATTTTATATTTACATTAATAAGATTGGATACAGATGCATGATTCATTATTAAATTTATATCATCTACTTTAAATAAGCTATTTACCTCTTTGCGAAGAATATTCAACGAGCGGTATAAATATGATTGATTGAAATAATGAATAAATAAACCCAAGCTTGAATTTACAAGTAGGGATATAGAATGGAAATGTGAAAAAGCTACCCATAAGTGTAAATACTCATGAATTAAGTTAAAGGATATTGGTATGAAAGCTATTTTAACGAAGAAAATTATTAGCTGTATCGCAATTAGTGGTGTTTTAAGCTTCAGTGCATTTGAGATTATGGCAGCGAATCAACAAACTATAAATGATGGGAAGAATCACTCTAAAATATTAAATGAAAACCATGAAAATTTGACTGATAGTCAAATTTTCAAGATATTAAGTACAGCTAATAATGGTGAAATTAAGCAGGCAAAAACTGCATTGCCAAAACTAAAAATGGATGAAGCTAAGAAATATGCTGAAATGATGATTAAAGAACATTCAGCCAATGAAAAAAATGCACAAGCGTTGGCAAGTCGGTTACAGTTGATTTCACAAACCAGTAATCTTAGTAAATCATTGCAAAATGATAGTGATAAAATTGTTAGTAAGCTTAATCAAATAACATCAGATACTGATAAAAATTATATGATGAGTCAAGTTAAAGTTCACCGTAAAGTTTTGACAATAATTGATAAGCAGTTAATACCAAACACGAAAAGTTCTGAATTAAAAAATATGCTCGTACAAACACGTGATGCTGTTGCGAAACACCTAAAAGCAGCTGAAGATATATTTAAAAATATAAAATAATATATAATTATTATCTTTTAAAAATAAATTTAAAAAGCCTGGTACTAATTAACTAGGCTTTTTAAATTGTGTATAAATAAAATCATAATTTCTTGTCGGTCAGGGTAAAGCTGGAATGTTATCGGCAATGTTTATTCTAGAGAAATATAATGATTGTTAGGTGAAGCGTGATGTAATTGTGAAGATTCTCTGGACAAGAATTTTTATAAATGAGAAATACTTTTTATTAATTAATAACATCTCCTCACTTAATGTGGACACTTATAAAACACAAATAACCGAAACGTAAATTATACTAATAATTGTTCGGTATATTCCAAAAATCCTTTTTATATTCTAGCTCTTTTAAAAGACACTAGATTTTAAAATATAGGGAGTAAGAAAATGGTAAATACAAAAAAATCAATTTCAGATGGTAATCATACGATTCAAAAAGAGCTATCTTCCAATAGTAATGTATTAAATAGCAAACCAATACAAGATACTTCATCCACAAATGATAATGCTCGTCCAGATTTAAACTCACCACCGACCAATAACAATCATGTACCTGATATGAATGAAGGGGGAGAAGATTTGGCAGCTGTAAGTGCAGGAACCTTGGGAGGAGCGGCTATAGGTGCTGCATTTGGTGTTGTTGGGGGGCCTCCAGGTGCTGTTGTTGGAGGGATTATTGGTGGTGTAGTAGGGGGAATAGCAGGTAATGATATAGCTCAAACAAATAATCAAAAAGATGATAGTAATTCTTGGCAAGAAGAAGATAATTATTGGCGAGAAAACTATAAAAAAATGCCATATTATACTGAAAACAAGAATCTAGAATATGATCGTGATTATCGGGCGGCTTATCGTTTAGGTTATGAAAATCGTGTACCTAATAATGCAGAAATTAATTTTTCCGAGGTTGAATCTAAATTGAAAACTAAATGGGAACAAGTTAAAGGCAGTTCACGTTTACAGTGGGAGGAAGCTAAATTTGCTGTAGAAGATGGATTGAAAAAAATTCATCCTTAAGTCATTTAATACTTAGAACGTCTCCTCAATGGGGGAGACTTTGCGATAATATACTTTTAAGCTAATTTTTAATTTCAATATCAATAAAAACTTAATGATGGGTTTAATCATAAAATATTAATTATATTTTCATTATTCTTTTTTCTTTAGGCATTTAAGTATTTGAACAATTAAGCGGGCACTCTTCATTTTTCTGCCTTCTTCTTGATAGTACTTTTCAAAAAGCATAGAAGGAGATATGGATTTTTTCAGACTCAGGATTAGCCTGTTAAAATTGTAATTCTAATAATTTTTTAGCGGCCCATTGTTCACACTCACTCGCAGTATCTCGAATAGCTGTATAACGTTTGCCTAAATAACGGACAGTGATGCGCCACGCTTCTCCGCGCTTAACCGGCTTTTGCATAATAACACTCCAAATTTCATGGTACTGCAATGGAAATATAAAGCTTTTTTAATGCGAATTTTGAATTGATCAATAGACAATAAAAAAACCACCTAATTCTTTCGAATTAGGTGGTCTTTAAATTTTGGAGCGGGAAACGAGACTCGAACTCGCGACCCCAACCTTGGCAAGGTTATGCTCTACCAACTGAGCTATTCCCGCAATGTGAGCACATTATAGAGTGTTTCATTAAAGTGTCAACACTCTTGTGATCTAATTGAACGTTTAATCAGCACGACGCCAAACTGTACCTTGACGAGTGTCTTCAAGTACCACACCTTGGTCGAGCAAAGACTGGCGAATACCATCTGCTTTCGCAAAGTCTTTTGCTTTTTTCGCACCAACACGTTGTTGAATGAAATCTTCAATTTCAGCATCAGACAAAGCAAGCGCTTCTTGTCCAATATCTGATTTTAAGAAATCATCTACATTGTGTTGTACCAAACCTAAAATGTTGGTGAGGTGACGTAATGTCGAATAAAGCACAGTCGCTTGGTCAGCTTGCTCTTCTTTTACAGCACGGTTTAACTCTTTATTGAGTTCAAACAATACAGCCATTGCTTCAGCAGTATTGAAGTCATCACACATTGCATTGTTAAAACGTTCAATAAAGCTTTGATCAAGCGTTTCAGTTGTCGTTTGACCGTACACTTGTTGGTAAGCTTTAAATGAATGGTAGAAGCGAGTTAAAGAAGTTTTTGCTTCTTTAAGTGCTACATCAGAGAAGTTCACAGGACTACGATAGTGTGAAGATACAATAAAGTAGCGAATCACTTCAGGGTGGAATTTCTCCATCACGTCACGAATCGTAAAGAAGTTGCCTAAAGACTTAGACATCTTTTCACCATCAACGTTAATGAAGCCAACATGCATCCAGTAGTTTACATATTGCTCACCAGTCGAAGCTTCACTTTGCGCAATTTCATTTTCATGGTGCGGGAACATTAAATCTGAACCACCACCATGAATGTCAAAGTGATTGCCTAAGCAGCAAGTCGACATTGCAGAACATTCAATGTGCCAACCTGGACGGCCATTACCCCAAGGAGATGCCCAAGATGGTTCATTTTCTTTTGCATGTTTCCAAAGTACAAAGTCAAAAGGATGTTTCTTTTCAACTTCTACATCAACACGTTCACTTGCGCCAGCTTGCATGTCATCAAGCTTACGGCCAGAGAGGCGACCATATTTTTCAAATTTGGTCACTTCAAAATAAACATCGCCATTTGCAGCAGGGTAAGCAGAGCCTTTATTGACCAAATTGCCAATCATGTTTTGCATCTGATCAATATATTCAGTCGCTTTAGGTGCTTCATCAGGTGCAGCACAGCCTAAATTGGCTGCATCTTCGTTCATTGCATCGATGAAACGAGTGGTGAGTTGTTGGATTGTTTCACCATTCTCATTCGCACGTTTGATGATTTTGTCGTCAATGTCGGTAATGTTGCGAATGTAGCGAACATTCCAGCCCTGACTACGTAAGAAACGAATAATGTAGTCAAATGCAACCATAACTCGAGCATGCCCGATATGACAGTAGTCGTAAACGGTCATACCGCAGACGTACATATCGATGTGACCTTCTTTGCGAGGTACAAATTCAACTTTTTTTCGTTGCTCAGAGTTATATAAAACAAACGGTTGCATAAGGGTTTTCAAACACTCAACAAAAACAGTGTTACATCATAACTGATGCATCATTTTTCACAAAGGTTTATGCAAGAATTTTATAAGCTTGTGAAATCTTATACATTTAAAAACGTGTAGATGATTGAGTTATGTTAGAATGCCCCCAAATCTTTTGATTAAAATCACCGATCTTCACAAGAGATCAGATCAATTATTTTGAGTCAAACTCGTATGCCCAATCCTACAGATTTCCAAAGCAGCGCATTAGCAACATTGCGTATTGAGCAACAAGCCTTAGACGTGTTAGCAACACAAATTGGTGACAGTTTTAATCGAGCTTGTGAAATATTGTTACAGTGTAAAGGTCGTGTTGTGATCACTGGCATGGGTAAGTCAGGGCATATTGGCCGTAAAATGGCTGCAACTTTCGCCTCAACTGGTACACCATCTTTCTTTATGCACCCGGGCGAAGCTGGACATGGCGATTTGGGAATGCTGGTTCGTGGTGATGTTTTAATTGCGATTTCCAACTCTGGAAAAAGTGATGAAATCATGATGTTGATGCCTTTAATCAAACATCTTGGCGTTCCTCTTATTACCATTAGCCGTGATGATAAAGGCCCAATGCCGCAAAACGCAGACATTGCTTTAACTTTAGGCGAATCTGACGAGGCATGCCCATTAGGTTTAGCACCTACGTCGAGTACTACAGCAACTTTAGTATTGGGTGATGCACTGGCTGTCGCTTTACTTGAAGCGCGTGGTTTTACTGCAGATGATTTTGCTCGTTCGCATCCAGCAGGTGCGTTGGGTAAACGCTTACTTTTACATGTAAAACATCTGATGCATACAGGCGATGAACTGCCAAAAGTTTCACCAGATACACCAATGAATCAAGTACTTTATGAAATTTCTAATAAACGTTTAGGCTTGACGACAATTGTAGATGAACAAGAACATTTGCTTGGTATTTTCACCGATGGTGACTTGCGCCGTTTAATTGATAAACAGCAAGGTTTCGATGTGAATTTGCCTGTTTCAGAAGTGATGACAAAAAAACCATCAACGATTTCTCAAGAAGCACGTGCGGTAGAAGCTCTACAACAGCTGAACCTGAAAAAAATTAGTCAGTTTGTGGTGGTAGATGACCAAAACAAAGTGATTGGTGTAATTAGTATGCATGACCTTATTCAGGCAGGGGTAAATTAATCAATGGCATCTTATGCATTGTTAGAACAAGCACGTCATTTACAGGCATTGGTTCTGGATGTTGATGGTATTTTGAGTGATGGCTTCGTAACCTTAACCAATAGCGGCGATGAAATTAAATCATTCGATATTCGTGATGGTTTAGGAATGAAGCTTGCACAGCAAGCAGGCATGAAAGTTATCATTATTACAGGCAGAAAAAGTAATATTGTTGAAAAACGTATGTCTGATTTAGGTGTAGACCTCGTTTTTCAAGGCCGTGAAGACAAAGGCTCAGCACTTCGTGAAGCATGTGCGCAGTTTAATATTTTGCCGTCTGATTGCTTATATATGGGCGATGATTGGCCTGATTTATCTGCTTTTGCAATCGCAGGTATGAGTGTTACTGTGCCAAATGGTCATGAAGAAGTACGTCGCCGTGCGCATTTGGTTACGCAATCGATGGGTGGGCGTGGTGCTGTACGTGAAGTCTGTGATATGTTGCTGATCGCAAAAGGCATTTACCAAGAACTTCTTGAAAAATATCTTGCAGTACCGCATTAATAATAAGATTACTTAAAAAGGTAGGCTATTCCTGCTCATGGATACCAGAGTTTTATCAATTGTTGCTGTAGTGGTTGCTGCTATAAGTGGTGGTTATTACTACTATAGTGGCAAGGCAAAAAAACTAGACATTGGTTCTGCGAAGAATATGACATATTCAGCGCAGGGCGTCCATTTGACTCAAACTGATGATCAAGGCAATTTGTATATTCGTGCTGAAGTTCGTCAGCTTGAACAGGATATGCAACAAAAAACATCAAAGTTGGATCAACTTAATGCCTCGATGTATAAAGATGGCAAAGTTGATGCGACATTCTTTGCAAAACAGGCAAATGGCTACGATGATAACCGTAAAGTTATTTTATCGGGTGATGTGGTCGCAACTAAACTGGCACCACAAGGGAAGATTGAATTCCAAACTGATGAGTTAACCGGATATCCAAAAACCCGAGAAATTGAAACAGATCACCAAGTGGTTGTTCAATCTCCGCAAGCCGAGTTTGTCAGCAAAGGGTTAAAAGCTAATTTGAATAATGGTCAGTACGAATTTTTTAATATTCGAGGAAAGTATGCACCAAAGTCTTAATTTAAAACGTTCTTCAGCTTTCCTAAAACAAGCTGCGGTAATTACATTCGTTGCTTTATCATCTGCTTCGACTTTTGCTTTACCGTCTGACCGTAATCAACAAATTTCGTTAGTGGCAGACCGTGCAACTTATAATGAGAAAACGGGTTTAACGACTTATACGGGTAATGTCGTGATTGAGCAAGGTACGATGAAGCTTCAAGCCGACTCAATTGTTGCTACGCTAAACTCTAAACGTGAAATTCAAACGATTACTGCCAAAGGTAGACCGTCTAAATTCCAACAGCAAATTAGTGCTGACAAGGGCGTTGCACGAGGCGAGGGTCAAACCATTGTTTATAATGCAGATACAGGCATTATTACTTTGACTGGTGGTGCATATCTATATCAAGATGGTTCAAGCATCCGTGGTAACTCATTGAAATATAGTATGAACAAAGGTGATGTTGAAGCTCAAGGTTCATCATCAAACCGTGTTCAAATTATTATTCCGCCATCAACTTCAAAAAGTTTCCCAGGAGCGCGTGACTAATGCAACAAGCTCTTCAACCCCAAACTTTGTGTATTAAGCACTTAGCAAAAAACTATAGTAAACGTTGGGTCGTCAAAGACGTATCTTTTAGTATGCAAAGTGGACAGATTGTTGGTTTGCTTGGCCCTAACGGCGCAGGAAAAACAACAAGCTTCTATATGGTTGTTGGGCTAGTGCGTATGGACAAAGGTGAAATTCACCTTGATGATCTTGATATGTCCGATTTGGCAATGCATGAACGGGCACGTAAGGGAATCGGATATCTTCCGCAAGAAGCTTCTATTTTTAGAAAGCTGACAATTGCTGAAAATATTATGTCTATTTTAGAAACACGCAAAGACTTAAATAAGCAACAGCGACAACAACGTCTTACTGAATTGTTGAATGACTTTAAAATCAGTCATATTAAAGATTCATTGGGAATGAGTGTGTCTGGTGGTGAGCGTCGCCGTGCTGAAATTGCACGTGCATTGGCTGCTGATCCTAAGTTTATGTTACTTGATGAACCGTTTGCCGGTGTCGATCCAATTTCGGTAGGTGATATTAAAGATATTATCCAAACCTTAAAAGATCGTGGTATTGGTGTGCTCATCACAGACCATAACGTACGTGAAACTTTGGCAATCTGTGAACGTGCATATATTGTGAGCGAAGGCGCGGTAATTGCGGAAGGTACTCCACAAGAAATTTTGGATAATGAACAAGTCCGTAAAGTATATTTAGGCGACGATTTTACAGTTTAAATAAAAAAGTTAATCTGTTTGGCTAAAAAGAGGTCAGTACCTCTTTTTAGTTTTTTTATATTTATTTTTTAAAAACAATAAATTAGAATCTTTAGTTAATGAAAAAGTAATGTGTGAATTATTCCTGCATTTATGCTTCTTTATGCAAAAAAATATGTAGAATGTAAAAGCTTTTAAACGATAACAAACAAGATCAACAAGACAAGCATGATTGGATATAACCAGAGAAGAGTAAAAAGGACATGTAAAAAGCCAGCTTTCCTGAAAGGGTTGATGCTTTTAACTTCACTGCATGTACCTATGGTGATATATGCCGCTAAACCAAGTGAGCAATATCACACATTAAAAGACAACTTATCACAACTTTTTGCCCCTAAAAGTAGTGATGAATTTAAAGTCGCTAAGATGCAAGAGTTGAGTAATTTTAGGCTAGATCGCTCTAGAGTGCAGGAGTTTCCGACTGTTCAACTCAATGATAGAGCAGCTTCATCTTATTCAAATTTGCCATCAAGGAAAATGACTCTACAGGAAGCGGTGAAAATCGCCATCCAGCGTAACCCTGATATTTCCCAAGCCATTTCAACTTTAGCTGGCCAAAATGCCGGTATTGATGTTGCGAAGGCAGGTTATTATCCTCAAATTTCAGGTGGTATTACCACAGGTGACTTGAGTAGTGGCGAGCGTGGTCGGCAGTTATTGACTTTAAACGCAACTCAAATGCTTTATGATTTTGGTAAAGTCAAATCAGGTGTATCGGTTGAGAAGGCCAAACTCCAAGTCGAACAGGCGAATGTTTTGGTCAGCATTGACGATATTGCACTTGATGTGGCTCAGTCGATTATCAACATTCAGCGCTATCTCCAATTAAATAAAATTGCCGAGCAGCAAATTGCGGGTATTCAGCGAATTCAGGAAATCGCTAATTTACGTGCAAATGCTGGTATTAGTAGCCAAGCTGACCCGATCCAAGCTCAGTCTTATTTACAAGCTGCACAGTCCGGTTTGATTGCACAGCAATCTTTATTACGCCAGTATCAACAACATTTAAGAACATTGTTGGGTGCTGATGTTTCACGTACAGGTTGGATTATTCCAGATGATTTGGTGAAAGTGTCTGATTTATATGGTGAACCTGAGTTTAATACCATTCCAAAAATGATCGCGGCACAAGCGGGCATTGAAGTGGCGAAAGCTCAAAAGGAACAGACCCGTTTAACACGTTATCCAACTTTGGCAGTGAAAGGCTCGGTGAGTCAGGCCATTAATGGAAAAAACCCAAACAATGATGAAGATGACGGTTTATATAGTTCCATCATGCTTGAAGCTACCAGCCAGTTTTATCAAGGTGGAGCAGTTTCTTCTCAGGTAAAAATGGCAAGTTACGCAGAAGAAGCCGCTAAATCTAAAGTGAATTCTGTGTATCTGGATGTGCTCGATCAGATCAGAACCAGCCGTGAACAAATTGAAAATAAACAACGTCAAATGCAGGTTTTAGCCAACCGCCAAGCGACGACAGTTCGTACACGCGAACTTTATCAAGAGCAGTACAAACTCGGTACCCGTTCATTGGTTGACTTATTGAATGCTGAACAAGCGATTCATAGCGCCAATTCAGAACTTGAAACTGCACGTTATGACATCTACAGCAGTATTGTTCAGTACATTGCAGCAACAGGACGTTCCCGCCAAGCTTATGACTTAAATAATATTTCAATTCAGGGGTTCGAAGTACAACCATGATGACAAAAATAAACTACCAGCCCTGGTTACAGGCGGTCTTAACGATTGCTAAACATTATAGAATTGAGCCTTCAGAAGAAAGAATTCGTTTACAACTTGACTGGAATCAAAATCAAAACCTTGATGATGTTTTGCAGTTAATGACACGTCAGGTTGGACTCAATTTACGTAAAGTACCTTTTTCATTAGATTTACTTAATCCATGGCGTTTACCGGTCATGGTTGAGTTTAATGACGGACAGGTCGGTGTAATTGATAAAGCCGATACTCAAGGAAATGTTAGTATCCAGTTTAGTGGAGATCACGGCCTTTCCCAAAATTTAAGCTTAGATGTCTTAAAAACAACAATTAAGAATGTCTACATCCTGCGTCCTGAAACTTCTATTCCCGATGCGCGTATTGACGAATATATCAAACCATATGAAGCAAGCTGGTTCTGGTCGATTGTTTTAAGAGACTGGAAACGCTACGTTGATATTATGTTTGCCTCACTGATTGCCAATGTCTTGGCACTGGCAACCATTATTTTCTCAATGCAAGTGTATGACCGTGTTGTACCATCTCAGTCTATCCCGACTTTATGGGTGCTGGCAGGCGGTGTGCTTATTGCAGCACTTTTTGAATTTACCTTACGTATATCACGCGTGTACTTATCCGATATTATTGGTAAGCGTGCTGACTTACGGGTGTCTGACCGTGTATTTGGTCATGCCTTACGTATCAAGAATAAAGACCGTTCAAAATCTACCGGTAGTTTTATTTCCCAGATTCGTGAGCTCGAAGGTGTTCGTGAGCTGGTGACTTCAACCACCATTAGTGCAATTGCCGATTTCCCGTTCTTTTTCCTCTTCCTGATCATTTTTGCGATTATTGGTGGAAAACTGTTTTGGGTGATGCTGCTGGTTGTGCCACTTATGCTTTTGCCGGGTATTCTGGCACAGAAGAAGCTAGCGCAACTCGCACAAGAAGGTATGAGAGAATCTTCAATCCGTAACGCTATTCTTGTTGAAGCGGTGCAGGGTATTGAAGACATTAAGCTATTACGTGCTGAGTCTCGCTTCCAAAACCAGTGGAACCACATGAACGAGGTTTCAGCCGATATCGGGATGAGACAGCGTAAAATTGTTGGCACCTTAATGGCATGGACTCAAATGCTTCAAGGTTTGACCTATGCAATTGTGGTGTTGGTAGGATGTTTTGCCGTGATGGAAGGTGAAATGACTACAGGTGCGTTAGTAGCTTGTTCAATTTTATCTTCACGTATGTTGGCACCGATTGCTCAAATTACAGGTGTGTTAGGACGTTTACAGCAAGCAAAAGTCGCAAAACAAAGCCTTGATGAACTCATGCAACGTCCGATCGATCAGGCAGATCGTTCGCATCTGGTACACAAAGCAGTTTTAAATGGCGATTACGAATTAAAAAATGTCTTATTCCAATATGGCGAAGAAGACCCAAAACCAAGTTTGGCAATCCGTCATTTAAAAATTCGTGCTGGTGAAAAAATTGCCATATTAGGGCGTAACGGTGCAGGTAAATCAACACTGCTCCAGCTTCTATCTGGTATGCAAGTTCCAACTCAAGGCGCAGTACATTTAGATGGTCTCGATCTTTCATTAATTGACCCTTCTGATGTACGTCGTGACATGGGTTTGCTCAACCAGAATGCGCATCTTTTCTACGGTACGATTCGTGAAAATCTCACTTTAGGTGCGCCGCTTGCAACGGATGAAGAGATTCTTCGTGCGCTAGTAGTGACTGGTGCATTACCTTTTGTTCAAGAGAAAAAAGAAGGGCTAGATCACCTGATTTTAGAAGGTGGTGTTGGTTTCTCTGGTGGTCAGAAACAAGCATTGTTACTGGCTCGTCTATTGATTCGTCAACCTAACATTTTATTGTTAGACGAACCGACAGCAGCCATTGATGACGTGGCAGAGAAACAACTGATTGATCATTTAAAAGGTTGGCTGGCACATCGTACTTTGGTCGTTGCGACCCACCGCCGCGCTGTATTAGAACTGGTGGACCGCATTATTGTCGTGAATGAAGGCAAAATCGTGATGGACGGTCCAAGAGATCAGGTACTCAATCAATCAACAGCCCAACAAAAACAAGTGAGCCAAGGGGGTAATTCATGAGCGAACCACAACAAGAACAACAACTCACCCGTTCAATGAATGTATCTTATAGTGAGCCACCCTTACCACGTGCCAGTCTAGTGATCTGGATTGTGGGCATTGGCTTGGTTATTTTCTTTATCTGGGCGTGGGGATTTAAACTTGAAGAAGTTTCTACCGGTACGGGTAAAGTCATTCCATCATCTAAAGAGCAGGTTATTCAGTCTTTAGAGGGCGGTATCTTAACTAAGCTGAATGTACAAGAAGGTGACATTGTTCAAAAGGGCGAAATTCTTGCGCAGCTCGATCCAACCCGTTTTGCATCAAATGTTGGTGAATCAAGATCTTTACTAATCTCTGCTCAAGCGACAGCAGCGCGTTTGCGTGCGGAAGTAAACGGTACACCTTTGGTTTTTCCTGAAATTGTGATGAAAGAACCAAAGTTAGTACAAGAAGAAACTGCATTATATCGTTCGCGCCGTGCTGATCTTGAACAAACGCTTGCAGGTTTAAGACAGGCTTTACAACTGGTGCAACAAGAACTGGCGATGACAGAGCCTTTGGTTGCTAAAGGTGCTGCAAGTGAGGTTGAGGTTTTACGTTTACGTCGTGAAGCAAATGATTTGCAAAACAAAATGAATGATGCGCAGAACCAGTACTATGTGAAAGCGCGTGAAGAGTTATCGAAAGCGAATACCGATAGCGAAACGCAACAACAAATTGTACTGGGTCGTAGTGACAGTTTAGACCGTGCAGTGTTCAGAGCACCAGTGCGTGGTGTCGTCAAAGAAATTGCAGTCACTACTCGTGGTGGTGTTGTTCCACAAAACGGTAAACTAATGACGATTGTACCGATTGATGAACAACTGCTGATTGAAGCGCGTATTTTACCGCGTGACATTGCCTTTATTCGTCCGGGACAAGAAGCACTGGTTAAAATCACTGCCTATGACTACTCAATTTATGGTGGTTTAAAAGGTAAGGTTACGGTTATTTCACCAGATACGATTCGTGATGAAGTAAAACAGGATCAATTCTATTATCGTGTTTATATCCGTACTGATTCCGACAAACTTTACAATAAAGAAGGTAAAGCGTTTGGTATTACACCGGGTATGGTGGCAACAGTAGATATTCGTACTGGTCAAAAAACAGTACTTGATTACTTACTTAAACCATTTAATAAAGCCAAAGAGGCATTACGAGAAAGATAATAAAAAAGCCCCGAGATTCGGGGCTTTTTTATAGGTTTGATTCTATTAAATTCACGTTATAATTTGATTTTTATTGTGCTTTATCTTATTTATGGCTTTTACGATTGCATCACAGATTACATTTGAAGAAGAAATTAAAAAAAGTAGATTTCAGGCCATTGCTGCGCCAGTAGAAAATGAACAGCAGGTTAAAGAATTTTTAGAATACAACAAGGATATCTCGACCACTCACCAATGTTGGGCTTGGAAAATTGGGCATAACGTACGCTTTAACGATGATGGTGAACCGTCAGGAACAGCAGGGCGTCCAATCTTGGCGACTATTGAAGGGAATGACCTGACGAATATTATTGTGATGGTTAACCGCTGGTATGGCGGTATAAAACTTGGAACGGGCGGCCTTGTTAGAGCATACGGTGGCTGTGCTGGACAATGTTTATTATTGGCTGAACGTATTGAACTCATTGCAAAGAAGACGATTCACTTTTCTTGTCATTTTAATGAGTGGGCCATATTTCAATATGAACTGACTCAACAACAGATTGAATATCAGGAAACCTATACGGCAACAGGTGTAGATATCGAAGCGAGACTACAGATACATCAAATTGAACCGCTCGCCTTAAAACTCAGAGACGTAACACGTGGTCGTGAAGAATTAAAAATTGAAGAGGAATTAACTGATGACTGATTCCTTACTGAAATATCGTGAGCAACATAAGCACCGCTTAAACTATATGCCATGGTTATATTGGACTTTAAAACCTAAAAACCGTGCTTGGGCTGAAGAGTGGCAAAAGGAATATCAAGCTTATTTAATGGATATGGAAACAGTTGAGATTGGTGAAAATTGTTTTATTTCGCCGCTAGCACATATTTTTGCTGAACCAGGCCGCAAAATTATTATTGGGGATAATAGTTTTATTGCGGCTGATTGCACATTGCATGGACCGCTGGAAATCGGTAGTGAAGTCGCGATTAACCATCATTGTATTTTAGATGGGGGACGAACGGGCATAAAGTTGCATGATCAAGTCCGTATTGCCGCGTATTGCCATTTATATGCATTTGACCATGGGATGCAACTAGACCGTCCACTTTACCAACAGCCAGTTACTTCTAAAGGAATTGAAATTGAGCAAGACGTTTGGTTGGGTGCACATGTGGGGATCAAAGACGGTATTAAAATCGGTAAACATGCTGTGGTCGGGATGAATAGTATGGTGACTAAAGATGTTGAGCCGTACCATATTGTCGGTGGGAACCCCGCAAAATTTATTCGTTTAAGAGAATAATGCAGTCCTAAGAATGTAATAAAATGTTTGATCTTTAAACAAAAAAGTTGGTTTTTATACATAAACCTTAACATACCAATTTTTATCTATGTTAAGTTAAAGCTAAGTTTTAATAATAATCTCCAAGGCAATAGACCTGAAGAAGAGAGGCTAACATGAACCGTGTTATTGCGTGTATTGACTCATCACCGTGTATTAATGCTATTGCTGATGCAGCAGCATGGGTTGCTAAAGCGACCGGACGGGAACTTGTATTATTACAAATTCTGGACTATTACCCAGCCAGTTACCATCTTGGTGAAATTAGTGGGGTAATCGGCTTTGAAAGCAATGCAATGCTGCTAAAAGAGTTAGCTGAGCTAGAGCAAAAACAAAGTGAACTCGCGTTAGATTATAGTAATAATTTACTCCGCCATATTTCTGATCTTATTCAAGAAAAGCACGGAATTACCAGCTCAAAAATTCAAGAAAAAGGTGATTTTTTAGAACAAAGTTTTAATCTCTTACATGAAAATGACATCGTTATTTTAGGTCGAGTCGGGGAAAGAGCAGCCGAGAAACACAAACCAATCGGTAGCAATGTTGAAAACTTCATCCGCGGTGCGAACTGTACTGTTTTGACCATTGGTGAAAACTTTAAAGTGCCAACACGATTTATCTTTGCTTATGAATATTCGCCAACTTGTCAAAAAATGATGCGCCGTATTGCCCAAAGTGACTTATTGCGAACACTGCAATGTCATTTGGTGTATGTAGGTGATCATCCAGAAATATTAAATGAACCAGAACATTATCTTAAACAAGCGGGTCTAGATGTAGTCACCGTTTACCGTTATGGCGATGTTGCACAAAACATTCTAGAGTACCAACAAGAGCATGGTATTCAGATCATTGTGTTAGGGGCATTTAGCCATAGCAAAATTCACCAGTTCTTCTTGGGAAGTATTGCGACAACCATATTCCGAAACGCGACTGTACCGTTACTCGTAGCTAAATGATGAGATTTGCATATAGTTATCCGCAAATCTTGTGGATAACTATATGGAAAAGCAATAGTAATAAAAGTAATTAATTGATTATAAATAATAAAATAAAAAAGATGATTTTTTAACCATTATTTCACAATTGCAATTGCGAAGCCATCATGACCTTTTGAGCCAACTGTTTGTAAGGCTGTACAAGACAAGATTTGCGGATGATTTTCTAAGGCTTTAAACATTTCACGGATGCCTTCAATACTCGGTTTTTTATTGTCAGGATTTAAAATATCACCTGCACGAATTACATTGTCGAGCACGATAATGGTGCCTGATCTTGAGAATTTCAGACTCAATTCTAAATATTCAGGATAACCCTGTTTATCAGCATCAATGAAAATAAAATCAAAAGGCTCGATAGATTGAGGATCAATCGCAGAAAGGATATCTGCAGCACGGCCAGCTCGAAGATCGACTTTTACAGGAAGATTGGCATGATCGATATTTTTTTGAGCCATTTCTGCATGAGTAGCACGGCCTTCTATTGTGAGTAAATAACCATCTTCAGGTAAAGCACGGCCTAACCAGATGGTACTGTATGCAGCAAAAGTTCCGATTTCTAAGACTCGTTTGCATTTATTCATTTGAATAAGCATTTGCAAGAACATTCCTTGGTTAGGTGCTACTGCAAGATGATTTGAAAAGCCGTGTTCGTCGGTATTCTTTAATGCATATTCGAGTCGCGGGTCTTCGGGAATTAAATGTGAATCGATATATTGGTCAATGTCTGTCCACATCTGCTGCATAATTAAATTTACCTATATGTTGATCGGGCTATTTTAAACGTTTATGCATAGAGTGCAAAAATCTTCGTTTCAAGAAATTTTGGTTGATTGGGAAATGAACAATAAAAAAACTCCTTTCAGTTGAAAGGAGTTTTTTATTAGAAATTACACATTGAACTGTTGCGGGTGAGGTCAGGTCCCCAAGTACGATAGCCTTGAGTGTCGATATGAATTTGACCTGAACTATATAGACCAATACCCATATTTAAGCTTTGACCATGCTGAGCCCAGAACTGACAAAGTTTAAACTTGGTATTTTCGATAAATGCATAATCTTGAGCTTGGGGGAACTCAGGACCAATACGGAAATCGATTGCCGAGTTAAATAAATGTTTAGATGAGCTTGCACCGCCTGCACATTCATTTAAAGGTAAATCTCGGTAAACCGAGGTCACTTCAAAGTCGGTAAGAACTTTTGCTGCAACTAAATATTTAAATACGCGTAGGGTAGATAAAGAATTTCCCCATAGCTCGCGATTAGGTACAGCATATTCAGAGCGGCCACATTTTTGCCAATCACGTGCTGAACGTAATAACTCAAAGCTTGGCACAATGCCTGCAACATTATTTCGGGTTAAGAATTTTTCGTATTCCCGAACACGTTGGTAATTTTCACCAGAACTTAACCAACTTCGATAAGATGCAGGCTCAACTTTAGGGGGAATTGGGCGCTCGATAATAACGCGCTCTTGTGGAATAAAGATTCGTTTACCACTTGGAGAGGTTTTGCCTGTTGTTGTGTGTTGGGGAGAGCTGACACAACCTACCATAACCGCTGGGATTATGCATAAGGGCACCATACTCTGCAAAAACTTCCGCATAAGAAAAATTAAGCACTTATAAATATTGCGGGTATTTTAATGCAAAACAGTGCACAAATTACGAGGAATTTGCAATGAAATGTTTGAATAGGGTATAAAAAAAGATCAGCAGTTGCTGATCTTTTTTGAAATTACTTTTCAAGATATTGTAATTTATCAGGTTTGCCGTTCCATTCTTCACGGTCAGCTGGTTGATCGCCAATTTGAGTAATGTTAGGCCATTTTTGAGAAAGTTCAGCATTTAATTCAATAAATACTTCTTGACCTTCAGGTAACTCATCTTCAGAGAAAATTGCATTTGCTGGGCACTCTGGTTCACATAATGCACAGTCAATACATTCATCCGGATTAATCACTAGGAAATTCGGACCTTCGTAAAAACAGTCTACAGGACAAACTTCTACGCAATCTTGGTATTTACATTTAATACAATTTTCAGTGACAACAAAGGTCATGGCGACAGCTACCTAAAAAATATGGTTTCATTTCGAATAGCTTATTTTAGGCAAAAAAGGGGTAAACAAACAATTGCTTTTATTGATATTCTTTATTCATGCATATGAAGATAAGTTAATACGTTGATAATCAAACAGATCTTTCAGTCTTATGAACTGCTTGTCTATAAAATTAAAACAATAATATATTTTATAAAACAATAACTTAAAAATTATTTTATTTAATTATTTAGATGTCATTTAAGTCAAGGCATCCATTTTAATAAATACCTTAACTTTTCATTTTTTGTTTTACAAATTTTGATTTACGGCTTTTTTGCTTAGAAAACCTTAAATTTTTAGAGCTAAAGCTTACATACTAAATGAATATCTTCAGGTTCGAGCTGCCAAAGTTGTTGATCTGGTGCACTTAACGGTTGCGCACCATGTTTCATATAGAAGTCTACAGTGCGTCGACTTGGGGTTGCTGAAATATACAGTTGGTCTGCACCGAGTTGCTTGGCGGACTCTTTTGCGGCTTGCATAAGCTTAGCACCAATGCCTTGACCTTGTTGGTCAGCATCGACATAGAAATAGTGAAGTAATTTCGCTTGTGGGTAATCCGCTATAAGTTGATTTGACACTACGCTCACGCCAACAAGTTTTTCTGTGGCATCAAATGCGCCTACAAATATTGAACCTTGTTCAAAGAGTTGTTTGAGTTTAGGTGGGTCATTTTCTAGATGGTATGAGTCCCAATTTTGTACATCAAAAAAACAATCAACCAATTCTAACTGTTGCTGTTTTTGTATGTAGTTTTGAGTAATTAATTCACGGCGGCTAATCTGCTGCCAAATAAGATCAATTTCTGAACTTTGCAAAGATCTTAAGATCATATAAATATTATTCTCCGATATGAATAAGCAGACCTAAGCCTGCTTATTCGGAAGTGCTTTATTAAGATTTGAGTGCAGCTTTTAACTCGTAGAGTTGTTCAAGCGCCTGACGAGGCGATAAGTTATCGACTTCAATTTGCTTAAGCAAATCTAGAGCAGGGGATGAAACTTCGATCTCGACAACTTTCTCTATGATTTGTGAACCAGAATTTGCATCTGGTGGAGCAAACAAATCATTTTGAAAACTGGTTTGTAGATGTTGTTGCTGCTGTTTTTCTAAAATGCGCAAACGTTTCTGCGCTTCTTTAATAACATTGGCAGGAATACCCGCTAATTTTGCGACCTGTAAACCATGACTTTGGCTTGCAGGGCCTTGCTGAACTTTATGTAATAAAATCAGATTGCCGTTCAGCTCTTGCGCCGTGACATGATAGTTATCGATTCCTGCTTCACTACCAAGTTCGGTCAACTCAAAATAATGAGTCGCGAATAAACATAAACATTTTACGCGCTTGGTTAAATCGACCACACATGCCCATGCTAAAGATAAACCGTCATATGTACTGGTTCCGCGGCCAACTTCATCCATTAACACCAACGACTGATTGGTGGCATGATGCAGAATTTGCGAAGTTTCAGTCATCTCGACCATAAAGGTAGATTTGCCTGTAGATAAATCATCGGCTGAACCAATACGGGTAAAAATTCGGTCAATTGGACCAAGTTTAACGGCTTTAGCTGGAACATAGCTACCGCAATAAGCAAGTAAACTGATTAATGCCGTTTGACGCATGAAGGTTGATTTACCGCCCATGTTTGGACCGGTAATAATGGCCATACGGTGTTGAGCATCAAGGAAAGTATCATTTGGGGTAAATGGTGCTTTATTTAATGCTTCAACAACAGGATGACGACCTGCCTGAATTTTAATGCCTGTTTCCGGGGTAAATTCAGGGCGCGCCCAATTGTTTAAACGTGCTTGATGAGCAAAGTTTGCAATGACATCAATTTGAGCAATTGCTGAACTCATCATTTGTAGATGAGCGATGTTTTCGCGAAGGTTTTCAAGCAAAGCTTCGAATAATGCTTTTTCACGAGAGAGTGCACGCGACTCACTCGACAGGACCTTATCTTCAAAACTCTTAAGCTCAGGGGTAATGTAGCGTTCAGCATTCTTTAAAGTTTGACGACGGATATAGTCGGCTGGTGCTTGTTCTGCTTGAGCACGAGTCAGTTCAATGTAGTAACCACTTACACGGTTATAGCCGATTTTAAGGGTATTAATGCCTGTACGTTCACGCTCTTTAATTTCTAGATCAATTAAGAATTGACCTGCATGATCACGAATTTGGCGTAATTCATCGAGCTCAGCATCATATCCTTCTGCAATTACATTGCCATCACGAAGTAATACAGGTGGATTTTCAACGATTGCTGCCATTAAATGTTGATGAAGCGCTTTGAAGTCTCCAAGCTCTTCATCTAATTGAACTAATAACTTAGATTTCTTCGCTTGAATGACTGGAGTTAACGCCGTTCTTAAAGCTGGAATTTGTGCACATGCATGACGAAGTTGCACCAAATCACGTGGTCGCGCACTGCCTAGCGCAACGCGGCTAAGCACGCGTTCAATATCACCAATTTCTTTAAGCACTAAACGAACTGGGTTTTCGTGATATCCCTGAATGAGTTGCTCAATCGCATCTAAACGAGCATCAAGCAATGCAGTATCACGCACAGGTTGCATGAGTGTGCGGCTTAATAGACGGCCACCCATTGCAGTTTGGCAATCATTTACCAGTTGGAATAATGATGTTCCATGTTCAAATAATGGCTCGATAATTTCTAAGTTGCGGCGCGTAATTGGGTCGAGCGCAATAAAGTCGGTACTTTGTTCAAGTTGGATTGAGCGAATATGTGGTAATGCAGTTTTTTGGGTTTCTTTTGCATAGTGAATAAGCGCAGCGGCAGCAGCCTTGGCTAAAGGTAATGGGTCTAAACCAAAACCTGAAAGTGTTGATACTGTAAACTGATCACATAAGGTTTTTTGTGCATTATTTAGGTTGAAGTCTACATTTGGACGTTTAGTAACAGGGCAATCTAAATGCTTTTTAATTTGTTCGATAATATTGGTATCGACCAAGTCTTCATCAATCAAGATCTCACTTGGCATTAAACGCGCAAGTTCAATAGGTAATTGTTCTGGCTTGTAATCTTGTTGTTGAACTTTAAAAATGCCTGCACTCAAGTCAAGTAAAGCAAAACCAATCTGGTTTTGATGAATGCACAATGAAACGAGATTAGATGATTGATAACTGCTGAGTAATGCATCATCAGTTAATGTACCAGGGGTCAGAATACGAACAACTTTACGTTCAACAGGGCCTTTGCCTGTTACTTCTCCAACTTGTTCGCAAATGGCTACCGTGCGCCCAGCTTTAACAAGTCGCGCCAAATAACCTTCGGCTGAATGATAGGGAACCCCCGCCATTGGAATAGGTCGGCCACTGGCTTTGCCGCGATGGGTTAAGGTAATGCCTAAAAGTTTGGCTGCTAAATGAGCATCTTCAAAGAAGAGTTCATAAAAGTCACCCATACGGTAGAACAGCAACGCATGTTGATAGTCCGTTTTAACTTTGAGATATTGCTGCATCATAGGTGTGTGAGAAGATAAGTCAGCCATGATTTCAGCGCTATTCATGCGTATTAAACCCTTAAAAAATCAGTAATATTTTACGTTTGGTCATCTAACCAATTTCAAGTCTTTTAAAAATGAATGTCATTCAAGAAAAGAACACAACTGGATGAACTTTGAGAATTGGCATCCATAGTATAAAGCGATTTGGAGTCACTCCAGATGTGTAATGGTAACAAATTTGAGTTATTGAAAAAAAGAGTAGTGAAACCTTGAAGTATAAGACTAATAAGTTGACTTCAAATCGTGGCTTGAGTGGTCTGAGGTCAAGTTTTTTTCAAGATACTTAAGCAATATGGTTTGCGTAGCTTCAAACAAATACTGAAATATGTCGAATCAGAGTATGAATTGCTTACGTCAGTCATTGTCTCGCGCAAAAGTATGCTGAATATAAATAGAGGAGTCATTCATGGGTACGCGTTCAACCATTATGGATACCAATAGCTTTCGTCCAGAACATGCTGCTGAGCTGGACCATGCTACCCGCAAACTGACAGATAAAAGAAATAAAATTTTAGGTGAATCCTATCGCTTGTTTTATCGTAATCCCGTGCATCTGGTGAAAGGACAGGGTCAATATTTATGGGATGCAGCAGGTCATCAATATTTGGATGTTTACAACAATGTTGCCAGCATTGGTCATTGTCATCCTGCGGTGATTGAAGCGGTAAATGAGCAAATGAAAATGCTCAATACCCATACCCGTTATTTACATGAAAATATTTTGGATTATACCGAAGAACTCTTACAAACCACTCCCGATGAAATTGACCGTGCCATGTATATGTGTACGGGTTCGGAAGCGAATGATTTAGCGATTCGTATTGCCCGTGAATATAGCGGTGGTACAGGAATTATTGTTTCTCAAGAAGCCTATCATGGGACCAGTAGTTTAACATCAGGATGTTCTCCAGCACTTGGAACTGAGCAGCCTTTAGATGCTACAACTCGCCTAGTTCCGGCACCTGATTATTATCGGATTCAAACTGATGATTTAGGCACTTGGTTTGCTCAGCAGATTCAACAGCAAATTGACGATATGAACGCAAAAGGCATCAAGTTTGCAGGTTTTTTAGCGGACTCAATATTTTCTTCTGACGGTGTCATGCCTAATCCTGTTGGGTTTTTACAAAAAGCGGTTGATGTCGTGCATGCCAATGGCGGAATCTTTATTGCCGATGAAGTACAACCGGGGTTCGCACGCACCGGCGATTCTTTCTGGGGCTTTGGCCGTCACAACGTTGTACCTGATATCATTACCACAGGTAAACCAATGGGTAACGGTGTTCCTGTGTCAGGGCTTTTAGCCAAGAGTGAAGTCCTTGCTGCTTTTAGCGATAAAATTCCATATTTTAATACCTTTGGTGGTAATCCTGTTTCTATGGCAGCGGCACAGGCTGTACTTAAAGTCATTCAGGAAGAAGAATTGCAAACCCATAGTAAATATGTGGGAGGGCTACTTCTAAAAGAACTCACTAAACTTATGGATAAACATGAAGTGGTTGGTGATGTACGTGGTGCTGGTCTGTTTATAGGGTTTGAACTAGTTAAAGATAGAGCCACAAAAGAACCAAATAAAGCATTGGCTTTGAACCTTATTGAAGAGCTCAGAAATACTCATCGAGTTTTAACCTCAGTTGCAGGTCCTTATGGCAACGTATTGAAACTGCGGCCACCTTTGGCTTTCCAAACAAAAGATATCGATTGGTTAGTCGGTGCTTTAGATCAAGCCTTAACAAAATTAAAGTAAGACCTTCTATAAAAAATACCCTTCAAGTTGGATGTTAAATCTAATTTGAAGGGTATTTTCTTGTCTAATTTGCTCAGCTATTAAAATAAAGGCCTTTATTCAAGGCCTGTATTTGCGATGTTTTAGTGTCTTAATTGACGTGGTGTAACACCAAACCAGCGCTTAAATGCACGAGATAAAGCACTTACTTCTGAGTAACCTAATAAGAATGCCATTTCTGAAATTGGAATATTTTTCTGTTTAATATAATGCTCGGCCAACTCACAACGGACCTGATCGACTAAATGGGTAAAGGTCAGTCCTTCATTTTTTAAACGGCGGGGAAGGGTGCAACTCGTTAAACCAATATCATGAGCGATTTTTTCAAGGTTTGGTTCACCTTCACTGAGTTCAAGTTGGATGTGAGAGCGTACCTGATCTGCGAGACATTGACTTGGTGAAGCGCGATTGAGTAGGTGCAATGTATCTAGAATCACTGTTAACAAAATAGAATCACGGCCCGGCATAGTATGCTGGACGTCTTTTTTTGAAATGATGATGGAGTTAAAAGGCTGATCAAAATAAACAGGCGCGTTAAATAATTTGCTGTGTTCTTGCCAGAATTCTGGTCGAGTATGCTCAAAGTGAATCGCGCGTGGTGAATAATGAGGACCCATCACTTCACGGATCACATTCATAAACATGCCCATGGTCAGTTCTGCATCTTGGCGGCGAGTTAAAATCGCGCCGTGTTGGACCTGATAATCTATGCGCCAGCTATCTCCTAAATCGACCATCCGATTGAGGGTATCTTTCTGATGCAAATAAAAGTTATTGGTCATGTTCATGAGTGCAGACTCTAATGTGTTTGAACAAAGACCAATGTACCCAATGAGCCCTAAGGATTTCGGTTGAAACTGTTGACCATAATGCAAACCAAAATTATCACAACCTGAAACCAATGCTGCCTGTTCTAGCACCTTACAATAATTGGGTAGTTGTAAACTCAAAGTTGGGCTGATTAGAAGTTCAGGATTAATACCACTAATTCCTAAAACACGATCAACATCTGCACCTTTTTGATGAATAAACTCGCTTAATCCAGAGGCGGCTGCAGACAATACACCTTGATTACACATATTTGAATCGACAAGATGAGCTGGATTGAGATGTAACATGTCAAGTCTCATGATATTTATTCCTAACTATTATTATATTAAGCAAAAGCCATACCAGTTTTTGCTTACGTCCATGATTTTTTGTGGTTAAAACTATTTATAAAATAATGGTTTATGTGTTGCTGTTTTAAGTTTCAGGTTTGATTCTTTAAGAAGATATCTTTAGGTTGGGTAGAGAACTAAAAGAAGGCAGAAAATGCATTAGAGATAGGCAAAAAGGGCAGAACTAAAACAAGAAATTAAGCGGCTTCTCATGCATACAACATGTATTGTAGGCATGAGAAAATAAGTGAAATACTAATTTTTTGTAGTTTTTGCCGTTTGTGCACCATAATTTAAACTGGCCATTGAAGGTCTAAATTGACCAGTATTGGCATCGCGGCCCTGTAGTAAGAACTTAGTATTGGCTTGACCATAGCCTTGCACAGCCTGCTGAGAAAACTTGCCGATATCAGAGTTTGGGCTGCGCAATCGGTTGATGATCAGAACCTTCTGAGTCGCCGCAAAATCTTGCATCATATTTTGATCGCCTTCACTGTCACCTGCGATAAAAATTGGTCCGTAACCATATTTAGAGACTAAAAAACGCTGGATGGTTGCAGTTTTGCCTTTACCTTGAGTTTGCGCATAGCCATGACGAAACTCGGGTAAAATTCGATTTTGTGCATCTCGTTCTAACTCCATGGCGTAGGCATTTTTTTCATTAATGTTATAGCCAATCTCTGGATTAGAAATAATTTCCTTAATCACATCAATAAAAGATGCCGAACAGACATAGACATCAATGCCATTATCCTGAAAGGCCTTAAATAGATTTTGCATTTCACGGTATGGTCTTAAACCATTTTCCCAAGTGGTTTTCACAACGCCTGCTTGACCCGAAAGTGCAGCGGGAGAGGTCCATGTCGCGGGTCCAATCGGTTGCTGCATTTGCCAAGCCACCGTTGCTTTTACCAGATTACGGACTTGTTGTTCGGTAAGCCCAGTAAATAAATAAGTGACCCAAGGATATGCGACTTCATGATCAAAGGTGTCTCCAATCGCCGCATATAGATATCTCATTTTAGTAATGAAATCGAGATAATGCGGATCTTGTTTAATTTGATCGAGAGTTTGCTGGCCTTTTAGACCGCTATAGTGGTGATAAAGCCATGAGTAGCTGGCAATAATATCTGGGGCAATTTTATCAATATTAACCGCTTGGCCTTGCTGGTTATTGTAGGCCGCTTCAAAATTTTGCGAGCTAATTCCTTTACGAATAATTTGATTAAGCTGTTCTGGCGTGACATTAAAGGCTAAATGTTCAAGCTGATAAATTAAAGTTGCTTCTTCGATGTCTAAAAATACCGAAGTATTGTCAAAGTCAGTGACAATATATGGGCGTTTTTCAGGGTTATAGTTAGGGCTATCTTTTCCGTAAGTAGCAATCAATTGGTTAAGTTGGTCAAAGTTAAAAGTGTCCCATTGACCTTTTTGTATATATTCCTTTTTGGGAATAGCGACTGCGGGAGATGTATTTTGTATAGGGTTGTAGTTACATGCGCTTAGAGCAACCATACTTGCCAGACTACTGGTGAGTAATAGTACTTTGGCAACTTTGCTCAGTTGATGGGTAGCTTGCATAAACCCTTCCTTTAAATTCTATAAAATTTAAAAACTAAAAATTGAAAATGAAGAAAAGCGATCTAAATCACTTTTCAAATTCCGACAGGCATTTGTCCGTTTAGATATTTTTTACAGAGACGCACAGTTTCATTGGACCATTGATCGCCAAGACTTTGAGCCATTTCTGTTTGTGCGTGAGAACCATTCCAAGCCATCATTTGAATGCGGCGTTGCATGATAAAAGTCGGGATCATTTCGTATTCTTCAGACTGAATATGACCTACGCGTTCGTAGCCTTTTAACCAGTAATCAACCCAATGAGGCGCATTTGCATAATGTTCATTGAAGCTAATCGCAGCAGCGAGATCATGCATAAACCAACTCATGCCGCAGTCATCAAAATCGATCACGCCGATACGTTCTTGTTGTAGTAAGAGATTAGTTAAACGCAAATCAGCATGAATCAGGCCATAGCGTTCCTGAGTTTTGCCAAAGAAATTTAAATCTTTCGAAATCTGTGCAATGGCTTCTTCAATTACGCCGTGATCTTGTGGTCTTAAATGAGGTGCATTTTTCCAGTTTCCCCAGTGTCCATCTGCACCGATCATGGTTTCATGATTCCACACAATACGTTGAAAGTTTTCAGGCGCTTGCCATGTCTTACTATGTACGTGCAACTTTGCGGTAATTTGTCCTAATTGTTCAAATGCAGTGGGGTCAACTTCAACCGTCGGCATATCGCCCTCAACCCAGTTGAAAAGGACTGCGTAACGATAAATATCATTCGATAGTTTCAAGGTAATGACGCGTTCACCCGACTGATCTGCAATCGCAACAGGAACTTGAATACCACTCGCATTTAAGGCATCTAACCATTCAAGCTCACTTTGTATATCGAGTTTGCTGTGATAGTTCGGACGGTGAATTCGAAGTGCATATCGAGCAGACCCAGTCGAAACTTGATAGGTTGCATTTTCAGACTGACACAGTAATTTGACCTGTCCTTGATAGTCTGATGGATATTGCTTAATTGCTTGTTCTGCCAGTATTTGTAATTGAACTTGGCTTAAAAATTCATTTTGTTCTACAGACATAACCCATCTCCTCAATTTAATTTTTAAACACGTTTCGTGTTGAGATGCCGTCGATCTTATAAAAGAAAAAATGAATCAACTTGACTTCAAGTGGTCGGGGAGATGTTTTGCTGTCAAGTTTTATGAATATCTTTTGCGCAACTATTGGTGATGTAAATTTAGTCGATAAGGCATACGACAATGAAAGAATCTGAATTAAGCGTAGATGTTGGTGCTTTACAACAGGACGCAGAGTATTTTGCAAAACGTCAGTTAAAAAAGGGGGCAGTAGGTTGGTTACTTTTAGTGGGGCTAGGTGTTTCTTACGTCATTTCGGGTGACTTTGCGGGTTGGAATTTTGGACTGGCACAAGGTGGCTGGGGTGGGCTCTTTATTGCAACAGTCATCGTCGCGTTTATGTATCTCTGCATGAGCTTTGTAATGTCCGAGATGTCAACGATGTTACCTACCGCTGGCGGTGGCTATAGTTTTGCCCGCGTTGCATTTGGTCCTTTTGGTGGATACCTGACAGGGACTGCGATTTTAATTGAATACGCAATTGCACCTGCTGCCATTGCCGTATTTATCGGTTCATATTGCGAATCACTCTTTGGAATTGGCGGCTGGGCAGTTTATTTAATTTGCTATTTAGTTTTTATGGGCATTCATCTTAAAGGTGCAGGTGAAGCGCTTAAAATTATGTTTGGAATTACCGCCGTTGCTTGTATTGCACTGGTCGTATTTATTGTCGCGATGCTTCCACATTTTGACAGCGCACGTTTATTTGATATTCCAGTCAGCACTCATGCAGGTGCAAGTCAATTTTTACCGTTTGGCTATATGGGAATATGGGCCGCAGTACCTTATGCCATTTGGTTTTTTCTTGCAGTTGAAGGGGTACCACTAGCTGCCGAAGAAGCAAAAGATCCAGTACGTTCATTGCCACGAGGCCTGATTGGTTCAATGTTGATATTGGCATCGTTTGCACTTTTAATTTTATTTTTGGGTGCAGGCGCAGCGGGTTCAAATGCTTTAAAAAATTCAGGAGCACCTTTGGTTGATGCGCTCATTGCGGTATATGGTCAGCACACATGGTTAGCAAGTTTTGTTAACTTTGTAGGTCTTGCTGGACTTGTCGCAAGTTTCTTCTCAATTATTTATGCCTATTCACGCCAGATTTTTGCATTGTCACGTGCGGGATATTTGCCAAAAAACTTATCGCTTACCAATGAAAATAAGGCGCCATATTGGGCCATTATCATTCCGGGCATTATTGGCTTTTTACTCTCTTTAACAGGTGAGGGTGACTTACTCATTTTAATGGCAGTATTCGGTGCAACAATTTCTTATGTGTTGATGATGCTTTCACATATCAAATTGCGTTTATCTCGTCCTGAATTACCACGCCCGTATAAAACGCCTGGTGGAATGTGGACGTCTTGTATTGCCTTGATTCTTGCTGCTGTTGCTGTAGTTGCAGGTTTAATGGTCAATCCAAAAGTTTGGTTATTGGCCGCGCTGATTTATGTCGGATTTATACTCTATTACTTGTTATATAGCCGTCATCATTTGGTGAAAGGTACGCCTGAGCAAGAGTTCGCCATGATTGATGACTAATTTTAAATGGGTTAAAAATAAAGAGGCTTCGGCCTCTTTTTAAATTTTATAAAATGATTGAAACGTTTAAAGCCAAAATAGAGAAGTTTAAATATTTAACTCAAAGTTTACTTTCACGCGGTCTAAAACAATTAAGGTTCGATATGTTTTTACATCTTCATTATCAGCAAAATGTTTTCTAACCAAACTTTCAAAATGAGATAAGTTATTGCTCAGCATAATAATGATAAAAGAGACGCCTCCATTCACAAAGTAACACTGTTGAATTTCTTCAACAGAAGCAAAGTATTGCTTCGCTCTGTCCATCACTACAGAGCGGTCTTCGCTAAGGCGGACTTCAATAATAGACGTAATTTTTTCACCAAATTTAAGCGGATTTAAAATAGCGCAATTTTTTAAAATTATTTCCTTTTCTTCCATACGAGATATACGTCTTTGCACGGAAGCGGACGATAGACCAATTTTTTCAGAAATTTCTCGATGCGAAGTCTTATTGTCTTTTTGCAGTATTCTTAAGATTGCGTAGTCAAAATTATCTAAAGAAATATCTGACATGAGTAAATCTCTCATTAAGCTTTAAATATAGAGTTATTTAATCGTTTTATTGAGAGAAATAGAAGAAATATATTGATTATATAGAATTAAAATTTCAATCATTCCCAGAGCGGTAAATATGATGATTGAGACAAACTCCAAGCAAGGCATGGCATTTGCAGCCGCATTTCTATCTTTAGTTTCTGTGCAAATAGGAGCATCAATAGGAAAAGCCCTTTTTCCAATTCTTAGTGCAGAAGGAGTAACTTTAACTCGACTTGCTTTAGCAGCATGTTTCTTGTGGATTGTTTATAAACCTTGGAGAGATTGGAACAGACAGACCAATTGGAAAAATCTCATTATTTATGGGGCCATCCTCACTTTAATGAATACTTTAATTTATAAAGCATTTTCTTATATGTCTGTTGGGATCGCGATTTCCATTGAAGTGTTGGGACCGCTTACGGTTGCTATTTTAATGTCTAAAAATAAATTAGATTATTTTTGGGGAGCATTATCTATGATTGGTTTGCTTCTTTTACCTATGGGCAATTCAAATCATAACTTTAGCTTTATTGGTATGACGTATGCTTTAGTGGCGGCAGTAGGTTGGGGACTATATATTATTTACGGCTCTAAAGTTGCAAAAGGTGGTGGAAGTTCTGTTGCGACTGGAATGTTCCTAGCAGCTTTGTTTGCAACGCCTTTAGGGGCATCCCACATTGTCCATATTTTTGATAGTTATACGATTCTTTTGACATGTTTACTCATGGCGATGCTAGCAAGTGCGATTCCTTTCATATTAGATATGATTGCGATGAAAAAACTGCATCCACGCGTTTTTGGAATTTTATTGAGTGCATCACCCGCGGTGAGTGCTTTGGCTGGATGGCTGATTTTAGATGAACGATTAAACAGTTTTCAGATCCTAGGTATAACAATTATTATGGCATCGTGTGCGGGATGTTCTTATTTTTCTTATAAACGTAATACTGCAAAGCCTGTTCATCTATGATGCCGCATCTCTAAAAGCTGGATGAGTCGTTTTGAAGGGGGGTAAATAATAAATAGAGCCCCCTTAGAAAGGCTGCTTCTGTACAAAAGAATATAAAAACAGCAAGTAATACTTACTCAAGTATCATTTTAATCTGATTGATATTTATACAATATAGTTACCAGATCACACGGATATGAACTCATGAAATTTCTAAAATTTCTAACTTTTAGCACCATTCTTACTTTATCCGCACATAGTTATGCGACAGTGGGCGGTGGACAAAAAATTGAAGTATTGGGCTATCAGCAAAAAGAGAAGAAACTTTATGTATTAAGACATTATGAAGATGGTCGAGGACGTTTACCACAACTCTATTATTATTTATTAAATAGTAAATCGCCTGATAAACTGATTGAAGTTAAATCTCTCTATATCAATCCAAAAACACATAAGATTGATTATGATCAAGATATTAGAGCATTTGATAAAGCTCTAAATAAAATTAAAAAGAATTTAACCCCATTAGTCGTAAGTAATAGTAAGACCGTAAAAATTCAGACGTTAAAAACTCATCAGAATCAGGTATCGGCTTGGTTTGATCCTTCAGGAAAGATCACGCAATATAAAACAGAATATGTTGTAAAATCGCCGTCTTTACAAAGTAAGACCCATGTTGCGGTTCATTACACCAAAGCAATAAAAATTTCCCAAAATTATAGCGTGCCTAAACACAATAAGAGGTTGGTTGTCGTTAAATATCTGGGGGTTCCAGAAGAAACAGGTTACGATATTGAAGACCCTGTTTTACTGCTTCCTGTGAAAAAATAAGTTTAAGAGCAAATTATTTTCTTGGTTCAAAGCGTCAGCAGTAGGGCATCATTATCTAGATGTTCACAACAATATTGCTGGCATTAGTCATTGTCATTTTGCGGTCATTGAAGCGCTAAATAAGCATAAGGAAATATTCACTTGTTACTTAGATTGATTCATTCAAGGTCGAGTTGGTCGTCATCTTTTGTGACTTTAATTTTTAACTTCTTATATTTCCGTTTATTGGGGTCAATTGCAGAATTTATAACTTCATCTGAAAAAGCTGAACATAACATCAATTTTGAGTATGCTCGGTAACCTATCAAAATTCTACGTAGTGGGTAGTCTGTTCTGGTGGAGTAATAGTCGATTCTGGAGTTTAGTTCTTGTAGCAGAGTCTGCTGTGACATTAGAATAATTTCTGTAAGAGGTACATGCAGCATATAGTGATTTATCTACTGTAAGAAGAATTATTTTGAAAATGTTATAAATTTTAGATAAATCAAGATTTATATTACATATCAAAGTATTTTAGATATGCAAAATATATATTTATTCTCTTTAAATTTAAGGAGATATGCTGCAAACATAAATTTTTGATGATGCTGTAAAGATAATAGTAACAACTCTTTTTAAAGCCACCGTGCACTATGTGTTATAGTCAATTTCGATTAATTATTGGCATTAAAATGGATATCTGTATTGGCGGTATACTTGATGGGAAAAAAAGAAAAGACGATCAAAATCATTTCAGAGTAGATAGTCATTATTCTGATCATGGCTCCGAATATAATAAAGAGCATTTTCATCTACATGGGCAGCTTCATACATTTTGGATAAGTGAAGAGATTGATTTTTGTGATGCGCAAAGAAGAGTTGAATTAATATTAAATAAAAGATTAGAACTTGTTTAAATTAAAAATAAATATATGTATTAGTATTTTTTTAGATTCTATGTGGAAGATGAATAAAACGTTTTAATTAATATGATGTTAAACAAAAGCTCTATTTAATATAGAGCTTTTGAGCTATCAATTATTTTATTCCTTTTTTTCTTCATTATTATTTTCTTCTTCAGACGATTGTACAGGTTTTTCAGTTTTATCCTCATTAGGTTGCGCATTAGAATCATTTTTGTTTTGTGTGGTTTTTTTTGAAAATTCTTTGAAATCAGACATTTTAAACTTCTTAATAATAGTAAGGAAGCTTCATCGTAGGCCTTTAATTCGCTTACATTGCGGTGATTATGAGAACTCTATGTAGAGATATGTGCGTAAAATTGCTTAATTCTCGACATAATGTTTCTTTGAACCAAATAGACTGTTGATATATAACTAGAAGAAAATTTTAACCAAATACAAGAGTTAACATATAGCTAGAGAGCTATTGTTTTTAATGGTTTTTTGATAATTATAATTTATTTAAATATATTATTTTAAGTTCTTAAGTGGAGGAAATATTTTTAATTAAAGTGGGGGATTCGATCTGTAAATATATTTATACAACATAAAGATACAGTTTTACATGCATACTCAATCAAATTAATTAAAAAATGAGGGAAATATGGATGATGAAATGAAAAAATATTTTGATGTGGCTGAAAGTGTTTACAATAATATTCACTTTAAAAATCAGTCCTCTAAGGATTTAATTGACTGTCTGAATAGACTGTTAATTGAAATTAAAAAAGAAGCAGCTATAAACAATTTACAATTAAAATATCCTGTTATTGATTTTGAAAGTTGTTTAAATAGGCCAATGAAAGAGCGTATTGTTAAAATTGACTTAAGCCTTCTCCCTAATTTTGATAATGAACATGAATTTATTCTATGGTTGGCGGGATTTGTAAAAAGTATTTCTGTATCTAGAAGTTATTATTTTTAAATTATGATGTGATAGCAAATAAAATAAATATTTTTTAAATGTGTTGTATAAATATTTATTTGGCGTATACTCAATTTAACTAGAAAAAAAGACTTATTAGTAAATCCTCTTTTAGTATCGTAGTTTTATTCATAATCCTTCGTTTTTTTAAGATCTTAAACTCAATTCGTTATTATTTTTTCAAAGTTTAATGAGTCATGAAATGTGGCTTTATATTATTAAAAATCAAAGGATATATTATGTCTAATACAGCAATCGGTACAGTGAAATGGTTTAATGAAACTAAAGGTTTTGGTTTTATTCAACAAGATACAGGCCCAGACGTTTTTGCACATTTTAAAGAAATCAGTAGTTCAGGGTTTAAAACCTTATATGAAGGTCAACGTGTTAGTTTTAATATAGCTCAAGGACAAAAAGGTCTTACAGCTACTAATATTATTGCCCAATAATATTTTAAAAATAAAAAAAGCATCTTAGGTGCTTTTTTTTTTGTTTGATATATCAATAGGATATAATTTGGTACATTTTTCTGATATTTAAAGTAAAAAAAGAGATCATAATAATTATATTAATAATAAGAAGGTCAAAAGAGATGGAACTTAGAGCCGTAAAAATGCATAAAATGTTTAGAGATTTTCATGAGGAAAAGGAACGTGGCTATATAGGTGAATATGATGAAAAACATAACCTTGTAGCAATATATAATACGTTTAAAGAAAAAATGCAGAAAATAGAAGGAACTTATCAATGGGTTTTACCTTCATCGGGTGAGGTATTTTTTGTTGAGGAAGATCCGCTCTATGTTCGTTAATTAATTTTCCCGTCTAAAAAAATCGATAATTTATAAATCAAAGTCCTCTAATGAGGACTTTTTCATATTTCACTCAAGGTATCTTTAACAATTCTAAAAGCAGGTGACATCAATCTACGGCTGGTATAAAACAAATATGTTTTTAGCATTTCCTATTTTTCGACAAAACTAAATTCTGACCTCTATTGTAAAAAATTAAGGTATAGCTTTTTTAGTGTTTTATTATTTTAGGTTAGAAATTTTCCTTTCTATTACTTAGCTTTAGTTTCCGACATTTCTCTAAATTTTTTTGGGCTATAACCATAAGTTTGAATAAAAGATCTGGTAAAGGCAGCTGGTGAAGAATAACCAACTAAATCAGCTATTTGTGAAATACTATTATTCGTTTCAATTAAATATTGATTCGCTAACTTCATTCGCCAATGTTTGAGATAATTAATTGGTGTAGTACCTACCAATTCTATGAAATTTTTTGAAAACTTTGATTTAGATTGATTAGTTTCTTTGGCAAGAATGTCTACGGTCCACTCTTTAGTAGGATCAGAATGCATTAAGAATAATGCCTTGCTAATAGCAGGATTCTGCAAAGCTGAAATCCAACTTTTATGGTTTAATGTTTCTTTATTTAGCCAAAATCTTATTGACCATACCAAAAGCAAATCGATAACACTTGAAAGCATAACCTGACTACCTAAAGAAGGTTGATCAAGTTCTAATTTTATTGCCGCTACTGTCATTGGTATCCATTCAGCAACTTTCCCATTTCGGTCTGAGGGAACTAATATATATTTAGGCAACCCTTCAGCGATTGTTTGTCCATATACACCGTTTAATTGAAAAACACATGTAATGACAGATGGTTCTATAGCTTTATCTTCTATAATTTCAATAGAATGCTTAAATCTCGAAGGAATAACGATAATATCCCCATCGTTTACAGTTTCATTTATTTGTTGTTCATCACTTTTAATTTTAAAACTACTTCCTTGAAATATATGGATATAAGAAAAATTCTTATCCAGAAAAACAATATTTTTATTTTGATAATTTTCAACTTGATAAATTTTTCCTGATATTTTTGCTTTTTTATAAATATCAAAAAATATATCAGTTAATTTATTTAAATCTTGTTCACTATCCATCTCACTACATCTCATCAAAAAAATATGCTGTTTTGGTAATTGTGAAAAGTAGTTTTATAGCAAATAATCATTTTACGAAGATTTTATAGTTTGATATTTGATCAGGTTGTTTGAACTTCATGTGTGAATATTTCTAATTTAATTTATTGATTTCAATGTCATAGCTAAAGCTAGGAGAAAACAATGAGTAATAAACCAACAATTATATTAGTACATGGCTTTTGGGGAGGCGCTGCTCACTGGAGTAAAGTTATTATTGAACTTTCCCATAGAGGTTTTACCTCATTACAAGCAGTTGAATTGCCTTTAACTTCACTAGCTGATGATGTTGAACGTACAAAGAAAATGATAGCTCAGATTGATGGTGAAGTAATTTTAGTTGGGCACTCTTATGGAGGTGCTGTTATTACTGAAGCTGGTAACCTTCCAAATGTAGTTGGTCTAGTCTATATAGCAGCGTTTGCTCCTGATACAAATGAGAGTCCAGGGGAGATTACGCAAAAGCATCTACCTGTCGCTGCTCCTAATTTATCACCAGATAGTGATGGTTACCTTTGGCTTAAAGCAGACAAATTTCATGAAAGCTTCTGTCAAGACTTAACAGAAGATGAAGGTCTAGTGATGGGAGTAACACAAAAAGCTCCGTTAGCAAGCACCTTCGGCGACACGATTTCATCACCCGCTTGGAAAACTAAACCTTCTTGGTATCAAATTTCTACTCATGATCGAATGATTAGTCCAGAAAATCAAGAGTTTATGTCTTCTAGGTTAAATGCTAAAAAAGTTATTTCTTTAGATGCGAGCCATGCTTCATTAGCTTCCAAGCCAGTTGAAGTTGCGGATTTAATAGATGAAGCTGTTTCTTTCTTTAATTAATAAAGTTAATAAATTTAGATAGATAAATAAATTAAGAAGTTAAGAAAATAATAATTTTTTTAACTTCTATTTCATTATAAATATAAGTTCATCTCATAAGAGTCACCTCTAGCAATGCGTATTATTGCTAATGAAAAATTAATTATAATATTTTTAATTCACCCGCTTTATAAACCCCACTTAACAATAACCAACTCATTATTTATCCTTACTTTTTAATGATCTATTTTAAAACAAATGTCATTTTGTGTGCTTGACTGCAATAAATGTGAAGCTTATCCTTTGCCTGCTGGCCACATTGCCAGTCGGTTTTAGCAGACCGAGATGAAAGATCGCATCAGAGTTATTCCGTCTGAGGGATACTCTTATGTGTAAACTCCTCGTTCCCTCCCGTAGCGGTAGGACGGGAGAGGGACACCTTCGGGTGTGCTGGTTATATCTTTCACCAGTCTGCTAACCCTTTCTCGTTCTGCCACCATAAATTTAATGTCTGGCAGAACTCTAAATAAAAAGGAGTTGGCTTTGCACATCCATTATTTCTTGGCTCTCAATGCCAAAAGCTATAACGACACAGCTTAAAAAACTAAAGCAGCTTGATTGCCCTAAGGTTTTCAAGCTTTAAATCGTCACGACCAAAAAACTTACTCAACAATAAAACTTGAGATGTGCCAAGCACAGTCTTTATAGGCTTTGCTGTGCCTTTTTTCTCCCAGAAAAGGCAAAGCTTTTTTATCTCATTTATATACAACAAGAATTTTTATAACGGTAAAACTATGCCAAAGTTAGTTCTCTCAACACGCGCTATTCAAGTTATTAATACGTCGATTGATTTATTTCAGCATCACGGCTTTCATACGGTTGGGGTCGACAGAATTGTGAAAGAGTCAAAAATTACCAAAGCGACCTTTTATAACTTTTTTCATTCAAAAGAGCGGTTTATTGAAATCTGCCTAATTGTGCAAAAAGAACGTTTAAAAGAAAAAGTGGTTTCAATTGTTGAATACGACCAAGGCTCAAGCGTGAAGGAAAAACTTAAGAAACTTTATTTCTTACATACTGATTTAGAGGGACTGTACTATTTATTGTTTAAAGCCATGTTTGAAACAAAACTGACCCATCCAAAAGCCTATCAAACCGCGTTGAGATATAGAACGTGGCTCATTAATGAAATCTATAGCCAGCTTAGAGCACTCAAAAGGGATGCGACTTTTCAGGACGCCAAGCTATTTTTATATATGATTGAAGGCATAATTATTCAGCTTTTAAGTTCGGGTCAGGCAGATGAGAGAGAAAGGGTGTTGGATTGTTTTCTCATCTCTATGATCAATCATCACTAGTTAACGAGCTCGCTTTTAAAAAGATCACCTCTTCGGACTCTTTCGGTCAAAGTTGGCGCTTCTAGATTCTTCGTTCTTATGCTGTATTTATCTCCATTCAAATGTTAATAAGATTAATACTAACCCCGAGGTGCGTACCTTATATGATCGGGAAATAAATATTATATTAAGGCTTATCTCTATTGGATCCAGAACTTTCGGGATTTTATTTACTGAGCTAATTTTGAACGTGATTCCATCAATGTAAGTAAATCTCTTTTGACATGATGAAACTCTTTTTTAGGGATGCAGCCATACAATTTACACAGGATGAAGAATGAATAATTTGAATTTTAAAACTCTAAAGAAGTACTGGCTGCGATTCGTGGGTATTGCTGTAATCGCGGGCTCCTTATTATTGGCATTTGCTTGGGTCGCTGGTCTATTTGGACATCGCACCACAAGCAAAACTTTTTTGGGAGACTCATTAAATAACTTTGATTCCGGATATCGACGTGCACACGGTAAGGGTATTTGTTTTGATGGTACTTACCACAGTAATGGTGCGGCGGCGACACTCTCTAAAGCCACGGTATTTGCCAAGTCTGATATACCAGCAATTGGCCGATTTTCTATTGGAAGTGGTAACCCGCATGCGGCAGATAATTCGACAGCAACAGTAAGTATGGCTTTATTACTTTCAGCAGCTGATCATTCACAATGGCGCATGAAATTAAACAACTTTCCCTATTTCCCTACACGAAATGCCGAAGGTTTTTTGGCGCAGCAAAAAGCATTTAAACCAGTTCCAGCTACTGGCAAACCCGATCCAGCCCTTGTTGAGGCTTTCTTAAAAGAATATCCAGAAGCACGTAAGTCTATTGAGCAAAAGGCAAAGATGCCATTAACCGGTAGTTTCAGCGGCGCAGAATTTTATGTCGTAAATGCTTTTATATTGCGAGCCGCCAATCGACAAGAACAGCCAGTTCGTTGGTCTATGCGTCCTCATTCAAAATTTATTAGTCTGACCAAAGAACAACGTGATCAAGCTGACCATGATTTCTTATTTAACGACATCAAAAAACGTTTGGCTGAAGGGCCGCTATATTGGGATTTGGTTTTGCAACTTGCCGAGCCGGGAGACCCAGTGAATGACCCATCTCAACCTTGGCCAAAAGAACGTAAAGAAGTGATAGCAGGAACATTGGAAGTCAAAAATGTAACTGAACAGGTAAATGGCGTTTGCCGTGACATTAACTTTGATCCAACACTAGTTCCACCGGGAATTGAGTTATCAGATGATCCAGTACTCGCCGCACGAGCAGGCATCTATTCACAATCTTACAATGCTCGCTTACGTGAAATTGGATTTGGCAAAGCAACGGATGCCGTGGGCAAATAGGAGAGATCAGCCATGCAAAACAAATCTAACAATAATGCTCCACGTCATTTTAATTTGACTGCTCGAATACTACATTGGCTTATGGCGGTAGCGATTTTGGCCATGCTATTTATTGGTGTGGGAATGACAACCTCAATCACTTGGCGTCCGTGGTTAATCGATATTCACCGTCCTTTAGGAATCGCAATCTTATTATTGGTCATCATTAGATTAATAAATCGACTCTATTTCCCAATTCCACCTTTGCCGCCGACTGTACCACGCTGGCAGGCGTTTATGGCCCATGCATCACATTGGCTGCTTTATCTTTTGATGTTTAGTTTGCCATTGCTCGGATGGGCTACGCTATCGGCAGGTAATTGGCCTGTAACTTTATTTCCTGGTTGGGATCTTCCACCTATAGCACCCACCAACTCTACGCTTTATGCTTGGTTTCGTACTCTACACGGAATTTTGGCTTGGCTACTATTTGCTGTGGTTATTGGTCATTTGTCTGCTGCGTTATTACATGCATGGATTTATCGCGATGGCGTATTCTCAAGTATGGCTTTGGGCTCTTCTAAACCATCAAGTAATGGATCTTCTGCTGAAAAGAAGAATGCTGATTGAGGGGAATTATTAAGCTCAGATCAGGCGGACGAGAGGGAAAAGTTTTGGAGTGCTTTTTAAATCATCTGTTTGAATATAAAAATAATTTAAATAATAGAATGTATGGTTTGCTTGTTTTTTGTTAGATGAGCAGGCCATAGCCCCTGTGCAATAAGTTGAGATCATTACTCCGATAGAATCAAATCATCCGATCTAACTTTTTGTTTATATTGTAAAAAAATAATATTTTGACTTTATTGGCATATTATTGTTATTTTATTTTACGTTAATCGTAAATTGATTACGTATTGCATAATTAAAATGAATTAATTTAAAGCATGTCATGGAGAAGGGAATACCATGAAAGAAGTTGCATTAAGTGATTTGATCAATCAGCAGAAAGTTGGACGCTATCAAAAATTTATTCTGATCACCTGTTTATTACTAATGATTATGGATGGCTATGACATCCAGTCTATGGCTTACGCGGCCCCAATGATTATAGAAGAATGGGGCGTTCAAAAATCCATGCTAGGGATTGTGTTTAGCGCCAGCTTGTTTGGTTTATTTGTCGGATCATTTTTATTAAGTTCACTCTCTGATCGTTTTGGCCGCCGTCCCATCTTACTGATCTCGACTTTTATGTTTTCGGTATTGATGCTGGTGACGCCACATGTGGGCAATATTGAGCAATTGACTGCAATCCGCTTTGTTACAGGAATTTTTTTAGGAGGGATCATGCCAAATGTTATGGCTTATAGCTCCGAAATTGTTCCATTCAAATCTCGTATTTTTACCATGATGGTCATTTCTTGTGGCTATACGGTAGGGGCAATGTTAGGGGGCGGTATATCCGCCTTATTAGTTCCTTGGGGAGGCTGGCAGGCAATTTTCTATTTTGGCGGTATTGTTCCTTTAATTATTTTCTTTATCACATACTTTAAGCTGCCAGAATCTTTATATTTTTTGAGTGAAGATCATAAAAATAATCCTAAGATTTTATTTTGGTTAAAGAAGTTTTATCCCGCATTAACATTCAATTCAGAAATAAAAATCATCAATAACACTGAAGTTGAGGTTAAAAAGTCACCGCTTGAGTTATTTAAAAATCAGCGTGCGTTTTTTACCTATTCCATCTGGATCATCAGTATTTTAAATATGATCAGTCTATATTTTCTGGCGAACTGGCTCCCGACTTTGGCTAAAGAATCAGGGCTCTCACTAAATCAGGCATTGATGATTGGTTCTACTCTACAATTAGGCGGTACGGTTGGTAGTGTAGTGATGGGCCTTAAAATCGATAAGACAGGATTTTATAAAGTATTAATTCCTGTTTTTTTGGTAGCAGTGATGAGTGTTGCTTTAATTGGCTATGCTGTTAGCCATATTGTTTTATTATTTATTATCATTTTTATTGCTGGCTTTGCCATTGTTGGTGGGCAACCTGCCATTAATGCACTGTCTGCTAGTTATTACCCAGTTTCACTTCGTACTACAGGAGTGGGCTGGAGTATCGGAATTGCCCGTTTGGGTTCGGTCATTGGGCCGCTATTTGGTGGCTACCTTTCCCAATTTCTGGTCATTACCCATTTATTCGTGATTGCTGCAATACCTTCGCTACTCGTCATTATTATGCTGATGATTCAAGCTAAGTACCGATCATAAAAAACTATTACATGTATCATGCACATATTGATTGTAATTATGATCGGTAAGTAGATATAAGAAGTTGATTACTGCTACTTCATAAGCTATTTAACTCGATACCACGTTTGATTTCGGCCAATCGCAGAGATACCAATGTATCCACGAGCGGTAAGTTTTTCACCATCTGGTGATACTGTTAGGCTAAAGCGATAGGTCTTATCTGACTGTGGGTCGAGGATAGAACCTTTGTCATATTTATTTTGACCCACACTTTTTAAATTTTTGACGATGGTTAAACCAATCAAAGATTTATTTTTATAAGTACCTTCGCACATCGTACATTTGTTGGCTTCACTTGGAACAAGTATTTTTTCGATGTTTGCAGAGAGGTTGCCATTTTTATCTTGGCTAAATCTTACCAATGCTCTAGGTTGATTGGTTGCGTCATCAATAGTCTTCCAAACACTGCCATGTAATTTGTCCGATGAAAATGAATGAACCGAATAAAAGCTGAATAAAATTAATAATAAATATTTTTTCATATCAATGGTTTCTCGAATTAAAAATAAAGGGTTTTAAAGGCCAGAATTATTCATTTTAAATTTAACTTCACAATTTTCTTAGTATTGAATCTATAAGCTAAACAATATGTAAAGTTATAATCTATTTGTTTGGATATTATTTTGATTAGTTTTTTTATGCAATTGCGAGAATGGACAGAATGATTAAGCAGGGTTTAAAACCAAGTTATAAATTATTGATAATTTTTAGAAGTAGTGGGGTGATTAAACTACATACAGTTTGATAAATAATGACAAATTTTATGCTTAGGAGAAATAAAAAACATCCACTACTTTTTAAATTAGTTAGATTGCGTGTAACTCATCACAAATAATAAAAATAATATGCAAATCATGTGATTAGTATAGATTGACACTGTGCAATATTAAGTCTTATAACTAAACAATCCTGAAAGCTGTTTCTTTAATAGGAACAGAAAAAACACAATATAAAGATGAATAGACATTAGAACAAAAAGTTAAGGAGAGAAGAAATGAAAGTCATTAGACATGCTTTATTTTCTCTGATGGGAATGTTGACAATAAATAGTGCAGATGCTGGAAATGCATCTACATCATTGAGGGTCAGTTTAACCATTCTAGAAACTTGTGAAGTTTCCACACAAGGAAACTTAGATTTTGGTTCGGTTGAACGTGCTCAGCCAGTTCCTACTGCAAGAACGGATGTAACTGTGCAATGCAGCAAAAATACACCCTATCAATTGGCTGTAACCTCTGACAATAACTTTGAACTTAAATCTACTGCCAGCCCAGCATCTGTTGCATATGTACTGTATCAAGATGCGGGCCACACTCAAATTTGGGGAGGGATGGCGGATAAAATACGTTCACGAATTGCGACTGGAATGAAAGAAAATATTCCTATTCATGGAGCGATCATATCAAGTACGAATGTTCAGGCAACCAAGTATGAAGATTGGGTTCGTGTGAATGTTATATATTAATTGTGAAAACAAAAATAATCATAAATATCAAAAACTAATTTATAAAAAATCTGTTTTTAGGGCAGAATAGAATATTTTAAAAAGCTACACCAAACTATGGTGTAGCCAGTTGTTTTGATAGAACTAAGCACCACGCATTAATGCTGTTACTGCTTTTTCCAGAAATTGTAGGGTCACTGGTTTGAGCCAAGTACCGTCGGCAAGGCTTGGTTCATTTTGCATTGCTGTACGAATTTTTTCTTGAGTACTTGGTTTTTTGCCAGCATAGCCTTGTAGCATAGAGAGCCATTGTTGTGCCAAATGCTTTGCTCCATCACTATCTGGTGTGACCTCGGCATCAATCAATTTTTCAATATCGACCAATAGTTGAGGCCATTTTTTCATCTCACGAATGTAATTTTCTTTTAAAAAAGTAAACTCATCATCAGATAAATAACGGGCAAAAATACTCAGCTTACTCTCAGAAAAAGCTTTAAGTAAAAACTCAACAACTTCTGGCGTTACGCCTAATTTTTCCTGAAATTCAGGCTCGGCTGAGTTTATAGCATTTAGTTTAACTAACCATTTTGGGTTAGCTCGCGTATTGTGCTCAAGAGTTTTCATCCACTTACGAGCCAAGTCTTGAGCGGCTTCGCTATTAGATGGTTCGCCAGCATTAAATAGTGCATTTGCTGCTTGAGTTAACCTTTGCCATTCTTGGTGGCTTTTAGTGCCTGCTTGTAAGAAAGTCAGTTTTTCAAGCTCTTCTTTTGTAAAGTATTTTTCAAACATCGCTATAAGCTCCAGTGTTTTTAGCCAATCCTCCAAACCAAGCTCTTCACCACTTATGATCTGAGATTTAAGTTTGCTGAGCTGATTTCGCAATTTCTTTTGCTCTGTCAGCCTTTGATCAATTGCTTGAATCTGCTGATCAATAATCGGTAAAAGTGCAAGATTGGGGTCTTCAAGAACCGTATGGATTTCGGCTAACGACATTCCCAGTCCTCGTAATGCTTGAATCTGATGCAAACGAGTAATGTCTTTACGGGTGTATAGTCGATAACCAGCATCGGAACGGACCGAAGGCTGAAGTAAACCGATATCGTCATAGTGATGAAGAGCACGGACAGTAAGTCCGGTTTGCTTAGCCAATTCACCAACTTTTAACAGCATCTTTTAGCTCCTTCTTCCTTAGGCATGTTTTATGCTAGGGGCTTACGTTACGTGAGGGTCAACTACTTTAAATCATATTTTTTCATTATTTTCGCTTTGGTAAATATTCGAATTTATTCCATTCGTTATTGGAATATTATAAAAAAGATTAATTAAGCCAGTTTTTCTTTAATAAAAATGACTTCAAGCCATTCCAGTTATGGAGTGGTAATACACTTAACAAATCAACAGCAATCGATACTCGCCATCTTTTTCAACAGGTGCTCGATGAACACAAGGTAAAACCTTTTGAGTTGGATGATCTACTGCTAAACGCCAAATATGTCCCGTACCTAAATTTACAGGTTGGGCATCGGGTTTAGGCTGATAATGCAAATCAAAAAAATACTCTGCCAAAAAGGCTTCAAACTCAGCATCAGAGCCGTCATGTAATTCTTTGAGCTTTTCTCTAATTTCTGGAATTAAAACTTTTTGTTCAACCTGATCGTTGGGCATAATATCGCTAGCAGCGCCGTGATAGGTACATAAGAATGTATCGGTTTCAATGGGCGAGCGATCAACATGAAATGAATATACATCTGTTGAAATGAAATCTAGCTCTTCATCGCGTTCATAGTTTTTAAGCAAATTAAGTACAGGTGATGCGCCAAAATCAGTTAACTGCTCTATATCTTCTAAAATAATTGCTCTCGCCAAATTACCTTTTTCTGAAAGTTGTAGGGCTAACAAGTCTTCAACAGAAACTTCTGTAATATTTTCTTTTAACTGAAGTTTATTCACAATTTCTTTAAAGTCGCCCACCAAATTTCTGGGCCAACAAATCGCATTTGTCTCTCCTTGAAAATGTGTATTCACAAGTTCAGAGAAACTAGACACTTTTCTAATTTGATTGCTGTCAGAAAACGCGTTCTTCATATGAGAATTAGATAAAATAATAGAGCATGTCTAATATTATAGCCTGAGCTTAGCCAAAAAATATTCCATTCCAATTTATTAAACCAGCTTAGACTTACTTCAGAAGAACATTCTAGAATTAAATAACTAATAGTTTTTTATCAATAATAGATATTTCTCTTTTCATTGATTTTTTTAACTAATCAAACTTAGTAATTTCTGGTACTGACTCTAAATAATCAAAAAATTGCTGTATTTGTTCTTCTGTTACCCGTGCTGTAGAAATAGGGGGTAACTCATCTCTACCAAAGAATCCAACTTCGGGTGTTTCAATACTTGGTGTCAACTCACCCTCAATAATTTCACACCAGAAGAAAGCCTTATACACATGTAAAAACATGGGAGGGTGTGGGTGCTTGGTTCTATCAGTTAAAGCTAATAATTTAATGGCCTTAACTCGTAAACCTGTCTCTTCTAGAACCTCTTTTTCAGCATTTTCCGATGCTGAGTAACCTACGTCAGCCCATCCACTCGGAACAGACCATCGCCCATCTCCAATTTCTTTTGCTAATAATAATTTATTTTCTTTAAAAACAACTGCTCTGACATCTAGTTTGGGAGTGGCATAACCTACATCTTGGAGCACGTTATTAATAAAATTTTCTGTTTTGATTTCTTTTAATTCTAATAAATACTCAATGTGCCCTAAGAGTTGTTCATAACGTTCTTTGTCATAAACATCTTTTGAATAATGTAAACCTGTTTGAGCAATACCAGTAATTTTATTTAAAGTTTCTAACCACTTCACTGAGTCATTCATTGCAACAGACGCCTTCAAGCTTATATCTTTTAGCTATGGTAAGACATACTCAGACGAAGCACTATTAAACAGTTGTTAACTGAAATTTCAAGCTGAGTCTTAATAGGTTTTGTACGATTAATAGCTCTAATTAAATTCACTCTTCATATAAATTTGAATTAATCATGAGCGGTAAACCAAAACTACTTAATAAACTAGTTCGAGAATTTGGTACATTCTTACTTTCTAAATTAACAAGCTCAATAAATTCTTTATTAAATTGTTTTCTAGGATATTTTTCCAAAATTTTATTTCTAAAAGAGACGGGGAGTCTATATAGACCGTCACTAATCACATCGCATGATGCACCTTGCTGTAATAGCGTAATTTCTGCTGGGTCAGAATGATCTATATAACCGTTCATATGTAAGCAGATAGCATCTTTAATAACTTCACTTTTCTTCTCATCAAAGCTATGTTCTTTAGCCTTTAGCTCAAATTGTTTAGCACTCTCATAGGTAAAACAGTTACAACCTTTAATATGAATATGTTGCTCAGTTAAGCCAATATCATGAAAAAGTGAGGCTATTAAAAGTGACTCAGCATCAAATTGCTGTTTTTGTATATGGCCTAGGGCAGCTCCCCAGAAATAGGTTCGCCATGAATGATTGTAGATAGATATATTTGCTTTAGCTTCGAGCTCATCAAGCGCGACTTTAACCATTTGAGTATCTGGTATTTCGATCTGATCGATATCAAAATCATGAGAAGTTTTGAACCGAAAGTAATTTATTTTTATAGAGGCCATAACACTTGGCAGCATAATTTTTTGAATTAACTTAACTTTCTCTTTGAAGCTGAGCTGACCATTTGTAGCTTGCATCCAGTGATATGAACCAATTCTTTTAGTTTTCATTATTAGATCTCATTTTAGAGTAATTGCTCTAAAATATTGCTATAAATGATTTTTTGCAAGTTGTATCTTTTAAGACCTCGATGGAGCTTTGATTGATAGACGTTTTATAAACCCCAATTTAACAATAAATTTTAATTATTTATCCTTACTTTTTAATGATCTATTTTAAAGCAAATGTCATTTTGTGTGCTTGACTGAAAGAGGGCGGGCTACTATCCTTTGCCTGCTGGCCTACATTGCCAGTCGGTTGTCGCAGACCGAATCAAACGAGCATTAAAAGTTTCATACTTTTAGTGTTGAGCCCTCGTGCCCCCTCTATGGCGGAACGGAGGGGGACACCTTCGGGTGTGCTGGCCTCGTTTGACCAGTCTGCGAACCCCTTTCGTTCTGCCACCATAATTCTAATGTCTGGCAGAACTCCCAATAAAAAGGAGTTGGCTTTGCACATCCATTATTTCTTGGCAGCCTTTGCCAAAAGCTATAACGACACAGCTTAAACTTTTAAAGCAGTTTGATCGCCGTAAGGTTTTCAGGCTTTAAATTACTTCGTCTTAAAACTTAATCAACAATAAAACTTGAGATGTGCCAAGCACAGTCTTACGGGCTTTGCTGTGCCTTTTTTCTCCCAAAAAAGTATCTCATTTAGTAACAACAAGAATTTATAACGGTAAAACTATGCCAAAGTTAGTTCTCTCAACTCGTGCCATACAAGTCATCAATAAGTCGATTGATTTATTTCACCATCACGGATTTCATACGGTTGGAGTCGACCGAATCGTGAAAGAGTCAAAAATTCCGAAAGCCACTTTTTATAATTATTTTCACTCTAAAGAGCGATTTGTTGAAATCTGTTTGATCGTACAAAAAGAACGTTTAAAAGAAAAAGTAGTTTCAATAGCTCAGTACGACCAAGGCACAAACGTGAAGGATAAACTCAAAAAACTTTATTACCTACACACAGATTTAGAGGGAATGTACTACCTATTATTTAAAGCATTTTTTGAAACGAAACTAGCCTATCCAAAAGCCTATATAACGGCAGTGAGATATAGAACATGGCTGCTTAATGAAATTTATAGCCAGCTTATAAAACTCAAAACCGATGCTACCTTTCAAGACGCTAAGCTATTTCTATATATGATTGAAGGTGCAATTATTCAGCTTCTAAGTTTGGATGTGGCAATCGAGCGGGAGAGAGTGCTTGAGTGTTTTTTGCAGGGGTTTAGAGGAGAGAATGCTTATCTTATTAAAGTTAATATTCATTGAAAGACATATCAGTTATTATTTTTGTCGCTGAAAATAACAAAGGCACTGTCATTTTCATAATTAGAATTGATATGAGGAGAAACGGTATCCCCTCAAATCTTTCCCTATAATTGTATGCTTTGCTTGCGCCAGTTATCGATAGCAACAATTAGTCGATTATCTTTGACGGGATTTTGCCACTCATCCCAGAAATTTACCGTTCCACTATTTGGCTTATTCTGTGGTTCATCGATCCTGATGCGACTAGGCAATAAGCTGGCATCACCGACCACTAAAGCTTCACCAGTGTCGAGTGTGGGGAGAATGTCACTAAAACCGCCAAGGCTATCAGGCAGAAGACGTTTAATAACGCCCTGATCTTCGGCATTGGTCAGGCGCATAGATACAAAGTTACTACATTGACTAAGAAGTGTTTTATTTACTTCAGATGGGCGCTGGCTGATTACAACCAAACTGACTCCATATTTACGCCCTTCTTTTGCAATGCGTTCAAATATATCCAATGAAATATCGTCAGCGGAATCTGCCATATTACGCTGGGGCATATAGAGATGAGCTTCATCACAAAGAAGCGCAATAGGGTGGCGAAGTTCGGATAATGTCCATTGTTGTAAAGAAAATGTAACGCGTGCAACAAGGGAAACGATCAGAGGCAGAACATCCGAGGGAACTTCAGAAAAATTAATAATTTTGATACCTGCCTTGTTATTTTCGCTAGTACTACCAAGAATGGCATTTGTAAACTTTTCTAGCCAAGTATATTCAAGGACATCGCCACCACCATTAAACATGAATCCGAGACGTCTATCGGAAATTTTATTTTCAAGTCTGGAAATCATGCGTGCAAGCTTCCCGAAGAAATCTCCCTGTTTCTCAGTTCCAGGCTTAGCACCAGGTACCATTTCGACATTTATTGAACTCAGCTGCTTCATAAGAAAGTCGAGATCGAATGGAACTGGACTATCAACAGTAAAATGCTTTAGCAAATCATGTTGCCCATTGTCTTCAAGGTATTTCCTTTTTGCTTGGTTGATCTCACGCGCCATGATCATGGCTTGGTTTGGAGCATTTTGATCGCTTCGATCCACAAACATAGAAACTAATGCTTCATAAGAAAGTAACCAATAGGGAAGATAAAGTACATCATCAGAAATCGTCCGTTTGGCTTCAACGTCAGCAGGTCCTGCTACCTTGAAATGTTGAATACCCGATCCTTTTAATGGAGCGTATTCGCCATGAAGGTCAAAAACAATCGCATTCGCAGTAGAAAGCCTTGCCATCTGTTCAATAATTTTGGCAGTTGTCCACGATTTACCTGAGCCTGTACTTCCTCCGATAAAGGCATGGCGCTGGAAAAACTTATTTCCATTAAGATAGGCAACTGCATTTTCATCTAAGGTGTACTTTCCTAGGGTCAAGGCATTTTCATTCACTGAAACCCTAGAGAGTGTACGCATAAATCTGGTTAGATTATCACCTTCAAGCGAGAAGCAATTGGCATCTATTTCGGGAACGCTTTCTAAAGTTCGACGAAAGACATCTTCCTTTGAACCATCTCGATCCAACATTGTTCCAATTAAAGTAATACGGCACAGATTCAATTCGGAGTTTTGGTCGACAATTCCACCATCGGAAATATTTTCTATACTACGCTTTCTAGTCACTTGCGTAATGAGGCCAATGAGGTGTTGTCCAGGCCTACTGCTCTGGAGCACAGCAAGATGATTAACCTGAAGCCTTTTTAGGTGAGCAATATTTTCAACATCCACAATAACATTCGTGGTGTCAACGGAGGCAACCTTTCCAAGAGCCTCTTCATCCTTAAAGTTAAATATAGGCATATGTCCTCTCTACATGATGAGTGATAAGTAGCCCTCAAGGCTCCAGATATTTTTCTCTACTGTGAATGAAGAATTACTTAGAGAAGAGTAGACAACAGACTGGTCATTTGTTGCACCACGCTCTATTGCTAAATAATTTTGTGCTTTCCCATCAAGAATAAGTTTTTTGGCCGAATCGGAAAGCGCATATGTGATAATTGTGACTGGTGTACCTTGTCGCTGACATTTGATCATAAGTTTTGGTTGAATATGTTCATCATTGAATCCATATCCAATGCACAAATATGACCCTGCTTCCTTGATAGCTATGTCTGCGTTATTAATGATAGAGCGGAATGGCTCAAGATGTGTCTTATGGTACTTTTGAGTGCCTGGTGTCACAATTTGTGGGCTGTAATTTTCAGGAATTTCTTGTGCGCCCGAAATTGCAATGGTGTCTTCTAGTGGAGATTGAAACCAGTCGAGAGACCCATGTACCTTCCAGATATTCACTCTGCGTGAGCAGATTAATTCATCGGGAGTAGTTAGTTGGCGAAAAAACCCGTGTGTAAAACCAGTATAGTGGTGGATTTTACTTTGCTCGCATGCATATTCTGCTAGACGATCATAATTTGTCGTGACAATATTTATTTTTTTTAAGCTTGTTTTAAACATGTGTTTTAGCAGGCGACTCAGTGGAAACATCGAAATATTTTGCAAGCCATTTTTGAAGATATTGCAATCTTCAGAGTTGATGAGTGACCAAGTAGAATTTATGATTCTACTAGTTAGTTCTTTAGATACATCCACTTGATGAAGTGCTGTTTCAAGATCTATACCATCTGTAAGAATTTGACAGAAGTTACCCCACGATCGCATATCTGTATCAGATAATTCTGAAACATCAGTTTTATCAGTCAAATGCTGGGCAAGTGCGCCCATACCAGACATTCCATGTGCTGCGGAGGCCCCACTACCCAAAATTATGATAGGAGCTTTTCCATAATAATCCTGAGCCTGTTTTTCATAATTAATACTAGACAAGTTATTATCCTTTATATGCTTGACTTGGTGTTTTTTAATTGGTTCAAGTGTAAAGATGTATTTTGTTGTAACTTATAAAAAAAGATAAGTCAAATATACATTTATGCCAGCAATAAATTTAATTGAATCAAAAAATCATGGTCGACTAATAATTCTATCTTATATAAAATCTAATGGTTAGCTTGTAAAAGGGCTACTAAAAATGGCCCCAATGATGGTTCTGCAAAACCAAGACATCCAAGCCAATATGTTTCTTTACCTTTTCATATCTTAAAAGATGATTTAATGATAGGTCTATTGGGAGACTTGTCTTATGAATAACACCAATAAAAAATTGCTGCTTTGATTAAACGATCAGTTTATAGCTCTTAGATTGTCATGAAATTTTAACTTGATATTTAACAACGGGAATTTTAGAATCCGCCCAACTAATTTTTAGGAGCTTCAATGTGAGTACTTGTTCGAGTGACAGTAGTCGATCGGTAATAGTCTAAGTATCCACTGAAGTCCTGACAGACCTCTTTTTGTGGATGCAAAAAGAGGTTTTTTTATTTCCATCTTTTCATTTCTATTATTAACCCATGATTTATTCATGACGGGTTGCAGTACTTGCATGTGCTCCATGACTTATGGGAGTGATGCTAGTGTTATTTACTTTAAAGAAACGCTCACTTATTTCTGGTTTCTGTTTATTCGCATTATCTAGCGCGAGCCATAGTGGACGACCTATGGTTGTTGACGATGCTGCTCTGGTTTCTCCAAAAACTTGTCAGCTAGAAACATGGGCACAGCATAACTCTGACAGCAAAGAATATTGGGCAACACCAGCCTGTAATTTTGGTGGTAATTTTGAATTTGCTATAGGGATGGGGAGAGTAAATGATGATACTGAGCATGTCAGTTATGCAACTCTACAAGGTAAAACCTTATTAAAGCCTTTAGAAACGAATGATTGGGGAATCGGTTTTTCATTTGGTACTCAAATCAATACTAAGGATTCTTCAAAGAAAGATTGGACGGTTAATGTTCCCTTAAGTGTTTCTACATTAGATGATAAGTTTTTAATCCATGCCAATCTTGGTTGGTTACGTGAAAATACTACTCATAAAAATCAAACCACGTGGGGTATTGCAACCGAAACACAACTTGCTAACCCTTTAACGCTCACTGCCGAAGTATATGGTAATGACCGAAATGATACCTTTTACCAAACAGGTATTCGATACATGGTCTATAAAGACTTTGTTCAATTAAATGCAAGTTATGGCGACCAAATTTCTCATCACGATAATGCTTTTTTCTCTGTCGGGTTTGTATTTTTAACAAAACCGTTTTTACCTTGATGGTTTATACGCATCTTGAACTATCAAAAAATGTGACAGAATCTAACTTTTTTATAACCTGTAAATACGACTATCCTAATTGGACTTGAGCACATCCTTTTGAAGTGTTCGTCTTTTGGTTAGATTTTTAGGTATTTAAAAAATGAATAAGATGCACGTAACTTTAGCGGTCATTATTGGTTTAATTGTTGGCGGTGTAATTGGCGCTCTAGGTTACTCTAAAACTGCTGCACGTTATGACGCAATGACCACAGCATGTGTCATGATAAATCAAGCGGTTGAACATGACATCTTGAAACCGGAACAGGTGAAAGAGCTTGGTGAGCTAACAGGCCAAAGCCTTAAAAAAGATTACGAGTCAGTTGCCTCTAAATTTAAATTCTCTGAAAAGCAATTAGGCAATGCATCTGAAGGTTCTAATTGTAGTCAATTTATTGTTGGGGTAAATGCCGCAAAATAACCATTAAGAAGCCCACCGTGAGTGGGCTTTTTTATCATGTATAACTCTATATCAATTGACTATTTAATGGCTCAGACATTATTTATGAATAAGTTCCAACATATTTTTAAATAGCACACTATCTTTGTCAGCAAGGGTATTCACAATATCAAAATGATTATGTCCTTCATCTTTTATTAATGAAACGTCTAAACCTTTTTCTTTGCAAATAGAATAGAAAAAATCGGTTTGATTATGAAAACCTTGTGTTTCTAAATCTCCTACACTGAGTATGAGAGGTGCTGAATTTTCTGGTAGAGGTAAGTTTTTATAAGGACTTAGTTCAGTTGCTTGATCTGGACTGAGTTTAAGCCATTCATTAATGCTGGTATCGCATAAGGGTAATAAATTATAAAGACCACTTAAGCCAAGAACACCTTTAATAACATTTTTTGGCAAGTTAAATTCTTCTTGCCAACGGTCACTCCAAAGCATTGTTGCCAAATGTCCTCCAGCAGAACTACCTCCTACATATATTTGCTCGGGATCTATGCCATAAGTCTTAGCATTCTGATAGATCCAAGCAATCGATGTTCTTACTTCTCTCACGATTTCAAAAAGAGATGCATGAGGGCAAAGACTATATTCAATTGTAGATACGGCAATTCCATGTGCAACAAAATTTTCTGCCATCGAGCAGGCATCATCTTTACTTTGTGCACGCCAATATCCTCCGTGAATATAAATAAAAATCGGAGAAAGTTGCTTCATTGCTGGAAAGATATCTAAAGTTTCTCTCTTAGCTAAGCCGTAATGTAAATTATATAAGCCTGTAACCGTGTTTTTTGATTTCTGTGCAAGACGTGCATATTCTTTCATACAAGAATCAAAGTCTGGCACTGAATTTCTTGCGTTGTATTGAACTTCTCTTTCTTGAAGATTAGAAAAAAATAGATCTGTCATGTAAACCTCGATAACAATGATTTAATAGAGGGGAATAGTGATCAATCAGTACGAACGACTTTAAATTTTTGCTTAGCTATATTTAGTTCCCGATACCATTTAAGTGCTAAACAAAGAAAAGCAATAAAAGTGGGTATTGCTAAACTTAAGAAAATTGAGCTCAGATCTAGCTTCAAAGTGAAAATTAGAGAACCTAATAATGAGCCTAAAATTGCGCCAATACGGCTGATTCCATGCATCCATGAAACTCCAGATCCTCTACAGCTTGGAGGATAGAATAGAGTAGCTAAAGGAAATAACGCAGTTTGAGCTCCCGCTAATAACCCTCCAATCATAAAAATCAGAATTGAAAATAGGGCGATATTGTTATGGGTAAAGCTGAGAAGAATAAATAACAAAAACGCAGAGAAATATGAAAATGTAATCACTTTGGTTGGATTTAAACGATCCATAAATCTACACATGATTATGGCTCCGATGACCCCACCGAATGGGAATAACGTAGACATGAGACTTAATTGTTGTAGATCAAAACCAACAGTTTTTAAAATGGTAGGCATCCAGCTAGTGAAAAGATAAAACACTAATAAGCTCATAAACGAACATAGCCACAACATTAATGAACCGAATAAATATTTGCTAAAAATATCCTTGAGTGGATTATTTTGTTCAATAATTTCTTGTCCAGCTGTTGATAACATAAGTTCTTTTTCAATTTTTTTGCCATGTATTTTTTCTAAAATAGAAAGTGCTTTTTTCTTTTGATTATTAAGAATCAGGAATTGTGTAGATTCAGGGAGTTTAAAGATTAATACAAGGGTGAGTAAGGCTGGTATCAAACCAATAATAATTAATAATTGAGACCAACTAAAAGTTTTTAATAAATAGGCTGAAAGAAATCCGCCAGAAGAGACTCCCATTAGAAATCCACAACCCGCTAAACCTGTAAGAAATGCTCTATACTTTTTGGGCATATATTCTGAAACGATTGTGCTTACATTAGGCATCGTAGCACCTAACCCAAGTCCAGTGATAAATCGATAGATAATCAATTCTTTTGTATTTGTTGAATAGGCAGAAATTATTGTAAATACAGATAAGACTAACATACTGATAATCATTATTTTCTTTCGGCCAAACTTATCTGCGGAAATACCTGATATTAAAGCTCCAATACTCATACCTACCAAAGCAGCTCCAAATACAGGAGCTAACTCGGCCTTTGAAATTTGCCATTCATCTAATAAAGGTGGTGCTATAAAGCCTATGATTCCAGTATCTAGGCCATCACAGAAAAATACTAAAAAACCTAAAATAAAGACTAGCCATTGGAGGGGAGCTAATTTTTCTCGATCTACGATGGTGTTCACATCTATTTTATTCATAATATATCCCTGTAATTGATTTTAAGAATCTTGTGAAACAAATAAGAATTGCTGTACTCCATAAGTTTTAGACATCCGTGTGTATTCCAGCTTTATTCTTATTTTTATCGGTGATGAAAAATATCCATTTCATCCGTATCTATATCCATTAATTCCGAATGTACACTTAGCTGAATTTACAAAATAAAATGCTTCGCACTAAAAATTATTTATTAGTGGCTATAAAGATAAGCTACAAGATCAACAGAACATATTGTCTACAGACTGCTATAATAATGCTCACCCCAAAATTTAAGCTAAGCTTGCTCTAAAGGCAGGCTTTTTGTATATGTAAACAAGTCTGCTAGGAAATATGAAACGCTATTTAAAACAAACTGAATCGGCTACGACTAATTGGACAACAGAGCAAGACTGCTTTTTGATCGAAAATAATTCTCTCTCAATTTGCGAGCTCATCGAGCATTTACCTTTTTCTGAAGAAGAAATACGAGTGCGTCGAGCTGTTCTGGGTTTATTGAGGCGAGATAAGCAAATGAAAGCATATTAATTTTACCAAATGGTAAAAATAATATGAAAATAAATGTTTCAAACTTTCTCTATTCAACCATGCATTTTTGCGGATGAGTTATCAAAACCATAATTTTTTTCGGTATTTTATTGGTGCGCTTTACATAAAGCGCCAACTACTTACAAACAAGTCCAATAAGGTTACCTTTAATTACATGAGTTTAAGCATAATCAAATACATAAGACATTCATAGATCAGAACTTTATAACAATAGGACGGAGAGAGGTTAATGCCAAAGTATCTAGCTGTAGCCGAAAAGGTTTATAAAAATATAAAAAAAGATGGCTTATTCACTGATGACATTACTCAGAACCTTAACTGTTTAATTAGTCAGATCCGAAAAGCCATCAAGGGAACTGAGTTTAAGCTCAAGTTCAACTATATAGACTTTGAAGAAAATTTAACGAAACCGTTAAGTGAATGCAAAGTTAAAATTGATTTGAGTGTCATGCCAAAGTTTACAAACGAAGGTGAATATCTTCTTTGGTTAGCTGGTCTTATTGAGCGAATCACAGAAGGGGGAAAGCCTAAATTGCCACCAATTTCGCACTTTTTACCACCAGGTTTTAAGATGTCGAAAGATTCGTTTCCTGTAACTGTTGCTCCTCCAAAAGAAGAGCATGCAGACATGATTATCAATTATTTTAAATCTGAGGATTTTATGAAAACTAATAAAACTCCTTCATAAAAGAATATAGAAGCGAACGTCCACCTTGCTTCTATATACTGCTGGTTTAAACTCAGCGACCGCCTTCTGGGGCGGTTTTTTTTGACTAAATATAATTGATAACTCAATTTTTTCTTATGTTTAAACTCAGATCATAGACAAGATTAATTGTATGTAAATATGCATGATTTTTATGTTTTATAATAAATAACAATAATTTAAGTTTATATTGTAATAAAGGAAAAGATACATTTTTCACATAACCAATGTGCCAAGTAACGCAATTAAACATTTAGCTGTTCATAATCTTTAAAAAAAAGAGAATGTGAATGATATGAATGAAAATGCAGAGCTTATAAAATACATTGACGTTGCTGAAAACGTCTATGAACGTGTCTATGAAAATAATCAAGTTTCCAATAATTTGATTGTTAACCTTAACCGCATCATGGCGGAAATCAAAAAACAGGCCCAAGAAAAAGATCTGAGGTTAAAATATAAGTCGATTGACTTTGAATATTGCTTGAGTTTGCCTTTGGCAGATAGAGATATAAAAATTGACCTTAGTTTGATGCCTCACTTTGAACATCGTGATGAATGCATTTTATGGCTAACCAACTTTATTGGAAAAATTAGTGTGCCTAAAAAGATGACGAGACAAAAACTAAGTTTTCATTAAAGTTTTTAGATTTAAAGCGATATATGAGTCATTACTAAAAAACTAATCGTATCTATGCTTAAATAGTTATGCTTTATTCCAGATCGATATTTTATAATTAGAAAATGACAGAGCGCTTTAAAATGAAAACGTTTGCATTAACCTTTGCTGTTTTAGCTTCGTTATCCACCTATGGTCTAGCCAACGACTCTACGGGTTACGTGGGTACGGGTGGGATTCAATATCTCAAAAACTCGCAGATTACCATGCAAAGCGAAGATCTATTCATCAGTAAAAAACTGATTAAGGTCGACTATCTTTATAAAAACTTAAGTAATAAAGACGTAACGGAAACCATCTTATTTCCGTTACCGCGCATTGATAATTTTTTTGAGGCTGATTTTGCCCACACCGAACAGCTTTTAAAAAGTTTTAAAATTGTGGTGGATGGTAAAAATATAAAGCCGGAGATGCATGTCAGAACCTTTATTCAAAAAGATGAAAAATCGTCCCTGATTGATGCTACGGATGAGTTTAAACAGTGCGGTTTTAGTGAAAAAGAGATGCTAAATCCGTGGACTCGTACTAACTATGATTATGAGTATTATGTAGATAAGCTAAAACAATGTAATAAGCCGCAAATACAGAAAATTTTAGCCAAATTTAAAAAAGATGATGTAATTCCATGGTCATCTCAAGTGATCTATAGTTGGAAGCAGACTTTTAAAGCCAATGGTTTGACTAAGATTCATCATGAATACAAACCTTTGGTCGGTGGCTCTGTAGCTCTCTATCCAGATGAATATAACCAGCAATTTTGTATGGATAAACAATTTAAACAGGGCTTAAAAAAAGCCAGTGCAGAAAATTCGCCGTTTAGTGCTTTGGGTTATATTTTGACGACGGGCGCAAATTGGGCAAAACCAATTGAAAACTTTAAGTTAACCATTGAGCGCGATAAAGACGAACTGGTTTCATTTTGTTGGGATGGGCCAGTTAAAAAAATTAGTCCAACTCAATTTCAAATGACCAAGACTAGGTTTGTACCCAAAAAGGACCTAGATATTATTTTTGTGAGAGTTAGATGACTTCATACAAGCTTCTGGTTTGAGCAAATTGCCTCAATATTGATTGTGTGTCATGAGCTAAACATGGCACACAATAAGAAAAAGATGCCCTATGTTGCTGTCAGTAGGATTCTGAGCGTAATGAGTAATTAGAGCAGCTTCTTTTTAATCCAATAATCTAAACTGAAATAACGACCGCCTCCAAGAACAAGCAGTGCGAGAAGCATCACTAAATACGTAGCGGCAAACTCAATTCCATTATTTAAAATTACAAACGAACCACTAGACGTGAGCCAGTCGTAATTGCCGTAGGTTTGTAATATTTCACGAGCTTTCTCTAACTTTTCAGCCGAGGCCAAGACCTGCATGTTTGCAAAGGGTGCATTTGGATCAGCAATCGCTTGCCATCCATTTGGTATATGGACAGTAAATATGGCAACCAACATGGTAATCATGAGCGGGATGCTAATTAAGCGAGTAAAGAGACCAAATGTTAATAGTATTGCCCCCGCGAGTTCAGTTGTTGTTGCAAGCAGGGCCATTACATACGGAAAGGGAAGTCCTAAACCTCCATCTGAGTTGCCAAACCATTCTACAATATCATTGAAGTGCATTAATTTATTTGTGCCGGCCATCCAAAATATAGGAACTAAATATAATCGAAGAGCCAGAGCTGCGATGCCGTCCGCATGTTGTAGAGTTTTACCCAGTTTTTGATAATATTGAGATAAGCCATAAATAAAATTCTTCATGATAATTTCACATCCGATGCGATTGAATATTAATTAGTCGGATAAAGACTGTATTTCTTACATAAAAAAATTTTTTATTTACGGTGTAATAAAAAAGGATTTGGTCCGTCTAACTATACGTACAAATGTACAAACCGAGAATTTTATCTTTAAAGGAATACTAAAATGAACAAACTCAACTCAATGACTTCAGTGGCGGCATTATTAGCACTTTCAGTTGCTGGCGCTACACAAGTGGCGGTAGCAGCAACCCATACAACAACCGAAGCACATGCAACCAAAGCAGCAGATGGAAAATGCGGTGAAGCAAAATGCGGTGCTAACAAAATGAAAAACCACGAAAAGTCTGCCGAAGCAAAATGTGGTGCAGATAAAAAAGCAGCTGATGGTAAATGTGGAGCAACCAAAAAAGCAGCGGACGGCAAGTGCGGTGCAGATAAAAAAGTCGCTGACGGTAAGTGCGGCGCTAAGTAAACAATCTGATCATGGATGATGTCGACCTTCTGGTAAGTGTCGGCATCGTTTCCAAAAGGAGAAATCACCATGATGGATTTGTCAGGCGTAGGGCTGGGTTTAAGGCGTGATTTTATAGATTCGTTTTTAGATGCAAAAACATGTCCCGATTTTATCGAAGTTGCTCCTGAAAACTGGCTAGGTTTTGGTGGTCGACATGCGAAATTACTCGCACAGTGTGTTGAAAAAGCCCCATTAATTTGTCACGGTTTGTCATTGTCTATTGGCGGTCCTCATCCACTCAATCTTGAATTTATCGAAAAAATAAAAAGCTTTTTAGAACAATATGATGTCTCGATTTATTCTGAACATTTAAGTTATACAAATGATGGGGGCTATCTATATGACTTGTTGCCAATCCCCATGACTGAAGCGGCTGTTCAATATGTCGCTGAACGTATTTTACGTATTCAAGATATTTTAGGAAGACGATTAGTCATAGAGAATGTTTCTACTTATTTAATGCCAAATGCTGAGATGAGTGAAGCGGAGTTTATCCGAGAAGTTCTTCAATATGCAGACTGTGATTTGCTTCTGGATGTAAATAATGTCTATGTCAACAGTATTAACCATGGCAGTGATGCATTTGGATTTATTCGGGACATGCCAAAAGAAAGAATACGTTATTTACATATTGCTGGACATGAGCAAGTTCAGAAAAATTTATTAATTGATACGCATGGTGCTGAGGTTTGTGATCGCGTATGGGAACTATTGAGATATACCTATCAAGTGTGTGGTGTGAAAGCAACTTTACTTGAGCGCGACTTTAATATTCCATCATGGCGAGAGCTAGAAGAGGAGCTAGCCAAAATTAAAATAATTCAACAACAGGAGAGTGGCTATGAAGGAAAATCAAATATCCTTTCAGACCATGCAACAACAGTTTTGTGACTGGATTAGAGATCCTGATTTGGAATTACCTCAAGCTCTTCCTGCCGGACGAATGCATATTTATCGAGACTTACTTTTTAATAATGTCTGTTCATTTATTGATTTAGTTTATCCCGTGGCTCGTGCGATGTTGCCAGAGTTAAAGTGGCAACAATTACTCTCGGAGTTTTTTCAAAAAGCCCAGTGCCGATCACCTTTGTATAATGATATTTCTCTTGAGTTTAGAGAGTATTTGACAGATCAGCAGCACCCGATATTGCAAGAATATCCTTGGTTGGCTGAGTTGTTGCAGTTTGAATGGCTTGAGTTGTATTTAGACACTGTTGAAATTGAAAAAATAGTCTTGCAGGAAAACTGTGATTGGCAGTTAACCACGAAGGTATGGGTATTGGTTTATCAATATCCCGTTTATACGTGGACAACTTTAATGACTCCAGAACAGGTCGAGCCTATGCCTGGAGCAATTATGGTCTGGCGAGATGAACAAGACAAAGTATGTATTGAACAGCTTTCGCCTTTGTTTGCTATGGTGATTGAACAGTTGACTCAAAATGTAAAGTTAACTGACCAAGATATTCATACACTGATTCAATCTGTACTCACTGATTTGTCTGAACATGATATTTATTTGCAGATTCAAGAACTAAAAGCACTGTTAACTCGAGTGCGATTGATTCAAGTTCCCCATGATTTTAAAGAGGTATAAGGATGACTTCAGCCGTGGCATCAGATCATGAAGAAATAGGGGATCAGCTGCATAATCCAGCCTTTTTAAAAGACTTAAGACAGCAAATGATAAAATTTGCTTTTTTACAGCTTTCTTCTCTTCCTCAAGCTGAAGATGTGGTGCAAGAGGCATTAACGAGTGCTTTCCAGCATTTAGATTCATTTAAAGGGCGTGCCGCGTTTAAAACATGGGTGTTTGCCATTTTAAAAAATAAAATTATTGATGTGATTCGGCAAAAATCGCGTTTGGTCTCAATGACAGAATTATTTAAAGATGAGGAAAGTGAACTGAGTATTGATGCACTGTTTGATGCTTCCGGACATTGGCACAAATATGAAGCGCCTCAAGCATGGCAAAGCCCTGAAGAAATGATGGAGCAGAGAGATTTCTGGATAATTTTTGAAGCTTGTTTAAATCATTTACCTGCCAAATATGCTCAAGTTTTTATGATGAGAGAGGTGATAGAGCTGAGTTCTAATGAGATTTGTAGCAAGTTGGAATTGTCTATCTCAAACTTTAATGTGTTGATGTATCGGAGTCGTACCCGACTACGTGAATGCTTAGAAAATAAATGGTTATTGAAGGAGGATTGTTCATGCTGACATGTCGACAAGCCACTCAACTGTTGTCTGAAAAGCAAGATAGACCATTGTTATTACGTGAGCAAAGTGGTTTACAACTGCATTTATTGGCGTGCCGCTCATGCCGCCGTTATTCAAAACAGATCAAAACAATTAGTCAGCTTTCTAAAGCATTTAAAAATTTGGATGGCTAATTTTATTTAAAAATTTATTTATTGCTAGCCTAATCACGCTAACAACTCCCATACTATAAAAGTAAAGGAGTTTTTTAAGACAGGATGAAACGTGAATTTAAAGAATCTTGAAGCATTTTATTGGGTTGTGACTTTAAAGAGCTTCAATAAGGCCGCGACTAAATTACAAACCACCCAGCCTGCGGTCTCTCAAAAAATCACATCTCTTGAAAATGAATTAGGCTTTAAAGTTTTAGATCGAAGTTATCGGCAGCTTAAACCAACACACAAAGGCTTAACTTTATTTAAGTACGCCGAAAAATTTATGCGACTAGAGACCGATCTGGTGGCTGAACTGACTGAAAATCAGCACCTGACTGGCACCATTCGTTTGGGCGTTTCCGAAACTATTGTCTATACGTGGCTTGTTGAATATATCGAAAAGGTTCAGCAAGAGTTCCCAAAAATTTCAGTAGAAATTGTGGTAGACCTTACGCCTAACTTACAAGAGGGCGTTCGGACAGGTGACTTAGACATGGCTTTTTTACTTGGGCCAACTTTAGCTTTTGAGTGTATTGAACAAGCTTTGTGTGACTTTGAATTAAGTTTCTTGGCTTCACCTTCATTTAAAGGGGGTGTTGCTCAAATGTCTTTTAAAACTTTAATGTCACATACCATTTTAACTTATCCAAAAATTACCTATCCCTATAAAGAATTGAAAGCACGAATGAAAGAGCAAGGGATTGATGAACCACTTTCAATTACCAGTTATTCATTGGCAACTTTACTGCGTTTAGCCGAGCAGGGCTTTGGTATTGCTGTGGTGCCGACCTTAACAGCTCTAAAAGAAATTACTGATGGTCGACTAGAAATATTAAATACGCCTATTCAATTAAAAACGTTCCATTTCACCTCGATCTACATTCAAGGAAACGATGTTGCGTTAAAAGAGAAATTGACCGAAGTTGCAGTTAAGGTCTCTGAATGTGCTATGAAAAGGCTCAATGAGCAAATTAAAAAATAAGCTATTTTTGTGTGTCTTTTATCCCATTTTTTATTATTTAAAAAAAGCTGTTTTGTATGTAAAACCATAAAAGCAGCTTATTAACTTCAATAAGTAAAGCTTATCTTGATTTTTTAATAAATACTAAACTATTTAAAATCAATTATTTAAATTTTTAACTTAATGTAAAAAGTCTTATTGTCCGTAGGGATTAGCTATGTTTTTATTTTAGACACAAGATTTGATCACCGATTGTGTTGATTGGGGAACAGGGAATCTTTGTCATTTTAAAGGATTAAAGAATATCGTTTGGGACAAAAAATGGTGTTCTTGGTTCAACTTGAAAATAGCGTTGTTAAGCTCAAATGGATGAGGAACGCATTAATATGTCTTTACTGAAATCTTCTTTTTTATCAGATCGCCAATGGGCCATTGTGGCCTCGATCTTTATGATGGCGACCTCTGCAATGGGGCCAGGATTTTTAACCCAAACTGCTGTATTTACAGTCAAGTTAGGCGCGGCATTTGGCTTTGCCATTTTAATTTCCATTCTGATTGATTATGTGGTTCAACAAAATATTTGGCGAGTGGTCACACTTACTCAAATGCGTGCATCAGACATTGCCAATAAAGCATTACCGGGTAGTGGTTATTTACTGGCGTTTCTGGTGATTTTAGGCGGGTTTTTCTTTAGTGTCGGTAACATTGCCGGTGCAGCTTTAGGTTTAAATGCACTTTTTGGCCTCGACACAAAGTGGGGCGGTATTTTAAGTGGTGCATTAGCCATTTTGATTTTTGCATCAAGAAAAGCAACACTTGCCATGGATAAAAGCATGATCGTGTTGGGATTGCTTAAAATCCTTCTGATTATTATCGTTGCTGTCATTGTGATGCCTCCAGTTGGGCAAGCTGTACATCAAACCTTTGCTCCAGATCAGATCGACTTTGCCATTATTACCACCATTGTTGGCGGTACGGTTGGTGGCTATATCTGTTATGCGGGTGCACACCGTTTACTCGATAAAGGCGCTGTTGGCCCTGAAAATATTGATGAAGTTGCTAAAGCTGCGACCAAGGGCATTGTTGTGGTCGGCATCATGCGCTATGTGTTGTTCTTGGCTTTTTTAGGTGTGGTGGTGAGCGGTGCAACGATTGATTTAGCCAGCCATGACGCCAATCCGGCAGCTCAAGCATTCCAATATGCAGCGGGTACATTTGGTTTTAAATTATTTGGTTTAATTTTCTGGGCAGCAGGGATTAGTAGCACCATTGGCGCAGCATATACTTCAGTGTCATTCTTTACTGCGTTTAAAAAGAACTTAACACCAAAACAAACCAACTATACGACCATTACCTTTATCGCATTGGCTTTATTGCTTTATGTGTTATTGGGTGCAACTCCGGCAGGCCTACTCATTTTCGTAGGTGGTTTTAACGGATTGGTGTTGCCAATTGGCCTTACAATTTTTGTGTATGTTGCCGCGTGCCGTAAAGATTTAATGGGTAATTATAACTATCCAAAATGGTTGCTTATTTTAGGTGGATTAACATGTCTGTTAACGTGGTGGATGGGCTATATGTCGTTTACGACTGTGTTTAACTATTTGACCAAGCTTTAAGCCAGACTGCGTGAAGTGATAAAGGAATAATGCCATGTTTGTAGATTTAAATAGTGACTTGGGTGAAAGCTTTGGCTCATGGAAAATGGGTAATGATGACCAGATTTTACCTGTCGTGACCAGTGCCAATATTGCTTGTGGCTTTCATGCGGGCGACCCACTCGGCATTTTAAAAACGGTTCGTAAAGCCGTTGAGCTTGGTGTGACTATTGGAGCCCATGTGTCTTACCCAGACCTTGTAGGCTTTGGCCGCCGTAATATGGATTTGTCACGTGACGAACTGATTGCCGATGTGCTTTACCAAATTTCTGCACTCGATGGTTTGGCGAAAGTAGCTGGCTCAAAAGTGCAATATGTTAAACCGCATGGCGCACTTTATAACACCATTGCACATGATCAAGCTCAGGCAGCAGCTGTGATTGATGCCATTAAAATGTATAACCCTGAACTGGTCTTAGTGGCTTTAGCTGGGTCAAACTTGGTAGAGCAGGCACGAGCTGCTGGCTTAAAAGTCGTGTCAGAAGCATTTGCAGACCGTGCTTATAATAGCGATGGTTCATTGGTTTCCCGCCGTCTAGAAGGTGCGGTTTTACACGACTCGGCATTTGTAGCAAGCCGCGTGGTGTCTATGCTTAATAATGGTGGAGTTGAGTCAATTGACGGTGTATTTACCCCAATTCAGGCCGACACCATTTGCTTACATGGTGATACCGATGGTGCGCTAGAGATGTCGGCTGCCATTAAAGCTGAGCTTGTAAAAAATAATATTGAAATTCGCCCGTTTGTAAATAAAGCATAAGGATGAGCACCATGTATAAGGATATTAAAGTCGACCCAGCTCAGCTTGAAGCCGCGTTAGAGGCGCGTTTAAAAATCCGTGCAGGTTTTGATAAACCGACAGCAGGCATGGCTGCGGGCATGACGCAAGTCAACATGATTTCGGTGCCAAAAGAGTGGGCATATGACTTTTTACTCTATGCACACCGTAACCCGCAAAGCTGTCCAGTGCTCGATGTGCTCGAAGAGGGCATTTATGCAACTAAGCTTGCCGCAGACTCAGACATTCGAACTGACTTTCCGCGTTATCGCATTTGGAAAGATGGCCAAATGGTCGATGAAGTGACCGATGCAAGAGAAATTTATAACGCTCATCCAGATTTGGTGACTTTCTTAATTGGCTGTAGTTTTTCGTTTGAAACAGCTTTGCAAGAAGCGGGCATTGAAGTTCGCCACATTCATGACGACACCAATGTGCCGATGTATTTGAGCAATATAAAGTGCGAACCAGCAGGCCGTATTTCAGGAAATATGGTGGTTTCAATGCGACCAATTCCATCGCATCAAATTAGTGAGGCGGTAAAAATTACAGCACGTATGCCGAGTGTACATGGCGCGCCTGTACATATTGGTCACCCTGAAAGCTTAGGCATTAAGGATGTAAATAAGCCAGACTTTGGTGATGCTTCCCGTATTGAAGCGGGTGAAATTCCAGTGTTTTGGGCATGTGGGGTAACACCGCAAGCAGCAGTGATGAACTCGAAAATTCCTTTTGCCATTAGTCATGCACCGGGCTACATGTTTGTTACCGATATTCCTGACCGCGCTTGGATGAGCTAAATAGCTAAAGAAGAATTAAAAGGATAAGCAAATGCGTTTTTTATCGGTAAACGCCGATTGTTTTCTAATTGAGCTTGCGAGCTTAGAAGAAACTTTGGCGTTGTACAATAAATTGCAAAATACGCAATTGAATGGAATTAAAGACTTAGTCCCCGCTGCAAAAACAATTTTGGTTTTCTTTAACGAGATCGAAACCAACTTTAAAACACTGGTTACTTCAATTCAGAGCCTTAAAATTGATTCTGGATTTGAGCGTAGCAGCCAAGAAGTGATTGTGCCGATTTGCTATAACGGCGAAGACCTTGCTCAAGTTGCAGAGTTACAAGGGCTGACTGTTGCAGATGTGATTAGAAAACATCACCAAAGTGTGTGGAATGTGGCTTTTATTGGTTTTGCGCCGGGCTTTGCTTATATGAGCAGTCCCGATAAGCCTTTTACCGATATTCCACGCTTAACGGTTCCTCGTAAAAAAATACAGTCAGGTTCTTTGGGCTTGGCTGGAAAATACTCTGGTATTTACCCAAAAGACAGTCCGGGTGGCTGGCAGCTGATCGGGACAACATCAGAAAAAATGTGGGATTTAGAGCGTAAAAACCCTGCGTTACTGTTACCGGGCATGACCGTACATTTCGAGGATGTTACGCATCAGCCTACAACCGTAAATGTACCGCAGCAAATTACTCGTACAGTTGAGCCGAAACAATCTGTGCCACTATTTACGATCACTGCGCCAAGTTTACAGATGCTTATTCAAGATGAAGGGCGCCTAAACCAAACTAATATTGGAGTTGGCGTGGCGGGTGCAATGGACTTATCTGCCATGCATAGTGCTAACCGTATTGTAGGTAACCCAACCGATACACCTGTCATTGAAGTTTTAAATGGCGGCCTAAAAGCCAAAATGCAGCATGCAGGCGTTATTGCGGTTGCTGGGGCTATTTCAAACATTCGTGTGAAATTTGCTGACGGGCAAACCGCAGACTTTGCAAGCCATCAACCGATTGATCTGGATGAAGGCGATGAATTTCAAATTCAGCCACCGACCGCAGGTTTAAGAAACTATCTAGCAGTTCGTGGTGGTATAGACGTTGAACCAGTACTCAATAGTGCCTCGTTTGACAGCTTGGCAGTGTTAGGTCCAGAACCTTTAAAGCTTGGAGATACCATTTACCAAGGGCAGGTAAAGGCAACCAATATTAGCGTAAATGAAGTGGGCAAAAGTGACTTACCGCGAGCTGACGAAGTCGTTGAGCTAGATATTGTGATGGGCCCACGTACAGACTGGTTTGAACAAGACAGTATTGAACTGCTCTGTCAGCAAGAGTGGCTGGGAACCAATGAAAGCAACCGCGTCGGGCTAAGACTTTCAGGTGAACAGCCTCTAACTCGCAAAATTACCCATGAACTGGAAAGTGAAGGTACGTGTATTGGCGCTTTGCAGATTCCACCGAGTGGTCAGCCCGTTTTGTTTATGAATGATCACCCTTTAACGGGCGGATATCCGGTCATTGGCTCTGTTGCTAAACACCATTGGGACTTGGTGGCACAGATTCCAGCAGGTTGCCGCATCAAATTTAAAAAAATTGCCGAATTTACAGATTTTGAGAATGAATGATGAATACAGAAAAATTATTGATTGCTAACCGTGGTGAAATTGCCGTTCGTATTATTCATGCTTGCCGTGATATGGGAATTTCATCAGTCGCGTTATATGCAGATGACGATATTGGCAGCATGCATGTCGAACTTGCAGATGAAGCATGGGGCTTGACTGGTGCGACTGCCAGTGAAACCTATTTAAATATTCCAGCCATTATTGAAGTTGCAAAAAAATCAAAAGCGACCATGGTGCATCCAGGTTATGGCTTTTTATCTGAACGTGCTGAATTTGCCCAAGCCGTGATTGATGCGGGCTTAAAATGGGTAGGGCCATCACCAAGTGCTATTGAAAAACTAGGCGATAAAATCGAAGCACGTAAAATTGCTGCTTCAGTCGGTGCGCCTTTGGTTCAGGGTACGCAAGATCCACTCAATAATGCAGATGAAGCTTTAGAGTTTGCCAAACAATACGGTTTACCAATTGCCATTAAGGCGGCGTTTGGTGGCGGTGGCCGTGGCTTAAAAGTTGCGTGGAAACTCGAAGAAGTCAAAGAGCTTTATGAGTCGGCGGTACGTGAAGCAAAAGCTGCCTTTGGCCGTGGTGAATGTTTTGTCGAGCAATATTTAGATAAACCGCGCCATGTAGAAGCGCAAGTGATTGCGGATCAGCATGGCAATATTGTTGTACTTGGTACACGTGATTGTTCATTGCAACGCCGTAACCAAAAATTAGTCGAAGAAGCACCAGCACCATTCATTAGCGATGAGATTTATCAGCAAATTTTAACCTCGGCAAAAAATATTTGTCAGGCTGCAAACTATGTGGGTGCAGGTACAGTTGAATATTTACTCAGTCGTGATGGCAAGCTTTCATTCTTAGAAGTAAACACACGCTTGCAAGTTGAGCACCCAGTGACTGAAGAAACCTCAAAAGTCGATTTGGTGGTGGAACAAATTCGCGTGGCACAAGGTGAAGAGCTTTCTATTAAAGAAACACCAAAAGCACAAGGCCATGCCATTGAGTTTCGTATTAATGCTGAAGACCCAGCACGTGGTTTTATTCCAGCCTTTGGTGTATTGAGTTTATTTGAAGCGCCGTTTGGTAACGGTGTACGAGTAGATACAGGTGTTCGCACTGGGTCATTAGTGTCTAGCCATTTTGACTCACTCATGGCAAAGCTAATTGTGACTGGTCCAACCCGCGAAGTTGCAATTGCTCGCGCTAAACGTGCTTTAAAACAATTTAAAATTGAAGGCGTAGCTTCAGTTTTAGATTTTCACCGCGCGGTACTTAATGAACCTGACTTTACAGATGAATTTAATGTACACACGCGCTGGATTGAAAATGACTTTAAACAAGAATTAAAGCCAACCAAACGTGGCATTCCAAACCATCAACAGCCAATGCTACTCAGCTACATTGAAATTGATGGCAAGTTACACCGTTTAGGTTTACCTGCGGGTATGTTTGCACAAGGCCCAGCAACTGCAGCTCCAGCCCAAACAGCCTCGCCAGAAGTAAGTGCCGAGCATTTACTTGCTCCAATTAATGGTGTGATTAGCGCTTGGAAAGTCGAAAATGGTGAGCAAGTCACCGAAGGCCAAGTGGTTGCCATTATGGAAGCCATGAAAATGGAAGTACAGGTACTGGCACACCGCAGTGGCGTTATTCAGATTGGCGCAGAGAAGGGCGCGACCTGTCATGCAGAAACCGTGATTGCGAGTATTAATTAAGTTTTGAATAGATGATTTGGCCCGATTAAGTGTTGGTTTGATTGGGTCAAATCGAATGCTTATTTATTCACTCAGTCAGCTATTTTCGCAGTACTCGTTAACCATTTTCAGCTTGAAAATCAGCCCTAATTGTGAGATATTTATCACAGTTTAGTGATATGAAAATTAATCACTGTATTGAAAGCTCGCTTATGCGGGCTTTAATTTTTAGCCCAGTTTAAGCATTTCTCACTTAATGAGCTGGCAGCATAAAAATAATTTGAGAATTTGGCATCCACTCAAAGGCGAATTGAAGAAAGCGAATGAAAATTCTACCTTCATCTGAATATGATCAAATTCTAAAATACAGTGTCTATTGGCTCGTCATCTCAATTGTGATTGGAGTCGTAGCAGGGGTGGGATCGACTTTAATTTTTGTCGCTTTTGATATTTCAAACAAAGTTCGAAGTCTGCATCACTGGCTCATCTACTTTTTACCTTTTGTGGGTTTTGGTATTGGTTATCTGATTAAAAAATATGGATCACCGATTGAACGGGGAACGCATTTACTAATTGATGAAATTCACCAGCCTAAGTCGTTTATTCCAAAACGAATGAGCCCTATCATTTTTATTACCTCAATTTTAACGCAGTTAGTTGGTGGTTCGGCAGGGCGTGAGGCCCCAGCGGTTCAGCTTTCAGGTGCCTTAATTGACCACTTAAGCCATATATTAAAAGTCTCGGAAGATAACCGAAAAATCTGTTTAATCGCCAGTATTGGTGCAGGCTTTGCAGGGGTGTTTGGCTTGCCTCTAGCGGGTGCAATCTATGGTTTAGAAATTACGGCTTTAGGTAATTTAAGATACTCAGCTATTTTTCCGTGTTTTGTGTCGGCTCTGATTGCATCGGCCATCCCTGAGCTATTTGATATTGTTCATCCACATATTTTTTATGTGATTAATGAGTTCCCAGCCATTCATTTTGGCACGCTCATGAACTTAATTGTGGCAGGTCTGATCTTTGGTTTAGTCGCGCGTTTCTTTATTGCGGCCATCCATTTTGCGAGTGACGTCTTTTATAAGTATGTGCGTTATTTGCCATTAAGAACGATGGTGGGTGGTATTGTCATTATGCTACTTACTTTGTTCACTGCACATCAGCAATACAACGGTTTGGGTACAGATAAAATCATTTCATCTTTTTATGTGCCGATTGAGTTTTACGACTTTTTTAACAAGACTATTTTTACTGCCATCACTCTAGGTTCAGGTTTTAAAGGTGGTGAAATTACGCCGTTGTTTTATGTAGGTGCGACATTAGGTAATGCTTTAGGCGCAGTTTTAAATCTGCCAATTTCATTGCTTGCAGGATTAGGTTTAGTAAGTCTGTTTTCAGGGGCGAGTAAGGCACCGTTGACCTCTATTATTTTAGCTGTTGAGCTATTTGGAATGAATGTTGCCACTTACGCCATTATTACTTGTTTGTTGGCAGCGCTATTTTCTGGGAATTGTGGGTTGTATCGCCGTAAAAAGTTGATGGATTAATAAGTGGTTTCTAGGTAGGGTTTGATTGGGCTTTGGCTCAATTGTGCTTGAGGATTTATGCTAAAATTCATTCAATATATTTATCATCACAAGCAATTTAATATTTATTATGTTTTTTATTTTAAGAAAAAAACTTCAAAAAATCGGCATTATTTTAGTAGCAATCAACTTATTAGCTTGTAGCCATCAACCAGATTTTAAAGATATTTCGCAGTTAGCAGAAAGAGGCGATGCAGGAGCTCAAGCAAAACTTGGTGAATTATATGTAGAGGGGGAAGTTGTTCCTCAAGATTATAAAAAGGCATTTGAATGGTATAGCAAAGCTGCTAATCAAGGAAATGCAGAGGCACAGAATAATTTGGGAGCAATGTATGCTCTTGGGCAAGGGATAGAGCAGAATTATAAAAAAGCATTCGAATGGTATAGTAAAGCTGCTGAACAAGGGGAAGTAAAAGCACAAAGTAATTTAGGTGCATATTACGCAAATGGTGATGGTGGAGTTAAAAACTATCAGAAAGCCTTTGAGTGGTTTAGCAAAGCTGCTGCACAAGATAATGCCGAAGCTAAATACTCTTTGGGCATACTTTATGAAGAAGGTTATGGAGTAACCCAAGATTATAAAAAAGCATTTGATTGGTATAGCAAAGCTGCTGCACAAAATTATACCGATGCGCAAAATAATCTTGCAGCACTTTATGCACAAGGTAAGGGCGTAGAGCTAAATAATAAAAAAGCCTTTGAGTTATATAGCAAAGCGGCTGAGCAAGGAAATGAAAAAGCACAAAATAACTTGGGGGCGATATATGCTCTTGGGATAGGTGTAAATCAAGATTATAAGAAAGCATTCGAATGGTATAGCAAAGCTGCTCAACAGGAAAATGATGAAGCACAATTTACTGTAGGGATGATGTACTACAAAGGTGAGGGTATACAGCAAAACAATGAATTAGCCGAAAAGTGGCTAAGAAAAGCGGCGGAAAATGGCAATAAGGATGCTTTATCGCTATTTGAAGAATAGTTCTATAGAAGTTTGTAATATAAAAATAAGATTTTTAAGTAAGAAGTGATAGAGATACTTTATGAAAAATAAGCCGTGGATTGAAGAAAATGACCCTTTAAAAGAATATTATGGTTTATTGGATGGTAACGAGCTAAGTAGTTTTTTAATTTTATTTAGTAAGTGGAATAAAAATGATTACGCATTAGAATCCGATATTGGTCAAGTTAAGACTGGAATTCAATTATTAGATTTCTTCGACTATTCTAATGAAAGTTGTCCTCTATCCTTATTTGAGAATTTATGCTCAATAATGGGAGGAGAGATTGAGAAGTTATACTGGATTCCTCTTAGTAATAACGAAGATATTATCTTTCAAGATTTTTCTCCTCTTATGATTGCTAAAACTTCGATTACAAAAGAAATGCTTGATTGTGTAAGTCGTTCATTTATGCAGATGTTAAATGGAGGATATATGTTTATTGATAGTAATTGTAGATTTGTAGGAGTAGTTATAGATGGATATTACATGCAGGTCTATATGAAAAAAGATTTCATGGATGATGTAATGAAGCCGTATATAAAGAATTGGGAAAAGATAGATGAATTTTTAGATCCATTATTAATAAAAGATTTAATTGATCGAGTACATAGGATTTCAAGATAGATAGTATGCCAAGAGCATAATATTTAAGAAAATAAATAATAAAGAAACTAACTTATTTCCCCTAACTTTTTAACGATCTATTTTAATACGATTGTCATTTCCCACGCTTGACGTCAACAATAGCGAATACTATCCTTTGCGTGCTGGCCACATTGCCAGTTGGTTTTAGCAGACCATCAGCCAAAGTACACGAAAAAGTAGTAACTTTTTTGTGGAAATCCCTGCGTGCCCCCTCTGCGGCGGAACGGGAGGGGGACACCTTCGGGTGTGCTGGATTCTTTGGCTCCAGTCTGCTAACCCTCTTTCGTTTCGCCACCATTATTTAGCAGTAATGCGGTGAAACTTCTTTTATAGCCAAAGGAGTCCGCTATGCGTACTAATTCTTCTCAATTTTTGGCCTTTGCCAAACTCTCTCTAGCCATACCGCTTAAACAGTCTAAAAATCGGTTTAATCGACTCTAGGTTTTTACGCCTAAACATCGTTACGACTAAAACATAGCAACAATAAATCTGAGATAGGCGAGCACACCATTTTTTGTGCCGCTTTTGCATGCCTGTTTTTAACACTCAATTTAAGAGTGACGGCATTTCTATCTCTTTTACATACAACAAAAAATTATTTTAAGCGGTATATATGAAAAATTTAGAATCTTCCTTTCGAGTGTTGCGAACGCTTCACACGGCAACAGATTTATTTAAACAATATGGATTTCATAAGGTCGGGGTCGACCGAATTATTGCAGAAGCTCAAACCTCAAAAGCTACTTTTTATAATGCTTTTCACTCAAAAGAAAGACTCATTGAGAGGTGTCTCATTTTTCAAAAAGATGCCCTCAAAGACAAGGTAATTTCGATTCTCTATTCTTACAATGAACTTATGGTGCTCGATAAACTTAAGCAGATTTACCTTCTACATACCAATTTAAATGGCCTTTATTATTTGCTCTTTAAGGCAATATTTGAAATTAAAACGCTCTATCCAATGGCTTATCGCATTGCGATTGAATATAGAACTTGGCTTGTAAATGAAATTTATAAACTGCTTTTAACAGTCAAAACTGAGGCTTCAGTTGACGATGCACGGATGTTTTTGTTTGTAGTGGATGGGGGAATGATTCAGCTTTTAAGTAAAAACCAGACAGGTGAGCAAGACAAGTTAGTAGAATATTTTTTATTAATGATGTCTTAGAGATAGCCCCAATAATCATCAAAATAAAAAGCCCGTGATTGGGCTTTTTATTTTTGGTGTGGCGATTAAAACTTAAGTTTTTTAAGCCCACGACTCACACCATTTTGTAGGGCGGCTTTAATAATAGGGCCAATAAATGGTACGCGGCCTTTAAAGCTAATGGTGTAATCCAAACGAGTTCGATTATTTCCCAAGTCAGTAAATTTCATGACACCACGGTGACCTTTAATTGGGCTAATGCCGCTCGTAATTGCATATTCAATCAGTTCATTTTCTTTATAGACTAAATTGGTTTCTACAAATGAAGGGGTCAATGGAATAGACATTTTGCGCGCAGAGCCAACACCATTACGAGCGTCTTTTCCGTTGCTAATGCGAGTCACTTTAGCAGGAGCGAAAAGTTTACTTAGGTTTTCATGCTCACTTAAGGTTGCAAAGACTTTGTCTACGGGTGCATCAAATTCTTGTACGATGTTGATTTTTTGAGTTTTTAACATCTTATTCCCTCTAGAAATTATTTTGACATTGGTAATTGTCAGAATTTGGATGTTAGCACGCTTTGGGCAATGGGGGAATTCTTCTTCGTCGGAGTTATCTTAAGTCCGAAAAAAGCATTACGATAAATCTACAATGCTTTTTGGCCTTTTCTTAATTTTTTAAAGAAGGGCTGAATCACAGACCAGTTGGTTGAAACCCAGCAAATAAAGGAACCAGCCGTCACCATTGCTGTTCCTTGCCAAAAGCTCATCGATAATTGAGTTTGTAAAACAAACATCGCCAAAATAGACGAAATGATCGGGGTGAAATAAGAGGCCACCACAAGCACGGTAATGTTTCCATGAATGATGCCAATGTTCCAAGCAGCATAACCAAAACCCATGGCAGCAGATGCCACTAAAAGGGCCATGACTGTTGGAATATCCATTGAAGGAATAGCGAATTGCCCCGACACAAGCAGCTTGAACCATAGAGTGAGCGCGACACCAACAAAGAAAATGGAAATTGGATTTTGCCCATTACTTAATTTTTTGGTGAGTACACAGTAAAAAGCCCAAATGATGGCACCTGTAAATGCCAAAATATAGCTCAGTGGGTTGCTATGAAAATTATCGACAAGACTATTTAGACTAAAATCACCGCTTCCAGTTTGAATAAAAATAATGCCGAAAATTGAAAGCATTAGACCTAAAATAATAAGGAAATTAAACTTTAATTCCTTAAAAATAACGAAAGCTAAAACCGTTAAACTCGGCCACAGATAGTTAACAATACTAATTTCAATTGCCTGCCTTGCTGTCTGAGAACAAGCAATCGCAAATGAAAAGCACACCTCATAAGCCACGAACAGAATTGTGCCAAATATTAAGTATTTTTTAGAGATCTGCTTAAAATCTGGAACTTTGAAAATGGCAAGCAACAGTAGCGCACTTAAAGAATAAATAAAGGTAACACCTAGCTCAGGCCCAATGGCGGCACTGACTTGTTTCATTAAGCCGACCAGAGATGCCCACATGAGAATGGCGCTTAAACCAATCAATGTTGCTAGATTTTTTGACATAAAATTCAATAAATAACGATTAAAAAATGGTAAAAGATGAGGTTGTACTAATGAAAGGAATCAATTTTCAAGCTAAGGAATATAGGACAAATTATATAAAATATAAACAATTAAATTTATTGATTGGTTGAATCTGCTATGTTTATTTAGCATTCAATTGAGTAACGAAATTTCGAATAAAACAACATTCTTACGAGGAAAATATGGAAGTCATTAAAACGGTTGGTGTTGTTGGAGCAGGTGTAATAGGTGCAAGTTGGACTGCCTTATTTTTATATAAAGGATTTAAAGTTAAGGTTTACGACCCTTATCCGATAGATGAAGCGGTCTTTAAAAAAAGAATTTCTGCAAATTTAAATGATTTATTGGCTTTATGCCAAAACGCGGAACACACATATTCTCAGCAAGATGTACTGCTTCATCTGGAAATTTTTAATCATTTAAAAGATGCGGTTTCAGATGTAGATTTTATTCAAGAAAATGCCCCAGAACGTCTGGATGTAAAACAACAGCTATATCAAGAAATCACAGCATATTGTCCTGAACATACCATTATTGCTTCAAGCTCATCGGGCTTAAAAGTGTCTGATTTTCAAAAAGAGGCGCAACATCCTGAACGTATTTTATTAGGTCATCCTTTTAATCCGCCTCATCTCTTACCTTTGGTCGAGATCATTGGCGGTAATTTAACTGATCCTCAAATTTTAAAACAGGCTTCTGAGTTCTATAAACAGTTGGGCAAGAATCCAATTGTTTTAAATAAAGAAGTAAAAGGGCATGTCGCAAACCGTTTGCAGGCTGCGCTATGGCGAGAAGCTTTTTCATTAGTTGAACAAGGCGTGTGCTCTGCCGAAGATGTCGATGTCGCGATTACCAGTGGGCCGGGTTTAAGATGGGCGCTCTTTGGCCCCTACATTAATATGCAGCTTGCCAACCAAAAGGGCTTTAAAGAAGCAATTCATCATTTAGGCCCACCAATGACAGAATGGTGGAACGATATGCACGCATTTCAACATTCAGACGAGACAACAGAGTTATTGGAAGCACAAACCAATCAGCTATTAACACAATATAAAGATATCGATTTATATGAAACCAGAGATAAAGGTCTGGTCGATATCTTAAAGCTCAGACAACAACTTAAGTTAGATTAATTCAAAATATTAGAATAGAGCCAATCATTTTATTGCAGAGATGATAGGCTTTTTTTGTTGGGGTAAATAACAAAAATATTCCTAGCTGAAAACAATCCTATATTCAATAAATGTTACTGAAATTCCTATCGCGTTGCATTTGAACTATATGCCTTACGTGAAAAGTAAGAATCGTTGCAAACCGTAAAGAAAGCCTCCTCATAATCAAAGGACATGATAGAAAATAGAGGAATAACAATATGCGCGCTCTAACTTACCACGGTGCCGAAGATGTTCGAGTAGAAACAGTAGCAGACCCTATTATTCAAGAACCAGATGACATTATTTTACGCGTGACTGCCACAGCGATATGTGGCTCTGATTTACATTTATATCGAGGCAAAATCCCTAGAACCGAACAGGGTGATATCTTTGGGCACGAATTTATGGGTGTGGTTGAAGAGGTCGGTCCAGCTGTCACCGCAGTCAAAAAGGGGGACCGTGTCATTGTTCCTTTTGTGATTGCCTGTGGTGAATGTTTCTTTTGCCAACTTGATCTAACGGCTGCTTGCGAAACTACGAATACAGGGCGCGGCGCGATTATTAATAAAAAGCAGATTCCACCAGGTGCGGCTTTATTTGGCTATAGTCATCTTTACGGCGGTGTACCGGGCGGGCAAGCGGAATATGTGCGTGTGCCAAAAGCCAATAAAGGCCCTTTTAAAGTGCCAACTTCACTGTCAGATGAAAAAGTACTTTTCTTGACCGATATTTTCCCCCCCGCTTGGCAAGCCGTGACCAATGCCCAAGTGAAGCGTGGCTCAACCGTTGCAATTTATGGTGCTGGTCCAGTCGGACTGTTAAGCGCTGCTTGTGCCAAGATGCTCGGTGCTGAAAAGATATTTATGGTCGATCACAATGACTATCGATTGAACTATGCAGCGGCAACATACGGTGCCATTCCAGTGAATTTTGACGAAGTCGATGCGGCCGAATTTATTATTCAACATACCGACAATTACCGCGGTGTCGATGCGGTGATTGATGCCATTGGTTTCGAGGCGAAAGGCAGTGTGATTGAAACAGTTCTAACTAATTTAAAGCTTGAAGGTTCAAGTGGTGCAGCACTGCGTCAATGTATTGCCGCGGTTCGCCGTGGTGGTGTGGTGAGTGTACCGGGTGTATATGCAGGCCCGATTCATGGTTTCTTATTTGGCGATGCTTTTGATAAAGGACTGACTTTTAAAATGGGCCAAACCCATGTGCATCAATATTTGCCGCAACTCTTAGAATTGATTGAGCGTGGTGAATTAACACCTGAAACGATTATTACCCACCGAATGAAATTAGAAGATGCCGCAGAGGGATATCGCATTTTTAATGAAAGAGAAGAGGACTGTCGTAAGGTGATTCTGCTTCCTTAACATTCTCAATCTTATAATTCATTCTTAAGCCTCTTAGTGAAAGGGGCTTTTTTATTTTGAAATGCACAACTTTTAGTGCAGCTTTTTATTTTGTGTTTTAAATCGCACTCAAATTGCCCAATCTTAGTATTACTTTTAATCAAAAACGTAATACTAATCTGGCATGCCCTTTGCATAGTCTTAAGCAATCAAAAGTGATCTAGGGTTCCGATACTTCACGTATGTCTGGACCGAGAGTTCACGGTTCCTAGCGAACTACACGGAGGGATAAAAGCCCGGGAGGAAGTCTAAAACTATCCGACAGGAGTAGCTATGAACACTGCAAGTTATCATAACAATCAGGCGATTTGGACCGAACTTTTACCCGGCGGACATCACTGGTCGGGTCGTATTCAAAAAGGAACTATTCTTAGATTTACATCGCTAGGCGTTCAGGCAAATGTTTCTTTGTTTTGTGTAAATGCTGCCGATGTGCTTGAACGTTTTAACATGCCCGACAGTTTAAAAGGGCAACACACCGCCTATTTAAAAGCTTCTAATGTGCTGTACTCAGACCTAGGCCGTGTGATGGCTTCCATTGTTCATGATGATCATGGCTGGAACGATGCGCTTTGTGGCCCAAGCCGACCTGAGCAAATTGAAAAGCAATTTGGTGCGCGTACATTTCAAGATGCCCGCAATGATATGTACCAAAACGGCTTAGACAGTTTACTCATTGAAATGTGTAAATACGGACTTGCCAGCCAAGACCTGAGTGCTACGGTTAACCTATTTTCTAAAGTTGTGCCAGATGAAAATGGCGCTTTGTCATATGTCAGTTCTGACAATACTGATCAAACCATTGAACTGCGTTTTGAAATGGATTGCTTGATATTTTTATCTGCCGCACCGCACGGTTTAGACACCAGCCCAAGCTATCAACCTGCCGATATTCAACTCAGTCTATTTAAAGCCAATTCACTAACAGACAGCGATATTTGTCGTGATGCGTGTTCACAAAATCAGCGTGCGTTTCAAAACACAGCCCGCTACTACGCGCTTAGCAATATTTAAATCAGGAGAAGCATCATGACAGTTTTACAATCATTTGAAAAAGCAGTTTTAAATGAAGTTTGTCCTGCGGGTGAAGCGTGGATGTGTGAGGTTAAAAAGGGCCAATATTTTCGAATTATTGACCTTGAGGGAAACCAAGCGGTCGATACTTTGTTTATGAGTGCTGAAAACCCAACTGAGCGTTATAGCGCAATGGACACGTTGGCCATCAACCAACAAATCTATTTAGAAAAGGGCACCAAGCTCTATAGTAACTTTGGCCGTCCAATTGCGGTTATTCATGATGATAACTGTGGTCGCCATGACACTATTGGCGGGGCTTGTTCATGTGAAAGTAATACGGTTCGTTATGCACATGAAACGTATCCCATGCATAGTTGCCGTAACAACTTTATGTATGCCTTGGCAAAACACCCGATTGCAAAAAAGCATGGTTTAAATGTCCGTCATATCGGTCCAAACATTAACTTTTTTATGAATGTGCCTGTGACACCAGACGGTCAGCTTAAATTTGATGATGGAATTTCAGGTCCGGGGAAATATGTCGAAGTTCGGGCAGAAATGGATTTAATTGTTTTAATTTCTAATTGCCCCCAGCTAAACAACCCATGTAATGCCTATAACCCAACCAAAATTCAACTGGTTGTCCGTGAAGCGGAAGGGGTGTAAGCATGTTTAAAAAAGTTCTAATTGCTAACCGCGGTGCAATTGCCTGCCGCGTCATTCGCACCCTTAAAAAACTCGGGATCGCTTCGGTTGCAGTTTATTCTGAGGCCGACCGTGATTCATTACACGTGACTTTGGCCGATGAAGCTTTCTTGATTGGACCTGCACCTGCGCATCAAAGTTATTTAAATATTGAAAAAATCCTTGAAGTAGCAAAACAGTCGGGAGCAGAAGCCATTCACCCTGGTTATGGTTTTTTGTCTGAAAATGCCGAGTTTTGTGATTTATGTGAAAGCCAAGGTATCGCTTTTATTGGTCCAACTTCAAGCCAAATGCTCGATTTTGGTTTAAAACATACCGCGCGTGAGCTGGCTATTAAAAGTAAAGTACCTTTACTTCCGGGTAGCTCATTACTTGCCGATGAAGCTGAGGCCTTGTTTGAGGCAGCTCGTATTGGCTATCCAGTCATGCTGAAAAGTACTGCGGGCGGTGGTGGTATTGGCATGCGTTTGGTCTGGAACGAAACCGAGTTAAAAGATGCCTATCAAACAGTGTCTTATTTAGCGCAGGTCAATTTTAAAGATGCAGGTTTATATTTAGAAAAATTTGTACAGCATGCACGCCACATCGAAGTACAAATTTTTGGTGATGGGCAAGGACAAGTTTTAGCATTGGGTGAGCGTGATTGTTCCGTGCAACGCCGTAATCAAAAGGTGATTGAAGAAACACCCGCGCCACACTTAAATGAACAGCAACGCGACTATCTTCAAAAAGTTGCGATTCAACTGATGCAGTCGGTGAACTACCGCTCGGCAGGCACGGTTGAGTTTGTTATGGACACCGAAACCCAAGAATTTTATTTCTTAGAGGTCAACACCCGTTTGCAAGTCGAGCACGGTGTGACTGAACAAGTGTTTGGTGTCGACTTAGTCGAGTGGATGGTTACCCTGGCAAGCGGTGACTGGTCAGCACCAACTGAAAAGTTAGAGCCAACAGGACATTCGATTCAGGTTCGTCTTTATGCCGAAGACCCGATTAAACAGTTCCAACCGAGTGCAGGTCTACTCACACATGTTAAATTTGATTCGCAAGCACGAGTCGAAACATGGGTAGAAACAGGGTCAACGGTGTCGTCTTTTTATGACCCCATGATTGCCAAAATCATTGTAACTGCTGCAACACGTGACCAAGCCATACAGGCAATGAGTGCTAGTCTTGCCAACACGCAAGTCGCAGGCATTGAAACCAATTTGGAATATTTACAGAATATTATTGCTTGCGATGTGTTTGCTTTAGGTACTCAAACCACTCGATTTTTAAATACCTTTGAATGGAAAACTCAAAAAATTGAGGTGTTGCAGGCTGGCATTCAAACTGCCATTCAAGACGTAACAGGTCGATTAGGTTATTGGGATGTTGGTGTGCCGCCATCAGGTGCCATCGACCCACTCAGTTTAACTGTAGCAAATCAGCTTTTAGCCAATGAACCAAATACCGCAGGTCTTGAATGCACCTTGCAAGGGCCGACCTTAAAGTTTCACTGCGACAGCCAAATTGTCATTACAGGCGGTGATATGCTTTCAAAACTTGATGGCGAACTGGTGCCGATGTGGCAAACCATTAATGTGAAAAAAGGCCAAGTTTTAAAATGTGGGCTTATCCGTTCAGGTTGCCGTAGCTATATAGGTGTGAAAGGTGGTTTTGATGTTCCTGAGTATTTAGGGTCACAGGCGACTTTCACTTTAGGGCAGTTTGGTGGACACGCAGGTCGTAATTTATTAATTGGCGATATGCTGTCAATTACTGAATATTCTACTCAATCGACTACAGCTTTAGCTCAAGCGCAAATTCCTAGCTTTACCCAAAACTGGGAAATTGCCGTCATGTATGGACCTCATGGCGCACCAGATTTTTTCACCAAACAAGATATTGATAACTTCTTTGCCAATGAGTTTGAAATTCACTATAACTCAAGCCGTACAGGCATTCGCTTAATTGGACCAAAACCTGAGTGGGCACGTGAAGACGGCGGTGAGGCAGGCTTACATCCTTCCAATATTCATGACAATGCTTATGCCATTGGCGCAATTGATTTTACGGGCGATATGCCAATTATTTTGGGTCCAGATGGTCCGAGCTTAGGTGGCTTTGTCTGTCCTGCGGTAGTGATTCATTCCGAGCTTTGGAAAATCGGGCAGCTAAAAGCAGGCGATAAAGTCAAATTTGTACCCGTGAGTTATGCGCAAGCAAAAGCACTCGATCAAAAATATCATCAAAGCTTAACTGCGACCGATACAACTCAGATCAATTTTAATCCAGCTATTCAAGCAGAACCCGACACTTTAAAAGATGCGGTTTTGGCCACTTTAGAAGGTGAAGCTGACTTACCAAGCGTGACCTATCGACCAGCAGGAAATAGCTATTTATTGGTGGAATATGGCGAGTTGGTACTCGACCTAAACTTACGCTTCCGTATTCATGCGCTCATGCAATGGGTCAAAGATCAAAACATTCGGGGCATTATCGACTTAACACCAGGCATTCGTTCACTACAAATTCATTTTGATTCAATCCAGCTCGATCAAGTTGAACTTTTACAGAAACTTCAACAAGCAGAAGCCGAATTACCTGACATTCAAAATATGCAGGTGCCTTCACGGACGGTCTATTTGCCTTTGGCTTGGGAAGATTCTCAAACTCAACTCGCCACCGAGCGCTATACGCAAATTGTTCGTCCAGATGCGCCGTGGTGCCCAGACAACGTCGAGTTTATACGCCGTATTAATGGCTTAGCTTCAAAGCAAGCGGTTAAAGATATGGTCTATAGTGCAAACTATTTGGTGATGGGTTTAGGCGATGTGTATTTAGGTGCACCCGTTGCAACGCCGCTCGACCCACGCCAACGTTTAGTCACCACAAAATATAATCCGGCACGAACTTGGACACCTGAAAATGCGGTCGGCATTGGAGGTGCTTATATGTGTGTGTACGGTATGGAAGGACCGGGTGGTTACCAGTTTGTTGGCCGTACTACTCAAATGTGGAGTCGTTATCGTAAAAATGCCGACTTCGAAGATGGCAAACCGTGGTTATTACGCTTTTTTGACCAAGTGAAGTTTTATGAAGTTTCTGAGACTGAACTTCTACAAATGCGTGAAGACTTTAAGGCAGGTCGTCTACAACTTCGCATTGAAGATGGTGTGCTTAACTTAAAAGAATACAACGAGTTTTTAAAAACACACCAAGACAGTATTCAAGCCTTTAAAGACATGCAACAAGCTAACTTTGAGGCTGAGCGCCGCCGTTGGCACGAAGCGGGCTTACAAGAATATATCTCTGAAAGCCTAGATGCTGTTGATGAAGGTGAAACCGTGGTGATCCCTGAAGGCGGCTGTGCAGTTGAATCGCACATGCCGGGGTCAATCTGGAAAATTGAATGTGCATCAGGAGATATAGTTGAAGAAGGTGCAACCCTTGCAGTAATTGAAGCAATGAAAATTGAAATTCCGATTATTGCTCCGGAACGCATGAAAGTAGAAACCATTACCATTGAAAAAGGGCAAACCGTAAAAACAGGACAAGTGCTATTTACTTTGGCACCAGTCGCTTAAACCTAAAAAAGAGAGCATCCATATTGATGCTCTCTTTAAACTTTATGCTTCGGTCAAATGCTTTAATACTTTATGACCATGTTCAACAGCTTCTAATTTAATTTTCGACTCTGGATTACCTGATAAAGGCGAAACGTCATAAAGCAAGTAGGTGGCGCTTAACTGCATTTGTGTATATTGAATTGAATATTGAACCGCTTTTAAAAAGCTATCGATTAAGTTTTCTTGGTCGTTCACCATGTTGGCTTCTGTTTGGCCGACCGTCATACTAATAATGACTTTTTTATCTTTTAATTTGTCGCCTTGAGAGCCATAAGCAAACTGATAAGTAAAAACTTCATCAAACCATAATTTCAAAATTGCCGGCATATTAAACCAGAACATTGGATATTGCAGAATGATGGTGTCATGGCGTAGCAACGCTTCTTGTTCAGCGCTGACGTCAATTTTATAGTCTGGATAAAGCTGGAAAATATCTCGGACTTCAAGGTCCGGATAGGTTTTTATAAGTTCATTCACTATCGTTTTATTTGCAATTGATTGAGTGTAGTAGGGATGGGCCAAAATAAGTAAAGCCATAATAATGCCTTGTAGCTATAAAAATCATAGTCACTATAATTTTTATAGTATGGGTGTACAATAACTATCAAAGTTGATAGGTGGCGTTAAAAATGGCGAATACTAAAAATAAATGTGAAATCACCATGAATGGAAAAACCTATCCATGTCATATCAGTATGGCTATGGATTTGGTGGGTGGGAAATGGAAAGGCGTTATTTTGTATTATCTAAAAGATGGGCCAAAACGTTTTAATGAAATCAATCAATTAATGCCAACCATCACAGAAATGACCTTAAGCCTTCAACTTAAACAATTAGAGCAAAGTGGTTTAATCTCCAGAACCGTTTATGGTGAAAAAGCACCGATTAAAGTGGTTTATGAAATGACCGAATTAGGTCAATCTTTTAAACCTGTTTTAGAGTCTTTATCGGTATGGGCACATACAATGATTAATCAGTCATAAGATTAAAGACAAAATTCAATTATTGAATAGATTCGACTCTGTGAATGATATTTAATATGATACTTCAAGAACAAAAATGGAATTATTATGAAAAGAATTTTATTACTAATATTTATGTTTTTTTATTTACTTACTCCGACTTATGCTCAAGAAGTAAAATATAAAAATATTGTAGTTAATTTAAAAGATCAGTGGGATATTAGCAAAGGTCAAAATGAAGAGCTAATTGCAATAAAACAAGCGAGTAAACAGGCAATTATAATTTCAATATATTATCCCAAAGGTATAGAAGAGGGTATGCAATATCTGGTTGCTTCGCTACAAATTCCGAAACAAGGACTAGTAAAAATGAAAGGGGTAACATTGGTTAATGAGGATATTAATATTCCATTGAGTAGTGGTATGAATTATCAAGCTAATGTATTTACAACCAACTTTGATAAACGTTTTCTTATCAGTGCTTCATCAGGTACTAATGCTGGAGTTATCTTAGTGACATATGAAGGCGAAGGTAATGATACAAATAAAGCGATTAATGATTTTAAAATTTTAATAAATAATATAAAAATAGAGGCTCCTAAAGATGGATTCCTTTTTAATCAGAATGATTTATTGAAACATAACTAAGGATTAAAAGAGATAGCCCCATCCCTGTGCATGGGGCTTTTTTTTGCCCAAAAATCACTCATAAATACCCGTAAAGCCCATCAAAACGACACTTAAAAACTGGCACATTTTCTGCATCTCTTATCAGTAATACAAAAACTGAATTTGGTAATACCAAGCTAGAGGTGTGATATGAACGATGTAAAACCTGTGGTTCAACCAAAGCCAACTTTAAAAGCCCTTTTAGTCGAATTGCTTAGCGTACGTGCAGGCGTATATATCAAGCAAAACAATCAGCCGCCTAAAACAAAAGGATAAGACTGTGGCAAAACAAAAGTTGGCTCGAATCAGTATTACCGTACCTGAAACGACACTTAACGCACTCGATCAAAAAATTGTCGAGCAGAACTATGAAAGTCGCTCGCAAGCCATTGTCGACATGATTAATAAACACTTGATTGCAGAGCAAGCACAGGCCAATGAAGTCATGGTGGGCACATTAACGTTGCTTTATGACGCTAGCCAAATGACCTTACGCAATCAATTGGTCGATTTACAACAACAGTTTTTAGCACAGGTGATTAGTTCACTTCATATTCAGCTCGACCAGCAAAAGATATTGCAAGTCATGTTAATGCAGGGCGCGAGTTCTGAACTCAGACAAATTAGCCAGCAATTTATTGTGCTGAAAGGTGTGATTAAAGGGCATTTAGAACTAATGGATGCCGTCATGCCGCCTATACAGCAAAATGACTAAATGAGGAGTAGCGTGTTGAAAAATTTATGGACAATTCAAGACTGGAAAACTGCATATCAAAACGGGCAAATCAATCTTAAAGATTTGATTGGCTATGTTACGGAAATTAAAAATGATGACCATGCATGGATTGAAATTGCATCGAACGAGCAGATTCAGGCACAAATTGATGTTTTAAAAGACCAGGATGTTGCTGACTTACCTCTATACGGTGTGCCATTTGCAGTTAAAGACAACATTGATGTCGCTGGCTTTCACACTACTGCTGCCTGTAAAGAAGTTCAATATTTAGCGACCCAAGATGCTGCCGTAGTTACCAAGCTAAAAAAAGCAGGGGCAATTGTGGTTGGTAAAACCAACCTCGATCAGTTTGCGACTGGGCTGGTTGGCGTTCGCTCACCCTATGGTGCAGTAAAAAATAGTTTTAACCCTGAATATATCAGCGGTGGTTCAAGTTCTGGTTCGTCAGTGGTGGTCGCCAACGGTATTGTGCCTTTTAGTTTGGGGACAGACACGGCGGGGGCTGGTCGTGTTCCTGCAGGCCATAACAATATTGTGGGCCTTAAGCCGACAAAGGGCTGGTTTTCTACCACAGGTTTAATTCCTGCCTGTCGAACTATTGATGTCATTTCTATTTTTGCACTGCATGTTGATGATGCGTGGACCATTGCCAATTTAATGCAGGGCTATGATGAAACAGATGAATATTCACGAGCACATCCAGCCAATGTACCGACTCAATTTTCTAAACGAAAAATAGCTATTCCAGCTCAGCTTGAGTTTTATGGTGATCTTGAATCTGAAAAAGCCTTTTTAGTTGCAGTCGAGCGCGTTAAAAAACTGGGCTATGAAGTTGAGAGTATTGATTTCAGCGCCTTTAATGAGCTTGCTGCTGCACTGTATAACGATGCTTGGGTAGCAGAAAGAACAGTCGCCGTTGAACGCATGACAACACGTGAAAAGGCCCATCCGGTTATTGCTCAAATTATTGCGCAGGCAGATAAATTCAAGGCAACAGATGCACTTCAAGCTGAATATAACCGCGCCGTATTAGCTCGAAAAATTAATGTGGCATTACAACCTTTTGATGCATTGATGGTTCCGACAGCACCAACTATTTACACCATTGCCGAAGTTGAAGCCGACCCATTGACTAAAAATGCACACATGGGGGCTTATACCAACTTTGTCAATTTTGCTGATCTTTCGGCTTTGGCTTTACCTAATGTACTCCGTGAGGATAGCCTACCAAGCGGCGTAACCTTTATTGCACCTGCTTGGTACGATCAAGCGCTGGCCAATTTTGCGCAGCTCTGGCAAACCGAAACATCGCTGAGTTTAGGTAAATCAGCTCAACATTATCAAAAAAGTCTAGAGATCCAATCAAATCATTCAGTGCAGCTTGCTGTAGTCGGAGCACACTTAACAGGCATGCCACTTAATTTTCAGCTCACTAGCCGTAATGCCACTTTGCTCAAGAAAACCCAGACCGCAGAGACTTATAAACTCTTTGCCTTGAAAAATACCACGCCACCAAAGCCGGGACTGCAATGTGACGCAGCAGGTACGTCCATTGAAGTGGAAGTGTGGGATGTTCCTTTAGCAAATTTTGGAGCCATTGTGGCTGAAGTGCCTGCACCACTTGGTATTGGGAACCTGAAATTAAAAGATGGAACATGGGTCAAAGGCTTTATTTGCGAAGCTTATGCCATTCAAGATGCAACCGATATTAGCCATTTTGGAGGCTGGCGAGCCTATATAAAGTCACTCAATCAAACTGCTCAAAATGTTGTTAGTAAAAATGTTGGGGAAGTTTCTATATGATTAAAAAAGCGTTGTTATCCGTATCTATTTTATCGGCAGTTATATTGGGTGGGTGTGACAATACCGCTAAAGTGCCTGAGGCTAAACAAGATGCTCAGGCATCCACAAATACAAAACCAATTACCATTGGCTATAGTGATTGGCCGGGCTGGGTGGCTTGGCAAGTGGCTATTGAAAAAGGCTGGTTAAAAGAAGCAGGGCTAAATGTAGAGTTTAAATGGTTTGATTATTCGGCTTCTCTGTCAGCCTTTTCCGCAAATCAGCTCGATGCTGTGTTGGTCACCAATGGCGATAACTTGGTAACTGCTTCGGGCGGTACGCAAGGCATGATGATCATGGCAACGGATTATTCTGCGGGCAATGATGTCATTATTGCAAAAGAGGGCATTAATACCATTCAAGATTTAAAAGGAAAATCGATCGGTGTTGAAAAAGGCTTGGTTGATCATCTTTTACTAGCAACAGCTTTAACCGACCATAACATTAAAGCGAATGAGGTGAAGCTAGTAAACTCAGCCACTAACCAATTACCCCAAGTGTTTAATAGCCCTGATATTTCCGCGATTGCTGTTTGGCAACCTGTTGCAGGTCAGGCATTAAAAGCAGTGGCAGGCTCTAAAATTATCTACACCTCTAAAGACAAGCCGGGTTTAATTTATGACACCTTAACAGTCAACATGAGCCATTTAACAGCTCATCAAGAGGAATGGAAAAAAATCATTCAGGTGTGGGACAAAACAGTTAAATATATTAATGATCCTGCAACCCATGCCGATGCAGTTAAAATTATGGCAAACCGTTCAGGGGTCGACCCAAAACAATATGAGCTGATGGTCAGCGGTACGCATTTATTAGATATCAATGCCAATAAAAAAGTATTTGCTAAATCTCAAGGTTTTGACTCAATTTATGGCTCCACCTATCACGTTAATAAATTTAACGTTGAAAACGGTATTTATAAAACCGAACAAAATGTAGATGGGCTGATTTATCCAACACTCATCGAACAACTTAAATAAACCCTATAAATCAAAAAGCCCAAGTTCAACTTGGGCTTTTTAATATCTTTCTTATTTTTCTGTACTGACCTGAGTCATACGCGGTATTTTTGGTAAGTCTTGTAAAGCAGGGTCAAGCTCATCTTCTTCGGCGTGAACTAAATAATCTACCCGTGAACGAAGTTGTTTGAACTCAGGTGCACTCATTAAGTCGAGTGAGCGTGGGCGAGGTAAATTAACTTCAATAATTTCTTTAATTTCACCGGGATTGGCTTTGAGTGCCACAATTCGGTCAGCAAGTAAAATGGCTTCATCCATGTCATGGGTCACAAAAATAATGGTGATATCAATGTTTTGCCATAAATCCATCAAGTGCTTTTGCATTTTTTGACGTGTGTGTGGGTCGAGCGCACCAAAAGGTTCATCCATGAGTAAAATTTTAGGTTGATTAACCAAAGCTCTAGCAATCGCAACACGCTGTTTCATACCACCAGAAAGTTGGTGTGGATACTGATTTTCATATTTTTCTAAACCAATAATATTAATCCATTCGCGTGCTTGAGCTTCGGCTGTCATTTGACTAGCGCCGCGCATTTGCGGACCAAACATCACATTTTCTTTTACAGTTTTCCACGGGAAAAGGGTATAGCCCTGAAACACCATGCCGCGTTCAGGGCATGGACCCGTAATGCATTCGCCGTCTACTAAAACTTCTCCACTATGGTATGGGTCTAAACCTGCGATAACACGGCTTAGTGTCGATTTACCGCAGCCAGAAGGGCCAATCACACAAATAAACTCTCTTTTATGAATTTTTAAATCGAGCTTATTTAAAACAGTGCGTTCGTTGTGACCATGCTTAAAGACTTGGCTCAGTTGTTTGGCTTCTAAAATCACAGGACGTTCATAAATTTTTTGAAAGTATTCATGTGCGTTAAATGTTGAATCGTTCATTATTTTGCTCCTACTTTCCAAGTGAACATCCGCTCACCTAACTTCATTAATAACCAGTCACAGACCAGACCAATCACCCCAATAATCAAAATTGCCGCATAAACATTGTCAAAGTTCTGATAGCGAGCCTGTTGGGTAATAAACCACGTAATACCCGAGGTCGTACCAATCAACTCTGAAACAATTAAGTAGGTCCAAGCCCAGCCTAATAGCACACGCAAGTCGAGATAAATATCAGGTAAGGCAGCAGGAATCACCACGTGAAATAAACTTTTGAGCTTATTGGTACCAAGCGTATAGCCAGCTTCAATTAAGCTTCGATCTACCATTCGGGTGGTATTGGCAATAATGAGAATTTGCTGAAATAGCGTACCAATCACAATAATCGCAATTTTAGGCGCGTCATTAATCCCTAAAATTGCCACTGCAAGTGCACCAAACGCAGGTGCGGGTAAGTAACGGAAAAACTCAACAAACGGTTCTGTTAACAGGGATATTCGCTTAGAAAAACCACACAAAATACCCAGTGGAATTCCAATCAATGAAGAGATAAAAAAAGCTGAAAAAACCAGTTTGATACTGTGCCATAAACTTTGATGAAACCACGGCGAATCAGGTTGTTCAGGTGGCGTGGTAAAGGCGGTGACCAAAGCCTTAGCGACTTCATGGGGAGCGGGTAAATAAATTGGATTGACTAAAATACCTTGTGGTGGTGCAGAATCTCGATTGACTGCATTTTGTGCTTCGAGATAGAACACATTTTTATCAATGCGACTTCCCACTTGTAAGTAAGAAACACTTCCCGAACTCGTGATTTGTACTTGAGGATGCCAAACAAAAGGTAAGTAACTGATTGCGCACCAAAGACATATTGGAATCACGAAAGAACAAATACTGAGAATCAGCTTGTTCTTTCGCGTAAATTCCTTTGCAACATAACCCATATTGAGAGCTCCCCATTTTGATCAGTATTACGATTTTCATAAAACGTAATATTGTTAAGCAAAATAGGTGCCATCTTTAAGGAGCTCCAGATGAGTTAAGAAGACGAGGGAACTAAAGTTTCATGTAAATAAACCCAATAACATTTTTTGCCTTCTACTTTAATGCACGCTGTAGAGGTACGTACTGTCTCGGTTTCATTAGTTTGCTGATGTTCCTGATATTGCACCCAACAATAATTTTCAAATTCGTATAAAGCTGCACTTTTAATAATGTCGATTTTTAAAGAAGGCTTCTTTCCAATATTTTGACTAAATAAGTTTTTAACTTCGGCTAAGCCAATACTCCGACCTTGAACCGTTACCATCTTAAAATTTTGATCAAAGCTATCTAAAAGCGGACTCAGACTTTGTTCTGCATTTCGACCTGTAAATACATTTTCTATTAAAACATGTAAGTCAATGACACTTTGAATGGCCTGATCCATTTGATTAGACATGATTTTTCTCCTTTAATACCTTATCTTTCTTTTAGATAAACTAAAAAGTATGTAAGTTAGGGGAAGATAAGCTATTTTATATAAATAGACAATTCTGTCTGTTTTTTATAAAATATCGATGATTATGACTCAGTTTTTATAATAATGATGTCCCATAAAATATTTCAAATTTTAGATAGTTTAGGGTTGGTCGCACAGAACCGCGTTCTTCATGTGCAATTTTCCAACGCATCATTAAACAATCAAGTTTTCTTGCAACGCATCGAGGGCGAACATACACTCAACCAAGGCAGCGTTGCTGACTTACTGTGTCTGTCGACAAACGCGCATATTGCATTAAAACAATTTATTGGCTGTCAGGTTGCCGTAGATCAGGTGGCAGACACAGGCCAGTTTTTTAGAACTACGGGCATTATTACCGAAGCAAGCCAAGGGCAAAGCGACGGCTCACTTACCATTTATAACTTAACCTTAAAAGACCCAACTGCACTTTGGCATAAACGCCGTAATAGCCGCGTGTTTATGAACAAAAGCGTGCGGGATATTAGCGAAATTCTGTTTAAAGAATGGCAGGGTAAAAGCCCGTTATTTGCCGCAAGCTTAACACTCGACACATCTGGGTTAACCAAAGACTACGATGTGCGTCCATTTGTGATGCAGTCTAACGAAAGCGATTATGACTTTTTAACCCGTTTGTGGCGTAGTGAAGGCATTAACTGGTTAATCGACGAATCTCAGCTTTTGATCGCTGATCCGAATGCTTCTATTCAGCCACAAGTACTGCGTTTAATTGATGATAACCAAAACTATCAGGCACTTGAACGTCGTAGCCTCCGCTACCAACGCAGCAGTGCGACAGAACAGTTCGATACCATTACTCAAGTCAAGGCAGAGCGCCGCTTACAGCCGACTTCGGTTCATGTGCAACGCTGGCAAGCCGATGCGCTGCAACAAGAAGAAGGCAGCGGTAGCGTACAAGGTAAGCAGCAGCACAGCGAACACTATGACAATGCAAGCCTAAACCTTGAAGATGCATGGCATGTCAGCCCAGCGTGGATGCAAGATTTAAATGGTGAAGATCAAGCCACAGCTTCAGGCAATAGCCAGATTGAACAGCTTAACCAGCACATCAATGCTTATCATCACCTAAGTTCGAAACAGTTTACCGTTTCGGGTAACGTCCGTGATGCACAGGTTGGTTACTGGTTTGAGCTGAATGACCACCCGGAACTCGACCAGCATGACAGTGCCGACAAAGAGTTCTTAATCTTAAGCAAACACTACTACAACCAGAACAATTTACCGAAAGAATTACAACAGCAACTTGAGCGCTTATTACCCAAAGACAAGCTCAAGGCAGCCCAACTCGACAGCCAAAATCCTGAGCAGCGCCACTATGCTGAGCTGAACGTGATTCGACGCAATGTTAAAGCTGTGCCTGAATATAGCCCGCTAGAACACCGACCAGCCGCTCATCCGCAGCGCGCTAGAGTGGTGGGATTAGAGGGCGAAAGTATTCATGTTGACCAATGGGGACGCATTAAAGTCCGTTTCTTGTTTACCCGAACTGACGACCATAGTCATGATGGGGGCGCAGGCAGTAACGACAATGACACCGACTCCGCTTGGGTCGATGTGCTGACTCTGTGGGCGGGCGCCGGTTATGGCGCACGCTTCTTACCTCGCGTGGGTGAGATCGTGGTGATCGATTTCTTTGACGGCAACATTGACCGTCCATTTGTAGTGGGCCGTATTCATGAAGCTGAACGCTACCCAACGCAGTTCGACCAGAAAGGCCAGTTACCTGATACCAAAAAACTGAGCGGCATCCGCTCAGAAGAAGTGGATGGAAAAGGTTTTAACCAACTCCGTTTTGATGACACGACAGGCCAAATCAGTGCCCAGCTACAAAGTAGTCATGCGGCCAGCCAACTCAACTTAGGTAACTTAAGCCATCCAAAAGACAAGGCGGAAAGTGATGGCCGAGGTGAAGGTTTTGAGCTACGAACAGACCAATGGGGAGCGGTACGTGCGGGCAGTGGGCTACTTGTTAGTACTCACAAGCAGGATCAAGCTCAAGGTGTACACCTTGATGCAAATGAGGCCAAACAACAACTAGAAGGTGGCCTTAACAATGCCAAGGCACTCAGTGAAGTTGCTAAAAATCAGCAAACTGATCCATTGGAAATTCTTGAGAACTTAAAAACGTTCATAGAGCAAATTGAAGAAAAAGATCAAGACAAAGCTGCCGCTTTTAAGCAAGCCTTGATGATACTAACTGCACCTAACAGTATTGCTCTAGCCAGTAATGAAGACATTCACCTCAGCGCAGATGCTCAGTTAAGCCAAACTGCTGGAGACAGTATTAACCTTTCTACACAAAAGAACCTGATTGCACATGCTCAAAACAAGATTAGCCTTTTTGCTGCTCAAGAAGGGGCAAGACTGTATGCAGGTAAAGGTAAAGTTGAGATACAGGCTCAAGGTGATGGAGCTGATTTAATTGCCCGTAAAGCGGTTCAGATTATTTCAACTGAAGACAAAATTGAGATTAGTGCTTCTAAAGAAATCGTTATCACGGCGGGGGGGTCTCAAATCAAGATTAATGGTTCAGGAATTTTCCCTGTCACTGGCGGCAAGTTTGAGGTAAAAGCTGGGCAGCATTTGTTTATGGGCGGTGCATCTGCAAATCTTAAATCTAGTTTGCCACCTCCACCAAAACGTGGGCAGGGTGTACTTGAGTTGTTTCATGAATATGCACATGGTGAGTTTGTTAAACAAGGCGGTTATACAGTGACTGATTCGTTAGGGAAACAGTTCAAAGGACAACTGGATGATAAAGGTTTTGTTCGTGTTTCAGGTTTAGCTACAGGTTCAGCCAAAATTGTATTTGAAGAAGATAAGCGTAATCCTTGGGATGAAGCGAGTGATTTTAAACGCCCTCCTATGTGGCCAAATGATAATGATATGAGTGCCCAAACTTTAATGGGTAAAGCAGAGAGTGTCTTGAAAGGTGCAGTGACAGAAGCTAAAAAAGCTTTAGGTCAAACATTCACAAATCCAAGTTCGATTATGAGAACAATCGATACTGCAAAGCAATTAAAAGAAAATGGTGCAAGTGCATTGTTGCCGATGGTGCAACAAGGTGTTGAATCACATTTAACCAGTCAATTGACTAATTTTTCCTCTAAGGTTTTAAGCCAAAGTTCGACAGGACAAGGATGGATGCATGGGAAAACTAATCCTATTGCTCCAGTTACCAGCGGATTAAATGTAAATCCATTAAGGGCTCAAGACTCGAAAAATACAGAGACTGCTCTTAATTCTATGAATTTTAAGTTTAAATAAGAATTGAGAATTTATAAAAATGCCAACAGCACCAAAAACTATTTCTCAAGCGAAAGCAAAGCCAAGTGTGAGAACAAATACCGGACAAGTTGCGGTAGTACCTTTAAATAAATTGTATGCTGCTGATGTTAAAGCAGGTATGAATAAAATTGATTCATGGTTGAAAACGAATACCAAAGGCTATATCGATTTAAATACGATTAAAAGTACTCTTGGTACATTACCAGTCATTGGAAATGCAATTGCTTTAGTCGATGCAATTTATGATGTTATAGACATTAGTAAAAAGCCTAGCCCAGCTTTTACAGATTGGTTAAATTTGGGACTGGATGTTATTGGTATTATTCCAGCACCGCCAACCATGGCAACAATGCGAATGAGCCTAAGGCCTACGTTGAATTTGGTTAGACAAAAGGCGAAAGGCACAATTTCTGATACGATTCTGGTCATTCTGAGCGATCATTTAAATGAAAGAATTGCTGGGGAATTAGATCAATTTGCGAAAAATGCCCAACCCATTGTCAACCAGATGTTGCAAAATTGTGGAACAAAAATTACAGCTATTAGTAATGATTTTGCTAACGGAATTCAAAAAGTACTTAATGGAAAAGTATTTAGCTCCGCGGGTAATTTAAAAAATGCCCAGAAACAATTAAATAAAGTTAACTTAAATAATTTACAACGCAACCCTAAAGCAACGATATCGAATGCTGTCGATGGGGTCGTAAATATTTGGAAAGCAGGTGTAAAAGAACAAATAAATACCGTTGCCAAAGGTGTATCTGCTGTTGTGCCTGCTAGTGCAACACAACCTATCCAGAATGTAATCACTTCCATTCGTGTTTTTGGTAGAAAAGCACCTTCATATTTAATGGCTTTGGCAGATCCAGCGAAAGCAATGAGTATCGCATGGCTACTCAATGTTTTGCTTAAAGCTGTACAGAAGTTCAAACTAAAGGGTACAAAGACTGCAAATATTAAACCTACACAAGTCACTGAAAAAAGAAAACAAAAACCAAACGGAGAGCTTGAAAAGACTAATGTTCAAGCAAAGTCAAAGAATAACCCCAATGAAACCGAATGTGCATTAAATTTAAGGGGTGGTAAAAGCAAACCCAAATCTACCTCTGGTACAAAAAGAAATATTACCTATGCTTTAGGTACAGAGTGTTTAACTCATCAAGATGCTTATGTATCATCAATTTTAAGCTTTGTATTAACTCGGAAATATGCATCTAATCTTTATCAACTAGAGCATGGTGAGTTTGGCGCAAGATGGATAACACCATTTACAACCCGGATTGTTCCTCAGAGTGAATATATTGAAGAGACAGAGGAATGCGCTGGATATTTAAAACACTTAAATGGTTTTGAATTTATTGGAGCAGATGCTCGTCCAGTTAAGTTACCAAACCTGAAAGTAGGTGAGAGTTTCCATAATAAAACTGAAGATTTTTACTATAGTGTAATTTCTGAAAAAGTTCAGATGATCTCTTATCAAAAAGAAGAGAAACACTTATTTGAAAAATATCAGGATGGTTATCGACTTTCAGCCATCGAATACAAGAATGGACTTACTTTAGCGGTACGTTATGATCATCACTTCGAAGGTCGAAGTTTTATTTCAGATATTGTTATTAAAGAAAAACAAAAACAGTTGATACATGTGGCATTTCAGGTAAATGCTTCTGGAAGAATTGAAGATGTATGGCTAGTTGAAAATGGTCAGCTTGCTCGACCACTTGCGAGTTATAACTACAATGAAAAAGGCGATTTGGTTGAAGCAATTACCGAAAATCGGGCGAGCTATCATTACCAATATGACCATCATCTTTTAACTCGTTATACCGATCTTACAGGTCGGGGCATGAACCTTGAGTATGATGGTATCGAACCAACGTCTAAGGCTTATCATGAATGGGCAGATGATGGCAGTTCAGATACGACTTTACAGTGGGACGAGAATATTCGTCTAACGTATGTGACAGATGCTTATGGAGCCGAGACTTGGTATTACTACGATATTGAAGGTTATACCTATCGTATTATTTATCCTGATGGGCTGGAAGAGTGGTTCTTCCGTGACGACTTTGGCCGTGTAATGAAGCATGTAGACACTGATGCAGCGGTGACTATTTATGATTATGATGAGCACGGCAATATTGTGTCTATGACACAACCAGATGGGTCACTCCTACATTATGCTTATGATGAAAACCGTCAGCTTATAGGTATGGTGGATGCTGAAGAGGGGCGCTGGTTTAAAGAATATGATGCGGCTGGAAACATTACCAAAGAAACAGACCCACTGAAGCGTGAAACACAATATAGCTATAACGGTTTAGGTTTACTGACTTCAATTAAAGATCCTAAAGGTGGTACTAAAACCTTAAGTTATGACGACCAAGGCAATTTAATAAGTTATATCGATTGTTCTGGTAAAGAAACCAAATGGACGTACGACAAAAAAGGCCGAGTTGTTGCAATAGAAAATGCTTTAAAGCAAAAAGTTGAATATTTTTATAGTGATCTAACAATTGAGCAACGTGAACCAATTATTAAAGGTTTACCTCTAAATGCTTTTGGTCAACTTGAAAAGATTAAACATGCTGATGGCACAAAAGAACACTTCATTCATGATGCTGAAGGGCGTTTACTGGCACATATAGATCCGAAACAGAATATCACCAGATATGAATATGATGCGGCAGGTTTAATTGCATCACGGACAGATGCGCTCAATCATAAACTTAAATATGAGTGGGATAAGCTTAATCGTCTCAAGCGCCTAATTAATGAAAATGGTGCCAGTTATCAGTTCTTCTATGATGTCGCAAGCCGACTCGTTAAAGAAATTGATTTTGATGGTAAAGAAACCATTTATAACTATGATGAAACAGACGGAAACCTTGTTAGTAGTGTTGAAGTCGCTTCTATGCATGGTCAAGATTTAAGAGATCGAATTGCGCCGAAAGATCGTATTCAAAAGTTTCTTTTCGATAGCATGGGGCGCTTAGAACAGCGTACAGCAGGCTATGGCTATGTTGAGCATGATTTAGAGCAACAATTAGTTGAAGAATTTGCTTACGATAGTAATGGCAATCTTATTCAGGCCAAAAATGCTGAAAGTAACCTACAGTGGTATTACGATGCTGTAGGCAATGTAATTTGTGAACATCATCAAGACTATAAAACCAAGAAAACTGGAGTCTGGAAACACAGTTATGATGAAATTAATGATCGAATAAAGACTGTGCGTCCAGATGGACAAAAGATTGACTTGTTAACTTATGGTTCAGGTCATGTTCATAGCTTGATCGTGAATGGTCAAGATGTTGTAAGTTTCGAGCGTGATGATTTACACCGTGAAATCGCCCGTCACTATGCCAACGGAATTAGCCAAGAACAACATTACGATACGATGGGACGTTTAACCCAGCAAAATATTGTTAATGGTCATGAGTTCGGTTATCCGTCAAATGAACAAGGTAGCCAGAATCAGAACAATGCAATTCAAGAAACCCAGCAGTTGATTCAACGTTTATATCAGTACGATAAAACAGGTCAATTAACAGGAATTAATGATACGCGTAGGGGTAATATCAATTATAAATATGACCCCGTGGGGCGTTTGCTTGAGGCTAGTAGTAAGCTCGGTAAGGAAACGTTTAGTTTTGACCCTGCGAGTAACATTCTAGATTCATACGATAGTCAGAAAGTTCAAAGCCATTCACAAAAGCTAGACGAAACGAGTTATGGTTATAATCGTTTGGTCAATAATGTAGTTAAAGAATATTTAGACCAACAATACCAATATGATGTTTATGGACAACTTGTTTGCCAGAAATCAACCAAGGGTAATTTATATCTTGAGTGGGATGCGTGTGGACGACTAATTAAAAGTCGTAATGCTGAATATACGGCAGAGTACCGCTATGATGCATTGGGACGCCGTATCCAAAAGCGAAGTAAACATCATCATACTGGTGGTGAGCATAACATCATTTATGGATGGGATGGCAATACACTTGCTTATGAGTCGAATGACCAAATTACTAAGCATTATATATATGAGAAAGATTCATTTGTACCACTAATACAGGCGGTTTATGCAGAAGAAATAGAGCTTCATCAAACACCTGATTGGGCAGATAAGCCTTATAGTTTACAACGTGACCCATTATGGAAAGTAACCAAAACTGCAAAAGGCTTTAAAGATTTTTGGTTCTATCATTGTGATCATTTGGGTACACCACAAGAAATGACCGATCATACTGGTGCGGTCATTTGGAAAGCTGAATATAAGGCTTGGGGTGAGTGTAAAGCTGAAAAAGCTAAATCTAACTTCTTTGAAGACTCTGAGATCATCAGTAATAATATCCGTTTTCAAGGGCAATATTTCGACCAAGAAACAGGGCTTCATTACAACCGTTATCGTTATTATTCACCATATGTAGGGCGTTTTATTTCCAAAGACCCGATTGGATTATTGGGTGGAGATAATGTATATGCTTATGCACCAAATCCAGTGAGCTGGGTTGATCCTTTGGGGCTAAATCGTAACCCAATTTCATTCACTGATAGTCGTGGAACAAAATTACAAGTTACAGGATATACAGATTTAAGCCATTTAAGTGATAAACAATTGAAACAATTGTATCATGCAAATAATAATTCTGGTTTTGGTTTATCGGGTAAAGACAAACAAGGAAATACGATTGTATTACATCATTATAAGCAAAATGCAAAAGGTCCAATAGTTGCTATGCCTCAAAAGCATCATGACAAACCTCATACAAACCCTGGACAGCATCCTTGTGGTAAGAAAAAAGGTGGAGGATTAACGAGTCAGGAAAGAGATGATTTTAATAATTGGAGAAAAGAGTATTGGAAAGATTCAGCGCAAAGAGAGTTACAGAAGCGTAATTCATCAATATAGTTTAAGATTTTTTGAGAAATGAAAATGAAAATTGATTTGTTAAATAGATTGTCGGAGTTCTACAAAGATAACCCTGAAATGAAAGGAGTTCCATTAACTTTGAACGATATTAATCAGGTGGAAACTACTTTGCAGATAAAACTTCCTGATGACTATAAGTTATTTGTTAGTACATATGGTGGATCATATGCAGGTTTAGCTATATATGGTTTAAAAAATGCTGAGATGATGGGAGACGAAACTGTTATTGATTTGACCAATAGAGCAAGAAAGCTTTTAGATGATTTGAAAGTTAATAATTATATTTTAAAATCAATAGTGATTTCGGATGATGGAGCTGGAAATCCTATTTTTATAAATGAGAAGGGGGAGGTATATATTTATTATGTGGATAATGATGAGTACGAGAAGTTGGGAGATTCTTTAGGAGAGGTAATAGAAGAAAAATTTCAAGAGTGGTAATTATTTAAATATACGAAAATAGTATGTATATTTAAATTTAAAAGACTAGAATTAACTTTATAAAGAATGAATGGTTATGTGTAATATATAATTAATTTAACTTCATATTTTAGTTGTTTGAAAGTCATCTATACTATAGGTGTAAATGGCTTTAATTTTTTAACTTTAAAATACTTGATAAGTTTAAAAATAAAGTAATAACTTCTTTTAAATAAATTTGGGGTGGTAAAATAAAATATAAATTTTAAAAGTATGTATGTTTTTGAAATGAATTCTATTTTACTATTAATAATTAAGTTGAGATATTTTTTATCTTAATTCTTAGTATCTCTGAGAAATTTAATAAAGGAAAAAGTGGAATTTTAATGAGAAATGATCTTTCAAAATTTAAAGAATTAATTGAGTCGTCAATTTTTTGGAAAATATTGGTAAAGAAAATATTGATAAAGTTAATTTAAATTATACTTGTATTTCATATGATGAAATAAATGAAATTGCTAATTCAGATAAAACTATAAATTGTGATGCTGAAGTAATGAATAATTTCAGATCTCTAATTTATAATGATTTAGGTCAAAATGGTTTAAAGGAATATAATAAGTTTGTGGTAGAAAATAGAAATGAATTTTTTTCAATAAAGATGAAGTTTTTAGTATATTCTCAAGGAAAAGGCTATCTGAAGATGTAGCTTTGAGCTTCATGGAAATATATTTTAACTCAATTTTAGAGGATTATTTTAAAGAAAAATATTCAATTAATTTCTATTTCTTTCATGATTTATTAGAGTTTTTTAAAAAGGGTCATGTAGTTTGTGGTTATCAGTTTTTAACAGCTAAATATGGAAAGTTATATAGCATATTAAGTTATGCTGTTGATAATTTTTCATTAAAAAATTCTTTTGATAAAGATAAAATTTTAGTTTTTGTTTATTAAACAGTGTCTACCTATATTGTATGGTTTTAGAATTCTGCAGATAGGGTGTTTATATGAAAATATTGATAAATAATTCAGGTATAATGTAGAATTTATACCCATATTGCTATACTTTTCCCAAGTTAAGTAGTAAAGCCTCTGGTTTTCTAAGGCAATCAATAAAAAATTAGGGTTTTAGGTATAAATATGTCCGTAATTGAAGTGCAAAAAAATATATGTAAAAAATTTAATTCTAAGTTTGTGAAACCTTTGGAAAATGAAATGGTTGCTGTAGCTTTAGATTCATTGGGAAAAATACCAATTACAGGAATACGTAATATACTTGAAGAAGGAGAAAATATCTCATGGTTTTTCTATTGTGGAGAATTTTCTGAAGATGATGATTTCTTTAAACCAATGCATATATCTCATTTAGAAAACTATCTTCCCGAAGTTATTCCTTATTTAGCATTAGAAGAAGGTTTTAGATTTGTAATAGATAAACAGGGTTACGAAGATGTGTGGAAAGAAGAATAGATACTAAATTTATATTTTTTAACTTATAAGATATTTAGTATAATAACTCATTTCTATAAAGACTCTTTAGGATGCTACTGTAAATAACTAAGTGATTCAAGAAATGAGTTATTAAAAAGATAACGTCTCTGTACAACAAATGAATATTTTAATTAAAATTCTAAAATAATTTTAAGAAATAAAATTAATATTAAAAATCAAACCTTAGATTGGTCAGATAGACTTTATAACATACACCGAGACCCGCTTTGGAAAACTGAAAAACAGGGTAAAGAGTCTGATGATGTATGGTTCTATCACTGTGACCACTTAGGTACACCGCAAGAAATGACCGACCATACAGGTGCAATTATTTGGAAAGCCGAATATAAAGCTTGGGGTGAGTGTAAAGCTGAAAAAGCTAAATCTAACTTCTTTGAAGACTCTGAGATCATCAGTAATAATATCCGTTTTCAAGGGCAATATTTCGACCAAGAAACAGGGCTTCATTACAACCGTTATCGTTATTATTCACCATATGTAGGGCGTTTTATTGCCAAAGATCCTATTGGGTTATTGGGTGGAGATAATGTGTATGTATATACACCAAATCCAGTGAGTTGGATTGATCCTTTGGGATTAGCAGCTGGTCCTTGGGGTAATGGAAGCTTTGCAGCATGGTTTGATAAAGCTTCTGTTCAAGATATTAAAAATAATAAAAGTGCGGTTAGCCAAGCTCTTAGAGGTGATGGAGGTAAACATGAAATGTTCCCTGTATCAATGGCAGCTAAAGCAAAAGAACTAGGCTTCACGCATAAAGAATTAATGAAAATGACAATTGATACAAAGTCAATTACATTTGTAGATGTACCGAATTCTAAAAGGGAACTGAAAACTGGAAAACACCCGTGTCCTGGAGTGTATAACAGTGCAGCTTCTTCTAATTTCCATAAAAGATTAATGTCGGATTTAAATACAGCGACAAGTAAGCAAGATGCTATTAATATTATTAATAGACAAAATTACAATCATATGAGATTACCAGGAGAGCTATAATGTCTTTTAAAACTAAACTTCATCTTTGGTTGGGATTAACTGAGATAAGTGAACAAGAGTATTGGGATTATTTTGATGATTCCGAAGGATTGCCAAAATTTTGTAAAGAGGTAGGTTTGGATTGGCTAGATCAGGACTTTATGGGATATCATTTTGATAAAGAAGTAGATGATTTAAAGTTTATCATTAAAGAAACTCCAGAGCCTGAACATCATGAAAAGATGCTAAAAGACTGTTTGGAAAAAGGCATTAATAAAGCTAATGCTATGTTTTATTATTGGGGGGATGATCCAATTAAAGTAAGTAAAGATAAAAAATATAATACGCTCACCTATATTGGTGAATATGAGTGGGATTAATTTACGTTGATTGAATTTATTGTTGATTATAATAAATTCTACTTTTATTTGTTACCTATTTGTTAGTAAATTTTTAGCACAAGTCTAGTTATGTTGAATATTTAGTTAATAAAGAAATTCCCTCTTCTTTGAAGGGGAGGGATAAGAGATTGATTGTTAAATCGTAAATAAAAAATTAGATATAGGTAAAGAGACTAGGTGGCAATATGATGAGCGTGGTCGTGTAATAAGTATTGAAAATGCATTAAATCAAAAAGTTGAGTATTTTTATACTGAACTTACCTTAGAAAATCGAGAACCAATTATAAAAGATTTACCTCTGAATGCTTTTGGTCAACTTGAAAAGATTAAACATGCTGATGGCACAGAAGAACACTTCATTCATGATGCTGAAGGGCGTTTACTGGCACATATAGATCCTAAACAGAACATCACTCGCTATGAATATGATGAGGCGGGTTTAATTCTGTCTCGTACAGATGCTTTAAACCACAAATTAAAATATAAATGGGATCGATTGGGACGTCTAACCCGACTCATTAATGAAAATGGTGCAAGTTATCAATTTTTTTATGACCTTGGTGGGCGTTTAATTAAAGAAATCGATTTTGATGGTAAGGAAACGGTTAATCATCACAATTTGTAAATACTGTTATTGAATTTAAATTAAAAATGAATTTCTTAGAATACTAAAATATTAACAATTTTTAAAAGTGAGTTAATAGAGTAAGTTGTTAATTCACTTCATATCTTTATTACGTTTATTATCTTCATCGTCTCTTGTATTCATATGGTTAAGTTTTCCTTTACAAAATAGACAGATGTTTCTGTATTTTATAAAATAATGCCAATCCTGACAAAGTTTTCATAAAAAAGATGTTATCTCATATACATAGAATTCTAGAAGATTTGGGTATCAGCTCGCAAAAGCGTGTGCTTCATGTTCAGTTTTCTAATCCATCGTTGAATACTCAAGTCTTTTTACAAAGTATTGAAGGGCAGCATCAGTTAAATGAAGGACTGACTGCCGATTTATTTTGTCTTTCTACCAATGCCCATATTTCATTAAAACAATTTATTGGTTGTCAGGTTGCAGTCGATCAAGTCACTGATCAGGGGCAGCTATTTAGAACTACAGGAATTATTACAGAAGCCAGTCAGGGGCAGAGTGATGGTTCATTAACATTGTATAAACTGAGATTGCAAGATCCAACCGCGCTATGGCATAAACGCCGAAATAGCCGTGTGTTTATGAATAAAAGTGTACGGGATATCACCGAAATTCTATTTACAGAATGGCAGAACAAAAGCCCGTTGTTTGCTTCTGGCTTAACTTTGGATTTAAAAGGTTTAACCGAAGACTACGATGTTCGACCTTTTATAATGCAAAGTAATGAAACGGATTATGAATTTTTAACCCGACTTTGGCGTAGTGAAGGCATTAACTGGTTGATTGATGAAGCTCAGTTGTTTGCCACTGATAGCTCAGATGAGATTCAACCGCAAAAACTACGTTTAATTGATAATAGTGAATCATATTTAGCATTAGACCGAAGAAATATCCGTTATCACCGCAGTAGCGCTGTTGAACAACAAGACAGTATGACAAGCCTTGTGCCAACTCGAAGCTTGCAACCTACAGCCGTGTATGTGCAACGCTGGCAAGCTGATGCTTTAAGTCAAGAAGAAGGCATCGGAAGTGTTCAGTCAAAGCATAGTCATAGTGCTAATCAGGATAATGCGAGTTTAAGTCTAGAACAGGCATGGCACCTTAGTCCTGCTTGGATGCAAGACTTAAATGGGGAAGATCAAGCCACTGCATCGGGTCACCAGCAGCTAGAAAAACTCAATCAAAATCTATCTGATTATTATGCATTTCAATCAAAATACTTTCATGCACAAACCACAGTACGTGATGCGCAAGTTGGCTATTGGTTTGAATTGAATGAACATCCTGAAATAGATACGCATAGCGGATCAGACAAAGAATTTCTGATTATTGGGAAAAACTTCTATCTGCAAAATAATTTACCTAAAGATTTGCAACAGCAAATCAATCAACTTTTTAGCCAAAGCCAATGGCAAAACAATCAATCAGGGCCAAATGACCAAACCGAGCGTCAGGGTAATGAACTCATCTTGTCGCGTAGAAATATTAAAACTGTACCTGAATATAACCTGCTAGAGCACCGACCAGCAGCTTACCCACAGCGTGCTAGAGTGGTGGGGGGAGAAGGTGAAAGCATTCATGTCGACCAGTGGGGACGCATTAAGGTTCGTTTCCTATTTACCCGAACTAATGACCATAGTCATGATGGTGGAGCAGGAAGTAACGACAATGACACTGACTCCGCTTGGGTAGATGTACTCACTCCGTGGGCAGGTGCAGGTTATGGTGCACGCTTCTTACCTCGCGTGGGTGAGATCGTGGTGATCGATTTCTTTGACGGCAACATTGACCGCCCATTTGTAGTCGGACGCATTCACGAAGCTGAACGACATCCAACGCAATTCGACCAGAAAGGCCAGTTACCTGATACCAAAAAACTGAGCGGCATTCGCTCAGAAGAAGTGGATGGTAAAGGATTTAACCAGCTACGTTTTGATGACACTACAGGCCAGATCAGTGCCCAGCTACAAAGTAGCCATGCTGTAAGTCAGCTAAACTTGGGTAACTTAAGCCATCCAAAAGACAAGGCAGAGGGTGAAGGTCGTGGTGAAGGTTTCGAGCTACGAACAGACCAGTGGGGGGCAGTCAGAGCAGGCAGCGGCTTACTCATTAGTACACATAAACAGGACCAAGCTCAAGGTGTACACCTTGATGCAAGCGAGGCCAAACAGCAAATCGAAGGCAGCCTCAACAATGCCAAGGCACTCAGCGAAGTTGCTAAAAATCAGCAAACTGATCCCTTAGATATGCTTGAGAATATTCAGACTTTCCTAGAAGTTCTTAAACAAGAAGATCCTAAAAAAGCTGCTGAGTTTCAATCAGCAGTGATGCTGCTGGCATCTCCAAAAAGTATTGCTGTAAGTAGTAATGAAGATATACATCTCAGTGCAAATGGTCAGCTCACTCAAAGTGCTGGAGATAGTATTAATATTAGTACGCAAAAGAATATAGTAAGTCATGCGAGTCAAAAAATAAGTCTATTTGCCGCCCAAGAAGGTACTCGGCTTTTTGCTGGCCAAGGCAAAGTAGAAATTCAGGCTCAAGGTGATGGCTTAGATGTGATTGCTCGAAAAGTTGTACAGATTACTTCAACCGAAGACACGGTCTTTATTACTAGCCCAACTGAAATTAATCTGACAGCAAATGGATCTCAAGTTAAGTTGAATGGTTCGGGTATTTTCCCTGTCACGGGTGGTAAGCTTGAGGTGAAGGCTGGGCAGCACTTGTTTATGGGGGGAGAACAAGTTACCCCTCCTAAAAAGCAGGAAAATAAGCCTTATTATTTGACTTTTGAAATTACTGATTTAGATGGAAAGCCAGCGAAAAATGTAGAGTATATTGCATTTAGAATGGATGGTAGCCGGCAAAAGGGGCGAACTAATGCCCAAGGTTTAACTCAAAGATTTGAAACTGATGGCTCTGAACAAATTTCTATTCATATTAGTGATGAAAATGCTTCTAAATATAAACTAGCGGCAAAAGGTTAGAGATATAATGACTCCTTATACTACGTTTGAATATACAATAGTATTTTATAATCAAAGAAATAAAGAATTACCAAATGTAAAATACAGCATAATCTTTTTCTGTGAAGATGGGACGAAAGAGACTTATAAGGGTGCTACAAACCTAAAAGGACAAACAAAACCAATTTCATTAAATCAAAATGGAAAATTGCATATTTTTGTTGAGGGGCATGAAACTGTTTTCAGCCCTAAAAAGACTATAAAGCCTATTTTGGCTGAAGGAAGCAATATAGTTGAAGTAAATGCCATAAGCCTTAAGAAAAATACTTTTTTCTTAACAAAAGCTCAGTATGAACTCAAGCAGAGCAAAGCAAATAAAGGTTTAGAAGAGCTAAGAAAAAATGCTAAATCAGTTAAACAAAAAAACTTTTTTAATTTGTCAAAAATACAACCAACTTTTCCTTTGGATTTAGCAGAAGAATTAAATGAAAGAATTAATATGTCTTATGAGGAATATAAAAAAAAGAATACTCATGTTGTAAAAAAAACAAAATATCTTAAGTTTAAAAACTATGCTTTATATAGATTTATTGATAGCGCAGGGAATGGAATTCCAATTGTAGATTATCAAATCTTTGGACAAGGTCAGGATAAGCCCTTAGTAAACTTGAAACCAGGACCACCTGATAAAAAAGGGTATACCCAATTAGCTTATACGCATTTGAAGAGTAGAGTTATATATACTTTAGGATCTACTAAAAAAAATAGTGAATGGTATGAGCCAATAACTTGTGTAGATAAACAAGTTATTTATCAAATTATTTTCCCGACGTCAACAGCGGTAACTCAACCTGATATTAATCATAAGGAAAATATGGGTGCAAGACAAAAACCACCTATTGTGATTAACCCGTGTACCAATGAAGTGCTTGTTTTGCCGCCTGCAGTCTATGCTGAATTTGATAAAAAAACTAAGATATTATCTGATGCAGTAAAGGAAGTTCACAAGTCTAATAAAGATCTAACGCAAGCAATCCAAAGTCGTGATTTGGAAGAAATTAAAGAATTGGAAAAGCGTTTAAATATAAATCAGGAAAAGGCCATTGAAAAGATTAATGGTGAATTTAAGCAAAGAGCTGATTTAAGAGAAGTATGGGTAGTTGAGAGCACAGGTAAAACAAACGAACAAGCATCTAAATATAATTTAAAACGACGTTATTTAAAAGTTACTGAATATGAGGAGTTAAAAGCAAAGCGTAGAAATCCTCAGACAAATGTGGATGTAACTGCGAATCAATATACAGTACAACAACCTGCACAAATCCGTAGTAGTTTTGAAAAACTTTCCCAGCAACTTTTGACAGCAAAAGGAAGTGTTGGAAGTGATGAAAAAGCTGTTTATAACCTGATAGGAGGTTTGGGTGGCGAAATTGCTGAAGAGTATAAAAATAGTAGGGATATTACCGTTACCCAAGAAGCACAATGGATGCGCATGGTCGCTGGGGCAAGCGGTGAAGGCTCAATAAGTGCTGCACCTAAAGGGGTAAGTATTAAGGCTTCTGGAGATATGTCTACTAAATGGACATTATTTGAAGGAGTGAAAGAGTGGCGGAAATTTTATCCTTGTGAATCGGGCTGGAAACTTGAATATGATAACTATGATTTAGGAACAATCCGTTTTTTAATTGGGGCGGAGATATCAGGTTTTTCAGGAGCAAATTTAGGGATCGCTGGTAATCTATCTGTTGATATTTCTTATCAAGGCACAACACAGGTTATAAAAGCTGTGGTAAGACCTCCTGAAAGATCTATGAGTCAAATGGTAGATCATAATAAAAAACCTATGTTTCAGCCTGCACAAGGGAGTTTAAAAATAATTGGTGCTAATCAGGAAAATGCACAGAATCAGGGAAATATTGGTATTAATGCTTTTGCTGGAGCCCAAATACAAGGTTTGCTTAAAGGGGCTGTAGAGTGGTTTAAACCTAAAGGTGATGGTAGTGGTGAAGGAGAATTTGTTGCGATTGCTTCAGCTGCAGCTGGAGGTGGTGTAAGTGCGGGTGCGGGGGCGCAAGGTCAATTTCAAATTGGCTATGATCAAACTTCGGGTAATTTTAAAATATTGGTAGCAGCTCATTTGTGTTGGGGGGTAGGAGCGAAAGGAGTTGCATCATTCGTTGTAGGAACAGAGCATTTTTTAAGTTATCTTGGTTTTATAAAATCCCAAGTTGCCCATGCAGGATTTAAGACACTTTTATATATAAATCAAACAGCATTTCTTTTAGCTGCACAAGTTCTGGCTTATTGTATAGGGGAGAATCATCCAGTAATTAGTGATATAAATAGAATTGCAGCTTCATATGGAGACTGGATTAGAAGGCTGGATATTGATCAAGGGCGCTATAAAACTGCACAGAATATTAACTCTAGTTCTGGAAAGAAGGAGTTGTTATATGCTACACCAGAGACTAAAGGAATATTATTATACGCAGTAACTCATTGGACAGATAGAACTGCTCCTATTTTTGATATGAATGTTAAATTCTCAGATATGAAAATTGAATTTTTCCCAACTCGTAAGACAGCAGTAATCAATATTTTTAAAACATGTATTTCTACAGAAGAGTGGGAAAATACGATTCAACATATTCATCCACGTGGCAATAAGCTTACTCAAACTCAATTGGGTAAAGTGGAGGGAGATATTATTCGCTTTCTTAATTATGGAAATGAAGAAAAGTATGCAGAAGATATAATCCGTTGTCTAAATTCTGGTGTCGAATATAAAGGTACCCAAATTAATGCATGGCTTCAGGATTATTTAAAATATCGTAAAGGAGCAAAAAAGATAGCAGGTTCTTTGAATTACATGTTGGTAAAAAATCAGGATGATAGTCGATTTAAACAGCTAGAAATACAGCAGGGTGTATGGGGTGATTCAGAGGAAATAACGCTCATAGCAAGTAATTCAAATGTTTTATCACCTTTTGATCAGGATGATACAGATAAATATGAAACATATAATGTGTAGCTATATTATATGTTTCATATAATTCGGTTTAATTAACCGCACATCTGACAGAATTATTTTGATTTAAGTCAAGATGATGTTTTTTTGTTAATTCATCTTTAGCAGCTTTGGGATCTTCTATAGGGTGAATAGCATGCCTACTAAAAGTGAAGCCTCCAAACATTTGTAGGGATTGTCCTTCAGAAGGAATTGAGCTACGTACAACTTTGAGGCTACCTTTTGTGGGTCCTTGAGGGTTTTTTTCAGGAGATTTGCTGTAATACTGTGGATCATACCAGTCTAGCATCCACTCATAATTATCAGTAATCATGTCATAAAGGCCTAGAGGGGTTGCGGGAAACTTTAATAACTCAGGAATATTTCTAAAAGCGTTTAATTTATTTTGTTGATTTTGACGTTGTTCAAAACTCCAAACATTTCTACCATTATCGATTTTACCGTTGTCTGTAGGATAAAGAATATATTGTCCTCGATTTCGCGCAGCATATTCCCATTGAGCCTCGGTCGGTAAATCCATTTTTAAATTAAGTTGTTTTCCTAACCATTGGCAATAATTTCGGGCTTGTTGCCAATTTACTCCTGCTGCTGAATTGGGAGCTCGATCTTGAATTGATAGTTCATCAAATTTACCAATTTTTTCTTGGCCAGTAACTTCTGTGTATATATCAAAGTCAGCATAAGTTGCTTTTGTTGCGCTTAATGCATAATTGTCTAAAGTGACTTTGTGTAAAGGTTTGCTATCAGCATCACTATCGTATGGTAATTTATCTGGACTTTTTTGCTCACCAAAATCCCCCATCATAAAAGTACCACCTTTAATCTCTACAAGATTCTTTTTTGTTTTATCAAGTAGTTGTTGTAGCTTCTTTTGTTGCTCTGAAGAGAGATTTTGTTTAGTTGTAAATGCTTGGGTTTGCTCTGTATTATTTGTTGATTTTGCGCAAGCAGTCAACGTAATACTCGAAAGTAGAATGATGGCTAAATTTTGTTTAATCATCTTATTTAAAAATCATGTGGTTGAGTAGTGATTTGATTATTTTAGTAAGAGACATAAGAGATATAAATAGAGGTTTTGTTATTCGGATGTAGAAATAATTCGCTTTTCTAAAGAGTAAATGTTCAAATATATGACTATAAATTCTTTGTCTTAACATTTTTTTTATAAACTATAATCTTGCTGCAACTTCCTTTTTATCATTTACTCATCTGTAATTTTATTGTTTTATCAATTTCCAATGGGATGTAGTCAAGATTCAGAAATATATAATTCTTAAAAATTTGTATTCTATGTGAACTTGGTTGCTCACTTTCTGGGATCACATTAGCAAGTGTAATAAAAATATACTAAATAGACCGATTAGTCTTGACAATTTTGTTTTTATTTATTTTGAGTTTCCACTTTCATGAATTTGAAATGTATCTTTTACAATCATTTAATTTGTTTATCTTTTAAATCAACTAAAATCTTTTTAAGAAAATGTTTCGTAAAACTTAACTAAGTGATATTTATGATAATTTTTAGTTTAGTTTTAATTTTAATTTAATTGCTGAAATTCAATAACTTATTTTTAATTACAAAAAATAACAATATTATATTTTTATAAGAATAACTTTATTAAGCTATATTTTATAAGCATCTTAACTATTTACTTTTAGTTTAAGTTGATATGATTTTTATATAAAATATGTTTGTTTATATGATAAACTGTGCCTAAATTTTTTGAATATAAGGTTTTTAGACTGATTTTTTAATGTTTTAAGAATATTAACTTTTCGGTAAGGCCTTGAATAAATAAGAAAACAGAGGAATGAAAGTTGTGTTGAAACGAAGTATTTTGATACTTTTTTTGACTGGAAACATTATCGGTCTATCATATGCTCAAGCAGCAGAACTAGAGCCTGTAAAACTTAAAAAAAGTTGTATTAAGAAGAACCCTTTAGCTGAAGGCCAAAATGATCCTGAGCTATTGAATATTTTTAAACAAGTTTGTGATAGCGATAATACAACTCAAAAAAATGATTTATTAGCTAAAGCTGCTATGCGGTTTTATCAAACCAATCAACCAGTTAAAGCATTGAATTTAGCAAGTCAATTGCAAAGTCAAAATATACGCGGTTCATTAATAACAGATGTCTTGTTTTTATCTGGTGTGAGCATTGCAAATAACTCTTTACAGCAAATGCGTACTCAGGAACTGAGATATTTAAGCAATGATGTGACTTATCCTCCTGCAAAGCAGTTAATTGAAAATATTCATACTGCTATGCCTGCTCCTAATCCATCGAGCTTTAAAGCGAGTTCAGAAAGTAGCTCAGATGATAACGAAAAAAGAAGTTATAAAAAACAGTATGTAACGCGTAATAAAGCGAGTACTTCTAGAACGTCAAATAAACGAGTATCAAGCCCAGCAAAGACGACTACAGTAAAACCTAAAACTGCACCTGCAGCCACTGTTAATAAATCAAAAAGTTCGCCTTTTGACCCTTTAATTAAATAATCCGGAATAGAATCTTATGGCTAAGAGAGAGAGCGTACAAAAGAAGCTTCAGCGAATTCGACCTCCACGTGTTCAGCTTACATATGATGTCGAAATTGGTGATGCAAAAGAAGCGAAAGAACTACCATTCGTTGTGGGTGTGATGGGTGATTTTTCGGCTGCATCTGAGCTTGAGCGTACAAAATTAAAAGATAAAAAATTCATTAATGTTGATTTAGATAATATTGATGAAGTTATGGAGTCATTATCTCCAAGAGCTGCTTTCCAAGTAGACAATACCTTGACAGAAGAGGGTGGTAAGATCGCTGTTGATTTAACATTTAAGTCAATGGAAGATTTTCGTCCAGAAAATGTGGTTCAACAGGTTGATCCATTAAAGAAACTTGTTGAAGCTCGTGAGCGTTTAACTGACTTAAGAAACAAAATTTCTAACAGTGAACGTTTAGAAGACTTACTTGATGAAGTTCTAAAAAATACAGATCAGATTCGTAAATTAAGTGCGGAGGCTGATCATGAATAATACTCAATCTGCAGTAATGCCACTTGTTGAAAATGAACAGATTAATCTCTTAGACTCGATTGTTGAAGAAAGTCGTATTGCCCGAAATGAAGAAGAACATTCGCGTGCAAAAAGCTTAATCGGTGAGCTTGCTAAAGAAGTAATGGCAGGCACAATTACAGTTTCTGAAAATATGACTTTATCAATTGATAAGCGTATTGCAGAAATTGATGCTCTGATTTCAAGTCAATTAAGTCAGATCATGCACAATGAGCAATTCCAAAAAATTGAGTCAACTTGGCGTGGTCTTTATTATTTCTGTCAAGAGACACCATCTAACCCTCTTATTAAAATTCGTATGTTGAATACGACTAAGAAAGAGTTGGTAAAAGATTTCCAAGGCGCTACAGATTTCGATCAAAGTACATTATTCAAAAAAATCTATGAGGAAGAATACGGATCTTTTGGTGGTGCACCATATTCAGCGCTCATTGGTGATTTTGAATTTGATCGTACGCCTTCTGACATGTATTTGCTTGAGCAAATTTCTCATGTTGCTGCAGCTGCTCATGCGCCATTTATTTCGGCAGCTAGCCCAAGCATTCTTGGTCTAGAGTCATTTACTGATATTGACCGTCCTAGAGATGTTTCAAAAATTTTTGAAACAGCTGAATATGTACAATGGCGTTCATTCCGTGACAGTGAAGATGCTCGTTATGTCGCTTTAACATTGCCACATGTGCTTGGACGTCTTCCTTATCATCCAAAGGAAGGAACAGCTACTGAAGGCTTCAACTTTGCTGAAGATGTTTCAGGCGCAAACCACAATGAATATTTGTGGATGAATGCTGCTTATGCTTTCGGTACTCGTTTAACAAATGCATTTGATATGCATGGTTGGTGTGCTGCAATTCGTGGTGTTGAGGGTGGTGGTCTAGTCGAAGGCTTGCCTGTACACACTTTTAAAACACAAGATGGTGAAGTTGTATTCAAATGCCCAACCGAAATTGCAATCACTGATCGCCGTGAAAAAGAATTAAGCGATTTAGGCTTTATTCCTTTAGTGCATTGTAAAAACACTGATTACGCTGCTTTCTTTGGCGCCCAATCAACTCAAAAACCTAAAAAATATGACAATGATACAGCAAATGCTAACTCTGCTTTATCGAGTCAAATTCAGTACATCATGGCCGTTTCACGCATTGCTCATTATTTAAAAGCAATGATGAGAGATAAAGTGGGTAGCTTTGCTTCTGCTGGAAATGTTGAAGCATTCTTAAATGAGTGGTTGTCACAGTATGTATTACTTGACGATGGGGCTTCTCAAGAAGCAAAAGCTCAATACCCTCTACGTGAAGCGTCTGTAAAAGTTGTAGAAGATCCTGCTCAACCAGGTCACTACAAATCTGTGGTTTTCTTGCGACCACACTTCCAGCTGGACGAGTTGTCAGTTTCTTTACGACTTGTCACTGAGTTACCTCAGTCCTCAAATTAATAAAGGTCAGCGAAAGAATAACTTTAAATTACAAATAGGAAAGTTCTAAATGAAAGATATATACGTTGAGTTTCGCGGTAAATACAAAGTCGATGGAGAGTCTCGTGACTCTGAGCACAAAGGCTGGTTAGAAGTTAACTCTTGGTCTCATAACATTCGTCAACCTAAATCTGCTACTTCAAGTAGTGTTGGTGGTCATACTGCTGAACGTGTTGAACATTCAGATATGGTTTTTGTTAAAGATTTAGATGCAACTAGCCCGAAATTATGGGAAGCATGTTCAGCTGGTTATACATTTGATGAAGTACAAATTGACTTCTACCGTGCAAATGGTGATAAGCGCATCAAGTACTTACAAATCAAATTGAAGCATGTTCTAGTTTCTAGTGTAACTCCAACAGTTAATGAAGAAGGTGTTCCAACAGAAGCGTTTGGTTTGAAATACGCAGCTGTTGAATGGACTTACAATCAACAAGATATTAACGGTACTGCTAAAGGTGCTGTTACTAAGAAATGGTCACTTTCTAACAATACTGCTTCTTACGCAGCGTAATTGTTTAAGTGAATATTTGGTGGAGGCTGACTTAAAGTTAGCCTCTGCTGTCTTTAAGCATGCTTGTTGTGAACTCTAATGAATTTAGATCGGCTTTATCCATATGGATTTCGTTCAACTTTGTTTGACCGCTTAATTCCTGAAAGTGAAGATTATGCAAAAGGTCTTTCTATTCAGCAATTAAGAGAATCGGTAGCAAAAGATTTAGAAGACTTACTTAACAGTCGAGTCGCTAAATTGGATCATGTAGTTGATGATTACCCGCTAGTTAAAAAATCTATACTTCAGTTCGGTATTATTGATTTTGTGGGGCTTTCTACAGCCAATCCGCTAGATCGTGACAAGATTTGCCAATCTATTGAACAGTCTATTGCAGCTCATGAACCTCGGTTAAGACAAATACGGGTAGAGATGTTGTTGGATGGGCACAATATGGGGGCATTGTGTTTAAGCATTCAGGCATATCTAAATATTCATCCACTGTATGAACCTGTCGTTTTTGATGCATTGTTAAAACCGACAACGCAGCAATATGTAATTTCAGCGAGAACCTAAGCATAGTGGGTGTGTTGTGATAGAAGAGCTTTTACCTTTTTACGAAAAACAACTACAGGAATTTGGTCAGCAATCTCGTGAATTTGCCCAAAAATATCCGAAAATTGCTCAGCGTCTATCTTTAAATCAAGAGCAGATCGATGATCCGCATATTGAACGTCTTATACAGGCTTTTTCATTAATTTCGGCTCGTATTGATAAAAAGCTTGCTGATAGTTATGACGTATTTACACGTTCCTTATTTGAGGTAATGTTCCCTCAATACTTACGACATTTTCCGGCTTGTTCTGTAATAAGTTTTGAAGATATCAATAAAATAAAGCAGCTTACAGAAGCGCATATTGTTCCTGCACACACAGTTTTGAAGTCTCGCAGTTTTAAAGGCGTTCAGTGTGAGTTTAATACCACGCAAGAAGTCAAATTACTCCCGATAAGCTTGCAAGCGCTAGAATTCAAAAGTATACCTAGTGCCCATATGCATTTAAGTCAAAATGCGACTTTAACTTTTAAATTTGAAATTTTTAATCATGCTCATGTATGTTTAGTAAACGAAAAATTACCTATTTATTTAGATGCTATTTCTAATTTTCCACTTCAAGTACTAGACAGTATTTTTAAGAAGGGAACAACTTTTGCCATTAAAATAGGGCAGAAAATTGTTGAACTGGATAAAAATCCATTTGAGTTAACGGGTTTTTCTGAGCAAGAAAGTCTATTGCCACTCGATCAGCATACTCATCATGCTTATCGTTTGCTGATGGAGTATTTTTGTTTTCCTGAAAAATTTAATTATCTAAAACTCGATTTAGGTTTTTTAAAGCGCTTAGCTCTAGAAGAGAGTAATTTTGAACTGCTTATACATTTTAAATTAAATTTAAATGATCAAGCTGTAGTGCGAAATTATTCTGAATTAAATGTCGCTAATTTTAAATTGTTTACTACACCAGTTATTAATTTATTTGAAAAATACGCTGAACCACAAAAAATTGTACATAAGCAATTAGAATATCCGCTGATTACAGATGCTCATCATCCTGAGTTTTATCAGGTGTATTCAATTACTGAAATGAATATTGTTCGTGAAAAAACGAGTCAAGAAGAAAGCTATGTTCCGGTGCTGCCTTTTTTTGCCATGAGTCATTATCATGCTGATACGGCTCGCTTTTTCTTTTTAGTGAACTATCAAAAACTACAACCCAATTTTGTCGAAATGGGGTATTCAATTATTTCTAAAAATTTAAATCCTTCGTCAACACGTTCGGATTTTATTAGCACAAAACTATTATGCTCAAATCGTGACTTGCCGCATGAAGCATTAGGGCAATCCAATAATATATTAAACCTTAATGATAGTAGTCTGGCTCGTCGTGCCATTGTTTTAAAAAGACCTACAAAACCTTATCAATTTGGTCAAAGCCAGAGTGAGCAGTGGCGTGTTATTTCACACCTTTCATTAAATAGTTTAGCGTTAATGAAAGGTGATGCGGTATCTCATATTAAAGAATTACTTGCTTTATATAACTTACCTTTATCAAAAGAAAATTATCTAATTATTGAATCAATCAAACATCTTGAATTTTCACTTACTCACAAACTTGTAGATGGAAAGCCATTCCCAATGTTTGTAAGAGGAGTAAAGGCAGAGTTACAAATTGATTCATCGGTATTTAGAGGTCATAGCCTATATATTTTTAGTCAGTTATTAAGTCGTGTTTTTAATTTAAAGGTTCAAATTAATAGTTTTGTTGATTTGGTTGTTAAGGATTATTCATCTCAGCAGGAGTTATACCAATGCAGTCAGAACGTTGGTGGCAAGACTCTTCTGTAACAGCTGAGCTCTTTACAAAACCAAAGTCTTTTGAGTTTATCCAAGCAACACGGCTATTAAGACACGATTCAAGTCATACAGTTAGTTCATCTTGGAGTGATCATTTTAAGTTTGAGACATCTTTTAATTTAAATTTTCCTGCTACAGAGATTGAAAATTTAGAATTAACGGACGAGCGGATTTATATTACGAATTTAATCGTTGGTCTTACGGGCATACAAGGTGCTTTACCTTATACGTATACGAATAAGATTAAGCAAGCTCCGCGTCAGCAACGAGCTGAAACTAAAGAGTTTTTAAGCTTATTTAATCATAAGCTTACTGCTCAATATGTAGATTCTAGTATTACTTATAATCTACCGATTAGATATGAGATAGAACATAAAAATGACTATTTAGATATTCTGCATGCTTTGAATGGTTATGTACGTTTGCAGCATCAACAAGCTGATCTTGATGAATATTTTGCAGAATTCTCTGGATTAATGCAGGGGCAAAATAATACAGTTCATGCATTAAAAACGATGCTGTCCTGTATTTTTAAACATGAAATTACGATTAAAGAATTTGTACAAGAATCCTTTAAGTTAGCGAGTGATCAGTTAACAACTTTAGGAGGAAGTCAGCCGAGTCTACTTGGTGTTAATACTTTTTGTGGGGAAACCATTCAGCAAATTGATGGAAAAATTGAAATTCAAATTGGACCATTAAAACGTCAGCAATATCTCGGTTTCTTACCAAATCAAGAGTTAAGCCTAAAGCTAAAAAAGCTTGTAGAAACGTGGTGTAGTCCAACTTTATCAATAGATTTACGGCTTATCTTGGATGAATCAGAAATACAACCTATTTGTCTCACTCATAAGAATCAGAGTGGATTAGGGCAGGGTTCTTTTCTCCTATCACGACAACCAAAAGTACATAGTCATGAAACCTGCTATAGCCTTATTGGGGAGACAATATGATTAAAAAAATATTACTCTCGTTCATTGCTATTTTTTCAGTAGTTAGTGGAATTATTATTTTCTACTGGCGTGATGTTCAATATAATCCTGATAAGGGAGATTTTTTCCTTTATTTCTTAGTTTTACCAGCAATAATTACATTGGTGATTTTATCGCCATGGTTAATTTATAGCGCTTATACAACGTATAAAGACAAAAAAGAGCAAGCTATAAATCAAGATAAAGATGACGTTAACTCAAAACAAACAGCGGTAACTGATCAACCATTAGAACAGCTAGATTTCAATATTTATTCTGGTTTTGCTTTACATGCTTTTGGTGAGAATGAAAGCATTATTGAGCAGCTACAAAACTTTAAAAGTCCAGAGCTGGATGATCAACTATTAAATTCTTACGGATTACCTCTTTTATCTTACCGTATTAAAGATTTGGATGAAGAGAATCTTGAGGAAAGTGATTACTCATCGCCACGACAAGTTCGTATGATGTTATTAATAAGACAGCAACTCGAACAAAATATAGAAAATTTATATCTTCTAGCTGAGCATTTAAAGCGTTCAACGTTATTTTATGAGTCGCAACAAGCCCGTGAATATCATATGCATCCAGCATGGGTAGATCCCGAGTCTGAATATGACGATGTTGAAATGCCGGTTGTAGAAGTTTATCGCTTAAATCGCTTAAATCTACACATCCTTCTTTCGGAGGATTTGTTACATATCTGGAATGATGACCACAGTAATGAATTAATTTTAGAGTTTTTTAATGAAATTGGTATTCCTGCTCAAAAAATCCATATTGAATATCATTTTTTTGGAGAGCAACTGGCTTACCAAGAGTTAATGCATTTATTAAAGGGTATTCATAAAAGAGAGCATGAGATGTTCTTTTTGGTCGTGGCCGATTCGGAAATTGATCAAGATCTAATTGATGAAAAATCTTGGATGATTAAAGATTATATTCCTGCTGAATTTGCAGCAAGCTGTTTGCTCGCAGATCCTTTAGTTAAAATTCAAGAATTAGAACCGACTAAAGCACTGAAAGTGGTAGTGGGTCAACAAGATACAGCGAAGCTTTTTAATAATTTTGAATTTAATGATTTACCTCAGCATCAAGGTGATGAGCCTTATGTACTGATTTTGTCGGATCAGACCGATATAAAAGTTTCGAAGAAATTGCAGCAACACTTTCTTCAAACGCCTGTAGAACCGCATCACTATATTTATGTGAAATCGTCATTAGGGCATACCCAACATTTAGCTGATATTTATGGCTTTATGCTGAGCATGCATTTCCCTGAACATATCATTCCTTTTGTCTTTGGAGAAAATACGGTGTCAGCACATACGTTTGTGCAGAGTATCACTGAAAACTCAGAAGATGATGCGATGGTGTTGAATAACTAATTTAAACTTTGGACTTAGAACGAGAATAGAATGCATACAATTTTAGGCTACTTGTGGCAGTACATCACGAATCCTAAAGCAATTATCGCCTTGTCATTGTTCGTGGCATTGATGTCTTCATATACTTCAATTCCTCGTCATATATTCTGGGCTTTAGCAACTGCCTATGCTTTGGGTCTTATTGTTTATGGTATCTATTGGCTTATTCAACGAAGAAAGCATGCTGCTCAAGGTGAAGAGTTAGCTGAGGCGATCGAAAAAGATAACCAAGCTGAATATGGCAAAAATAAAGATAAAGAAGAGCTTCAGCTAGTTAGTCAACAAATGAAAGAATCAATTCAACTGATTCGTAAATCTAAGTTGGGTGATAAAAAAGGCAATGCTGCATTATATGAGCTTCCTTGGTATATGGTTATTGGTAACCCAGCGGCAGGTAAAAGTTCAGCTATTTATAACTCTGGTTTAAAGTTTCCTTTTGAAGAAACACATCAGAAAATGGTATCAGCTGGCTTAAGTGGTACTCGAAATTGTGACTGGTTCTTCTCTACAGAAGGTATTTTGCTCGATACAGCGGGTCGTTATTCTGTTTATAGCGAAGATCATTCTGAGTGGTTAGGTTTCTTAAATATTTTAAAAAAGAACCGCTCTAAAGCACCAGTTAATGGTTTGATTCTAATTGTTAGTATCGCTGAGTTAATTAGTCAAAGTCCTGAAAACTCATTAAAGCTTGCTAAAAATTTACGTGCTCGTATTCAAGATCTAACTGAACGTTTAGAAGTGGTAGTACCTGTTTATTTAGTCTTTTCAAAGATGGATTTGATTGCAGGTTTTACCGAGTTTTTTGAATTTTATGAAGCTCAAGAATATAACCAAGCTTGGGGGGCAACGCTTCCATATGAGCAAAATTCTTCTCATAACGCGGTAGATTTGTTCGAAAAACATTACACCATTCTTTACGATGGTCTAAAAGGGGTAAGTTCGACTCATTTAAGTCGCCGTCATTCGCAAAATATCTCACCAAGTGTAATGACTTTCCCATTAGAGTTTAAAACATTAAAACCAGCTTTAAAGAGCTTTATTGGTACACTTTTTGAAGATAACCCATATCAATTTCAACCTGTTTTCCGTGGGTTTTATTTCACTAGTGCTTTGCAGGAAGGTGTAATTGAAAGTCCAATGACTGAACAAATTGCACAAGAATTCCAACTTACACAAATTGCTCAAAATGATTTAAAAGACCATTCAAAAATTACTCCTAACCATGGCTATTTCTTAAATGGTCTATTCTCAGATATTATTTTAAAAGATAAAGATCTCGTTAAGCAGCATGTAAATACGGGCAGAAAACGTCAACGTTACATTGCATTTATTGGTGCTTTAGCGGGTGTTTCAATTATTTTGGGTGTATGGGTTTGGTCTTATCGTAATAACCAGCAATTAATTGGTGAAGTTCAAGCAGATTTAAATAAGGTCGTTCAATTAGAAAGAGCCTCTGGTCAGCAACTGTCTACCCAATTAGAAGCTTTGCTGATTCTTCAAAGACGTTTACAGCAGTTAGATGAGTTTGATGAAAATAGACCACTTAAGTTTAGTTTTGGTTTATATCAGGGCAATGAGCTTCGTGAAAAGTTAAAAGCTGAATATTTAAAAGGTGTTAAGCAGATTGTATTAACACCGACACAGCAAAATATTGCTCAATATTTGCAACGTGTAAAAAATAATGAAGCAACATTAAAAGCGAACCACACGAATGTTGAGATCAAGCAAACTGCTCAGTCTCAACAATATTTGGAACCTTCAGATACCAATCCTCAAGATGCTTATAATGCATTAAAAGCTTATTTAATGATGAGCAATCCGCAATATATGGATGCTAGTCATCTAAGCGATCAGGTTACGCGTTTCTGGCGTTCTTGGTTAGATGCAAATAAAGGCCAAATGCCGCGTGCAGATATGATTCAAGAAGCTGAACAGATCTTGTCGTATGCAATGACCTTAGCAAATGATAAACAATTCCCAGTTTTAGAAGCAGATTCGCAAATTGTTGATCAAACTCGTCAAGTGCTGCTCTCTGTTGTTCGAGGGATGCCAGCGCGTGATCGTGTTTATAACGAAATAAAAATGCGTGCTGCGGTACGTTTCCCAGCACTGACTGTAAGTCAGATTGTGGGTGAGGCAAATAAAAATATTGTATTGGGTAGTTATGCATTACCAGGCGTATTTACCCAAAAAGCTTGGAATGACTATGTAGAAAAAGCAATTGAGGAAGCTGCAGATAAGCCAACAGACAGTAAAGACTGGGTGTTAAATAGTCGACAATCTGATGATTTAACTTTCTCGGGTAGTCCAGAGCAAATTAGAAAGCAGCTAACAGCGCTTTATAAGCAAGAATACATTGCTGAATGGAGAAAATTCTTAAGTGGTATTCATTATGCTAAAGCTGGCCAATTTGCTCAGCAAGTAAAAAATATTGATGTTTTAGGTGAACCGCAAAACTCTCCAATTAGAACATTAATTGAAAGAGTTGCAGTCGAAACAAACTGGGATAATCCGGTTGTTCAAGCTGAGCTTGCAGCTCCACAAAAAGGATTTATTGCATGGTTTAAACGTAAAGTTTTAAATCATGATGACAAGCAAGTTGCTAATCAAGTGGCAAACAATGCCCAAGGTGCTATTTCTCAAGAATATCAAATGTTCTACCAGTTGGTTCGCAAACGTGATGATCAACAAGGTAAGTCATTGCTTGATGAATATATGACAAATTTAGCACTCGTTCGTAGTAAGTTTAATGAGCTTAAAAATGCGGGTGAAATTGGACCTAATGCGATGACATTAGTCAAGCAAACCCTTAATGAGCAAACGTCTGTATTTAACCAAACTCAAAAAATTGTAGATGAAAAAATGGCGGTTGGTTTCAATGAAATTGATCAGCGTTTACTGCAAAAATTAGTAGTTAGCCCACTTACGCAAGCTTTTGAGAGTTTAATTACACCGACACAAGACGAAATTAATAAATTATGGGTCATGCAGGCGTATCAGCCATTTACAGCAAATCTTGCTAAGAAATATCCATTTAATTCATCAGCTTCTTTGCAGGCAACAAGTAGTGAAATTGGACAAATCTTGGGTGAAAACGGCAGCATTTCTCGTTTTGTAAAAGAAAGTCTTGATCCATTTGTGATTCGTCGTGGCTATACGTTAACGTCTAAAACTTGGAAAGATTTAGGCATTAGTTTAAATCCTCAATTCGTTATGAATTTCCAAAGATATGTGGCACCAGCCAATGGTATGGCGACAGGTGAGTTGAATGCTCAAGCTCCAGCTGCTCCAGCGACTAACCAATCGAACTTCCAGTTCTACCCAATTCCAAACCCACAATTGCTTTCATATACCGTTGATATTGATGGTCAGCGTATGACTTATGAAAACGGTGTTCAGCAGTGGGTTAACTTCATTTGGCCAAACCAAGGCAGTATTCCAGGTGCTCGTATTACCGCTGTAGATTTACAAGGTCAAACGCATACGATTTTTGATGAACCAGGTGAGTACGGTATTAACCGTTTAATTGATAGTGCTCAACGTAAGGAACAAAATGGCGGATTTGAAATGCTTTGGCGTAGTAAAACTGATCCATCATTATTTGTAAAAATGAATTTCCGTCTAATTAGCAGTAATTCAGGCAGTATCGGTTCAAGCCGTGGTTATGCAGGTATGCAACTGGTTGATAAAGTCACTGCTGATAAAGCTGCTCGTGTGGTGTCTGCTCAGCAAGCACCAGCTCAAGCTGCTCCAGTAAGAACTGAAAATCCTGTTTCAGCACTTGCTCAGCCTTCTGCGGGAGTTAAACCATGACATGGAAAATAACCTCTATGCGAAAGGAGGAGCAATAATGCAAACATTAAAAACAACTCCTTTGTATTACGGCAAAAGTCCTGCACGAGGCGACTTTTTAAAAACAAAAGGTCAGAATGCTCTAATACAGTTGCTTGATCAGTGGATTACTGAAGCATTGGAATATGCAATGCAATCAGGCAGCTTTAAAGAAGCTTATAACACGTTACCTTCACTGGATTTCTTTATTGCGAATCCGAAAGAAAATATGTTTTTAGCGGCAAATCTTCTCGCAAGTGAAGATAGTTCAGGTCGATCTTTTCCAATGGTACTGAGCCATTTGTTAGAAATTGATTTACCGTATGATAATTTGTTGTATGCACCATATAGCTATAAACATGTATTAGTTGATTTATTTCAAAACAATCGTGCTTTAAAAGGAATTAAAGATTCAGATCTGTTACTTGGAAAATTAGGTCACTTACAAAATCAAATTCAGGTTTTAACTGAACGTGAATGTGTAGGTTTCTATGAAAATCATACGATGCACTCATTTGCACAGTTAATGAAGTTAAGTATTTATGAATTAGCTCAAAGTATGATTGGTTTGGGGTTATTGCTACAGCCAATTTTACAAAATGGAACCAGTAGATTAAATAAAGTTTTAATTTTACCTATTAATAATCCTGCTTACAGTTATGAAATAGCAGCATTTTGGGTCAGTATTATTTGCCGTTTTTTAAAAGAACATAATACTGAGGTGCTGATAGGTTTGCTACATCGAGAGCAACCCGTATTATTCTTCGGTTTTCAAGGAGCTGATATTTTAGCCCTTAGCGATATTTTTACTCAGAATATGGATAGTAAACACTGGGTTTCTTTAATAGAAGCTCAGTGGATTGATACTTATTTGGAGCAGAATGCTGGTTTAGCTACGCTAGAACAATCATTATGCCAACGCCAATTAAGTTTAAATCAAGGTTTAAAACTATTTAGACAGACTTTTTTGGGTGAATAACAATGAATCAACGATATCAAAGTAAACTTTCACAGCTCATAAAAGGCTGTTTTATCTATGCAATCGCTAACTATGCTTTAGCTCAGCCGATTGTTGTAGAAGGAGTCGTTCCTAACGAGGCAAGTAAACAGGCCATCTTATTAAAAATGCAATCTGTTTATGGTGCTGATCAGGTTGTAGATAAAATACAAGTGAGACCCGTAGCTGCTCCCAATGGATGGAGTGATTCCGTAACTCGAGTGATTACCCCTGATCTTAAAAAGGTTTCACAAGGCAAATTAAGCGTAAATGGTACTCGGTTTGAGTTGAGTGGAAAAATGCTGAACCCAGCAGATATCCAGCCTACAATTCAATCTTTACAAGGACTAGTGCAGCCACCGTACCAACTGTATTCACAGTTATCAGTCAATCAGGCTGAGCAGAAAATCATTGATGATGCACTTAAAAATCGAATTATTGAGTTTGAATCTGGTAGCGCAGTTTTAACTGATGCGGGTCAAAAAATTCTTGACGAGATGGCTATTGCTTTAAATAAAGTTGGCGGCAAGAAAGTCAAAATCGTAGGACATACAGATAGTTCTGGTGATGCGACTAAAAACTTAAAACTTAGTCAAGACCGAGCATTGGCAGTTAAAAACTATTTGATTAGTAAGAGTATTCCTGCCGACCATTTATCTACAGAAGGTTTAGGTTCATCTAAGCCAGTTGCAGATAACACTTCTCCAGAAGGAAGAAAGAAAAACCGTCGGATTGAGTTTACTGTTCTATAAATATAAGGAGAAGAACATGGCTAGCCCTTACATTACGATTGGATGCCCAACAACTGGTGGAGGGCAAGTCATTTCAGGAAACAGTACATTTTTAATTGATGGAATTGCAATTGCCTGTGTAGGAGATAAGGCTACTTGTCCGTTACACAAAACGGTTTCTACGATTGTATCGGGAGACCCAAATATGCTTGTCATGGGAAAATCCGCAGCACGTGTAAATGATTCATTATCATGTGGCTGTAAATTATTGCCAAAACAGAGTTTAGTTAATCAAGGATAAGGGTGGAGATATTTTTATATAGATATAAATATCTACTAAAACATATTAACGCTTGAAATGATGAGTAGTTTGTCTGATAAAGCTGAATTTTGTTAATATACAGGCATTATGATTTTAAGCATTAAATTATTTAAAAATATTGAGAGTAATGATGAGTAATTTAAAAATTTTAATTACAAAACTTTCTACAGTTGCACGAACTGCTTTGGAAAAATCGGCTAATGCTTGTGTTATTCAACAAAATTACGAAATTGAAATTGAGCATCTATTTTTAGAATTACTTAATCAATCTTTAGAGAATGATTTAAAAATTTTATTAAAGAAATATAAAATTTCATCTGAAGCTTTAGCTGATGATTTAAAAGAAACAATTTCTCAATTACCAAAGGGTAATACTCGAACTCCTATTTTTGCTAAATCTATTGTTCGTTTGTTTGAACAAGCTTGGTTATTAGCTTCGGCTGAACAAAATCCCGTTATTCGTAGTGGTCATTTATTAGTTGCATTATTAACTGCGCCTGATTTATATCAAATTGCAACAAGAGCTTCGAGTTTATTTGACCTTTTACCGATTGATTCAATGAAACACAAGTTTCTTGAAATTTGTGAGAAGAGTGTTGAACAACAAGATGAAACAAAAACACCACCTGATGAGGTGGAGTCAACAGAGGCGACTGTAGCAAATACCAAAGTAGCTAAAACACCTGCACTTGATCAATATACGATTAATCTCACTGAAAAAGCGAAAAAAGGCGGTATAGATCCAGTTATTGGCCGTGAATATGAAATTCGCTTAATGCTCGATATTTTAATGCGTAGACGCCAAAACAACCCGATCTTAACCGGAGAGCCAGGTGTTGGTAAAACAGCTGTAGTGGAAGGTTTGGCTTTAAAAATTGCTCAAGGTTTAGTACCAAACGCCCTAAAAAATGTTCATTTGCATGTGTTAGATATGGGGCTGTTACAAGCAGGTGCAAGTGTTAAAGGCGAGTTTGAAAATCGTTTAAAACAGGTTATCCAAGAAGTTCAAGCTTCTACTCATCCTATTATTTTATTTATTGATGAAGCACATACTTTAATTGGTGCAGGTGGACAAGCAGGGCAAAACGATGCTGCAAATCTTTTAAAGCCAGCGCTTGCACGTGGTGAATTACGCACGATTGCTGCGACTACTTGGGCAGAATACAAACAGTATTTTGAAAAAGATGCGGCATTGAGCCGACGTTTTCAGGTTGTAAAAGTAGAAGAGCCAACCGAAGAAGTTGCGGTAGATATGTTGCGTGCGATGATTCCTGTCATGCAGCAGCATTTTAAATTGCAAATTGATGATGAGGCGATCATTACTGCGGTTCATTCTTCACATCGATATATTAGTGGACGCCAACTTCCCGATAAAGCAATTAGTGTGCTTGATACGGCTGCAGCACGTGTTGCTTTGACTCAAAATGCTCAACCTGTAAAGCTTGATCAGTTAAAGGCCCAAGAGCATAACTTAAAGCTTGAACAGCAAATTTTAGAAAATGAACATCGTCAGATTCCAATACATCATGAACGCTTGGAAGCTTTAAAAGCTAATTTAGAATCTTTGCAAAAAGAGATCCATGAAACCGAAGAGCAGTGGCAAAAAGAATTAGAACTTGTTCATAAAATTCAAGAGTTAGAAGCACAGAATCATGCTAATGAGTCTGAAGCTTTCGATCAGATTAATCTACTGCGTAAAGATCTTGCCGATATTCAAGGTCAGCAACCATTAGTATTTGAAAGAGTAAACTCTCAAATTATTAATGAAATTATTTCTGACTGGACTGGTATTCCTGTTGGAAAAATGGTCAATGATGAAATTAAACAGATATTAACGCTTGAAGATAAATTGGGCGAGCGTGTAATGGGGCAAGATTATGCACTCACACAATTAGTTCAAGGCATTAAAACTTCAAAAGCAAAACTTGAAGATCCTAATAAGCCACAAGGGGTATTTCTTTTGGTCGGACCGAGTGGTGTAGGTAAAACTGAAACAGCATTAACTTTGGCAAATGAGTTATATGGTGGTGAACAGCATTTAATCACAATTAATATGTCTGAATATCAAGAAGCTCATACTGTATCTTCTTTAAAAGGTGCACCTCCTGGATATGTCGGATATGGCCAAGGTGGGGTTTTAACAGAAGCTGTACGCCGTAACCCGTACAGTGTTGTGTTGCTTGATGAAATTGAAAAAGCTCATAGCGATGTTCAGGAACTGTTCTATCAAGTATTCGATAAAGGTACTTTAGAGGATGGTGAAGGACGAGTAATTGATTTTAAAAACACGACTATTTTGTTAACTTCAAATGCTGGTTCAAGTGCCATTATGCAGGCTTGCTTAAATAGACCTGTAGAAGAGTGGCCTACAGCTGAAGAGTTGATTGAGCACTTAAAACCAAGTTTATATAAACAATTTAAGCCTGCATTTTTAGGCCGAATGAGAGTTGTACCTTATTTCCCACTGCATGATGATCTACTTGTACGAATCATTAAGCATAAGTTAGGCAAAATCACAGCAAGAATTGAGAAACAATACGGAACACAAGTCCAGTATTCTGATGATTTGGTAGAGCTCCTCTTAAGCCGTTGTACAGAAGTCGATAGTGGTGCGCGTAACGTTGATAATATTTTAAATTCTACAGTGTTACCTGCATTAGCTACAGAAATTTTGGTGGCTTTAGCAGAGCAAAAACTACCAAAAGTTATCATGATTGATGCTAAAGATGACGAAATTCAATATGTACTAGACCCAGTTGTAAAAGCTGCTAAAAAAAGGACTAGTAAAAAATTGAAGTCAGAAGTTTAAAATTGAATAGAGCTAAAATTAGATGAATATTGATATTTCTGAACTACTTGAACCCATTAGTGATAGTTTGCCTTGTGGTGACGACTTTTCGTTTTCTAATGAATTTCATGAAATAAAAAAAGCGAAGACACAAGATGATCTATTACTAGATCAAGGTGATTGGGTTGCTGAGCGCAAACAAGCCGATTGGGACTTTGTAGCAAAGAACACGAGTGTTTTGCTAAAAGATAAAACGAAAGATATTCGTCTATTAACTTGGCTCTTAGAGGCTTGGACTCATCTTTATGGTTTTGAAGGTATGGCTAAAGGTTTAACTTTAAGCCATACCATGCTGAATCAATACTGGCAGGAAATACACCCTGTTATTGAAGATGATGACTTGGATCAACGCATTGGTTTACTACAGGGTTTAATTAATCAATTGCCTGGCTTGTTGAAGAAAGTTTCTTTAACCAATACAGCTCCTTATTATAATTTGCTTGATTACGATAATTTTCTATATCACGAAAATGTTCGCCGTAAACAAACTGAAGAGTATGACAGCCAGTCAGGACCATCTGAATTAGAACAATTCGACCAAGCCATTTTTAATACTTCTAAAACTTTTCAATACTCTAATTATCAAGATTTTAGTTCAGTCTTAACCGAGTGGGATGTTTTAAAACAGACTCTTGATCATTTAATGGGATTAGATTCGCCGAGTTTTGCTGCGATTGATTCAGCATTTGAGACTATTCACAGCACATTACGCAAGATTTATAAAGCAGAAGCTTTTGGTACGGGACTTGCACCAATCCAAGAACAGGCTACTGTCATCACGAGCTCATCTATGGAAAATCAAGTGCCTGTACAAGTTGTTTCAGATCAGCCTGCTTTTCAGCCTCAAGCACAAACACACTTGGCTAACCGCGAGCAAGCAATGAAAGTGCTGCAAGAGATCGCAGATTACTTCCAAGCAAATGAACCTCATAGCCCTGTGAGCTATATGCTTCAAAAAACCATTAAATGGAGTCAAATGCCATTACATGAATGGTTAGCGCAAGTCATTAAAGATGAGCATCCATTACAAATGGTTCAGGAAATGTTAGGTGTGCAGCCTAAAAATGAATATGAATAAAGATTGGTAAAGACATATGTTTAAAGCTGAAAAAGTCCTGTGGGGCGAAGGTTTATTTTTAAGACCTCAACATTTCCAAATTCAAGATACCTATCATGAACAACGCCTAAATCATACGGTTCGTGCGGTTGTGCCTTTTTCGTATGGTATTCAAAAATTGAGTTTCGACGAGGCTCAATTGAGTACGCATATTCTTGCTCTTGAGTCTGTAGAGATGATCTGGCAAGACGGTGAAATTTATCAGGCGCCTGCATATGATTTATTGCCTGAACCAATTTTATTAGATGATCTTAATTTACGTGGTGAGATGCTAATCTATTTAGCATTGCCACTCTTACAAGCAAATAAGCAAAATTTAATTGATCAAAACCAAGCGCAAAAGGGTAGATATCAATCTCACCTTGTCGAAACGCATGATCTATTTACGAATGCTACCGAAGCCGATATTAGTTTGCTACGCCGCCGTGCTGTTTTTAAATTATTAGATGTTCATAGTAATCCAGATCATAATTTAGATGGTTTCTTATATCTGCCGATTGGAAAAATTAAGCGCCAAAGCTCTGGTGCTTTTGAAATTGACCGAAAGTTTATTCCACCAATTTTGCACGTGGATGCCTCTGAAACACTCATTTCAAACTTAAAAAGAACACTGAATGTGATTAAGGCAAAAATTAAGACGATTCAAACCAATAACCGAGAAAATGAACAGAAATTAATTGAATTCCGTTCAGGTGATATTGTTTCTTTCTGGTTAGTGAATGCCTTAAATACAGCTCATGCCGGTTTAAATCATTTTGTGCAATATCCACAAATCCATCCAGAACGGTTGTTCTTTGAATTGTTACGTTTAGCAGGTTCTTTATTAACTTTCTCGACGGCGTATGATGTTGATCAGTTGCCTGCCTATAAACACCATAATTTACAAGAAAGTTTTTCGCAGTTAGACACAATTCTACGTGATTTACTCGATACGATTATTTCGAGCCGTTACATCAGTATTGCACTTAAAGAAATCCGCCCTTCATATTGGGTGGGAAGTCTTGAGACCGATAAGATTACTCGAGACACTCGACTTTATATTGCAGTATCAAGTAGTGCAATGCAGACACATGAGTTGATCCAGATTGTACCTTTACGATTCAAGATTGGTAGTACTTTAGATGTAGAGCAACGTGTGGTTGCTGCATTACCTGCAATTCCATTGCATCACTTGATTCAGGTTCCAACCGCGATCCCTGTACGTTCTGGTGTGAGCTATTTTGAAGTTGAACCACATCATGAATTATACCAGCGCATGTTAGATTCGGAGACGATTTGTATTTATGTTCCAGCTGGATTCCAAGATATCAGTATTGAACTGATTGCGGTTATGAACGCTTAAGGGTAAAGGAGAGAAAAATGTCACAATCCACAGGTGCTCCTTCTTTATTTGACGATGGGCAAATTGGAACGGGTGGGAATAATAATAGCCAGTCTCAAGCAAAACTACAGGCAATCAATCTTATTGATTTATTGCATGATGGCTTTTATCTGGTTTTTTTGATTCGAAATCAGTATGTGCCGGCAGACGCTCAGCAGTTTCGTGAAAAAATCTTAAATTTACTCAATCAATTTGAGCAGCAAGCTAAAAAGTTGCAATTTTCAGCTGATGATATTCATGATGCTAAATATGCATTTTGTGCTTTGATTGATGAAACTATCGTAACGCAACAAGACCCAAGCTATTTTAATTTACAAAATGCTTGGTTAATTAGCCCATTGCAATTGAGCTTGTTTGGTTCTCAGTTAGCTGGGTATCGTTTCTTTGAAATTTTGGAGCAATTGCGAAGTCGTGGAAAAGAACGTCTAGCTGCGTTAGAGGTATTTCATTACTGCCTTTTGCTCGGTTTTCAGGGTAAGTACCGAATTGAATCTATTGAAAGTCTCAACCACCTAGTATCAAGAGTGGGTGATGAAATTGACTATTTAAAAGGGAAAAAAGTTGCGTTTTCGCCGTTCTCGGCAATTCCCGATCAAATACGAAATATTATTCATCGCGAAGTACCTTTCTTTTGGATTTTGATCTTTTTATTGATTTTTGCATTACTTACCTTTGCGGGTTTAAGATTTATGCTGAACAATCAAAATGATAAAGCATTATCTAACTATCAAAATGTGATTTCTGCTCCTCAAGAGCAAGCACATATTACAATTTATTTACCTTGATGATGGAACGAAATGGCTCAGGAAAAACCAACTTCTATTCGAGTTTTACAATCGAATAAAAAAAAGCCGAAATCACCAGTACTTTATATTGTGATTGGTGTGATTGCAGGGGTGTTTGTCAGCATCTCGCTATTCCTGTTCTTGTCTCAACCGAATTCGCCTGAATCAGCAGCAATTGAGAGTAAATCAACGGAAGAGCAAATTTTAAATCAAGATGCTGTACATTCTTCAGATGAACAAAATCAGGTTGTTGTAAGTCAAGATAATGAGACGGACTCAATGAGCCGTGATGGCTTTGAGCAGCCAAAAGATAATGAGTTAAGCAATATTTTTAAACCTGCTCCACATAAAGCTGTTGCTACGAATGAACAACGAGTTTCGCCGTTTGATGAGCAGCTAACAGGTGAAAAGAAAGTTCAGGTTGTGCCTCAGCTACAGACTGGTGCAGCTAAAGCGGCTCAGCCCAAAATACAGCCAACTCAGCAAAAACCTGTGAGTAAGCCGCAGCAACAAGTGGTGCAGGCTAAACCCGTAGTTGAGAGTAAAGCTCCAGCCGAACCAGAACCTGAGGTTGAGCCACCTAAGGCATCGGTAGATATTAAAATTACACGAAGTCCTTTTGCCGTGAATTAATGAACTGATGATGATCTTTCTCATTTTCTTTTGCTTTACATGTTTGGCAATTGGTTTAGCGTTTTTAATGTCTTATGAACTCAGGAGTAGAAGCAAAGATTTTGTATTGTCATTACTGCCCCAAGGGCGTAAACAGCTTAATCAGGTTAAACAATTTGCTCAAACCATGAATCAGGCAGCTGCTCCTGAAAAATTACAATCTCATTGGCATTTACAGCAATGGTGGATTGTAATTGCAGGTTTTTTCTTGTTTGCCAGTATATTAGTTTTTGCTTTTACTCGTCCGATTAGTTCAACCCGAATTGAAGCTGAATATCTGAAAAAAACAGATCCTCAAATTTATGCACTTTTGAATGGTGAAATATTATCGCCACCGCCAGAAGTAGATGAAAGCCTAATTGAAGCCGCAATTGTTGAGGCGACGCAGTTAGAGCAGCAATATTCGTCTCAAAATAGTGGAGCTATTAATTCTTCACCGATTGATAACGCCAGTTTCGATGGTCGAGCTATTCTGGACACAAATTTAGTTGATCGTAAATGGGACAAAATGAACCCACGATATAAACAGCGTTTACTCATGGTCTTTAAAATCATGAAAGAACAATATGGTTATGAGTTGGTTCTATTAGAAGGCTATCGTAGCCCAGCACGTCAGAACATGTTGGCGGGCAATCCAAATACGACTAGAGCGAGGGGTTATCAAAGCTACCACCAATTTGGTTTAGCTGCTGATGTAGCATTTAAGCGAAATGGGAAAGTGGTTATTTCTGAGCGAGATCCATGGGCAATGCAAGGCTATCGGTTATATGGGCAAGTCGCCGAATCGGTTGGTTTAACTTGGGGTGGACGTTGGAAATCTATCCAAGATTATGGGCATACCGAGTTCCGTATGCCAGGCTTAAGAAAAACTCAAGAAATGGCAGAAAAACTGATTGCTGAAAGTTCGAATGATATAAGTTAAATATTGATTGAGGATTGAAAACGTTCTTGTAAAACAGCCGTCATTTTATCTACAAGCTGGGAAATTATCCCAGCTTTTTCCCATGTGTAAATTGAAACGGCCATAGGAGGCACAGCTCCTAATGAATCATATCGACGTACTCTCCGTCCATTGGTCGTAGCTACAGGCAATAAAGATAATCCTAATCCTGTTTCAACACTGACTAACACGCTTTCTAGGCTACTACCCGTAAAGGCAATATACCAACGTCGCCGTTCGCGCTCTAAGGTTGCGAACATTTCGTCCCGATAAAGTCCGCCTTGAGGAAAGGTCACTAAACTCATGGGATCAGACCATTCAGTTGTTGAATTCGAACTTTCAAACCATGCCATTTCTTCTGGGAATGTAGCGTGGTGATCAGCACTAGCAGCAGGTTCTTTGACAATAATAATATCGAACTCACCATTCCGATAACGTTCTGTTAGGTTCCGACTTAAGCCAGAGGTTACATCTAAACGAATGGAACGATGCTCTTTGGCAAATATACCGAAAACTTCAGCCATTGCAGGACTCATCATATCTTCTGGTAAACCAATACGAATGGGAATACTTCCTGCCGGATCTTTAAGTAGGGCCTCAGCTTCCTGTTGAAGAGTCAAAATCCTTTGCGCATAACCAATTAGATATTCTCCAGATGCCGTCAATTTGAAAGGTCTTGCTGTCCGATCTATAAGGGCATGACCGACAGATTCTTCAAGTCGTGCTAACTGCTGACTAACTGTTGATTGAGTCAGGTGTAATCGATCGGCAGCTGCGGTAAAACCGCCAGTTTCAAAAATAGTGACGAAAGCACGTAAAAGGCGAGGATCAAACATATTAGGTACCGCCACACTTAAAAGCCGATAAGATATGTATTTATAATCTTAATACTATCGATTAAATAATTTAATTTCCAAATACTTTTGGTGAAGCTTATTCTAATTGCAAAATGTTTTGCCATAAGTTTTTATTGGGAGAGACCAGCATGCGTAAGTCACTAATATGGATGAATCTGATCGTCGCATTAGGGGCTTTGGGTTTTACAAATATGACGAATGCAATGGGTGAGTATCCTTTACATCAAGCAGTGATAAATAATGACACACAATCTATTAAACGGATTTTATCTCAAAAAGCTTTAATTGATGAGAGAGATGAAACTGGTTCGACTGCTTTGATGGTCGCTACAAGAGCAAATAATGTACATGCTGCTCATATGCTGATAGAGGCTGGGGCCGATGTAAATGCAAAAGACAATATTCAAGACAGTCCATATTTATATGCTGGTGCACAGGGATATTTAAAAATTCTAAGAATGACACTCATGCATGGTGCCGATTTAAAAAGTATTAACCGTTACGGTGGGACTGCACTCATTCCAGCAGCGGAACGAGGCCATGTTGAAACAGTTCGTACATTAATTGCGGCTGGTGTAGATGTTAATCATGTCAATAATTTGGGGTGGACCGCATTGCTTGAGGCCATTATTTTGGGCAATGGAGAACCAAAATATCAACGCATTGTAGAGCTTTTATTAAAAGCAGGGACTGATCCGAACTTAGCAGATAAAGACGGCATTACGCCATTACAACATGCGCGTTCTCGAGGCTACCCCGAAATTGAAAAAAGACTTCTTGCAGCTGGTGCAAAATAAAAAGTGAGAGTACATGATGGAAAAAGGTGAACAGTTTTTACGTAATGCGATTGAGCTTGCCTATAACAATATTGAAAAAGGTGGCAGACCATTTGGAGCAGTAGTTGTAAAGAATGGAGAAATTATTGCTTCAGGTGTAAATCAGATTCTGACAACCAACGATCCCACTGCACATGCCGAATTACTGGCGATTCGTGCAGCCAGCCAAGTTTTAGGAACTGCCAATTTAGAAGGTTGTTCTGTGTATGCAAGTGGTCATCCATGCCCAATGTGTATGGCTGCAATGCGTTTAGCAGGTATCAAGTCGGTGAGCTATGCATATTCTAATGAAGACGGAACACCATTTGGTTTGTCTACAGCAAAAATATATATTGAGCTTGCCAAGCCGTTTTCTGAGCAATCAATGAAAATTCAATATATACCGATCAGAGTTGAAAACCGCACTGATCTTTATGTGCATTGGAAGAATTATCAAGCCAAGAATTTAGGCCCAGAAGAATGAAGCCGGCTGGAGTTTTTTTGACTCGTCCCATGCTTGTTGTAACGGTAGCTTTGGTGGGCCTTAATTTAAGACCTTTTATAACTAGTATTGGACCATTGATTGCCAATGTTAGAACAGCCGCTGGTTTAAGCTTACAAGGGATAGCACTACTTACTTTGCTACCGATGATGCTTATGGGGGTTGTTGCATTTGTTGGCCCAATATTGCAGAACTATGTCGGCGAACGAAAAGCTATTCTTGGTGCATTACTGGCCATTTGTGGAGGATGTGCTGTCCGATTTTTATTGCCTACATCCGAAGGATTAATTCTTAGTGCAATAGTAATTGGATTCGGAGTTGCGATGATACAAGCGGCATTTCCCGGCATGATCAAAAGAGAATTTAGCCAATATATTGGTCCGATGATGGGACTTTATTCGGCTATGCTCATGGGAGGAGGTGCACTAGGTGCATGGTTAGCTCCCATAATTTCAAATATAACGGGTGTCTGGTCGATTGGCCTAGCTTTTTTTACCATTCCAGCTTTATTTGCATTTATATTGGCGCTTGTCTTTTTACCTATAAAAGTTAGTTCATCCATTCATCATGCGCCTGTACGCAAGTTGTTAAATCAACCTCGAACATGGTTATTAATGATGTGCTTTGGACTTGTAAATGGTGGCTACTCGTCAGTGGTAGCGTGGTTGGCACCTTCTTTTCAAGATCAGGGTTGGAGTGCAGCACAAAGTGGAAAATTACTCGCTTTGCTGGCCTTGAGCCAAGCAGCTTCAGCGCTCATTTTGCCTGTTTTAGCTAGGAAATATAAAGATCGACGTCCATGGTTATGGTTTACGTTAGCAATGCAGCTAGTCGGTTTCTCTGGAATGGCTTTTATCCCTGATTTTGCCTCTATGCTTTGGGCAATTTGTTTGGGCGTGGGTTTGGGTGGATGTTTTGCGTTAATGCTTATCGTTGCATTAGACCATTTTGATGATCCGATTCATGCAGGGGCTTTATCTGCATTGATGCAGGGTGGTGGTTTTTTACTGGCAGCAATCCCGCCGTGGATTATTGCGATATTGCATGATCTTACAAGAGCTTACAAAGCAGGATGGCTTTTTCATTTAGTCAGTGTGATATTGGTTGTTATTTTAGTAATTAGATTGAATCCCAAAAGTTATTTTAAGATGAGTCTGTAAAATGTTGAGTTAGCCGAGATTTTTTTTATAAAGAATTACTGATGCTAAAGCACAAGCAAATTAGGAAATAGTGATAGGATAGAACTGAAATTTTTCTGCTTCTAAATGAATACAACAATATTTGATTTCTATGACTTCTTCTTTGAAACAGCTCACTTTATTTAATCAAGGTTTAGGAAAAACCAGTCGATTTACAAAAGGTGTGGATGGAACTTTACAGGCGATTGAGCATTTAGGATATGTACAGATTGATACCATATCGGTTGTAGAGCGAGCTCATCACCATATATTGTGGAGCCGAGTGCCTGACTATGAATTAAATCATTTAAATAGTTTGGTTCGTGAGCGCCAGATTTTTGAATATTGGTATCATGCTGCGTCTTATCTTCCTATGAAAGATTATCGCTATGCGCTGCCTGCCATGATGTCTGTCAGGAACGGAGAAAGCCGTTATTTCAATAGAGGTGATCAACACCTTATGAATGAAATTTTGGCGCGTGTTCGTGCTGAAGGAAAAATTCGTCTCCGTGATATTGATAAGAATAATAAAAAGAGTTTGGGAAACTGGTGGAATACCGGACCAGGCCGCCGTGCTTTTGAGCAGTTGTATATGCAGGGTGACCTGATGATCTGTGAGCGTAACGGAATGGAAAAGGTCTATGATTTGACCGAGCGCTGCTTGCCTGAAAATATTGATTTAAGTATGCCTACGCTTTATGAATATGCGCAGTATTTGTTTAATAATACGCTTCGAGCACATGGTGCATTTACATGGAAACAATTAGTTCATCTAAAGAAAAATGATTTAAAAGAAACTATGCGTGTCGTTTTGAAGGAGCAAATTGACGCAGGTGTTGTATCAGCAATTAAACTTGAGAATGGTCAAACTGTATATGTTGATGTTGCTGCAATAGAACAAAAGGTTAGTACTGATTTTGGTTTAAAAATACTGTCACCTTTTGATAATTCTCTTATTCATCGTGACCGTCTAGCTTCTTTATTTGAATTTGATTACCGCATTGAATGCTATGTACCAGCGGCCAAACGTGTATATGGTTATTTTTGTTTGCCGATTCTATATCAAGATGAGTTAGTCGGCCGAGTAGATTGTAAAGCGCATCGTTCTATCAAAGAGTTAGAAGTGATTAGCCTGCATATAGAAAAAACAGTAAAAAATAAGGAGCTCTTCTTCTTCGAACTAGAACAAGAGCTCAAGCATTTTGCTGCGTTTAATCAATGCTCAACTATTAATGACAAAGTGATGAAGCGTATTCGTACTAAAATTTAGACACCAAAAGCACTCCCGCTTTTGATGTTTTCACTTTTTTAGTTCAAAGGCATACGATATTCAATAATTCCTGGTTTTTGTGCAATCCAGTCATAAAGCTTTTGCGCTGTTACATTGGTTTCTTGAGTATGCCAATATAAACGGTCACAGTTGTGTTTGATTGCTTGCTTCTGCACATATTCAATGAGTTGCTTACCAATGTGTTGTCCACGAACTTCAGGTGAAACATAAAGGTCTTCTAGATAACAGTAATTATTTTTTGCCCATGTTGAACGATGAATAACATAATGCACAATTCCTAAAACCTGCTCACCTTGTTTAGCAACGGCACAGTACATAGGTTCATTCTCATCGAAGAAACGTTCCCATGTTACTTTTGTGACATGAAGGGGTAAATTCACTTGATAAAAATTTTGGTAAGAAAGCCAATATTTTTCCCATTGTGAATAATCTTGCTGCTGAACAGGAATGATTTGTAGACCTTGATTTTGCATAATAATTACACTCTGTTTTAAAGTAATAAAAAATCGACAACTAGAGTGTAGTTTTGATAGTGGTATTTTTATAAGATACACTTTTGATATTTTTCACAGTACCAGTTTTGATATGGCAGCTTCGTTTTCTGCATCTTTTCCCCATTTAATTTTGCCAAAAGGCCAGATTAAAGATGGGTTATATACGGCTTTGCGTGATGCCATTTTAGATGGAAGGTTAACTGCCGGAACAAAATTACCCTCAAGTCGTGCTTTGGCAGAGATGATGTCAATTTCAAGAAATTCTGTATTGGCGGCTCTTGAACGATTACTGGATGAGGGATATTTATTTACCAAACCAAGTTCGGGTACGTATGTTGCTGAGGTTGTGCCAGATCAGTTAATACACGTTCAAAAAAATTCAAAAGAAACGTCTAAAAATACTCATCGTTCCTTAAATATTAATCCGAATATTGAAGCTTTATTGGATTCATGGCGAAAGCAGTCATGGTTAAGTAAAAAGAAAAAGATGTTTCATGTAGGGGTAGGTTGTATTGATTTATTTCCTCATCAACTGTGGGGCAAGCTATTAACACAAGCTTGGCGGCAGTCGTATTATCAGCTTGGTCAATTTTACGACCCACGTGGCTATCTACCTTTGCGTCAGGCAATTTGTGAATATGTTCGCTCCACCCGAGGGCTGAACTGCAACGAAGAGCAAATTATTATCGTAAACGGAACGCAGCAAGCTATTCATTTAACAGCCTATGCATTACTTCAAGCAAATGATGAAGTGTGTTTGGATGAGCCGGGATATGATGCAGCTTTTAAGATTTTTCGAAGTTTTGGTGCACAGGTAAATTTGATCGAGAGTGATGAGGAGGGAATGCAAATCTCTGACATTACAAATCATTACTTCAAAAGCAAACTGGTATATACAGCACCTTCACATCAATTTCCTTTAGGAGGAACTTTAAGTTTAGCTCGCCGTTTTGCTTTATTAGATTGGGCAAACAAAGAAGAAAAATGGATTTTTGAAGACGATTATAATAGTGAGTTTCGCTATGGCACTCACCCAATTCAAGCTCTACAAGGTTTAGATCAGCAGCAAAGAGTCATTTATTCTGGCACTTTTACCAAGATGATGTTTCCAGAGTTTCGTTTAGGGTTCATGGTTGTACCTGAAGCATTAATTGAAACCTTTAGTGCAGCTAAATATTATACTGACGTGCGAAGTTCATATTTAGAGCAGGTCGCTTTAGCTCTATTCATTCAACAAGGCCACTATGCTCGACATGTACGTAAAGTTCGAAAAGCATGCTATGAGCGTCAACAAGTATTGATTAACGCTATTAATGAATACCTTTCAGATGTACTCGATGTTCAACCAACAGATTCAGGCATTCATCTTATATGTTGGTTAAAAGCATCATGGACTGAGCAGGAGTTTATTTCTCATTGCTCGGCATTGGATTTGGAGATTCAACCTCTATCAAGATATTGTCAACTTGAGTCGAAAAAAGCAGCAGTTCTGTTGGGCTATGCTGCACATCAACCTGAGGAAATGGTGGAAAATATTAAGAGACTAGCCATCAGTATCAAAAAGTAAAATAGCTAAACTTTTCAAAATTATATCAGGATTTTAGAGTGATTTTATTTTTAATGAGAAGGGCAAAATATTTATTCGATTTTAATATTTTGATGAAATTTTAAAAAATTTAAATTTAAAAGATTTATTAATCTTATTTTAAGCTAACTTCATTATTTTAATAATATCAAAGCTCAGTACAGTACACCTTTTGGCCACATTCTCCAGATGTGGCCTTTTTTTATTAGGAATAAATACAGCTTAGAATGAATTAATTTTTTAAGGAGAATAGGATTTAATCTTCTTCCATGGCATTACTATAAAACTTAACACCTAGTTTAATTCGGTCTCGACCATTACTCATACGCCAACGGTTGGTGTCACGTAAAGAATATACACAACCGCAATATTCCTGTTGGTAAAATTCCTCTCGCTTACTGATTTCAATCATTCGACTAGAGCCACCATTTTTTCGCCAGTTATAATCCCAATATTGAATATCTGGATAATTGGATGCTGCTCGAATTCCGCAATCATTAATTTGAGCCATATTTTTCCAACGAGAAATTCCTAACGAACTACTGATGAGACTAAAGCCGTGTTCATGTGCATAAAGGGCAGTTCGTTCAAAACGCATATCGAAACACATGGTACAACGAATACCGCGTTCTGGTTCATCTTCCATACCTTTAGCTCGAGCAAACCAATTATCCGTATCATAATCTGCATCGATAAATGGAATATTATGCTTTTCTGCAAAACGAATATTTTCTTCCTTACGGATGAGATATTCTTTTACCGGATGAATATTAGGATTATAAAAAAATATCGAAAATTTAATTCTAGAATCAATTAATGCTTCCATAACTTCTCCTGAACAAGGAGCACAGCAAGAATGAAGTAATAATTGATCATGTCCAGATGGGAGTTCTAATTTTAAACGTTGGGTTGACATAATAAAAAAATAAATTGCAATTCTAATAATTATATATTTTTATTTTGTATAATGTGAACTGAATTATTTTCAATTAAACATGAAATTTATTTAATATTTTAAAATTTATTTATTACTTTATTTGTGGTTTAGTTGAATATAATGAAATAATTAGATTATTAAATATTAAAATTATTTATATCGGCTCTTTTAAATTTATTAACCGAAATACTATATAGTAATATAAAATATAGATAAATTTAATATTTTTTAAAATAATAATATTAAAAGATAGCTAGGTAAGTGATTGATGTTTCTAAATATAATTTGAAATTTTTTTATGTTTTTATTGTGATGTGTGTCACAGATAAACCTTATTTTTTCAATTAAAATATTTCTTTAGATTTGTAGCTTTAATAAATCTATACTATAAAACTTGAAGTGTTTTTAAATTTAAGTGTGTGATTATTTGAGATATGAAAGATTGGCAATGTAAGTATTGTAATGGTTACATTATGGTTAATCATTCAAAGATCAGTGTAGGAGAAAAAGTTTACTTTTTGGTATATAAATTTGATGCAAAGAATGAACGGAAAAAATTATATAAAAAGGGAATTGTAGTTGCTCGCTACGATAATATACTTCACATTGAGTCACGTAAAAAAACTTATAAGATCGAGCAAGCTAAGGTCTATCCATTAGGAGCACCAATGCCTTTTGTTTACAACATGTTTTGGATTTGCGGGTGTCCATGTATCCTACAAAATTAATTTCTTAAATTTAAATGTCGGCAGCTCATTTTATAAATTTAATTGAATTAGTAATCGTATCAAATTTATTTTCACAGCTTTTATAGAAAAGTTCAGAGCGATAAGCTCATAAAAGTGGCTTTTAGCAGTTAAGGTGTTTGGATTTTCATTTGACAAAAACAATAGGCTCTCTTATAAACCTCGAGTAAAGTTGAGGTTAATCATGATAAGTGAAAATAAAAAAGCTGACTCTAGTCGAGTTTTGACTGTGGGAGAAGTTGCAAAAAGGAGTGGAGTTCCTGTCTCGACCCTACATTTTTATGAGACGAAAGGGCTGATAAAAAGTATAAGAACCAATGGTAATCAGCGCCGCTTTCCATTAATTGTTTTAAGGTATATTGCGATTATTAAAGTTGCTCAAAGAGTAGGAATTCCTTTAAATGAAATTAAAGAGGCTCTTAGTGCATATCCTATGGGGAGCAAATTAACAGCTAAACAGTGGAAAGAGTTATCAAGCCATTGGCGAAAAGATCTCGATGATCGTATTCAAAAATTAACGAGGTTACGGGATGAAATGGACTGGTGTATAGGCTGCGGTTGCTTGTCACTAGAGCAATGTCCGTTAAGAAATCCTGAAGATGTTTTGGGCCAAGAGGGATCTGGAGCACGAATTTTAGAAAGGCCATGATCGCAATATTTTGATAATTATTTTTAGAAAGGAAAATCTTAAATTCCAATCAATTAAAGAAATGGTGAGTAGAACTCCCAAGTGAGTTTTTTATTGTAAACAAGACACATGAAACATGAATTTTTTTGATATCTTTAGTTTTTTTATTAAGAAGCAAAAATTTATGAAAAAAATTATCTTTCTTGGTTTAGCGCTTGTTTCGTTAACGGCTTTTTTATCTGTACAACATAAAAATCCAACTCCACCAAAAATTGGTTCACCAAACCCAGCTAGTCAATATTGTGTTGAACAAGGCGGGAAATTAGAAATTAGAAATGAAGCAAATGGTCAGGTTGGGTATTGTCATTTACCAAACGGCCAAGTCGTGGAAGAATGGAAATTATTCCGTGATAATCAAGCAAACTGTGTAGCAGAAGAAGCTCAAAAATTAGTGGGTCAATCTGGCCTTACTGATGATCAAATTAAACAAAAAACTAAATCAGAAATTGTGCGAAAAGTGGCTCCAGGTCAACCAATGACTATGGATTATCGTACAAACCGAGTTACAGTTACTATTGATCCTGCTTCTAAGAAAATTATTCAAGCAACCTGTGGTTAATGTGTCTAATTAAAATTTGGTAAATCAAATTTTAAAGAAAAGAGCCTGCAGAAATGTGGGCTTTTTTTTCTTTAATTTTCGGAATAATGGATAACGGGATACTCTTTTTGTTGTGGCAGCTTCTGTAAGGCCTGATTAATTTTGATGAGAAAAATATCCACTTTGTCTTGGCTTGGATTGTTGGTGTTGTATGAAGCTCTTTCTTGATAGTTAATTCCGCATCCAATAATTTTCATATTTGCAGGATTAAAGCTCCAATCATTTTTATTTTTGATCGAGATATCTAAATCACTATCACATTCTTTCCAGAGTTTTAAAAATTGATTGGAATATACAGTTGGAGCTTCTTGTGCTCGGTAGGCTGTAAATCCTTGCATTTCAGGATTAGCAAACTGAAGGAGATGATTGGTAGGCATTCCTCCCCAAAGTATAGCGGTATCTTTTGGTAGCTTTATTCCTGTTATATGTTCTTCTTTAAGTGGTGCAGTTTGCTCATCTTTCTGTTTGGACTTTTGAGATTTATAAACCAGTTTTGTTCCAACAGGAACTGTTACACCTTTGACTTGAGTTATTTGTGTTGTATAGAAATAAGGCGAATCATCACGGTTACAGCCTGTCGGGTTATAACAGCCAATACAACCACTTAACAATAAAACCGGAAAACTTAAAATACTTAATTTGAAAATTCGATCCATTTTTCTTGTCTTTAATTATGTCTAGAAATTTAATATATCAGTATTTAAATCAATAATAAAAAAAGCCCCTAGCGGACTAGAGGCAGAAAAACATCAGATGCAAGAACAGGTGAATTATGCATCTGAGTTAAGTAGGTTGTATCAAACCATGTAATGCACTTTACCAGCAAAAATGAATAAAAATAGGGAGGTGCGACTAATGGCTAATATTTGTAGTTTTTTATTTGTACAACTTCCTGTACTTGTTTTAAGGAAGGAGGCGCTAATACATTTATATTTGTTAATAAAAACTACAAAAGTTATGGCTGTGAACAAAGTTATTTATAGTGATTGTTCAACCGTTGTCTTTTTGTGCTACTGCCGAAGAGTTATTCGTGATTTGTACTTGGCTTAATGATAATTTTAGAGCTATCCGAAAGGACACAATAATGACGAACATACGAATAATAATGAATCGAAGGTAGGACCACGTGTTTATTAGTGTATTTGATCTTTTTAAAATTGGCATCGGCCCATCTAGCTCCCATACAGTTGGACCAATGCGTGCGGCATACAGTTTTGTGGAAGATTTATTGAAGCAAAACGATTTACAAGCAACGGTTAGAGTTCAGGTGAAGTTATACGGTTCGCTGTCGGCAACCGGTGTTGGTCATGCGACAGATAAGGCTGTTCTGTTAGGTTTAATGGGTTTTGATCCTGAACATATTGATACCCAAGTAAGTACAAGCTTGATTGAAGATGTTCTTGAAAATAAAGCCATCCAGCTTAATCAGCAAAAGACTATTTCTTTTGACTATAAGCATGATGTGCTTTTTTTAGATGAATCTTTGCCTTATCACCCCAATGCAATGGAACTGATAGCCTATAACGAGGCTCAAGAAATTTTATATGCAGAAACTTACTATTCGGTGGGTGGTGGCTTTATTGTTAGCCAAAGACAATTAGCAACAACTCAAACTGAAACCAACGACGTTAAGGTTCCATATCCGTTTCACAGTGCGGCTGAACTTTTAAGCTTATGTAAAACTCATCATTTATCAGTGAGCGAGTTAATGCTTGAAAATGAAAAAAGCTGGCGTAGTGAAACTGAGATTCGTAGCAAGATTATGGAAATCTGGAAAGTGATGCAGCAATGTATTCACAATGGATTAATTAATGAAGGCATATTACCGGGCGGATTAAACGTAAAACGTCGGGCTAAAAAAATTCACGATAAGTTATTAAATAAGAAAAACTCAAACCTGATTGTGACGACTTTTCATGCGATGGAATGGGTCAATTTATTTGCCTTAGCGGTAAATGAAGAAAATGCTGCTGGCGGTCGAGTAGTGACGGCACCTACAAATGGGGCCGCAGGAATTATTCCGGCGGTTTTATATTACTACGTGACTTTCTCTAAAGACTTTTCCGAAGATAAAGTGGTTCGCTTTTTTTTAAGTGCGGCAGCCGTTGGCATTTTATGCAAACTCAATGCTTCTATTTCTGGTGCAGAAGTAGGGTGTCAGGGCGAAGTCGGCTCGGCGTGTGCGATGGCTTCGGCGGGTTTAGCCGAGATTTTAGGAGCATCACCTGAGCAAGTGGAGCATGCGGCTGAAATTGGGCTTGAACATAATTTAGGGTTAACGTGTGACCCGATTGGTGGTTTGGTTCAGGTGCCTTGCATTGAACGAAATGCAATTGCAGCCGTAAAAGCCATTAATGCAGCCCAAATGGCACTTCATGATGACGATGAACACTTTGTCACACTAGATAAAGTCATTCAGACTATGAAGGAAACAGGTAAAGATATGTCTGAGAAATATAAAGAGACTTCAAAAGGCGGTCTCGCTGTTAACGCCATTGAGTGTTAAAAAAATGAGATGGGGACGAGGTGACCCCATCTCATTTTAAACATTAAGCCTCGCGAGCAACTAAAGTTAAAATGTCGTAAGTTGCGACAAGTTCACCGCGTTGGTTTTTGACTTTAATATCCCATACCACAACGCCATGTGCAGGCTGAGACGGGTCTTTTTGTGGTTTAGGTGTTTTTTGTTTACAGGTGAGTTCAACTTGGATTGAGTCACCAATTTTAACCGGTTCAACAAAACGTAAGTTGTCCATACCATAATTGGCAATTACAGGGCCTTGTGCTGCATCTACAAATAGACCTGCTGCGGCAGACACAATGAAATATCCATGTGCCACACGTTCACCAAAGAAAGACTCGGCAGCTGCAATTTTGTCAGTATGTGCATAGAAGTAGTCACCGCTTAAACAAGCAAAATTGACAATATCTGCTTCGGTGACTGTACGGCGCGCCGTTAATAAACGCTCACCAATTACTAACTCATCAAAAGACTTTTTAAATGGATGTACTCGGTCTTCATTAACTTTCGAGCCAGCAGTCCATGAGTGGGTAATTTGCGTCAGGCTATTTGGAGAACCTTGAATTGCAGTACGCTGCATGTAGTGTTTAACGGCGCGAATACCGCCTAACTCTTCACCGCCACCTGCACGACCAGGTCCGCCGTGTACTAAATGCGGAAGTGGAGAACCATGTCCTGTACTTTCTTTTGCGGACTCTGCATCGAGTACATGTACACGGCCATGCCAAGGGGCAATTTTTTGAATAATCTGTTCAATATTCTCATCGTTATTTTTAACGACAGAAGCCACTAGGCTGCCTTCGCCACGTGAAACAAGGTCAGCTAGTTCTTCAATGTTTTGATATGGCATGAGTGTACATACCGGACCGAAAGCTTCTGTGGTATGAACATGTGTCGCTTGTAAAGGTTGCTCACATAACAATAAAGTTGGAGCAAAAAAAGCACCTTTTTCAGGATGGTCGGCATTAAATGTAAAGCTATTATTGCCACCAAAAACAATTTTTGCGTCTTTGCTGAGTTCAGCAACTTTTTCTGCAACGTCATGTTTTTGTTTAATGCTCGCTAAAGCGCCCATGGTGGTTTCTTCTTTTTGAGGGTCACCCACCACAACTTTAGCAAGTTTGGCAGTTAGCTTCTCTTGTACAGTCGCTAACAAACTTGAAGGAACGAATGCACGACGGATTGCTGTACATTTTTGGCCTGCTTTTGTGGTCATTTCACGGAAGACTTCACGCACAAATAAATCGACAGTTTCTTCATTTGCATCAGGGCTTAAAATTGCACTGTTTACCGAGTCGGCTTCCATGCTAAATGGAATCGAATATTTATTGAGGTGAGGGTGGTTACGTAGTTTTTGACCTGTGTAAGCAGAACCTGTAAATGTCACACAGTCTTGAGGGCCTAAGTGGTCGAACAAGTCATAAGTCTGACCACAAATGAGTTGTAGCGAGCCTTTTGGTAATACATGTGCCTCTTCAATGGCTTTTACAACCGCTTGAGTTAATTGGGCACCATCGGTTGCAGGCTTAACAATACATGGCACACCCGCAAGTAGCGTCGGTGCAATTTTTTCAAGCATTCCCCAAATTGGGAAGTTAAAAGCGTTAATGTGAACGGCAACACCCGCTTTAGGGCTTAAAATGTGTTTAGCGCCGAAAGTGCCATTTTTAGAGAGTTGAATCCAGCTATCTTCAGTAATAATTTTTTCGTCATTGAGTTCACGGCGAACCAGACTCGAATAAGCGAATAAGGTCTGAATACCGCCTTCAATATCAATCCATGCATCTTTACGAGTTGCACCTGTTGCATAAGCAAGTTTGTAAAACTCTTCCTTACGTTCAAGTAAATATTGGGCAATTTGTTTTAAAGCATTAGCGCGTTGATGAAACGTCCAGTTAGCCAGTTCTGAACCATTTTGTTTGGCATATTGAACAACACGTTTCATATCTATGCCATGACTACTTACGGCATAAATCGCTTCACCTGTAATAGCATGATAAACAGGGCGCAGTTCTTCACTCGTCGAATGCCATGTTCCATAGACAGAAGAAGCAAGATGAGGCAGTTGATGCTCAGACTGCTGAAAATCTGTGTCAGTTGAGGTTCCTTCTAGGTGTGCTTGTTCAAGCATGACCAAACTCCTTTTTTATTTGATACATCAATTATAAAAATTGCAAAAATATGATTCATAATTTCAGATTAATTTGTCTAAAAGTCAACTTTATTTTGATTTGTAAACGTAAAAAGATTTTTTGTTTTTAATTAATATTTATTAATTTCAGTTATTTAATTCTTGTTTTTTGGTTGGATTTAATTTGATACTAAAAAAGTGATTGACTTTGTTTTTAGTGTATCGAAAAATAGATTCAAGGGTGATACCTACAGGGAATGAAAGAATGGAAAACAATTACCAGAAATTTGAACAAAATATTGCCAATGAAATTACGATCGAGGCTAAGGATCAAATGCCCGATGCCTATCGCAAAACATTGATTCGTCAAATTGGGCAACATGGCCATTCTGAAATTGTAGGTATGTTGCCTGAAGGAAACTGGATTACTCGCGCACCAACTTTAAAACGTAAAGCGGTTTTGCTTGCGAAAGTACAAGATGAAGCGGGTCATGGCTTATATCTGTATAGCGCAGCAGAAACCTTAGGTGCAGACCGTGATGACATGATGGAAAAATTAATTGATGGGAAAATGAAATACTCATCAATCTTTAACTATCCAACTTTGACTTGGGCAGATGTCGCTGCAATTGGCTGGCTTGTCGATGGGGCAGCCATTGTGAACCAAGTTGCGCTTTGCCGTACTTCATATGGGCCATATGCACGTGCAATGGTACGCATTTGTAAAGAAGAAAGTTTCCACCAACGTCAAGGTTTTGAAGCCATGATGGCTTTGGCAAACGGAACGCCAGAACAAAAACAGATGGCACAAGATGCAGTAAATCGCTACTGGTGGCCAGCGCTCATGATGTTTGGTCCAAGTGATGAGCATTCTCCAAACAGCGCACAAAGCATGGCGTGGAAAATCAAACGCTTTAGTAACGATGAATTACGTCAAAAGTTTGTTGATAACACCGTGCCACAAGTACTGCAACTTGGCTTGGAAGTACCGGACCCAGATTTAAAGTTCAATGAAGAAACAGGCCATTATGAGTTTGGCGAGATTGACTGGCACGAATTTAATGAAGTGATTGCCGGACGTGGACCATGTAATCACGAGCGTATCGAAGCACGCCGTAAAGCATGGGAAAACGGCAAATGGGTTCGTGATGCAGCAGTGGTCTACGCGAAAAAACAGCAGCTTGAAGCGAACAAAGTGGCTTAACAAGATTTATGGAAAAATTTGAGGAAATCAAAATGGAAGATAAAAATAACTGGTCGCTCTACGAAGTATTTGTACGTAGTAAACAAGGCTTAAGCCACCGTCATGTAGGCAGCTTAAGAGCACCTGATGATGAAATCGCACTGCAACATGCTCGTGATGTTTATACACGCCGTAATGAAGGAATTAGCATTTGGGTAGTTCGTTCAGAACTGATTAAGTCATCACAGCCAGATGAAAAAGCTGAATTTTTCGATCCTTCTTTAGACAAGGTTTATCGTCATCCGACTTTTTACCATATCCCAGATGGCATTGAGCACATGTAAGGGGAATGGCAAATGAATCATTCAGTTTTATCTAAATTCTTATTACATATTGGCGACAGCCAACTGGTTTTATCGCAGCGTTTGGCTGAATGGTGCGGGCATGCACCTGAGCTTGAAATTGATATTGCCTTAGCAAATATCGGTTTGGACTTGTTAGGTCAGGCAAGAAACTTTCTGACGTTGGCTGGTCAATATGATGAAGCTCAACGTGATGAAGACCAACTTGCGTATTTCCGTACAGAACGTGAGTTTTTAAACCTCTTGTTGTGTGAACAACCCAATGGTGATTTTGCTCAAACGATTGTACGCCAGTGGTTGATGGACCATTACCATCTTCATTTATTTACGGCGTTAACCCAAAGCTCGCTTCCTGAAGTCAGTGCGCTTGCTGTCAAATCTTTAAAAGAAGTGAAGTATCACATCCGCTTTTCGACAAGCTGGATGGAACGTTTAAGTTTAAGCACAGATGAAGCACATCAACGTGTGCAAGACGGATTAAATAATTTATGGCGCTTTACCGCTGAGTTATTTGAACTTAATGCAGATGAACAAGCATTAGTCGAACAAGGTGTAATTCCAGATTTTTCAAATGAAAAAGAACAATGGAACCAAACCATTGCAGATGAGCTTAAGCGCTTTGAATTAAATGTTGCCGTGAACGGTGCTTATCGCCGTGGTGCGAAACAAGGATTGCATACCGAGCATTTAGGTTATTTGTTGGCTGAAATGCAATGTATTCAAAGAACTTATCCGGGAATGACCTGGTAAGACAAGGAGGTGAGCCATGCAAATGATTCGTCATTGCATCGACCAATGTTGGGATGTGCTACAAACGGTAAGTGACCCTGAAATTCCGGTTTTATCAGTTGTCGATTTGGGCATGATTCGCGGTGTAGAGATTAACGATCAACAAGAAATTATTGTTCGTCTAACTCCAACATATAGCGGTTGCCCAGCAACAGATATGCTCAAAGCACAAATTGTTGAGGCATTTACCTCAGAAGCTTTGACACCAGTCAAAGTCATGGTCGATTTATCAGAAGCATGGACCACGGACTGGATGTCTGAAGCGGGTAAAAAGAAACTGCAAGTTTATGGCATTGCACCACCTGAAGGATTGGCGCATCAGTGTGGAACTCACGTTCATTTAAATGATGGTGTCGAGTGCCCACGTTGTAAAAGCCGACATACCCGACTGTTAACAGAGTTTAGTTCTACCGCCTGTAAAGCACTTTATAAATGTCAGGACTGTCTTGAGCCTTTTGATTACTTCAAATGTATTTAAGTCTTTAGATAAGGAAATCAGCCATGAGCCAATTTGTACCATTAAAAGTAAAAAGTATTACGCCTCAAACCGATCAGGCAATTTGTATTGCATTTGACGTTGTACCTGAACAACAAGAACAATTTCAATTTCAACCAGGTCAACACTTAACCATTCGCCATTTAACCGAAGCTGGTGAAATCCGCCGTTGTTATTCAATTTGTAGCTATGCGGGCAAAGAAGACATCAGTATTGCGGTTAAAAAAATTGATCAGGGTCAATTCTCAAACTGGGCCAATGATCATTTAAAAGTAGGCGATGTACTTGAAGTGATGCCACCACAAGGTGTGTTTTTTCAAAAAGCAGCCAAGATCGGTGGACAAAACTATTTAGGTGTTGCTGCGGGGAGTGGTATTACTCCGATTTTATCGATAGTTAAGCAGGTGTTGTTTGAACAACCTGAAGCTAAATTTACCTTGCTCTATGGCAATCGCTCATGGAAACAAACCATGTTTGCCGAGCAAATTATGGATTTGAAAGATCAGTTTAAAGAACGCTTTCAACTCATCAATATTTTTTCTCGTGAGTTCAACGATAGTGAACTGATGAACGGTCGTATTGATGCAGAAAAGCTAAAACAGCTTTTTGATTTTGAAGTGCTTGAAACAAACTTCGACCATGTTTTTGCCTGCGGCCCAGACGAAATGATGAATGCCGTAGAAAATACTTTACCGAACTTTGGTATTGCCAAAGAGCGCATTCACACCGAACGTTTCCATACAGGACAAGCGCGTAAACGTAGTGTTGAAGCGGATGCAAACCGTAAAGAAGAAAAAGTAAACATCATTTTAGATGGTCGTGAACTGATTGTTTCTGTGGCTCAAGATGATGAAAGTATTCTTGATGCGGCTTTACGTGCAGGTGCTGACTTACCGTATGCATGTAAAGGTGGGGTGTGTGCGACCTGTCGCTGTAAGGTACTTTCAGGCGAAGTTGATATGTTCCTTAACTATAGTCTTGAAGAAGATGAAGTTGAAAAGGGCTATGTGCTGAGCTGTCAGACCTTACCAAAAGGCCCAAATGTTCGCTTGAGTTTTGATGAATAGAGGCTGTCATGCAAGAGTTGATCAAAGCCAGTACAGCTGCTGACGGTGTTTTGTTATTAACCTTAAACCGTCCAGAAAAAAGAAATGCCTTAAACAATGCAACATTGCAGTGTTTGTGCGAGTTGCTCGAAGAAGCTGAACATAATGCTCAAGTCAAAGCAGTGGTTTTAACAGGTAACTCACAATGTTTTGCTGCTGGAGCAGATCTTAGCGAGCTGGCTGCAATGGACGCCGTGATTTTACAACTCGATATTCGTCCGAAGCTTTGGCAAAAAATTGATGCGTTTAGTAAGCCACTGATTAGTGCAGTCAATGGTTATGCCTTAGGCGCTGGGTTCGAGTTGGTTTTGCATTCAGATATGGTGATTTGCGGTGAAAATGCCCGTTTTGCATTACCTGAAATTACCTTGGGAATGTTGCCGGGTGCAGGCGGAACACAACGTTTAGCACGCTTGGTTGGGCAACAACTCTCCATGCGCTGGGCCATGACAGGTGAGATGATTTCGGCAAAACAGGCAGAGCAACATGGCATTTGCAGTCAAGTGGTGCCGACCGAATTAACTGTCGAATACGCCGTTCAACTTGCAGCCAAAATTGCGAAACAAGCGCCTTTAGCGATTCGCGTGATTAAACAATCAATTAAAAGTATTCATGAAACAACATTAAGTCAGGGACTCAAGTTTGAACGTCAAAACTTTGTCTGGCTGGCGGCTACAAAAGATCGAAACGAAGGGATTAATGCTTTCTTTGAGAAAAGAAAGCCAGTGTTTAGAGGTGAGTGATGGACTATCAAAATATTATTGCTGAAGAAAAAAATGGTGTTGGCTACCTGACATTTAACCGCCCAAAAGCACTGAATAGCTTTAATGTTGATATGCATCGTGAAGTGGCTGAGGTTTTAAACCTGTGGACCAAAAATCCAGATGTTCGCTGTGTGGTGATTAGTGGCGAAGGCCGTGGCTTTTGTGCAGGGCAAGATTTAGGTGACCGTGTAGTAGACCCAAACGCTGAAGCTCCAGATTTAGGATATTCCATTGAAACTTACTATAACCCGCTCATTAAAACGATTGTAAATATGCCAAAGCCTGTAATTTGCGCGGTAAATGGTGTGGCAGCAGGTGCAGGGGCAAATATTGCACTGGCGTGTGATTTGGTGATTGCAGCTAAATCGGCAAACTTCGTACAAGCATTCTGCCGCTTAGGTTTGGTTCCAGACTCGGCGGGGACATGGTTTTTACCACGTGCCGTAGGCCATGCGCGTGCGATGGGATTGGCTTTGTTAGGTGACAAGCTACCAGCAGAAACCGCAAAAGAGTGGGGCATGATTTGGGATGTTGTAGAAGACGCTGAGCTTAAAACAAAAGTGACTGAACTCGCAGAGCGTTTAGCGAAACAGCCTACATTTGGTCTATCTCTCATTAAAAAAGCCATTCATCAATCAAGCAATAACACCTTTGATGAGCAAGTGTTGTTAGAGCGAGATTTACAACGTATTGCGGGTCGTTCAGAAGATTATCGTGAAGGGGTACAAGCCTTTATGAATAAACGTGAACCAAACTTTAAAGGGCGCTAAGCATGACAGATTTAGATTTATCTCGTGCCCGAATTGCCGTCATTGGTTCTGGCACCATGGGCATCGGCATTGCCCAGTTAGCCATCGTCAATGGGCACTCGACTGTTTTATATGATCTGGACGCTCAAAAAGCGCAACAAGCCGCCCACGGCTTAGAGCAGACTTTTAAAAAGCTGGTTGAAAAGAGCAAGCTCACACAACAGCAAGCGGATGAAGCCTTAGCGCGTTTAACGGTGGTCAATCAAATTGAAGCACTCCGTGATGCTGACTTGGTGATTGAAGCAGTCATTGAGAAAAAAGAAGTTAAACAGTCTTTATTTAAGCAACTTGCTGAAATTTGTAGTGCGCAAACCATTTTTGCAAGTAACACATCTTCAATTTCAGTGACTGCAATTTCGGCGGGCATTGCTCATCCTGAGCGCGTAGTGGGTTTACACTTTTTTAACCCTGCGCCAGTCATGAAACTGGTTGAAATTGTACAAGGCTTAAAAACCCCAAACAGCTTATGTTTGGCTTTAAAAAACTTGATGTTGAATTGGAAAAAAATTCCAGTACTCACTAAGTCGACTCCTGGTTTTATTGTTAACCGAATTGCACGTCCGTTTTATGCAGAAGGCTTTAGAGCACTGCAAGAACAAGTTACCAGCTATGACCAGCTAGATTATGCCTTGAAGCAATGCGGCGGTTTTGCGATGGGACCGTGTGAACTTACTGACCTCATTGGGCAAGATGTTAACTTTTCAGTGACCCAAAGCGTTTACCAAGAGTTTTTTTACGAGCCGCGCTACCGCCCAAGCCTCATTCAAAAAGAATTAGTCGATGCAGGTGCTTGGGGTCGTAAGTCAAAACAAGGCTTTTATACCTATAACGAAAAAAATCAGTACGAGACATTTCAACCTCAAGCTGTGGTTGCCAAGCCAGTCGATGCTCATATTCAGCTAAAAGGGACTTGGTCTCAAATACCTGCATTTTTAACGCGTTTAGGTTTAAAAAGCGGATCTGCGAGTGACGACAATATTCTTCAAATTGATGATATCGACTTACGTTTAAGCCAAGGTGAGTCAGCCAATATCCATTACCTGAGCCGTAAAGTGGTTTTGATGGATTGGCACCATGATTTTGAAAAAGCTCAGACTTTAGTACTCAGTCATAACGAACTATGTGAAGCAAGTGATCTGGCTAAAGTTGAGGCTTACTTTGCGCAGTTTGGTATCAGCGTGATGTGGATTAAAGACCATCCGGCACTGTTAACCTTACGCACCATCGCTTTACTCATTAATGAAGCCTGTGAAGCAAGTTTACATGGTGTTGCGAGTCTGGAAGATATTGATAATGCCATGAAATATGGAGTGAATTATCCTAAGGGTCCTTACCAGTGGTTGACACAAATGGGCGGCGCTTATGTGCTCCAAACTTTAAATAACTTATATGCACTGTATGGAGAGGAAAAATATCGCGCGAGTATCTACCTCAAGCAATATGTAGCGAAAACTCAAAACATTGCTACTCAATATTCACGTGATATGACCGAATTTGCATAATCAGGAGTCAACATGGAAGACGTTTTAATTTGCGATTTTATTCGTACCCCAATTGGACGATATGCAGGTGCCCTAAGTGCTGTACGTGCAGATGATTTAGCTGCATTGCCCATCAAATATTTAAAAGATAAACACCAGAACTTACCGTGGAATACGGTAGACGAAGTGTTTTTAGGGTGTGCTAACCAAGCAGGTGAAGACAACCGTAACGTTGCACGTATGGCAACACTCTTGGCAGGCTTACCTGATACAGTACCAGCGATGACAGTCAACCGTTTGTGTGCTTCTGGTCTAGATGCGGTAGGCCTTGCGGCACGCTCAATTAAAGCAGGTGAAGCACAGTTTGTGTTGGCAGGTGGTGTGGAGTCAATGAGCCGTGCACCATTTGTACAAGCTAAACCAACAGAAGCTTTTAGCCGTACACCTGAAATTTACGACACCACCATTGGCTGGCGCTTTGTAAATAAGCAACTTAAAGCGCAATACGGCACCGACAGCATGCCTGAAACTGCCGAAAATGTAGCTGAAAAATACCAGATTAGTCGTGAAGACCAAGATGCGTTTGCATTGCGTAGCCAACAAAAAACCGCTGCTGCCCAACAAAACGGTTTCTTTAACGATGAGATTTTGCCTGTCGAGATTGTAGACCGTAAGAAAAACGTAGTTGTGGTGAACCGCGATGAACATCCACGTGAAACGACACTTGAAGCACTCGCAAAACTAAAAGCCCCATTTAAAAAAGAAGGTGGCTCGGTGACTGCCGGAAATGCCTCTGGTGTAAATGATGGCGCCGCGTGTGTGTTAATTACTAACCGTGAATTTGCAGATACACATGGTTTAAAACCTTTAGCACGTGTAATTGGCATTGCAAGTGCAGGGGTTGAACCCAAATATATGGGTATAGGTCCTGTTCCGGCTGTGCAGAAAATTTTAAAGCAGACAGGTTTAACGCTAGATCAGATAGATGTGATTGAACTGAATGAAGCATTCGCGGCTCAATCTTTGGCTTGTATGCGTGAACTCGGTCTAAAAGATGACGATGAACGCGTTAACCCAAATGGCGGTGCGATTGCGTTAGGCCATCCGCTCGGTATGAGCGGTACACGTTTAGTGATTACCGCAATACGTGAGCTAAAAAAACGAGGTGGACGCTATGCACTTTGCACGATGTGTGTGGGTGTTGGACAAGGCGTTGCACTGATTTTGGAAAATTTAAATTAATTTAGACGGTTTTAAAAATTACATAATGAGGAGATAGGCGATGGACAGCCTTACAACGGATAATGTTGAACAATTAACACTTGCAGAGCTTAGAGAGCTGCAAACTAAACGGTTAAAACAAACCCTGACTTTTGTATATGAAAATAGTCCGGTCTATAAGAAAAAGTTCGATGAAGCAGGTGTTCATCCTGACGACTTCGTGACTTTAGACGATCTGGCGAAGTTTCCATTTACAACGAAACAGGATTTAAGAGACAACTATCCGTTTGGGATGTTTGCCGTACCGCAAGAGCAAATTGTGCGTTTACATGCGTCATCAGGCACAACGGGTAAACCGACCGTGGTGGGTTATACCCAAAAAGATATTAACACTTGGTCAGATATTGTTGCGCGTTGCTTACGCATGGCAGGTTTAACCGCAAAAGATATGGTTCAGGTGGCTTATGGCTATGGACTATTTACAGGTGGTCTAGGTGCGCATTATGGCGCCGAACGCTTAGGTGCAACGGTTATTCCAATGTCTGGCGGTCAAACTGAAAAGCAAGTTCAGCTTATTCAAGACTTTAAACCGACTGCAATTATGGTTACGCCATCGTATTGCGTGAGCATTATTGAAAAGCTTGAGCAACAATTTGGTAGTGCACGTAATACGTCTTTAAAAGTCGGTATTTTTGGTGCCGAGCCGTGGACTAACGAACTGCGCCGTGAAATTGAAGAACGTCTCAATATTAAAGCACTCGATATTTATGGTTTGTCTGAGGTGATGGGACCGGGTGTTGCGATGCAGTGCTTAGGTGAGGGCGAGGGATTAACCATTTGGGAAGATCATTTCTACCCTGAAATTATTAACCCTGAAACAGGTGAAGTCTGTAAAGATGGCGAACTTGGCGAGCTAGTCTTTACCACCATTACCAAAGAAGGCTTACCGATTATTCGTTACCGTACTCGTGATTTGACCCGTTTACTACCGGGTGAAAATCTGGTAATGCGTAAGATGGATAAAATTGTGGGTCGTAGCGACGACATGCTGATTATTCGCGGCGTGAACGTTTTCCCGACCCAGATTGAAGAGCAAATTTTGCAAGTTCCGCATTTAGTTCCAAATTATGAAATTTTGGTGACTAAAAAAGGCCATATGGATACTTTGCATATTCGTACAGAGATGTGTCATAACTGTACTATACAGGCCAATCAACTTGCTCAGGAGTTGATGAAACGCATTAAAACCATGATTGGGATTAGCGTTACTGTAGAAGTTGTGACAGAAGCAACCTTACCTCGTTCGGAAGGTAAGGCAAAGCGGGTAATCGATATGCGTCAGATTGCTTAACATCAAGATCATTCAGGGTATAGAATCTATACCCTGAAACTAAACGCCAAGACATGAGTATGAGTGCAAAAATACAGCAAATAATTGATTCTGTTGTAAAGAATGAAACCTTAAGTGGAACTTCGCTTATTTCGACAATTTTTGGAGATTCAGTACTTCATCGGGGTGGAAACATTAGTCTTGCAAGCCTGATTCAGTTATTAGAGCTATTTGGTTTTAATGACCGCGCTGTAAGAACCTCTGTTTTTCGTTTAGTTAAAAATGATTGGTTATGCTCAGACAAAATCGGCAGAACCAGTTTTTATCGAATTACCGATTCAAGCCGTTCGACTTATTTGCAGGCCGAGCAACGCATTTATAACGACCAGATGAAAGAGTGGGACCATTATTGGGATCTTATTCTGATGTCTAGTCTCGACACTGAAAATAAAGCGTTGCTAAAGAAAGAACTCGAATGGTTAGGATTTGCCAATATTTCTACAAACTTAATGGCTTATCCGGGTTGTAATCGTATTGAACTGCAACGCTTGTTGGTTGACTTAAATATGAGTGAGCAAGTGGTGGTGTTTAAAGCCGAAACCTTGCAACTCTTTAATAATTCGGTCGATACCATTGGTCGTATGCTCAGAACCAACTGGCCCATCGATGAATTGCGCCAAAGATACCTACAGTTTCTCGATATTTTTAGAGAAATTGGCGTGTTACTCATGCAGGAAAACGAACAACTCGAACCCGTTCAGGCCTTTCAAATTAGAACTTTGCTGATTCATTATTATCGACGGATTTTATTGAAAGACCCTGCATTACCGCTTGAATTGTTGCCAACTGACTGGCCCGCGATTAGTGCACGAACGTTATCAATGAATATTTATAAAAAAGTATTTGAACCTGCCGATGAATACTTCTTGTCTGTTGCCGCAACAGCAGAAGGACCTATGCCAAATGCTACAGCACATTATTGGCGCCGTTTCGGAGGTTTGGTGGCAACAAATGAGAGGTTAAGTCATGCCTTGTTATAGTATTGACGGTGTTATTCCGGTGGTTAGCCCAGATGCTTTTGTACACCCAACGGCTGTTTTAATTGGTGATGTGATTATTGAAGCGGGCGTATATGTAGGACCATTTGCGTCATTGCGTGCCGATTTTGGCCGTATCCATATTAAGCAAAATGCCAATATACAAGATAGCTGCACCGTACATGGCTTTCCGCAAAGCGTGACTTTAGTTGAGGAAATGGGGCACATTGGGCATGGGGCAATTTTGCATGGTTGCCGCATTGGAAAAAATGTTTTGGTTGGCATGAACAGCGTGATTTTGGACTATGCCGAAATTGGTGAAAACACCATTATTGGGGCAAATAGTCTGGTCAAAACCAAAGATATTATTCCGGCAAATGTGTTGGCAATGGGAAGTCCTGCCAAGGTTGCACGTGATTTATCAGAACAAGAAAAAAAGTGGAAAACCATAGGCACGCAAGAATACATGGAGCTTGCACAGCGATGCTTAAACTCAATGCAAGAAGTTCAGCCTTTAAGCTCAGAGTCAGATGACCGCCTGACCTATAAGGACTTTAATTCTTCAAACTATCAAATTAAACAAGATAGTGTTTAACGGCTTTTAATCAGTCGATTTCAATATAGATAGGTTCATAACAGTTAAGGAATACTCGCACGAGTAGGGAGACGTTTGTGCAAAAAATGGAAACTACTGCGGTTGATCAATTCGCAGAGCTATTGGGTGTTCAAGTGCTGCATCGCAGTTTTGATGAAGCGCGTTGTCAGCTTGATGTAAAAGACGAACATATGAATGCATTGGGCGGCGTGCATGGTGGGGTCATATTTTCTTTAGCTGATATCGCTTTTGCAATGGCTTGTAATGCAGGGGATGCGCCATATACTGGCCTACAGGCTGATATTCGCTATATGAGCGGTGCGAAAGATAAGGTGTTATTTGCAACGGCTACCAAGGTCGGCAGTAGTAAAAAATTTGCCCATTATGAAGTGTTAATAACAGACGGTTTGAATAATAGAGTCGCTTTATTTACATCTACCTGTTACAGGCTTGCGCCGGGATGTGTGGTTGTTTTTGTAAAAGAGCCCCTGCAAAAATAGGGGCTCTTTTATAATCATTCTTTTGGCTGTTTCAGTATGAACTATATAACAATTAATCCTACGACTTAATCTGTCGCACAATTCATTTGAATGTATTTTATATAGATTCAAATATGGTAAATTATAATTAATAAGTTAATAATTGCCTTGAATAAAAAGGATAAATTAATGTCAGTTTCTCAAATGTTTCAAGATTTCTTGAGTAATATTAAAGTTGATAACGAAGCGCAAATTACAACTCGATATCAAGAAATTACTAAAGCTTTAAATCAAAAATTCCGTAATACAGAATCTAAGACTGATAATTGCTTACAGGTAGGGTCTTATGGACGCTGGAGTGCAATTAAAGGTATCTCAGATTTAGATATGTTATATATTATGCCGGCTTCTAAATGGAGTGATTACAATAAAGATGGGGGACAGTCAACATTATTAAAAGACACTAAAGAAGCTATTTTAGATAGATACCCCCGCACTACAGTTTTTGTAGATCGTTTAGTGGTCTGCGTTCAATACACTAACTTTCATGTTGAAGTACAGCCTGTATTTAAAATGGATGATGGATCTTATAAGTATCCAGATACATATAATGGCGGCAGTTGGAAGATAACGAAACCACAAGATGAAATAGATGAAATGAAAAGTATGAATGATGCAAAAAATAGGAATTTGCGTCGTTTATGCAAAATGGCTCGAGCTTGGAAAAATAAACATGGAATATCAATGGGTGGATTACTCATTGATACTCTAGCTTATAATTTTATGAAGTCTACAACAGAATATGATGATAAAAGCTATTTATATTATGACTTGTTAAGCCGAGATTTTTTTAAGTTTTTAGCTGATCAACCTGACCGTGATCATTATCAAGCGTTGGGTAGTAACCAAGATGTTAAGGTAAAAAGTAAGTTTCAAGAGGCTGCACAAGATGCTTATGAATTATGTCTTGAAGCAATACCATTAGGGTCTGATACTAAAGCATATTCTAAGTGGCGGATGATCTATGGTCGTAATTTTCCTAAAGCGCCTAATCAACAAGCAAGTATGTCTATCCGTATCGAAGATATACGTTATGAACATACAGAACAATTTATTGAAGATCAGTATCCAATTGATATTCGTTACAAACTAAAAATTGAGTCTAGAGTATTTCAGGATGGGCAATTTGTAGAGTTTTTGAGAGGTTTCAAACGTAGAAATAAAAAATTAAATCATGGACGTAGGTTAAGTTTCTATATTGATGAAAATACTACTCCAACAAATTTACAGAATTATTCAGTGAAATGGAAAGTTTTAAATAGAGGAGAAGAGGCCAAACGTCGAAACTGTATTCGAGGGCAAATTATTTGGGATGATGGAAGCAAAAGTATTAATGAATATTCGAGCTTTAACGGTGAGCACTTAGTTGAATGTTATATTATCCAAAATGGTGTAGTTGTAGCTCGTGATCGTATTCATGTGCCAATTGGGGAATAAAAATGAATAAAGCCGAGCTTCTTAGGTATATTGCAGAGACAGGCTATAACGTTGGATTTGGAGCAAAAAAACATTTAGCAACTTATGACCTTCTTGAGAAAATGCCGGGCTGGATTGGTTTTGTATCAACAGCGGTAGGTATTCTTGGGCTAATAATAGATGCTTTTTCAACAAAATTAGTTTCAGCGATCTTTGTCATAGTTGGAATTAGTGGATTATATATTAGTTTTTATGATAGAGATAAAAAGGAATATGAAAAAGCTGGTTCAGCTTTAACAAGTCTTTTTAATGAATTGAAATCATTATATTTTGATGTTAAATCTTTACCTGATAATTCAGATGTGTCAACTTATCAAGTTAAGGTACATGATATAGAGAAAAGATATTTACCTCTTTGTATAAGTAAACAGATACTTTTCAGTAATTGGTATGCCCATTACAAATTTTTTTGGGAGCATCAAATTGATTGGATTGATGAGCAATTGAATTTTAAATTTTTAAGAGATAAATTACCTTTTTCTCTTATTTTTATTTTAATTGTATTATTTGGGGTACTTTCTATTTTTAATTATAAAAAATATTTCTTTTAAATTTTTAGGATATTTATGTAAATGATATTGCTAATTTAGATTTGATTACTTTTTTATTAGCAGCTAAAATTATCTGTATAAAAATATTTTACTATTATTTATCAATTAGTTATTATGCTGAATTTAAATTATGACTAAAGAGGTGTAAAATGCCTACAGCAAAAAGTGTAAGAAAAGATGGGGAAATTGACTTAATAACTTTTGTGGGTAATATATTTAAATATGAGGAATTTGATTTTGACAGAGAACTTGAGGCGATTAAAAGCTCTAATTATGATAATTATTTGAAGGAAATTAGTGATAATTATTATAGTTTTATGCGGGCTTCAGATTTTAGAGCGTTAATTGTACATGAGCAGACACATTTTTTAGATTTAACAGCTACATTTTGGGGAATTGAATATAATTTAAGAAAAATTAGAGTGTTGGATGAAATAACAACAGAAAGAGTAGAGGTTTTTAAATTAAATTATTCAGAACTACAATGTATGCATAATGAATATAATATATCTTTTGAAAATTTTAGTTATAAAGATGTGGAAAGCTTTAAACATATATATGAATATTCCGAAAAGTTTGGAGTATTACTATTCATTATTTTAACTGATAAAAATGGTATTCAAAAAAAAGTTCCTGTAACTATATTGTCACTATTTGAGGGGCATGCCTTTAGTAATGAAGAGCTTAGAAGAATTAATGATATAAAAATAATTACTAATAGAGAAGTTAAATCTAAGTTTATTGATTTTATTGAAAAAGAGTATTATTCATATCTCAATGATATAAATAATCATGAGTATAATATACTTTTGATTCTCTCAACTATACATATGGAAAGGTTTGGGTTGAAGAGAAAAGAAATTCTTGCATTCTTTTCTGCTGTAGCAGGATTTACATTTAATCTTTATTCGAGTGGAATATCGATACTAGCTAATAGAATATTTGAATATATTGGTTCCAAACTTAAATATTGTGTTAAAGCAGATCTTTGTCGAAATCAACTTAGACATATTTTAGCTTTTCATACGATTTTAAGATCATATGAATTTATTAATCATCCTTATAATAGACATAAAAAGAAATATTTAATCGATTTAGTAAAAAAACAACCTCTTTTTTTTATTTTTAATATGTGGGATAAAATTTCCGGAGAAGAGCTAAATAAATATAGGTTTTTAGATGAAATTGAAATGCCTATGTATTTAAAAATGTTTGATGAATATAATTATGATAAAACAAAAGAGGTTTTTAAAAGGTCGGCTGAAAATTCTAAGAAATTTAAAAATAATAATTATGTTTTGCATAACCTTGATGATTATTATTTATTAGATATGTATAGGGATTATTTAAAATATGATATAAAACCTGAAAATAGAATTATTAGATTTAGTAAAAGTATTGATATAAATATTGAAGAATATTTTGAGGAAGATGAGGAGCATTTATTACTGTCATGTCTCGTTGATGACGAAATATTTAAAAAAACTAATAAGTTTCACTTGGATTTAGAAGGTGCAATTAATTTGGATTTAGAGAGTAGAAAACAAGCACTTTTAAATCCAGATACAGTATTTAATATAATTTTTACTTAAAAACTAATATTTTATAATTTTTCCTTTTGTTATTAAAAGAATGACTATTATTTTGGTAATAGTCATTTTTTATTTTTAACTAATATATTTTCAAAAAAATCAATGGTTTTATCTTTCTTTATAACGCCCCACTTAACAATAACCCACTCATTATTTAGCCTTACTTTTCTAATGATTTAATTTAAAACAAATGGCATTTTACGTGCTTGACTGCAATAGGGTTGGGCACTATTCTTTGCCTGCTGGCCTACATTGCCAGACGGTCGTCGCGGACCGATTACAACAGCATCAGAATTATTCCTTTCTGAGGGATAATTTTGTGTGAGCATCTCCTCGTCTCCTCCCGTAGCGGTAGGACGGGAGAGGGACACCTTCGGGTGTGCTGGTTGTTGTACCAGTCCGCGAACCCTTTCTCGTTCTGCCACCATAATTTAAATGTCGGCAGAACTCCCAATAAAAAGGAGTTGGCTTTGCACATCCATTATTTCTTGGCTCTCAATGCCAAAAGCTATAACGACACAGCTTAAAAATTAAAGCAGCTTGAATGCCTTAAGGTTGTCAGGCTTAAAGTCATTTTTACTTAAAACTTAGCAACAACAAAACTTGAGATGTGCCAAGCACAGTCTTTGTGGCTTTGCTGTGCCTTTTTTTCTCCCAAAAGGGGCACAGGCTTTTTTATCTCTACATACAACAAAAATTTTTATAACGGTAAAACTATGCCAAATTTAGTTCTCCCAACACGTACCTTATATGTTGTAAATAAAGCAATTGATCTGTTTCACCATCGTGGCTTTCATACCGTTGGGGTAGATAGAATTGTGAAAGAATGCGAAATTACCAAAGCGACTTTTTATAACTTTTTTCATTCAAAAGAGCGGTTTATTGAAATCTGTTTGATCGTACAAAAAGAACGTTTAAAAGAAAAAGTGGTCTCAATTGTAGAGTATGGCCAAGGCACAAGCGCGGCCGATAAACTCAAACAGCTTTATTTCTTACATACCGATGTAGAGAGGATGTATTACCTCTTATTTAAAGCCATGTTCGAAACGAAACTGAGCTATCCAAAAGCTTATATCACCGCAGTGAGATATCGCACATGGCTGCTGAATGAAATCTATAGCCAGCTTATAAAAATAAAAACTGATGCGACTTTTCAGGACGCAAAACTATTTTTATATATGGTGGAGGGCACAATTATTCAGCTTTTAAGTTCAGATGGGGCAATTGATCAGGAAAAGGTACTAGATTGTTTTTTTTGCAGTTTAGGTATGTGATGTAATTTGATGCCGCAGAATGTGCTAGGCAATCGATAAAATCAAAAGCCAGTTTGTCACCATATCTACGGATCTGGTTTTTATACTTTTAAGACATTTACTTTATTGCTTGATCAGACAAATGCGTGGCTGATAACAAAAAATATTAGACCGGTCGTCTATCAAGCTATATAGTTAGGCCTTACTTTGTTGACCTTCTAGTTTAAAAGAGAAAATTAATGTCTATTATTCTTCATCATTTAAATGCTTCACGCTCATTTCGCATTCTGTGGTTACTTGAAGAAATTAATCAACCATATGAATTAAAAAGTTATTTTCGAGATAAAACTACAAATCTTGCACCTCAAGAATTAAAAAACATACATCCTTTAGGAAAATCACCTGTGATTGAACTTAATGGAAAAGTAATTGCTGAATCAGGTGCCATTGTAGAAATTTTGATTGAAAAGTTTGCTCCTCAACTGATGCCCGCGAAAGATTCAGACAGTTATCTTGATTATTTACAATGGGTTCATTTTTCAGAAAGTTCGGCTATGGTTCCATATTTATTAAATATTTTTAATTCGATTGAGTTAAAAAATGGCACTCAATTAAAGTTCTTAGATCAATATGCGCAGACTGAGTTGGATAAAGTATTTTCATATTTAGATCAACAATTAGTAGGCAAAAAATTCTTAGTAGGCGATTGCTTAACGGGTGCAGATTTTATGATTGGTTTCGTAGTCTATGGTCTAATTAATTCTTTAAATATTCGGTCAAAATATCTCAATATTGAACAATATGTAAAAGGTCTAGAAAACCTAGAAAGCTGGAAAAAAGCCATGTCTATTGAACAAAATCTTCATCAACAGACCAATGCCTAAAATTGCTGTAAGTCATTTTTCCAATATTGTTTAGCTGCTCAATTGGTTCGTATGAGTTCTTTCATAAGTTCTGCTAAACCAGCGAGTTAAAGACCCCGTTGTTTTAAAATTATGAGTCGAAACTCTTGTACCTCTAATTGATGACAAGAGTTTCTAATTCTATTTAAATTACATTTCTGAGTTCATTTGCTGTGTTGCGCAGCAATGGCAAAATTTGCTGAACCAAATAATCTTCTTGTACACGGTTGGTTTGAGACATACAGTTAAGCGCTGCTATGGCTTGACCTTGTGCGTTAAAAACGGGCACTGCAATCGCAATCACGCCAAGCTCATGTTCTTCTTTAGAAAGACAATAATCCGATAACGAAATACCCTTAAGCACTTCAAAAAACTTTGACTCATCTACAATGGTAAAAGGGGTTAAGCGCTTTAAACCATAATTTTTTACCCACGTATGTTGAGCTTCTTCGGGTAGTGCTGCCAGCAATACTTTACCTGTAGACGTGGCATGCGCAGGGAGTCGGTTTCCTAAATGCATGCCATAAGGGCTAACACGTAAATTATCTTGCTGCGGTAAATAACTACGCGCAATCGGCACCACTTCGTTATCGTCTAACACCACAATTGAGAAAGTCAGAGATGTCTGCGCACACAAAAGATTTAGAAATGATTGAGCAACTTTAGGCAGGTGCGCAGAGCTTAAATAAGAACTCGAAAAGCGCAGCACGCGATGAGTGAGCCAAAAGTAATGTTCATCGGTTTCTAAATAACCTAAGTATTTTAAAGTTTTTAGATAACGCCTTGCCGCTGTACGACTGATGCCTGTTCGCTCGGCTACTTGAGTGACATTAAGCCGCTGGCGATCCGTTCCAAAAGCTTCGAGTAAAGCTAAGCCTTTTGCTAACCCTGCAATGTAGTCTTCTTGACGAATTTTCTCATGCGAGTTTGGGTGCTCTAAAAAAGCATTGAGAGAAGGCATCCTTTCATTCCTGTTATTTTGGTTGTTTCTGTCCGCTATTCGGACAAACTAAATGATAAACGGTTATTTTCGTCTTGGATACATAGTGCACAAAACTTAAAGCCAGTAATTTAAAAGTCAGGATGAAACAAGGATGAAGTTATGGATATTTTAAAGACACAGGTTGCAATTATTGGATCTGGACCAGCAGGGTTATTGCTTGGACAACTTTTATATAAAGCTGGCATCGATCATATTATTGTTGAGCAGCGTAGTGCTGAATATGTGGCTTCACGGATTCGTGCAGGAATTTTAGAGCAAGTTTCGGTCGACTTACTGGAACAAGCAGGCGTTGATCAAAACCTAAAAGACAAAGGATTACCGCATTCGGGCATCGAAATCTTAACCAATGGTGAATTGCATCGAGTTGATTTGGCTGCACTCACTGGTGGCAAACAAGTAACCGTATATGGTCAGACCGAAGTCACTAAAGATTTAATGACTGCGCGTGAAGCAGAGCAGCTCACTTCATTTTATGAAGCTCAAAATGTACAAGTGAAAGATTTTTACACTGCACCAAAAGTTGAGTTTGAGCACCAAGGTAAAGCTTTTCAAATTCAGTGTGATTTTATAGCAGGGTGTGATGGCTACCATGGTGTCTGCCGTGCTAGCGTGCCAGAAGATAAAATTAAGACCTTTGAAAAAGTTTATCCGTTTGGCTGGTTAGGGGTGTTGGCCGATGTGCCACCTGTAGCTGATGAACTCATTTATGTACAGTCAGAGCGTGGATTTGCTTTATGTAGTATGCGTTCAGAAACGCGTAGCCGTTATTATTTACAAGTTCCTTTAACAGATCACGTCGAAGATTGGTCAGATGAAAAGTTCTGGGATGAGCTAAAAAACCGTCTAGACCCTGAAAGCCGTGAAAAGCTAGTCACAGGACCTTCTATTGAAAAAAGTATTGCGCCGTTACGTAGCTTTGTGACCGAGCCAATGCGTTTCGGAAAACTATTTTTAGCAGGTGATGCTGCGCATATTGTTCCACCGACAGGAGCTAAAGGTCTAAACCTCGCGGCTTCTGATATTGCTTATTTATCAAGTGCGCTTGTTGAATATTATGTCGAAGGATCCGAGCAAGGTATAAATGAATACTCAGAAAAATGCCTACAACGTGTATGGAAAGCTGAGCGTTTTTCTTGGTGGATGACTCATTTATTGCATCGTTTTGAAACTGAAAGTGAGTTTGATCATAAGATTAAACAAGCCGAGTTAAGTTATGTGCTTGGATCGATTGCAGGTAAAACCACATTGGCCGAAAACTATGTCGGTTTGCCTTATGAGATTAAGCAAATTGATAGTTTTAAGCACGCAAGCTAAAGACTAAGTAAAAATAAAAAGAGCATGCAAATGCTCTTTTTTTATGTAAAAAAACTGGATGGAATGAGATCGGTTAAAAGATGTGATTCGGCTAAAAGTAGCCCGATACTTTTCAAAATATAGGGCTACCTATCAATTCACCTAAAGTTTAGTTGGCCTTTGCCGCAACTTTATTATTGGTTAATATCACTTGTTGCTGAGACTGAAGGGGTTTAATCACTTGTGGGTTAGAGTTACTCCACGGGATATAGGCTTCTGTCAAAATATGGCCTGTAAGGCTGGTTAAATCACTCGTTTTAACTTCTGCATTGCCTTGACGACCAAATAATACAACTTCATCACCTGCTTTGGCCTCTGGAATATCTGTTACATCAACCATAACAGTATTCATTGATACTCGACCAACCACTGGCGCTTTTTGTCCATTGATTAATACAAAAGCCTTATTACTAAAACTACGACGGTAGCCATCCGAATAACCTACAGGGAGGTTTGCGAGTCTAGAGTCACGTTTTAAAGTATAAGTTTGGTCATAACCTACGGTTGAATCTTTCAAGTAATTATTCACTGCGGCAATTTGTGTTTTAAATGCCATCATACCTTTAAATTCAGGGTGATTAGGAAAATCACCATATATAATTGCGCCTGCACGAACCATATCTAAATGTGATTCAGGAACGTTTACGGTAGCAAATGAATTAGCAGTATGTAATGTTAATTCTTTACGATTCAGTTTGGCTTTTTTAATCAACCATGCGGTTTGTTCATTAAATTGCGCCAGACGCTCACGGACAAATTTCTCATCTTCTACGGCATAGTGGGTCATAATGCCGTCAATTTTAAGATGGGGAAGTTTGGTGATCGCCACAGCTTGTTCTTTGCCTAGAGCCGTAGACATTTCAAGACCATTACGATCCATACCGCCTGAATTTAAAGCCAAGCTGTAATGAACAGTTGTATTGTTCGCTTCTGCCCATTTAGACATACGAACTGCTTGGTCATAGTTACCTAAAAGCTCTTCAATATTTAAAGCTTGTGCATTGATAATTTCACTATCTGTGGCGGTACGTAAACGTGTAATTTTGCCTTTATAGCCATGTTTACGCACCATAGCCGCTTCAGCATTACTGGTAATGCCAATACAAGATACGTTTAACTTCATAACACTTGGCATAAGTAGATCAATACTATGGCCGTATGCGTTAGCTTTCATGACTATACAAAGTTGTGTTTTGCCATTAAGTAACTGATTTGTCCTTTTAATATTATCTTCAAAAGCTTGAGTATCAATTTCAATCCATGCATTTGCTGTAGGAGCAGGGCTTACTTCATTTGTAACATGGGGAGTAAGTAAAGGAGCTGCATGAGCAAATTGCACCGAACCGAATAATATTAATGCACAGCTATAAGCGAGATGAGAAAATTTTGTTTTAAGTTTCATGAGTTTTTTAATCTTTCCTGGCTAAATATAATTTAATACTGGGTGGATTTTTATGGTTAAGTACTGAAATATAATTGATTTAAAATGTCACACGATTTGGTCTTAATAATACTTTCTCCTTAAAATATTATAGTCGCTATTAAGTAAAGTTTAATTTTGCTTAAACTAAATTGAAAAAATACAAATCTAATTTCAATTAATCTTAATTAAATCTAAATATACATTCATAAAAAAACAAGAAGAAAAATTATTATAATTTCCTGAATGTTATTTTTTTAATCTATTTATTGGTGCTGTTTTTAATAAAATTTTTAAAAATATAACATTTGGTAAATAATTAACTTTATTATTACAAAAGATTTTTTTATTTTTTAAATGTGTTGGATTATGATTTTTATCAGTTGGTAAAATATAAAAAAATTGGGTGAATAAATATCCATAATTTTATTCAATAGAATTCAAAAAATTAAAATAACTATATTTTTCATTGGTTTGTTTGTTACTTATTAAAGCTGTTTAGAAGTTATGAATTATTTTGAGTCAATTTTTAAGCGTCTAATGTCATGTTTAATAGTTTTTAATAAGTTAATTTAAATTTGATAAATAAAATATTAATTAGATTGAATGAATAATTGGATGGTATTTAACCGCAAGTTTTTAGTTTTTGTTTTGTGCAATAAATAAGCTAGTATGTCTTATATTCTTTTTTTAATTCGATTTATTGGTTAAGGTTTTAGTTAAATTAAAATTTTATGTTTGTTTTGAGGTTAAGTAATTTTATTGATATTTTAGTTTTTATTAAATAAATAATTTTATATTAAGACTTTGTAAATATAAGATGATGAGTGTATTTTTTTATTGCTCAGAATAGTTTGGCTTTTTCTTGATCATATTATTCTAATTCTACAAGGATGGAATATAGGAGGGCTGATATTGATTTTTAGTGCAAACCATCAATTCCTGTGTAAGAGTCCGTACAGAAATATGAATTTTTATCTTAAAAAGTGTCTAATTAAATATGAGGTAATGGATAGGTCATGCCGATTTTTCTTGATGAACAAATGAGCTACGGAAAGTTTTGCGAAGCCATCGGTAAACCCACCATTTTTTATGAAAAAATGAATTGGAAAAAGCGGGGAATAGGACGCGTTTTGCTTAAAAGATCAGCATTAATAAAAGCTTTTGTCACATTTTTTCAGTATATTGCTATTAATTTCTTTATTTATAAATTCTAAGTTTGTATGGAACAGGATCAAGCTCGCATACCTAAATATATTCCTATCCGCGATGCAATTGCCCACGATATTGAATCTGGCGTATTAAAAGCCCACGCAAAACTCCCTTCGGAAAGAGTGCTTTCTGAACAATTCCAAACCACTCGAGTGGCTGCACGTGAAGCTTTGTTGGCTTTGGAAACTGATGGCCTGATTTATCGATTGGACCGTCGTGGTTGGTATGTTCGTTCTCCTCGTATCATTTATCACCCGCAATCTACAAAAAACTTTAATCAGTTTGTGATTGAACAAGGCTATGAACCTTCTACAGAAGTGATTTCGAGTGAACTGACTCAGGCTACTTCTTGGGATGCCAAGCATTTAAAAGTTGAAAAAGGGCATCCGATTTATTCAGTTTGGCGACGTCGTTGTATTAATGGTCGACCTGTTTTGGTGGAGCATTTACGTGTTAACGCCAAGTTTTTCCCTGAGTTTTTAACTCATGATCTTAAGCAATCGATTACTTTACTGATGGCAAATCAATATAACTGCCATATCACTAGAGCCGACATTAATCTGTATCCAACCGCTTTATCGGAACAGCAGGCCAAAGCACTGCATGTCAATGTAGGTGCACTGGGTTTATATATTCGTCGTAGTAACAGAAATGAAGAAGGCGTAATTACTGATGTCGACCAAGAATATTGGCTACATGATGTTTTAGATTTACATTTCGAAGCGCGAGCATAAAATACAATCTGGTTTAAACCAGATTAATTAAACTGTCATATAAAGCTGTTGAAATACGATCATCAAATAATTGCATTCGATGGTTTGCAGATGAAACAGTACGTTCAACAGACAATTAAACTTGGCACTGCATCAGTTTTAGGTGTAGTGGTCGCTATTCAAATGGGATGTTCATCAGCAACATCAAAACAATCAGAAGAAATTACAGTCTATACGGCAGTGGAAGCCGACCAGCTTAAGCAATACCAAGAAGAATTGCACAAAGCCTATCCTGAACTCAAAGTAAAATGGGTACGTGATTCAACTGGTGTAATCACCGCTAAACTTTTGGCAGAGCAGAAAAACCCACAAGCGGACGTGGTTTTTGGTGTGGCTTTAACCAGTTTGCTGGTCATGGAAAAGAAAGACATGCTTGAGCCTTTTAAACCTGAAGGCGTGCAAAATCTAAAATCGGAATTTGTAAGTCAAAAATCTGTACCAACTTGGACGGGTATGGATGCATGGGAATCTGCAATTTGTGTCAATAAAGTCGAATTAGAAAAACGTAAGTTACCGATTCCAAAAACTTGGAAAGATTTAACCAACCCCATTTATAAAAACTTAATTGTGATGCCAAATCCGGCTTCGAGTGGCACAGGCTATTTGGATGTCACGGCTTGGATGCAAATTTGGGGGGAAAAGCAGGCATGGGACTATATGCAGGCTTTAGATAAAAACATTTCACAATATCCTCATTCGGGCTCAAAACCTTGCAAGATGGCTGCACAAGGCGAAATCTCAATTGGAATTTCTTTCGGTTATCCAGCCTTTAAATTAAAAGCAGAGGGTGCACCTTTAGAAGTGGTTTATCCAACTGAAGGTTTAGGCTGGGAAATGGAAGCCTCAGCAATTGTGAAAGGAACTAAGAAATTAAGTAGCGCACAGAAATTTATAAATTGGTCGGTAAGCAAAGCGGCAAATGAAGCCTATGCCCATAACTTTTCAATGGTGGCCTACAAAGGCATTGAAAATACCACTATGGACTTCCCGAAAAACCTTCCCCAAATGCTCGTAAAAAATGATTTTTATTGGGCGGCAGAGCAGCGTGAACGTATTTTGGCTGAATGGTCAAAGCGTTTTGAAAAGTGATCTTTTGGATAAGGGCCTCATTATGCAAATTCCTTCGTCGTTGCAATCATCGCTGCTAGGTCAAAACCAAAAGGGTGAGTTAGCAGGGCATTTATTGTCGACCTTAACGACCTATAAATATCCTGAACATGGACCTTCGGTTTTAGAAGTGGTGGATATTCAAAAAAAGTTCCAACACTTTCAGGCTCTAACGCATATCAACTTAGACCTGAAAGCTGGCGAGTTCGTGAGCTTTTTGGGACCTTCTGGATGCGGTAAAACCACTTTGCTACGCATAATTGCGGGTCTAGAAAAACCTGATTATGGAAAGGTTATAAAAAAAGGCGCAGACATTACGTTGTTAAGTGCTGAGAAGCGTCACTGTGGCATTGTGTTTCAGAACTATGCGTTATTTCCAAACTTAAACGTTGAAGAAAATATTACTTTTGGCTTAGATAAAAAGAAATGGGATAAGGCACAGCGTAGCCAAAGAGTTCAGCAATTATTAGAGCTGATTGAATTACCCGATATTGCTAAAAAATATCCAAATCAATTGTCGGGTGGGCAGCAGCAACGTGTTGCGCTTGCTCGGGCAATTGCGCCGAATCCAGATATTTTACTGCTGGATGAACCATTGTCTGCACTCGATGCTCAGGTACGTCTAAACCTAAGACAGAAGATCCGTTCGATTCAATCGCAGCTTAACTTGCCAACCATTATGGTCACGCACGACCAAGAAGAAGCATTAAGCATTTCTGATCGTGTTGTGGTGATGAATCATGGCGTCATTGAGCAAATTGATACGCCGCATAATATTTACTACAAGCCACAAACCCAATTCGTTGCTAAGTTTATTGGTACGATGAACTTTTTGGTAGCCACTTGTTCGGTCGTTAATCAGCTCGAGGTTTTAGGTTTTATTGCTCTAAATTTGGAACAGCAAAAACTTAAAGCTGGGGAAAACTACAGCATTGGTTTTAGACCCGAAGCAGTCGAGTTGGTTGATGATTTTTGTAGTGATAAAGAGTCGTTGTATTTGCCAGTTAAAGTAATAAGCACTGAATTTTTAGGCGCAAAACGTCGTTTGTTTTGCGCTATTCATATCGATGGAATTGAGCAGGCAAAACACCTGTTGCAAATTGAAATTGAAAATACGAAGTTTACATCTTTGCAAGAACTCATGTTTATAAAAGTGCCTAATCAGCTCATTCATGTCTTTGACGAACAAGGGTACGCACTATGTTAAATGAAGCTGCTTCAGCGGTTTTAAAAACACAGCCGCGTCGAAAAACTGAATATTCATTAAGATCAAATATTGCTTTAGCAAGCGTTGCAATCGCTTTGACTTTAGCAATTATTGCTCCTTTAATGATGCTGTTTGAAACCGCATTTTTTGATGAAAATCAAAATTTTGTTGGCCTTGAAAATTTTTATAATTATTTTGCAAGTCCAGCTTTACTCAGCTCTATATTTAACTCGGTGTGGGTTGCTTGTGCTGCTACTGTCATTACAGTATTTCTTGCCAGTATTTATGCTTTTGCTCTCACCAATGTGAATATAAAAGGCAAAGGCTTCTTTAAACTGGTCGCTTTTTTACCGATTTTAGCGCCGTCACTTTTGCCCTCTTTGGCATTGGTTTATTTGTTTGGTAAGCAAGGTGTGTTTAAACCTTTACTGGGCGATATACAAATTTATGGCCCAATCGGTATTTTAATCAGTTATTGCTTTTGGCTATTTCCAGCAATGTTGATGTTGATGATGGTGTCTTTTCGCAGTGTCGATCAGCGTTTAATTGAAGCCTCTTTGTCGCTAGGTAAAAATATCTGGAATACACATTACCACGTCACGCTACCTGCAATTCGCTATGGGCTTATTAGTGCAAGTCTGGTGGCTTTTATTTATGTGTTGACCGATTTTGGTATTCCAAAAGTCATTGGCGGTTCATTTAACATGATGGCGCTTGATGTCTATAAACAGATTATTGGTCAGCAAAATATGAGCATGGGTGCGGTAATTTCCATCTTGTTATTGCTACCAGCAGTGTTCGTCTTTATTTTCGATCGTATTCAAAGCAAACGCCATGCACGGTTTCAAGCTTTTCAGGCTAAACCTTATGTTTCAGCATCGAATAAAAAACTTGAAGTCGTTCTGGGCTTATTTTGTGGTTTAGTTTCAGGTGCGATTTTACTGATTATCTTTACGGCAGTGCTGGCTTCATTCATTCAGTCTTGGCCTTATGATTTGTCTTTGACCTTAGCACATTACAGTTTTGAATATGTCGATGGCGGCGGTTGGGCAGCGTACTTTAACTCGGTTCGCATGGCACTCTTTAGTACGGTTTTTGGAACAGCACTGATTTTTATGGTGGCGCTATTAACCGAACGTTTTAAAGCACATCCACTTATTAAAAATTATGTACAAGCTTTGGTTTTACTGCCACTCGCTGTGCCCGGATTGGTTCTAGGTATTGCCTACATTTTGTTTTTTAACCAGCAAAGTAACCCGTTAAATGTGATGTATGGAACCATGACCATTTTGGTGATTTCAACCATCGTGCATTATTACACCGTGCCACATCTCACTTTAACCAATGCCATTAAACAGATTCCGCTACAGCTCGATCAGGCAGCACAAACTCTAGGAACATCAAAGTGGAAAACCTTTTGGAAAGTGTATTTGCCTATGTGTTTTCCAGCGCTATGCGATGTGTCGGTCTATGTTTTTGTGAATGCCATGACCACTGTGTCAGCTGCCATTTTCCTCTATTCACCAGACACTAGTTTAGCGGCGGTAGCCGTTTTAAATATGGATGATGCGGGAGACACGGTTGCTGCTGTTGCCATGAGCATTCTAATTTTAACCACCTCATGTATTGTAAAACTCATTCACTGGTTATTTACCAGAAAAATTATGGCAAGAAGTCAGCAATGGCGTGAAAGCGCTCACTAAGTTTTAGCTAAACACAATTTTTATTTAACCGACTGAAATGAAAATGCTTTGTTCAACAAGGCAAGGGTTTATTCATCCTAAATTTCGCGAATTGGAAGTCCTATGAATAACGCACAGTTTGATTTAATTGTTGTCGGAGCCGGTATTTTAGGTTTGTCCGCTGCCATACAGGCACAAGAACAAGGCCTAAAAGTCTGTATCTTCGAGAAAAATGCCAAGCCTGTGGGGGCAACTCGTCGTAATTTCGGCATGGTCGGAACTTCGACATTAACCCATCCAGAGCAACAGTGGCGAAAGTACGCGCTTGAAACGCGTTCTTTTTATCAGCGTATTCAGGCTGAAACCGATATTTCATTTGCTCAACGCCAAGGTGTTTATCTCGCAAACACTGCACTTGAATGGCAGGTTTTAAATGAGTTTGCCGAGCGTGCAAATAATTACCAAATTCCAGTTCATTTGCTTAGCCATCAGGAACTGGTCACTCAATTTTCTTATTTAAATCCTTCGCAGCATTTTCAAGGCGGCTTGGTTTTTGAAGAAGATTATTCGGTTGAACCGCATGTGATTGGGCAGCGACTATTGGCATATGCCGAAAAAAACGGTGTGGAGATTTATACCAATGCCTGTGTTGTTCAAACCCAATATCAGCATGAAAGTTGTCTGGTTCGTTTGGCAAGTGGCGAGGCATATCGGGCAAATAAAGTTTTGATCTGTCACGGTGAAATCATCGATGTTTTATATCCAGATCTCTTACAAAGTTTGAACTTGAAACGTTGTGGCTTACAAATGGCCCTAACTCAACGGTTTTACCAAAAATTAAATGCTTCTCTTTATTCAGGCTTATCTATTTCACGTTATCCGGCTTTTGAAATTTGCCCAAGTCATGCTGAGCTAATTAAAGCGTCACAACAAGGTTTCATTAAAGAATTCGGTATTCATATTTTGATTAAACAAAACGAATTTGGTGAACTGATCGTGGGCGATAGTCACGAATACCATCCGATTAATGAAGCGCCTCAGTTCGAGCAGCGTGAAGAGATTAATGAGTTTATTCAAGCTTACTGCTACAAAAAACTAGGGCTGACTTTACCTCCAATTCAAAAACGTTGGAATGGTTATTACCTGACTCATGAACATGAGTTGGCCTGTGTCACTGAAGCCGAAAAAAATATCTTTCTGGTGAGTGCGATTGCGGGTAAGGGCATGACTACAGGGGCTGGCTTTATGAAAGAAATATTAGAACAAAATATTTACTAGTTTGTAATCTGGTTTAAACCAGATTGGTGTATATTGAAATGAACGCGAAAGAAATGAGTAACATTATGAACATGCAACCCCAACTCGATATGGATTTAGAGAACAAGTATTTGCTTCTTACTCCAGGACCATTATCAACATCGGCAACAGTACGCCGTGCCATGCAAAAAGACTGGTGTACTTGGGACCAAGAATACAACTCGCTGGTACAAGATATTCGTAATCGACTGGTCAACTTGGCAACCAGCGAACCTGAAAAATATACGGCTGTGTTAATGCAAGGCAGTGGAAGTTTTGCTGTGGAGTCTGTGCTTGGTTCAGCTATTCCACGTGATGGCAAAATCTTGATCATTAATAATGGCGCATATGGTGTACGTATGGTGCAAATGGCACGTTGCCTAAATATTGAAGTTGTAGAACTGAACTATTTAGAAACCCAGTCACCAGATTTACAAGAGATTGAGCGCGTTTTAGAAGATAAAACCATTAGCCATGTTGCTTGTGTGCACTGTGAAACCACCACAGGTATTTTAAATCCAATTCAAGAGATAGGCCGTTTAGTTAAAGCAGCAGGAAAAATCTGGATTGTGGATGCCATGAGTTCATTCGGTGGTGTGCCTATGGATATTGCTGAGCTTGAAATTGATTTTCTAATTTCAAGTGCAAATAAATGTATTCAAGGTGTTCCGGGCTTTGGTTTTATTTTGGCAAAGCGTGATTGCCTAGCAGCATGTAAAGGTTTAGCTCGTTCGGTCAGTCTCGATTTGTATGACCAGTGGAATACGATGGAGCAGCATAATGGTAAATGGCGTTTTACTTCGCCAACCCATGTGGTACGTGCTTTTTATCAAGCATTACTTGAGCTTGAGGCAGAAGGCGGTGTTGCTGCACGTTATCAACGTTATTTACAAAACCAACAAACTTTATCGCAAGGTATGCAACAACTGGGCTTTGAATTGGTACTCGGTGAAGAGTGCCCACAATCACCCATCATTACCACTTTTCTTTACCCAACAGCCAAGTCTTTTAGCTTTCAGTCTTTCTACGAAACCCTGAAAAAATCAGGCTATGTGATTTATCCGGGCAAAGTCACAGATCTCAACTGCTTCCGTATTGGCAATATTGGCGAAGTTTATATTCAAGACATTGAAGGGCTTCTTGCTGCGATTGCCAGCTACTGCGAAAGCCATCTCAATCAAGCTGTAACAGCATAACTTTTATTAAAACATTTGAATTAAAGGGAATACACCATGACGACCAACAATACACAAATTCAGGCTGTGGTTTTTGACTGGGCTGGCACAACTGTAGATTTTGGTTCACGCGCACCGATTTTGGCTTTTATGGCTTTATTTAAAGACAATAAAATTGAAATTACAGTTGAAGAAGCACGTGCACCAATGGGTTTAGAAAAACGTGACCATATTGCAGCAGTTTTAAAAATGCCGCGTGTGGCAGCTGTATGGCAGGAAGTATATGGTCAGGCGGCAACTGAAGCAGATATTGATCGTTTATATAAAGATTTTATTCCTTATCAATTAAAATCGATTCCAACATGTTCTGCTTTAATTCCAGGCGCATTAGAAACGTTTGAGAATATTAAAAAGCGTGGTGCAAAAATCGGCAGTAACACGGGTTATGCATCCATGATGATTGGCCGCTTGGTCAAAGATGCTGCCGATCAGGGTTACCGACCGGATTGTATTGTTACTGCCAGCGACGTGAAATATGGCCGTCCATATCCTGAAATGCTATGGAAAAACTTAATTCAACTCGATGTATCTGATATTAAAACCGTTGTAAAAGTAGATGATACCGTGGTGGGTATTGACGAAGGTTTAAACGCAGGGTGCTGGACAGTAGGACTTGCGATTAGTGGTAATGAAGTCGGCTTGAGCTATGAAGAGTGGAGTGCATTATCGGCTGATGAACAGATTGTGCTAAAAGATAAGGCATACCAAAAAATGAATGCGTCGGGTGCTCACTATGTGATTGATAGTGTCGCTGATTTGCCAAATGTACTCGATGATATTGAACGCCGTTTGGGGCAGGGTGAACGACCTTAAACAAAGTTTAGGTTTATATATTTTTAAGCTTAGCTCCCTTGGGAGCTAAGCTTACCTAAAAAATTAAAATGAAGAGTAGATACACTCTACATATGTGGAAATAAGGAGTAACTTTGAGGAGTAAATTCCTTATTTCCGGCTAACGATTTAAAACACATGTTTCGATTGTTAGCACCATCAATCAGATAGGCATATGACCTATGTGATAGATCTTTTTATGACTTTTGAGGGTCATATAATTTTTCTTTAATAAATAGGGCTGGTATCACGCCACAAATTAGGTAGGCAGCACCCATCACGACAAAACCTAAACCAATTGAACCGCCAGAGGCTAAGAAACCAATCGTTGCAGGGGCTAAAGCAGCACCTAAACGTCCGACGTTATAAGCACCACCAATGGCTGTACCGCGGATTGCTGTTGCAAAGCTTTCGGTCATATAGGTGGCATTTACGCCATACGGGATGCCGTAGAGGAAACCAAAGGTCACCAGTAAATATAAAATGTTGCTTGGAGAGTTATAAAAAACAATTAAAGGTAGGAAAATAGCAGTGCCGATTGCACCAAAAGCATAGGTAAAACGACGTCCTAATTTATCGGCCATCATGCCCGCAAGAACTTTACCCAAAATCATCGCGGTATATGTACCTACCATATAGGCAGTCATTTCCTTAAATTTCATACCGAGTTCACTTTCAAGGTATGAAGGCATCCAGTTATTTACGCCATAGTAGCCAAACTGTAAAAAGCCTGCCGTTAGCGCCCATAGGATAAACATATTACGGTTTCGTTTATCTTGGAAAATAAGCTTAAATGCCGAGGTTTTTAGAGCATTTTGAGCCACAACAGGTTGTTGTAGTCGAGACTTTTGCCATGCTTCTGGTTCTGGTACAAGAATATGCATGAGGAAAGCAATAACAACAGGAATAATCGCAACATAAAACAGCATGCGCCAGCCATGATCAGGAATAATCCAGCCTGCAAGTAAGGTCGCAACAATATAGCCAACCGTCCAGCCAGCTTGTAGGGTACCCAGTACTGTGGTGCGGTAACGGGTTGGGACATATTCGGCCATGAGGGTATTACAGGCAATATAAAGTGAACCCAAACCCAGTGATGCAAAAAATCTTAAAATACCAAACTGAAGAAAGCTTTGGGTGAAACCTAAGCCACAGGTGAGGAGTGAGAAAATTAAAATAGAAATAACCACAATGCGCACGCGACCAAATTTATCGCACGCCCATCCCCCAAAAATTCCACCAACAGCCATGCCTGCCAATGTGAAACTGCCAAGCATACCTGCTTGTACTGAACTTAATCCAAAATCTGCCTTAATACTATTTAAGCTATAAGACAGTAGCATCAAATCTGCCCCATCTACCAACAGTGCTAGAAATGCAAAAATAAATGCTATTTTCCACGTATGAGGCTGTATACGGGAAAGACCTTCTTTGTAATTTGTAGCCATAATCCATTACCTACATTTGATAAAAAGCACTTCAAGTCGTTTTGAAGCGCTTAAAATTTGATTAAGACGCAACGCGAATCATGTTTCGGGCAATAATCATTTGTTGAATTTGAGTGGTCCCTTCATAGAGACGGAACAAACGAACATCTCGATAAAAACGTTCAATGGCGTATTCACTGATGTAACCCGCGCCGCCGTGAATTTGTACGCAGCGATCAGCAACGCGGCCACACATTTCTGTTGCAAACATTTTTGCGCATGAGGCTTCGGTGCTAACGTTTTGACCTGCATCGCGTAGGCGTGCAGCGTCTAAGACCATACATTTAGCTGCATAAATTTCAGCTTTTGAGTCGGCAAGCATGGCTTGAATGAGTTGAAATTCGGCAATCGGTTGTCCAAATTGCTTGCGTTCGATGGCGTAATTTAAAGAATCGTCTAGCATTCGTGTTGCTGCGCCGACACTCAAAGCCGCAATATGCAAACGGCCTTTATCGAGTACTTTCATAGCAGTTTTAAAACCAACACCTTCAACACCACCAATGAGTGCCGAAGCAGGAATACGACAATTTTCAAAAATCACATCACAGGTATGTGCGCCTTTTTGCCCCATTTTTTTATCGCGTTTGCCAAGAAAAATGCCCGGAGTTTGGCTATCGACAATAAAAGCAGAAATACCACTAGTGCCTTTAATATCAGGGTTTGTACGTGCCATGACTGTAAATACACCAGCGTGAGGAGCATTGGTGATAAAGCGTTTAGTACCATTTAAAATGTAAAAGTCACCGTCTTTTACAGCGGTGGTTTTTAAAGAGGCAGCATCAGAACCTGCATCCGGTTCGGTTAAGCAAAAAGAACTGATCACTTCACCACGTGCTAAACGTGGCAAGAAAAATGATTTTTGTGCTTCGGTCCCATCAATAATCAGGCCACTTGAGCCAATGCCATTATTGGTTCCAATGAGAGAGCGAAAAGCAGGAGAGGTACGACCTAATTCAAAAGCGACATAGACCTCTTCTTCCATTGTTAGGCCAAGACCTTCGTACTCTTCAGGAATGGTTAAACCAAATAAACCGAGAGCTTTCATTTGCTCAACGATATCTTGAGGAATTTCATCCGTTTCAGCGACTTCATTCTCATGAGGAATTAATACACCTTCAACAAATTGTCGAATCATATCAACAAGTTGATTTAAGGTTTCCTGATCTCGAATCATAGTCTCGTCCTTTTACTACATGCAGAAAACATCAATGTGATGTTCGTAAAATCACCAATATTTGAAGCGATAGTAATCAAAGGATGAATGCAAAACAATATATTTTGAAAATTAATTTCGCAATGCGATACTATGTTATTGTTTTGTCTTTGGCTAATTTATTGATTTATTTAAGCTATATTTCCTTATAAAAAATCATTATTTTTAGTGAAAAATTAAAGTTTGATTTTTCAAAAGAGCTGTGTATATTAAAAATATATATCGCTATGCGAAATTTTAAATGGATAAGTTTTCCTATAGGAAATGAGTCACAAAATATAGTGGGATGAAGATGGGTGCTTTAAATGGAATTCGGGTACTTGACTTAAGTCGGGTATTGGCTGGGCCTTGGTGTGGACAGATTCTTGCCGATTTAGGCGCAGAAGTAATCAAGATTGAACGACCGAAAGTCGGTGATGACACCCGTTCTTGGGGGCCACCTTGGATGAAAGATGACTCAGGCCAAGACACTCAAGAAGCTGCTTATTATCAGTCCACCAACCGCAATAAACTATCGGTTGCCATCGACATTGCCAGTCCTGATGGCCAAGAATTGATTAAAGCCCTCATTCAAGACACCGATGTCGTGATTGAAAACTACAAAGCGGGTTCTTTGAAAAAGTACGGTTTGGACTATGAGTCTTTATCTGCGGTTAACCCTAAACTGGTGTATTGCTCAATTACAGGCTTTGGTCAAACTGGCCCAAGAGCAGAGGAACCTGGTTACGACTTTATTATTCAGGGCATGGGTGGACTCATGTCGGTCACAGGTGAGCGCGATGATTTGCCGGGCGGTGGTCCACAAAAAGTAGGGGTCGCATTTTCCGATTTAGCCACGGGACTCTATTCTACGATTGCCATACAGGCTGCTTTACTCAACCGCCATGTGACGGGTTTAGGTCAATACATTGATATGGCTTTGCTTGATGTTCAAATTGCTACAATGGCAAATCAGGGAATGAACTATCTTTCATCGGGTAATATCCCTAAGCGTTATGGCAATGCACACGCCAATATTGTGCCTTATCAAGTGTTCAAAGCTTCTGACCGTGATTTTATTATTGCATGTGGAAATGACACTCAGTTTATTCAACTCTGTCGTAGTATTGGGTTACCTGATTTACCAAATGATGTACGTTTTGCCCGAAATGCAGACCGAATCAAGCATCGTGATGAAATTATCGGAATTTTACAAACTCACTTTTTAACAAAAACAGCAGATGAATGGGTCGATGCAATTTATGCCGCTAAAGTTCCCGTCGGTGTGATTAATAACTTAGAACAAGCTTTTCAAGAACCGCAAGTCATTGCCCGAGAAATGCTGATCGAGATGAATCATCCTCAACGTGAAAAATTGAAGGTAATTGGCTCACCAATCAAACTTTCTAGAACACCCGTTGAATACAAAACAGCACCTCCGCTGTTGGGTGAACATACGCAGGCGGTTTTAGGTCGAGTAGTTTCTCCTGAAAAACTAGCTGAGCTCAAAGAAAAAGGTGTAATTGGGTAGGTGGCTTAAAAGCGGAAGGTTAAAATTATATTTAAAATCAGAAAATAAAATATTTAATCTTTCGCTTTAATGAGTTAAATGAAGTTATCTTTTAGATGCAGACTCGGATGTTTGCTCTTTTGCTATTTATAGAAAAAATAGATTATAATTTTCGCAGTGCGAAACAAAATATGGATTGGTATGACAATGAACGACGCAGTTGATGCAGAACAGACAGAAAAATTATTAGCGCCTTTAAGGCATGAATTATTACATCCGATTGAAGACATGCAAGATGAAAATGATCGCCAATTTATTACTGCATTAGCACGTGGTTTAGAGCTATTACGTTGTTTTACGCCTAAGCATCAGCATTTGGGTAACCAAGAGCTTGCTCAGATGACCGGTTTGCCAAAACCAACCATTACTCGCCTTACACATACCTTGTCGCGTTTGGGTTATATCAAACAAGTACCTAACTCAAGCAAATTCCAGCTTTCAGTAGGGGTTCTTGCGTTTGGTTATTCCATGTTGTCTAACGTATCGATTCGCTCTATTGCTCATCCATATATGAAAAATTTGGCAGACTATGCTGGCGCTGCTGTAGCCATGGCAACACGTGATCGATTGAACATGATTTATCTTGATGTGGTGCAAGGCAAAGGCAATATGACCATGCGCCGTCAAGTTGGAACCTATTTACCGATTCATTTAAGTTCTATGGGGCGTGCATGTTTAGCTGCAATGCCTGAAGACGAAAGAGAATTTTTACTTGATGCCATCCGTAGCAAACACAAAGAAGACTGGATCAAAATTAACCGTGATTTAGACAAAGCCTTTAAAGATTACCAAGATTTTGGTTATTGTTTTTCAATTGGCGAATGGCATAAAGATGTCAATTCTGTTGCAGTTCCACTGATTCATGAACAACATGGTTTACTGGTGTTCAACTGTGGTGGCCCAAGTTTCATTATGAATCGTGAAAAACTTGAAGAAGATATTGCACCACGTCTTTTACACATGGTGAATAATATTCGCACTGAGATTAGCTAAACCTATTTGATTCATTTATAGGAGCCAGCTTTGTTTTTTCAAGGCTGGCTTTTTAGTGGGTAAGCTTTAGGCTGTTTGGTTGTGAAAGTTCAGTTTCCGTTTTTCTTTGAAAGCACTTAATGCTTCTTTAAACTCGGAACCTTGTAAACAACGCGAGAAAATAGTCGACTCATGGTCAATACGATTGAGTAGATCATCAATTGGCATATCTCTTAGTAACTTTTTACTCAGTTGTAAGGCTTGGCTTGGTTTGTGAGCAAGTTTAATAGCCACATCTTCAACCGCTTGATCCAGCTTAGTTGCCTCAAATATTTCATTTACCAGACCATAATTTTTTGCTTGGTCTGCCAAAAACTTTTCACCGAGTAAAATAATTTCCGAAGCTCGAGCAAAGCCCAATAATCTTGGCAAGATGTAACTTGAACCCGCTTCAGGTACAAGTCCCAAGTTTACAAAGGGGAATTGGAAAATAGCGTTTTGGCTTGCATACACAAGGTCGCAATGTAAAAGCATAGTGCTACCAATACCAATTGCCACGCCATTTACTTTAGCAATAATCGGTTTTGGAAACGTTGCTAAGCTTTTTAAGAAAACAATCGAAGCGGGTGGTTCGGAACTGGTGGTATCGCGTTTTTCAAATGCATTGACATCATTACCACTCGTAAATGCGGAGTCTTCGCCAGTCAGCACAACGACATGAATGTCTTGATTAGTTGCAGCTTGATCTAAGGCCTGACTTAGGGCCGCATACATTTCATAATTAATCGCATTCTTTTTAGTTGGATTACTTATGGTGAGCGTTAGTATATTTTTATCAAAATATTCATGAATTGTGCCTGTTTTAAGCTCGTTTTGAGTTTTGTTGTTCTGATCCATGATTCATTCCTTTAAATAACTTCTGTCTAAAAATTAAACTCATTAAAATAATGCTATCGAAAAATAATTCCGTTATCAATTATTTTGTTTTATATTGTGGTGCATAATTTTGTATTGTGAAATTTTTAACTTAAATTACTTTAAATGCTGATAGGATTTATGAGTAAATAAGCATCTAGCTCTGCTAAGGAAATGAGAAGCTAGCTATAGAACAGTGAGTGGAAAGAATATGAAGACCAAAATTACAGAACTATTTGAAATCGAGCATCCAATTATTCAAGGTGGTATGCATTATGTTGGTTTTGCAGAGCTTGCTGCTGCGGTTTCTAACGCGGGTGGGTTAGGTATTATTACTGGCTTAACTCAGCGTACACCTGAAAATCTGGCAAAAGAAATTGCACGTTGCCGTGAAATGACTGATAAGCCTTTTGGGGTAAATTTAACCTTTTTGCCTACGGTGAATACCCCTGATTATCCGGGTTTTGTAGAAGCAATTATTAAAGGTGGAGTCAAGGTCGTAGAAACAGCAGGGCGTAATCCTGAACAAGTCATGCCGTATTTAAAAGCTGCTGGCATTAAAGTAATTCACAAATGTACTTCGGTTCGACATAGCTTAAAAGCTCAGCAAATTGGGTGCGATGCAGTTTCTGTAGATGGTTTCGAGTGTGGTGGTCACCCTGGTGAGGATGACGTGCCAAATATGATTTTATTGCCTTTAGCAGCCGATGCATTAGAAATTCCGTTTGTTGCTTCAGGTGGAATGGCAGACGGACGCTCACTCGCTGCTGCATTAGCGATGGGAGCCGATGGAATTAACATGGGAACGCGTTTTATTGCGACTCAGGAAGCTCCCGTACATGCAAATGTGAAACAGGCGATTTTGAATGCAACCGAACGAGACACGCGTTTAATTATGCGTGCTTTGCGAAATACAGAACGTGTCATGAATAATGCGGCCGTCGAAAAAATCGTAGCAAAAGAAAAAGCACTTGGCGATAACATTAAATTTGAAGATATTATTGAAGAAGTGGCTGGCGTTTATCCAAAAGTCATGATTGATGGCGATGTAAATGCAGGTGCATGGTCATGCGGTTTAGTGGCAAGCTTGATTCATGATATTCCAACATGCGATGAACTGGTAACTCGAATTGTCAAAGATGCAGAAGATATTATTCGTGGTCGGTTATTAGGGCTTTTATAACGAACCATTAGCCTACTTTATATAAGATCAGCACAAGCTTTAATTGTGCTGATTTTTTGCATCACGCACACAATAATAAAGACATAGCACGGCAAAAATTAAACCTAAAATACAGACACCTGTCCATCCGAAGTGTTTCCAAGCATAACTTCCTGCCGTTGTGCCTAAAGCGCCGCCAGCAAAGTAACCCGTCATATAAATCGCGTTAAAACGTGAGCGTAGTTCTTGATTAAGTTTAAATACAATACTTTGGTTGGTGACATGTACCGCAGAAAGAGAAGCGTAGAGAATGAGTAAGGCAATAATATAAAAGGCGAAATGGTAGGGTAAAAGTGAAAACAGAACCCAACTTAAAATAAGGCCAACGCCGCAATAAATTGAAATTTTATGAATATAGCCTTGGTCAATAAATTTGCCTGAAAAATTGGCAACGAAAGTTCCTAACACGCCAACAAAACCGAAAAGGCCAATGGTAAAGTCACTAAAAAAATAGGGCGCTGGAGCCAGAAGCAAAGACATGGTGGTAAAGGTTAAACTTACACAAGCAAATGTAAAACCACCAATATAAGTTCTGGTTCTTAACCGTCGATTTTGAATAAAAATCTGTGGAAGAGAGCGAATAGTTTTTACATAGTTTTCAGATTTGGTTGGTTGGAATAATCCAATATTACGATGCAAAATAATGGCAATGATGAGTAATAGAAAGCCACTGACCAGATAAATAATATTCCAAGCGAAAAGTGTAGACATCAGCCCTGAAAGAGAGCGGGCGAGTAAAACCCCCATCATCAGTCCACTCAGTAGAAAGCCAACGACACGACCGCTTTGTTGAATTGGAACCAGACTTGCAGCAAGCGGTAACAACAGTTGGGCTGCACTAGAAAATAGGCCAGTAATGACAGTACCAAGCAGTAAAAGATAAATATTGTGCGAAAACCCGCTAATAATTAATCCGCTTGAAGCCAATAACATAAAGATAAATAGCAGCTTGCGCTTTTCTAATATGTCACCCAACGGCATTAAAAAGAGTAAGCCACATGCGTAGGTGATTTGGGCTAGAGTTGGCACCCACGCTGTAGTTGTTTCAGTTAAATCTAGGCTTACACTAATTGAATGAATAAGTGGCTGACTAAAATAATTTCCACCTGTACAAATGCCTGCGGCAATCGCCATTAAAATAATGGTTGGGGTATAGAGTGCGTTTTTCATCATGCCTTAGTCATAATGAAAGTGGAACTTTAATCAACACAACCATGATTGTTTTAAGCACGACTGTTAGTGCGTTTCATTCAAAGCATCTTGAATATTGTGCACCATGTGGATTAAACGTGGTCCAATTTCACCTTCAAGTTTTTCCGGATTTAAATGAAAACTTGGCGCACCACAGTTAAAAACATAAAGACCGTGTTTCGAGCTGACCAAAGGTACAGCCACTGAGTTCACTTCTTTATGCCACTCACCTAAAGACAAACAATATCCATAATCTTGGTAATCACGGAAAGCTCGTTCTAATGAGCGTTTTATGGCTGGCCAGTTTTCGGGGTTTTTTTGTTTCAACGCATCAAGTAGAAAATTGCGCTCACGTTCAGGAGTCGCAGCCAAGCATGCTCGTCCCATAGAACTGCTATGCAGTGGTAAAGTCGAACCAATTGGACGGCGCATATTTAATGCAGTTTCAATTTGCACAACATCGATATACACCATATTTAAGCGATCACGCGTTGCCATCGCTACAGGCGCTTGAACATACTGGCTCATCTCTTCCATATATTGATGAGCAATATTGCGAATCGAGATGTTAGATAATGCTGCATATCCTAAAGATAAGACACCAATATCTAATGTATATTTGGTCGAGTTAGGCAATTGTTTTAAATAGCCTAATGACACAAGGGTATTGGTAATACGTGCAATGGTCGGTTTAGGTAAACCTGTCATTTTTGCTAATTCTTGGTTGCCAAGCACCTGATTATTTGCAGAAAAGCATCTTAAAAGTTCTAAACCGCGCGCTAAAGAAGCAATAAATTGCGGGTTATTTTCCCGATGTATATGCGAAATAGGATCTAAACGTATCTCATCAAAATTTATTGGTTTTTCAGTTTCCGTGTTTTGAGACATTCGATCCTCAAATATAATTAAAGCAATAGTTTTGCCATTATATTTCGCTCTGCAAAATAAATCCATTCATCACTGCGCTGTTGTGATGAATGGATATCCGGTTCAATGGTTATGAAACGTTTTCAATCACCATCGCAAGACCTTGACCTACACCAATACATAGGCTCACCACGGCATATTTCTTCTTACGGCGAATTAACTCGCGCGCTACTGTTAACGCAAGACGAGCGCCTGAAGCACCAAGTGGATGACCAACAGCAATCGCACCACCGTTCGGGTTCACACGTGGATCATTAAAATCAACATTTAAACCTTTTAAACAAGATAAAACTTGTGAAGCAAAGGCTTCATTAATTTCGATAATGTCCATGTCATCTAAAGTAAGGCCAGCACGTGCAACCGCTTTTTTAATGGCTTCGATCGGACCTGCACCCATAATGCGTGGCTCAATACCTGCAGCCGCCGCTGACAAGATTTTTGCCATTGGTTTTAAGCCATATTTTTGACCTGCTGCTTCTGAACCAATCAAAAGTGCTGCTGCACCATCATTAATACCTGAGGCATTACCAGCTGTAACCACGCCACCTTCAAATAGCGGTTTTAACTTTGTGAGTGCTTCAACAGTTGAGCTTGGACGAGGGTGTTCATCTTCAGAAACGAGTTTAGGTGGCAATTTTTTGCCTTGGAAAACCTCAATCGGCGTAATTTCATCGGCAAAGAAACCTTCTTCTTTGGCTTTTTGATATTTGGCTTGTGATTGAGCTGCAAATAAATCAGCTTGCTCACGGCTAATCCCAAACTCGGCTGCAACGTTATCGCCCGTTTCAGGCATTGAATGTCCGCCGTACTGAGCAATAATTTTTTTATTTGGAAAGCGAGAGCCAATGGTAGTGTCATAAATTTTTGCATCACGGCTATAAGCACTTTCGGCTTTACCCATGACAAAAGGTGCGCGAGACATACTTTCTACACCACCTGCAATATACAGTTCGCCTTCACCACAAGTAATGGCACGTGCTGAGTCAATCACAGCGCCTAAACCACTCGCACATAGACGGTTTACTGTCTGGCCCGGTACAGTAACAGGTAGACCTGCAAGTAATAATGCATTTCGTGCCACATTACGACTATCTTCACCCGCTTGGTTGGTGTCGCCTAAGATCACATCTTCAATATCCGCACCCGGCACACCAGTTTTTTCTAGTAGTTTTTGAATGACAGTTGCGGCTAAATCATCAGGGCGAATTGAGGCAAGTTCACCTGCATGACGACCAAATGGACTACGTAAACCATCATAGATATATGCATTTAACATTGAGAAATTCCTTTTCAAGACTCGTGAGTAAAAGTAAGTGGTAAATGAAGTGCGACACGACGCTGTAACCATGGGCTAGGGCGGTAACGCGGGTCATGCGTAAGTGCTGTTATACGGTTCAGAATAAGTAAGATTTTTTCACTGCCGACTTGATCGCCCCATTCAATTGGACCAAATGGATAGCCTAAGCCAAGACGTACTGCAGCATTAATGTCATCTACCGTTGCAATATTTTGCTGGGCAATATCGCAACCTAAATTAATGACCATCGCTAAAACACGCTGAGCAACAAAGCCAATACTTTCATTAATCATGCTGACCAGATTTCCATCTAGATTGAAAATAGAGTGAGCTGCTTGACGATATTCAGGTTTGGTAACAAGTGAAGGCATTAAGGTACGGTGCTTTGCAATGCCATAAAGCATGTCTATAGCAACAGCATGTTCTGGATTAACCCCAAGGCGAGTAGCCGCTTGAGTGGTATCTTCACCGTAACAAGCAAGTAAACATAAGCTATCTGTTTGTGGTTCAGAATTGGTGTCTAGGGTAATATTTTGCTGAGTTAAATAATCTTCGAGCTGTTTCTTATCATCTAAAAAATCGGCAGCGATCCAAACTTTTGGATATTTTGCTAAACGCTCTACAAACTTCGCAGGTTGTTCACCTGTTTTTGAACCAGTTTCATAGTTATAAAAACCTTGATTAACTTTACGTCCAAGTTGTTTAGCATCTAGCATTTGTTTGGTGAGCGGGTTTGGTTTGTAGCGGGCTTCTTCATAGTACTGATGATAAATCGACTCCATAACTGGATGCGAAACATCAAGGCCTGTTAAATCGAGTAATTCAAAAGGACCCATTCTAAATCCTACGCCGTCACGTAAAATTCGATCAATTTCACTGATATCACAGACATTCTCATTTAAGATTTTGAGCGCTTCGGTGCCATAAGCTCGGCCCGCGTGATTAATAATAAATCCAGGGGTGTCCTTCGCTACAACAGGGCGATGACCAAATGCACGAGACAGATCGTTTAAAGCATCAATAATAAGTGGGTCTGTTTTTAAACCACGAATGACTTCGACCACTTTCATGAGTGGAACGGGGTTAAAAAAGTGATAACCCACAACACGCTCAGGCTTTTTGCAATTTGCAGCAATGGCTGTAATAGAAAGAGAAGAGGTGTTTGAGGCTAAAATAGTATTATCCGAAACAATATCTTCAAGCTGCTGCATCAAGCTTTGTTTGATATCAAGACGTTCAACAATTGCTTCTACAATGAGGTCGCAATTTTTTAAATCTTCAATTTGATGAGCAACAATTAAATGGTTATTTGCCGCTGCTGCTTGCTCAGATGTAATTTTATTTTTGTCGACTAACTTTTGAAATGTAGCAGCCAGTTTTTCTTTAGCCTGTTCTGCTGCACCTGCTTTGGCATCATATAAATAAGTGGTATGACCTGACTGTGCAGCAATTTGAGCAATACCACTGCCCATAACACCTACACCAATCACAGCCATGCTTTTAATATCATAAGTCATGTCGATCATCCTGATTATTGATCTATATTTGAAATTAAACGGAAAAATAGGGTTGGGTGATTTAGCTTAAGCATTGTTTATCACCATCAATTGGTAAGATTTGTCCTGAAATTGAGCGACCACTGTCTGACGCTAAAAATAGGCATAAATCTGCAATATGCTTTGGATTGACAAAATATTTGAGCGACTGATTTTTCAGTGCATTTTGAGTCACTTCTTCAAGTGAGGTCTGCGCTACATCGGCACGGGCCTGTAATACGCGTTGAACCCGAGCACCATCGACTGCACCCGGAAGAATAGCGTTAACTCGAATATTATCTGCACCGAGTTCCATAGAAAGCGTTTTGGTAAAACCAATCAGTCCCCATTTTGAAGTGGAATAGGCCAATCGATATGGATAGCCTAAGCGTCCGGCAATAGATGACATATTTATAATCACGCCTGCCTGTGCTTGCTTTAAATAGGGAATGGCTAACTGGGTAATTAAAAAAGTGCTATTCAGGTTTAAATTAATCACCGTGTTCCAATCTTCAAAACTTAGCTCATCTGCTGCAACGGTTGGGCCGGAGATGCCTGTGTTATTGACTAAAATATCAATACCGCCAAGTTTCTGAATGGCTTGACTAAACATGAGTTTAATTTGCTCATGATCAGCCAAATCACAGGTATATATATGTAGCTTTGGATAATCTTGTTGAAATTGTTCTAGGCTTTTAGCATTAATATCACAAACAAAAACTTCATCCTGATTGTTTAAAAAAACTTCAGCAATGCATCGTCCAATCCCTGAACCACCTGCACTAATTAATACTTTCCTGGCCATTTTCATTCCTTTGTTATTATGGTTTTAAATTATTTACCTTGATACGACGGCTTACGCTTTTCGATAAAAGCTTGAACGCCTTCATTTTTATCTTCCGTAGAAAACAACAACTGGAATGCTTTTCGTTCTAGAGTTAAGCCTGCATTTAATGGAACGTCTTCGCTCATCAGTGCAACTTCTTTAATTTGTTGCAGGGCAATAGGAGGCATTTTTGCGAGGCTTTGTGCCATTTGAATCGCAGTTGGAATGGTTTGGTCATCTTCTGTGACTTGTGAAACAAGACCGATGATATAAGCTTCTTCGGCTTTTACCATGGCACCTGTCATAATCATGCGCATAGCATGGAATTTACCCACAGCACGGAATAAACGTTGTGTACCACCAGCACCCGGCATTAAACCAACTTTAATTTCCGGCTGGCCAAAGGTTGCGCCTTTACCTGCAATAATAATGTCAGCGTGCATTGCAAGTTCGCAGCCACCTCCTAATGCATAACCATTTACGGCAGCAATCACGGGTTTAGGGCACTGGGCAATCGCATTCCAATAACGTTCTGTATGACGCAATAACATTTCTGTGGAAGTTGCGGTTGCCATTTCTTTTAGATCTGCACCTGCAGCAAAGACTTCTTCACCGCCCGTGAGCACAACCGCATTGATCTCATCGTTAAAACTTAACTCGGTAAAAGCTTGTGCGAGTTGTTTGCGAACTTCACCGTTTAAAGCATTTTTTGCTTCTGGGCGGTTAATTTTAACAACCGCTATTTTTTGAATAGAAAAGTCGACTTCTACGAAATTATTCCCTGTTGACATACTCATTTTTGAATTCCTTGTTTCGCATATCAAAACTATATTCCTTTTATGATGCTTATTTTGGAATTTATTTCAAGTCTTATTTCTTTTAAGAGCGTAGTTGTTATCTTTTAAAATAGCTAAGTTATTGATATTACGTATTGCTCTAATTTTAAATTTCGTTAAACGAAATTAATTTTCAAAAAAGCTTGAAATTTGTATTTTTGTTCTCGTACTATGAAACACATCCGCAGTAAACAAGATTTAAAACATGGTATCCAGATTAGCTGGAGATGGCTGATGGATACGATGGAAATACATAAAAAGGGAGATCACAGATGATCCGTGATGAAGGGATGTTGGAGCAGTTACTTTCAACAATTCGAGATTTTGTAAAAAATGAATTGATCCCTCGTGAAAACGAAGTGGTAGAGAAAGACAAAATTCCAGATGACATTGTGCAGCAAATGCGTGAACTTGGTTTGTTCGGTCTTACAATTCCCGAAGAATATGGTGGCTTAGGCATCACTATGGAAGAGGAAGTCAGAGTTGCATTTGAACTTGGACAAACTTCACCGGCTTTTCGTTCTTTAATTGGCACCAATAACGGGATTGGCTCAAGTGCAATTTTGATTGATGGTACAGAAGAGCAAAAGCAGAAATATTTACCACGTTACGCAAGTGGCGAAATTATTGGATCATTTTGTTTAACCGAGCCTGAATCTGGCTCTGACGCTGCCTCTTTAAAAACCAGTGCTGTAAAAGACGGCGATTTTTATGTATTAAACGGTACCAAACGTTTTATTACCAATGCACCCCATGCTGCAACTTTTACCGTAATGGCTCGGACGAATCCTGAAATTAAAGGGGCGGGGGGCATTTCAGCTTTTTTTGTCGAGGCCAATACACCGGGCATTACATTAGGCAAAATTGACCAAAAAATGGGGCAAAAGGGTTCACATACCTGTGATGTGATTTTTGAAAATTGCCGTGTACCTGCTTCTGCACTGATTGGTGGCGTAGAAGGTGTCGGTTTTAAAACGGCCATGAAAGTGCTGGATAAAGGGCGTTTGCACATTGGTGCCTATAGCGTGGGTGTTGCCGAACGCATGTTAAACGACGCATTGCACTATGCGATTGAGCGTAAGCAGTTTGGTCAGCCTATTGCGAACTTTCAGCTTATTCAAGCCATGCTTGCCGACTCAAAAGCCGAGATTTATGCAGCTAAATGTATGGTCCTAGATGCAGCTCGCCGCCGTGATAATGGCGAAAACATTAGTACAGAAGCATCTTGCGCAAAAATGTTTGCGACTGAAATGTGCGGACGTGTTGCTGACCGCTGTGTACAGATTCACGGTGGTGCGGGCTATATCAGTGAATATGCCATCGAGCGTTTTTATCGAGATGTGCGTTTGTTCCGTTTATATGAAGGAACCACGCAAGTTCAACAACTTATTATTGCCAAAAACATGATTAGGGAAGCTACAGCCTAATAAAAAATCAAATGCCATGAGGCATGGGATGCCTCATGTTCCTTCTGAGGATATGGACATGACAACAGAAACAGTTACCCAAAATACGGCTAGCAGTGAAGCTATCCAAACACCAAAAAAGATTTGGATTACCGCATTTATATTCGCTTTTTTAACATTGTTGTGTGATGGGGCAGACTTAGGTTTTTTGGCATTGAGCCTGACCAGTCTTAAAACAGAATTTCATTTAACGGGTGTACAAGCTGGAACGCTAGGTAGCTTAACGCTTTTCGGTTCCGCTGTGGGTGGTCTGATTGGCGGCTGGGCGTGTGACCGTTTTGGGCGAGTTCGCATTATTGTGTTCTTTATTGCTTATTCTTCAGTTTTAACCAGTGCGCTGGGTTTTACTGATTCTTATATGCAATTTGCAGTTTTAAGAACATTTGGAGCGATGGGTTTAGGCGCACTTTATATTGCCTGTAATATTTTAATGTCTGAAATGGTGCCAACCAAACATCGCTCGACCGTTTTAGCAACGCTGATGACAGGTTATACCCTAGGTTCTTTATTGGCGACATTACTAGCAGGTCATATTATTCCTGAACATGGCTGGCGTTTTCTATACTGGATTGCAATTGCGCCTGTGGTGTTGTCAGTTTTGATGCACTTTTGTGTACCTGAACCTGAGTCTTGGAAAAAAGCGCGTCAATTAAAAGCGTTAGAAGTTGCTCAAAGTAACCAACCTAAAAAACGTCAAAATCCATATTTTGAGATTTTAAGAGACAAAAAACATGGCACCATGTTTGTTCTCTGGATTATTAGTACGGGTGCATTGCAGTTTGGTTATTACGGTGTAAGTAACTGGTTACCTGCTTATTTAGAGTCTGATCTTGGCATCAAGTTTAAAGAAATGGCCATGTATATGGTCGGTACTTTCCTGATTATGATGTTTGCTAAAGTGATCGCAGGAATCGTTGCCGATAAATTAGGACGACGCGCTGTATTCGCTTTTGGAACTATTGGTACAGCTTTATTTATTCCGGTCATTGTCTATTTAAATACACCAACCAACATTTTATGGATGATGTTGTTCTTCGGTTTCCTTTACGGTATTCCATACGCAATTAATGCCACTTACATGACAGAAAGCTTCCCGACTTCGATTCGAGGTTCGGCAGTGGGTGGTGCTTATAACATTGGCAAAGTACTTTCAATTTTCTCTCCATTAACAATTGGTTATCTATCGCAAAACGGTTCTATTGGTTTAGGGCTCTTGGTGATGGCTGCTGCTTATTTTATCTGCGGTGTAATCCCATTGTTATTTATTAAAGACCGACTATTTAACCCGCAAAAGGCAGAGTGACAGATCAATCTGTCACCTTAAATTAAGGATGAAAAGGGACAAGTGAGATGATAAATAAAATCACCAGTGACATTGAACCGATTTTAAAAGCTATTCCTGATGGTGCAACCGTCATGACAGGCGGGTTCGGTGTGACGGGGCAACCTGCTGAATTAATTGAAGCCTTAATCGATTTAGGAAAAAAAGAACTTACCATTGTAAATAACAATGCGGCTTCTGGTGACCGTGGCCTAACCAAGCTTATTATTGCTGGCTGTGTTAAAAAAATGATTTGTTCTTTTCCGAAATCTGCGGGATCAACCGTTTTTCAAGACTTATATAGAGCAGGAAAAATTGAGTTGGAACTGGTTCCACAAGGTAATTTGGCATGTCGTATTCAGGCAGCTGGCGCAGGCTTAGGCGCTATTTTTACTCCGACTGGTTATGGCACCAAAGTTGCCGAGGGTAAAGAGACCCGAACCATTAACGGTAAAAACTATGTACTTGAATATCCACTTGAAGCTGACTTTGCACTGATTTATGCCGATAAAGCCGATCGCTGGGGCAATTTAACTTACCGCAAAGCGGCCCGCAATTTCGGCCCAATTATGGCAAAAGCCGCCAAGACCACGATTGTTCAAGTGAATGATACTGTAGAGCTAGGAACGCTTGACCCAGAGTGCATTATTACACCGGGAATTTTTGTTCAGCACGTTGTAAAAGTAGGAGATATCTAATGTCAGTTCAAAAGCGTTCTCGTGAAGATATTGCCAAGCTCATTGCCAATGACATTCCGGAAGGTTCTTATGTCAATTTAGGGATTGGCTTACCGACCAACGTTGCTAAATTTTTGCCAAAAGACAAAGAAATCTTTTTACATTCGGAAAATGGTGTTTTAGCTTTTGGCCCACCGCCACAACCTGGTGAGGAAGATCAAGATTTGGTTAATGCCGGAAAAGAACTTGTCACTTTGTTAGATGGTGGATGCTTTATGCATCATGGCGACTCGTTTGACATTATGCGTGGTGGCCATCTGGACATTTGTGTGATTGGTGCATTCCAAGTTGCGGTAAATGGAGACTTGGCAAACTGGCATACCGGTAAAGCGGATGATGTACCAGCAGTCGGCGGTGCTATGGATTTGGCAGTCGGCGCAAAAACGATTTATGTCTATATGGAACACGTCACTAAAAAAGGTGAGCCCAAAATTGTAAAGGAAATTACATATCCAATGACGGGTGAGCAGTGTGTAGATCGTATTTATACAGATTTATGCATTATTGAACTCAAAGACCAAAAAGCTTATGTCACGGAAATAGTCGAAGGCTTAACTTTTGATGAATTACAGGCTGTCACAGACTGTGAATTGATAGATGCACGTGTAGCCTAAATTACACACGGAAAAAACGCTTCTTTAAGGATTAAAAGATGAAAAAATTAATTTTAGCTGCAGCTTGCGCTGCGGCTTCAGGGACTATTTTTGCAAATTCTTCAGATACCACAGAACAAAGAATTAATTTGCTAGAAACCGAGCTGCAAAAATTAAAGGCAGAACTTGCTGCTCAGAAACAAACTCAAAATAATTTACAAGTCAAACAGGTAAAGATTGAAGAGAACATCGAAAAAACTAAAGCGACTATAACAGAGAAGCCTGTTGCTCCTTCGTGGGTGACTTGGACAGATAATGTGAAGGTTTACGGTATTGCCCGTATTGATGCAGCGGTTGATTTTAAATCATCACCAGACTCGGGCGGTAGAACGACCAGCAGTCTGTACCGAACACCTTTTGAAAGTGAAAAACGTTCAAATCATGCACGTTCCGATGCCATGATTAATGCAAGCCGATTAGGTGTTTATTTTAATAGCCCAAATAAAGCGGTTACAGGGAATATCGAAGCCGATTTCTTTGATAGCTCTAACATGGGAACGGGGGATGGTAAATTCCGTATCCGTCATGCATTTTTTACCTATAAAGACTGGACCTTTGGTCAAACATGGTCACTCATGTCTAACATGGAAACCCGTACAGAAGCTGTCGATTACACCCAATTTGTGGGAACTTCCTATACGCGTACTCCTCAAATTCGCTATGACTGGAAAATTGATGCCAATAATGATTTAAAAGTAGCTTTGGAATATACAGGTTCGAGAGTCTCGGCATTTCCGACTTTAACGGGTCGCTATACCTTTAAACAAGGTCCTTTAACAGCACTTGCTCAAGGCTTTATTAATGAAAAGTCTACAGATGTCGCAACTGCCACGGTGAAGAAAGTAAGCTGGGGTGCTGGAGGCGGTTTAAAATATCAACTCACGCCACAACAATCAGTACAAGCAAATTATCAATATATTGTCGGTGATCAAAAATTTATGCCGTATACCACCCAAAGCGGGTTGGCAAATTCAGCAAGTTTAAATACCGCGGGTGATTTCTCATTAAACGAAGACAAAACAGATTTGGTTATGAATAAGTTGAATAGCATCAATATTGGCTATTCATATAAATTTAATGAGCAATGGCGTGCAAACTTATCGGCTTCAATGTTTGATTATGATGACGACACGGCGTATGCCAAACTCAATCCAGATGCTAATAAACGCTTAACGGACTACGCAGCTAACGTCTTTTATTCACCGATTGAGCAAATGGATATTGGGATGGAATATCACCAAGGCAAACGAGAAGTTTTTGATGGCAGAACCGCTGATGTATCACGTGTAAACTTCGTATCGATGTATAAATTCTAAAATGGGGCGTAGTTAAAAATGGAAAAAATAGTTGAGCCCAATGCAGAAAATATACTGTCAAAAAGCTTTATTTTTATCATGGCAATGACATGTGGAATTTGTGCGGGTTCAAACTATTATAACCAGCCCTTAATCTATTCGATTGCTGAAGCATTAAAAGTTAATGCCGATCAAGTCGCTTTAACTATTGTGATTAGCCAACTGTCCTACGCAGTTGGCCTTTTTATATTGGTTCCCTTAGGCGACTTTTTTGAAAAGCGCAGTTATATTTGCTTGCTCATGTGTTGTACGGGGCTTGCCCAAGTAGGGCTATCCTTAAGTCAAACCTTGCCAGCTTTATATGGCTTTACCTTTTTAGCCACATTCTTTTCGATTGCGACTCAAGTTTTGGTTCCTTTCGCCGCAGGTTTAGCTAGTCCGAAAAAAAGCCCTCAAGTTGTAGGCACTCTCATGAGTGGTTTGTTCTTGGGAATATTATTGGCACGCTCTATTGCAGGCTTACTTTCTACAGTTTGGTCTTGGCATGCGGTTTATTTAATTAGCGGAGTTGTCATTTTGGTGTTTGCTTGGGTAATGTGGATAAAGTTACCAGTTGCGCGTAAGTCTCACCAACTTAATATTCTACAGATTTATGGTTCACTATTTTCATTAGCTGTTCATCAGCCTCATTTACTACGCCGTGGTTTTGCTGGTGGAATTGGCTTTGGAATTTTGGCCCTCATTTTTACCACCATGACTTTTATTTTAGCGAATGAGCCTTATCACTTTAACGATTTCCAGATTGGTTTATTTGGGATTGTTGGACTGGCAGGGGTATTTGCGACCCCTTGGGCAGGTAAGAAAATTGCGGCAGGACTTGAAAATAAAATTGCATTGATTTGCATGGGCTTATTAATAAGTGCATGGATACCACTATTTTTTGCTCAGCAGTCTCTGGTTGCCTACGCTGTTGGTGTGATTATGGCGTACTTCGGTTTGTCAGCATTTCATGTGCTTAACCAAAATTTGGTCTATCGAATTTCGGCCGAGGCACGTTCCCGTATTAATTCAATTTATATGACCTTATATTTTGGCGGAGCCGCCTTAGGTTCTTTTATTGCGGTGTATGCTTGGAAACATTGGGGATGGGAAGCATGTGCAGCCTTAGGTTTAGCGATGGCAATGTTAAGTTTCGTGATTGATCGCTTAGATTTTTATGAAATGAACAAGTTAGCAAAGCAAGAAAAAGCTCCATAAACAGGAGCTTCAATATTTTATTATTTGCGAATAATCATTAAGGTTGCCGAAGCAAAAGCATACACTTTGCCGTTCTCATCTACGATTTTTCCTTCGGTACTAATAATATTACGGCCCGCATTAATCAATTCGGCTGTCGCATAGTACGAAGTATCAACTTGCATGGGACGGATCATTTTTACATTTAAATCAATGGTTCCATAACCAACGCCATGTTCAAGTAATGTATGAGCTGCGCTGCCTGTTGCCGTATCTAAAGCTGTGGCGCAAAAGCCGCCGTGTACACCGCCTTGTATATTTCTATGTTCTTTGCGAGGAGTAACTTTATAAGTTGCTTTACCTTCGGAAACTTCAACGAGTTCCATTGGTATGGTGTGAGCCATAGGTGATGGAGAAACTTCACCATTTTTTAAAGCGGTTAAAAATTCAAGACCTGTGTATTTCGGGCTTTCCATAAATCGTCCTTGCATGATTAAGCAGTCTAATCACCATACTATAAATTGATTTTTTACGGAATAAAATTTTGCAATACAAAATATAAATTTATTCTACTTAAAACGAGACTAATAACTTTTTATCTTATATTTGTATTTAAAACATATATCTATATTTTATTCCTATGGCTAAGTTACGATAATTTTATTAAATTAGTGAAAATATATTTTGCTATAAGAAATTTTTTGATATTTTGGTGAGATTGAAACAATAAAAGTCCATTTTTAAGGAAAAACGATATCTGCCCATGACACAGGCAGTGAGGTGAAAGGAAAAAAACTATGCCTTTATACAAAGCTCCATTACGCGATATGCAATTTGTACTGCATGAAATGCTTCAAACAGAACAGAACTATCAAGGTTTAAGTAAATATCAGGAAAGCGTAAATCGAGAATTAATTGATCAATACTTAGAGGCAGCAGCAGATTTTTGTGAAAATGAATTGGCGCCCATAAATCAAAATGGCGATCAGGAAGGCTGTCATTTAAATCAAGGCGTAGTCACAACACCGAAAGGTTTTAAAGAAGCCTACCAAAAATATGCTGAGCTTGGATTTACCTCACTAACCGCCGATCCGGAATATGGTGGGCAAGGCTTGCCTACATTGCTGCGGATTGCTATTTCTGAAATGTTATGTGGTTCTAATTGGGCTTGGGCGATGTATCCCGGCTTGTCTCATGGCGCAATGAGAACCATTGAGCATCATGGTACTGAGCAACAAAAACAGCAGTATTTGACTAAACTCATTAGTGGGGCTTGGACCGGAACCATGTGTTTAACCGAATCCCATGCAGGCTCAGACCTTGGGTTAATTAGAACGAAAGCAGAACCAAATCCGGACGGTAGCTACTCCATTACAGGTGAAAAGATTTTTATCTCGGTGGGTGAGCATGATCTTTCTGAAAATATTATTCATATTGTTTTAGCCCGTTTGCCTCAGGCACCTGCAGGGACCAAAGGCATTTCTTTATTTATTGTGCCTAAATTTAATGTGAGTGACGACGGTCAGGTGCTGGACCGTAATAAAGTCGTCTGTAGCGCGATTGAACATAAAATGGGGATTCATGGCAATGCCACCTGTGTACTTAATTTTGATGGCGCCAAAGGTTATTTGATTGGTCCGGAAAATCGCGGGCTTAATTGTATGTTTACCTTTATGAATACCGCACGTATTGGAACAGCTGTACAAGGGCTTGCTGCTTCTGAAATTTCATTTCAAGGCGCATTAAGTTATGCCAAAGAGCGCCTCGCTATGCGTTCGTTATCCGGTCCTAAATATCCTGACAAAAATGCCGATCCAATTATTGTTCATCCCGCTGTACGTTCAATGTTAATGACACAAAAAGCTTTTTCCGAAGGTGGTCGTGCGCTGGCTTACTTTTTAGCTCAGCATGTCGATATTGTGGAAAGCTCAAATGATCAGGAACAGCAAAAACACTCCGATGAATTACTGGCTTTTTTAACGCCAATTGCCAAAGCTTTTTTAACCGAGTCAGGTAATGAGTCTGCCAAGCATGGCGTTCAAGTATTTGGCGGCCACGGCTTTATTGTTGAGCATGGTATGGAGCAAATTGTACGTGATGCGCGTATCTCAACATTGTATGAAGGAACCACAGAAATCCAGTCTTTAGATCTACTTGCACGTAAAGTCCTCAAGTCAGAAGGCAAACTTCTAAAAAATATGACCGACTTAATTGATCAATTTATTGGTCAACAGCAATCAAATGAAGTCTTGAAACCTTATTTAGAAAAATTAGCTGAGCTCAAGCAACAATGGTTGTCACTGACCAAAACGATTGCTGACAAAGCCAAGCACAACCCAGAAGAAATAGGAGCCGCTTCAGTAGATTATCTTTATTTTTCCAGTTACGTTGTGTTCGCGTATTTGTGGGCTCGAATGGCACAAGTTGCCCATGAAAAATTAGAAACGGGTACACAAGAGGAAGCTTTTTATAAACCAAAATTAACTACTGCTAAGTTTTTCTATCAAAAGCTTTTGCATCGTACACAGAGTCATGCTGCTTCTATTGAGTCTGGCGCTGACGCTGTGATGGAGCTCGATCAAGATGCTTTTGCATTTTAGTGAATAGTCATTTTTAGAATCACTAGGTGAAATTTATGTGCGGAATTTTACCTAGTGATTAAATTTGTAATTTTAGACTCATCAGTTTTTGGTAGGAAAAACCAGTTGAGCCAATGAAATAGAGGGTTAACATAAGCATTAAAACGTGAATTTTCATTAAATATTGATGTTGGACAAGGACTACGGAAAGAAAATCATGAATGCTTATTATCAATTACTGAATAGAACAATTGGTCCTCAAGGTGAAGTTATTGCTCATTATTGCTCAACTGTTCATGCACAAGGAGCTTGGAATCCTCATGAACAGCACATGGCGCCTGCAAGTGGTGTAATCGCAGCAGAGTTAGAGCAATTTTCACCACGACAAGATATGCGAATTGGTCGAATTAGTTTTGATATTTTTGGATTGATTGCTTTTGGTGAGTTTACGATTAAGACACATGTCATTCGTGCTGGTAAAACCATTGAACTGATTGAAGCTGAAATGCAAGCACAAGGTAAAACCTGCATTGTGGCTAGAGCATGGCGCATGTGTACTCAAGACAGTTCCGATATTGCTGGGCTTGAAGATCAACCAGTTCACCATCCAGATACCTTTACCGAATGGACGGGTATGAAAAGATGGCCGGGTGGCTTTATCCAGACACTCGTCACTAAAACTAATGATCAGCATCGTGCGGGCAAAGGCATTGTTTGGCTCAATAATGATAACGAAATGGTTGAAGGGCAGCCGACGACAGATTTTGCCCATTTAATTGGTATGGTAGATACCGCAAACGGCATTGTGCCAAGACAAGAAGGAGAATTTACTTGGGGCTTTCCAAATCTTGATTTACAAATCCACATGCACCGCTATCCGCAAGGAAAATGGTTGGGGCTGGAAACCGTTCAGCAATATGGTTCGGATGGCATTGGTTTAACCAGTGCGGTTTTACATGACGTGTATGGTCCATTTGGACGCAGTGAGCAGATTTTGACTTTACGTAAAATGGCTAAATAAATTTTAAGCCAATAAAAAAGTCATCCCTAAGGATGACTTTTTTATTTTGAGATTTAATTTTTAAGCAATTTCTTAGCTACGAACTTTAATCAGTGTTGGTGTAAGCTCGTCCCAACGTTGTTTTGCAGCATCCATTGCTTTCATTTTGATGTGCCCATAACCACGAACTTCTGCCGGTAATTTTGCAATTTGCTCAGCAACTGCCAAGTTATGATTGTCTGGTGCTTCAACAAGTGCTTCAACAAATGAGATGTAACGGTCACGCCATGCTTGTTCATGTTGACGCTCTTCTTGACGTGCAAATGGGTCAAGGAAAGTTTCACGAAGCCATTGTAAGCGAGCAAGCATCATCATTGGGAAGCGCATCCAGTAACCAAACGCACGTTTACGAACATTTTTCAGACCACCAAGTAACGCTGGCGGAGCAAGATGATACGTTAAACGTAAGCCTTTACCGAACTGGGTTTCAATCGATTCTTTGAAGCTTTTACCTGTTAAAAGACGAGCAACTTCATATTCATCTTTATACGCCATGACTCTATAAAGCTGAGTTGCAATCGTACCTGTTAACTCTTCTGGTAGTTTTTTAGCTGCAAGTTCTACAAGCGTACGGTATTTAGCTGCATAAGCTTCATTCCAGTAGTCTGTTAAACGAGCAGAACGGTCTTCAACAAGTTCAGCCAAAGTTTGCGGAGTTTTAGTTTTTGGCATTGCTGCAACTAAACGTGCAGCTAAAGTTGGGTCACTTGCAAGATGACAACCCACGCGGAAAGCTTCGATGTTCTTTTCAACAGCCGTACCATTTAGGCGAATTGCTTTTTCAATGCTTTCACGTAATAACGGAATACGACCAGATTGCCATGCCATACCGAGTAATAACTGGTTGGTATAAATTGAATCACCTAACAGTTGTGTTGCAATGCGAGCCGCTGGCAAAGAAACCAGTTGACCTTGACGAACACGACCACGAAGACGATCAATTAAATCACTAATAGGCGCATACCAGTCACGAGATTTAATAAACTCAGAAGTAGGGGTGCTGTCTTCATTCACAATAACTAAGGCATCATCTTTTAAGCGAGATAGAGCAGCGTTCCCCCCAGCCACTACCGCATCTGCACCAATCAATAATTCACATTGGCCTGCCGGAATTTTGGTAGAAGAAATTTGCTCATCAGTTGCTGCAAGTTGTACGTATGAATAAACCGTACCACCTTTTTGGGCAAGACCTGCCATGTCCATAACACGGGTTGCTTTACCTTCGAGGTGAGCTGCCATACCAAGCAGTGCACCAATAGTCACAACACCTGTACCACCAATACCACCAACCATAATACGACTTGGAACATCATATAACTGAGGAATAACTGGGGATGTTGGCCAGCCTGCACCAATACCTTCAAATTTAGCAGGACGTTTCATATCACGTGTATGAACAGTCACAAAACTAGGACAGAACCCTTCGGCACAAGTGAAGTCTTTATTACAGCTACTTTGGTTAATTTGACGTTTAGTACCTAACGCTGTTTCTACTGGTTCAATAGATAAACAGTTTGATTTTTTCGAACAGTCGCCACAGCCTTCACAAATATCACTGTTAATGTATAAACGCTCAGCTGGGTCAGGATAGACATCACGTTTACGACGACGACGTTTTTCACTGGCACAGGTTTGTACATAAATTAAAGCGGTTACACCTGTCACTTCACGAAGCTCACGTTGAACTGCGTCGAGCTCATTACGGTGGCGAATTTCGACACCCGGTGCAATACCATCTTCTTCGTTTAATAGCTTAACTTCATCAGTTACGATGACTTGTTTTTTAATACCTTCAGCAGCAAGCTGGCGAGTTAACTGTGCAACGCTCAAATGACCATCTACATGCTGACCACCTGTCATAGCGACTGCATCGTTGTAGAGGATTTTGTAGGTAATATTGGTTTTTGCAGCGATAGACTGACGAATTGCTAAGTAACCTGAGTGGAAGTAAGTTCCGTCACCGAGGTTAGCAAAAATGTGTTTTTCATTTGTAAAAGGCGATGCACCCACCCAACTTACACCTTCACCGCCCATTTGAGAGAACGTTTCGGTACCGCGGTCAAGTGAAACGGCAATATAGTGACAACCGATACCGCCTAATGCACGGCTACCTTCAGGAACTACGGTTGAAGAGTTATGAGGGCAACCACTACAGAAATAAGGTTTACGTTCTGCAAGATCAATAACACGTTTTGATTCTTGCTCTGCTTTTAATAGTAAGTCGATTCTGCTTTGGATTTGTGTTTTTAAGCTTTCTGGAATATCGAGTTTTAAGAAGCGAGTAGCCAGCATTTTTGCAATAGGTTCAGGCTGGTACTCATAGTGACCAATAAGCGGCGCTTCTTCAATAGAAGTACTCCATTCACCTTTGCCGTCAGTTGCTTTACCAATGACACGAGGACGTTTGCCATCAGGCAGTGAGTACAGCTCATCTTTAATTTGTGTTTCAAGAATTGGACGTTTTTCTTCAATAACGATTAGCTCTTCTAAACCTTCGGCAAATTCACGAATGCCTTGTGGTTCTAAAGGCCAAATCAAACCAACTTGATAAACACGTAGCCCAAGCTGTTGGGCAGTTTCATCTTCAATACCTAAAATGCGTAAGGCTTCAATGGTATCTAAATAACCTTTACCACTTGCAGCAATACCGATACGGGCATTTTCACAAGGCCATGTAACGGTGTTGATTTTGTTGGCGCGGGCATAAGCCAAAACAGCAGGTAAACGGTATTTATAAAGACGTTCTTCTTGCTGAATGCCGTGGTCTGGCCAACGAATATTGACACCACCCTCTGGGAAATTGACATCTTCTGGTATAACTGGAGTAACACGGTCTAGGTCGACATGAACTGAAGCGGAAGTTTCCACAATTTCACTGACTAGCTTCATTGAGGACCAAAGGCCAGAAAAACGTGAAACTGCAATGGCGTGAACACCAAAGTCTAAAATTTGTTGAACGGATGTTGGGTAGAAAATTGGAATACCGCAACCAATCATGACATGTTCAGACTGATGCGGGATTGTAGAAGATTTACATGAGTGGTCATCACCAAATAAGGCAACCACACCACCACGTTCAGAGGTACCAGCTAAGTTCGCATGGCGGAGTACATCGCCTGAACGGTCAACACCCGGGCCTTTACCATACCACCATGAAGACACTCCATCATATTTGCCTTGGCCTGAAAGGTTAACTTGTTGGGTACCCCAAATTGCGGTAGCAGCCAAGTCTTCATTTACACCAGGTTGAAATACAACATTATGGGATTTAAGTAATCCTTGAACTTGCCAAAGGAAACTATCATAGTTACCAACAGGAGAACCGCGATAACCAGAAATAAAACCAGCAGTATGATAACCATTAATCGCGTCACGGCGAGTTTGGGCTAGAGGCAAACGAACAAGCGCCTGAATGCCGGTCATATATGCTGTACCGTTATCACTTACATATTTATCTTCAAGTGACACATCCTTTGTTGCAATAATATTTGGAGTGACTTTTGTAGCTATATTCATTTATATCTCCTTAGAATTTTTAGTAGCTCGGACTACTTTCTTTTTTCAACATCCAGTTGAATATTTGGAGCAAGTGACATACGAAATAAAAAAAGATCGGTTCCTCTTCTTAAAAAGAATTAGTGCCAATGTATGTACATTTAGTCATTGTGGTTGATCTAAACTGGTGCAACAATCCGTAATTTAGGAAAACATATTTACGTTATGCGCAAAAATCTCGATGGTGGACTATTGCATGCAATGCATGCATTCCTGAAAGTGATTGATAGCGGGAGTTTCACAGCAGCAGCTGAGCAGATGGATCTGACCACAGCACAGGTTTCACGTCTTATCAGCGAGCTAGAAACACGCTTAGGTACAAAATTAATACAACGCTCAACGCGCCAGCAGGCACTGACCGATATTGGTGCGACTTACGCAGAACGCTGTCGCCAAGTCATTTCAATGGTGGATGAAGCAGAATCAGAAGTAACAGGAACGGCATCTAAACCCAAAGGCCGTTTACGTGTGTTAAGCATGGGCAGCTTTGGGCATCATTATGTTTTTCCAGTGATGGCCGAGTTTTGTAAGCATTACCCCGAATTAACCGTGGAATATACGACTTCACAGTACGTTCCAGACTTGTTGGCAAAAGGGGTGGATGTCAGTCTTTATCTGACTGAATCATTAACAGACTCTCGTTTTGTCGCACGCAGAATTGGCACTATCTTTTCTGTTTTATGTGCTTCACCTGCTTATTTAGAAAAGCATGGTATGCCGAAGTCCCCAGAAGACTTAAAAGATCATGCCTGTTTACGCTTGGTAAACCCGTCTATTACACCAGATTGGCACTTATTAAATACAAGTGGTGAGTCTTACCAAATCGACATTGGCGGGCAACTCATTGCAGATAACCCTGAGTTATTATTAGATGTAGTGCAACAAGATATGGGCATCGCATTATTGCCGATGTTTTCGGCTTTAGATGCGGTTCAAAATGGAAGATTATGTCATATCTTGCCAGAGTGGCGTTCGCCCGATATCGGAGTTTATACCTTGTTGCCTTCACGCCATTTTATCGATGCCAAAACACGTGCATGGTTAGATTGGGTGGAAGAATATATTTCTCCAAGAATTGAAATGGATGCATCTTATTTTTATAAATAATGAGATAAATTTTTTAAGGACTAAGATAAAAAAGGATGAAGAATAATACAGATTAGAATAAAATAGGGTAGAGAATGCTTCTTTTGAAAGAGGCATTTAATACAGAGATAAACGATAAATCTTAAAAAAATTGCATAAGGGAATTAGTCCCAATTCCTGAACGAAATGAGATAAAGATGAGATAGGATGATCTGGTACTCAGCCTAATATTAAGCCTTATACCAGATGCTGAGCTATTTTAATTAATGACTACGCACACTTGGTTTGCCAATAAGCATTTGCATAATTCGACAAGCTTTTTCGGTTTAATACATTGCTAATATTTTGACTGGCTTGCATCAGTTTTTCTAAGTCAATGCCAGTTTCAAACCCCATGTGCGACAACAAATAAAACAAATCTTCGGTCGATACATTACCAGAGGCACCTTTGGCATAAGGGCAACCACCGAGTCCTGCAAGGGACGAGTCAAAAACACGAATGCCTTGCTGTAAAGACTGATAAATATTGGCAATCGCCATGCCATAGGTATTGTGGAAATGTCCTGCCAAAACCTTGCTGTCGAGTTCAGCAAGACAGGCTTGCCAAACCTTTTGAACGCGATCTGGTGTTGCGGTACCAATAGTTTCACCTAAAGACACCTCATAGCAGCCCATGTCATAGAGCCGTTTAACAACTTTTACCACTTGTTCAGGGGCAATTGCACCTTCATAAGGACAGTCGACAACGCAAGAGACATAACCGCGCACACGGATGTTATGCGCTTTTGCCGCGCTCATGACATCGCTAAATTTTTCAAAGCTTTCATCAATTGAGCAGTTGATATTTTTGCGGGTAAAACTTTCAGAAGCTGCGGTAAACACCGCAACCTCTTTGCATCCTACCGCTTGAGCAGTTTCAAAACCTTTGATATTGGGGGTGAGCAGGCTAAATTGCACATCAGTTGTTTGGGGTAACAGCTTAAATAGCTCATCACTTTGAGCCATTTGCGGTACCCATTTTGCCGAAACGCATGAACCGACTTCAATCGATTTCAGACCTGCATTAATAAGGTCATTAATAAAGTTTAAGCGTTGTTCGACAGTCAAAGCCTGCTTTTCATTTTGGAGGCCGTCTCTGGGACCGACCTCCACGATTTTGACAAACTCACTCATGCAACTTCCTCCTGTGCAGGCTGAAATTCAACAAGCTCGTCGCCAGCTTTGACCTGATCACCGACTTGGAAATAGGAGTCTACAATCACGCCGTCTTTAGGCGCACGAATGGTATATTCCATTTTCATGGCTTCAAGCGTCATTAAAATATCATCTTTCTTTACGCTATGATTTGCGCTTACAAGTACTTGCGTGACTACACCCGGCATCGGTGCTTTTAAGTGACCTTCATCGGCTTGGCTATCTGCTTGATTAAAGTCTTGGCGAATATATGCAAACTTATAGCTTTGTCCATTTTGGAACAAGGTAATGCCTTGCTGACTTTGGTTAAAAGATAGCTTTTGCTGAGTCCCACCAATTTGAACAGATGCCATATGCGCATCAAGCAATTGACCTGAAATCGGGTAGCTTTGACCGTTATGTTCTGCGGTGAAGCCATGTTCATTTGAGGCAAACTTGATTTGGGTATTTTGGTTTAAATAATTCAGTTTGATGCTGTGCTGATAAGCAATATTTAAACGCCAAAGTGGCTGAGTTTGCCAAAGCTGTTTTTGGTTTGAGCTGTTGTTATTAAGTTGGCTTAAAAACTCAATAAATGCTGCTGCTACCACCAGTTCCGGTTTAATTTCTTCAGGACTAAACAAGAAGTTTTGTTCACGTTGAATCAGGTTGGTATCAAGCTTGGCTTGTTTAAAAGATTCACTACGAACAATCTTTTCCAGAAAGGCAATATTGTTGCCTAAGCCATCGACATGGAATTGGCTTAAAGCGTGTTGCATTTGAATGAGCGCAGCTTCACGGTTTTTACCCCATACAATGAGTTTGGCAATCATTGGGTCGTAATAGGTCGTGATTTCATCGCCTTCAACAATACCGCTGTCTACACGCACATATTGGTTTTGAGTTGGGTAACGCAAATAGTCAATTTTACCAATGGCAGGTAAAAAGCCTTTTTCAGGTTCCTCAGCATAAATCCGTGCTTCGAGCGCATGTCCATGAATCTGCAATTCGTTTTGTAGTTTAGGTAAAGGTTCACCATAAGCCACACGAAGTTGCCACTCAACCAAGTCTTCACCTGTAATCATTTCGGTGACAGGGTGCTCGACTTGTAGGCGGGTATTCATTTCCATGAAATACGCCGTACCGTCTTGTTCCACAATAAACTCAACCGTACCGGCACCGACATAATTTACGGCACGTGCAGCATCGATTGCAGCTTGGCGCATTGCATCGAGCTTCTCGCTTGGCATTTGTGGAGCAGGGGCTTCTTCTAACACTTTTTGGTGACGGCGTTGTACAGAGCAGTCGCGTTCAAATAAGTGCACATAGTTGCCATGTGTATCGCCAAACACTTGCACTTCAATATGGCGCGGTTGAATCACATAACGCTCAATCAAGACATCATCATTACCAAAGCTCGATTTGGCTTCACGTTTACAAGAGGCTAAAGCATGCAGAAAATCTTCACTGCGTTCAACCAGACTCATGCCTTTACCACCACCGCCAGCACTGGCTTTAATTAAAACAGGATAGCCAATTCGGTCTGCCTGTTGTTTTAAAAAGTCGGCATCTTGGTTGGTTCCGTGATAACCCGGTGTTAAAGGGACACCAGCTTTTTCCATTAACGCTTTCGAGGTGGCTTTTAAACCCATCGCTAAAATGGCATCCACTGGTGGCCCAATAAAGCAAATGTTGTGTTGTTGGCAAGCGAGTGCAAACTGGTCATTTTCTGAAAGGAAGCCGTAACCTGGATGAACCGCTTGGCTACCTGTATCAATGGCAGCTTGAATAATGCGGTCAGCTTGTAAATAACTTTGAGTTGCAGGGGACTGACCAATATAAACTGCTTCATCTGCAAGTTTGACGTGTTGTGAATTTGCGTCTGCATCTGAGTAAACGGCAACCGTTGCAATACCTAATTTTTTAGCTGTGCGAATTACGCGGCAGGCAATCTCGCCACGGTTCGCAATTAAAATCTTTTCAAACATGATGATCGTCCTTAATTGTTGTTATTCGAGTTAGAAACCCAAGCAGGCTGCTGTTTATTTAAAAAGGCACTCAGACCTTCTTTTGCCTCGCTGCCTTGACGAACTTGAGCAATATGATGTGCTGTCTGTTGCAGCAAGTCATTGCTCATGGTCTGGTTGCTGACCATTTGAATGAGTTGTTTTGAGGCCGCTTGAGCATGCGGGCCACCAAGTAATAGAGCATCAACAATTTCTTGAACTTTTTTATCTAAGTCTTCGGCATCTGCAACTTCATGTGCCAAGCCAATTTGTTTGGCTTCACGTGCTGAAATCCGCTCGGCAGTTAAGAAGTAACGGGAAGCTTGTCTTGCACCAATCGCACGGATCACATAGGGACTAATGGTAGATGGAGCAAGCCCTAAACGAACCTCAGAAGTTGCAAACTTGGCATCCGTGCTGGCAATACAAATATCACATGCCGACGCTAAACCCATGCCGCCACCAAAGGCAATCCCATGCACGCGGGCAATAGTCGGTTGTTTAAGTGTTGCAAGTGCATCCAACATTTGCGCAAGTTTTAATGCATCTGCTTCATTTTCTGCTGAAGATGCCTGACCTGCCTGTTTCATCCAGTTGAGGTCGGCACCTGCCGAAAAGCTTTTGCCGCGACCCGCTAAAACCACAACACAAACATCATCACGTGTATTGATTTGCTTAAAGCAAGCATGTAGTTCTTCAATGACTGTAGTATTGAATGCATTGTGTAATTCAGGGCGGTTCAGCCAAACATAGGCAACCTGACCTTGTTGTTCGAGTTGTAAAAATTGATAGCTCATATACACCTCTTACATGCGGAACACGCCAAATTTGGTTGGCTGGATTGGAGCGTTCATAGCAGCTGCAAGGCTTAAGCCAAGTACTTGGCGAGTTTGCGCTGGGTCAATTACACCGTCATCCCAAAGGCGGGCAGAAGCATAGTAAGGATGGCCTTGACGCTCGTATTGTTCACGAATTGGTTGTTTGAATTCATCTTCTTGCTGAGCTGACCAATCGGCACCTTTTTGCTCAATTTGATCACGTTTTAAAGTTGAGAGCACACTTGCTGCTTGCTCGCCGCCCATCACTGAAATACGAGAGTTTGGCCATGTCCATAAAAAGCGTGGTGAATAAGCACGTCCGCACATACCGTAGTTACCCGCACCAAACGAGCCGCCAATAATTAGAGTGAGTTTTGGTACATTTGCGGTTGCAACTGCCATAACCAATTTAGCGCCGTTTTTTGCAATTCCTTCATTTTCATACTGGCGACCGACCATAAAGCCCGTAATGTTTTGTAGAAATAACAATGGAATATTGCGCTGTGTGCATAGCTCAATAAAGTGCGCGCCTTTTTGTGCAGACTCGGAAAATAAAATTCCGTTATTGGCAATAATCCCGACTGGCATGCCGTAGAGAGAAGCAAAACCGGTAATCAGTGTTGAACCAAATCGTGCTTTAAATTCATCAAAACGAGAGCCGTCTACAATACGGGCAATCACTTCACGTACATCGAAAGGTTTACGCGCATCACTTGGCACTACGCCATAGAGTTCCGATGCATCAAACAATGGTTCATCAACTTGTTTATTTAAGTCATTTGGCTTTTTATTTAAGTTCGCAACAATGTTACGTGCAATGGCAATTGCATGTTCATCATTTTCAGCTAAATGGTCAGCCACGCCTGAAAGACGTGTATGCACATCACCACCGCCTAAATCTTCGCTGCTCACGACTTCGCCCGTTGCAGCTTTTACCAGAGGAGGGCCGCCTAAGAAAATCGTACCTTGATTACGGACAATAATAGTTTCATCAGACATGGCAGGTACATATGCACCACCTGCGGTACAGCTACCCATCACCACAGCAATTTGGGCAATCCCTAGGCTCGACATGCGTGCCTGATTATAGAAAATACGCCCGAAGTGATCACGGTCTGGGAAAACTTCATCTTGCATTGGTAAATAGGCACCGCCTGAATCCACCAAATAAATACAAGGCAAGTGGTTTTGTTCAGCAATTTCTTGTGCGCGTAAATGCTTTTTAACCGTAAGGGGATAATACGTTCCCCCTTTAACCGTTGCATCGTTGGCAACGATCATGCAAGTGATGCCGTTGACTTGACCAATACCCGCAATTACACCCGCGGCAGGTACATCATCTTCATAAACGTTGTACGCTGCCAATTGACCAATTTCTAAAAATGCCGTGCCGACATCAATCAGTTGATCAATACGTTCGCGGGGTAAAAGCTTACCTCGAGCCAAATGTTTTTGACGGGCATTTTCACCACCACCTAACGCAATACGCTGGGCAACTTGTTTGAGATCTGTGACCAATGTTTGCATGGCTTGCTGGTTTGTTTTGAAGTCTTCACTTCGAACATTAATCTTGCTTTGTAATTGGTTCATAAGATGCGTCCTTATTTATAATTATTATTTGGTTTCATTGAAGAGTTCGCGACCAATCAGCATGCGGCGAATTTCAGAAGTTCCGGCACCAATTTCATAAAGTTTTGCATCGCGCCATAAACGGCCAGCAGGGAATTCATTGATATAACCGTTGCCGCCTAAGCTTTGAATTGCTTCTCCAGCCATCCATGTTGCTTTTTCGGCAGAATATAAAATGGCACTTGCAGCATCTTTACGTAGACTGCGGTCATGGTCAGCTTTGTCACAGGCAGCACCAACAGCGTAGACGAGGGCTTTACATGCCAACCAAGTCGAATACATATCGGCAAGTTTGCCTTGCATAAGCTGGAACTCACCTAATGCCTGACCAAACTGTTCACGTTGATGTAAATAAGGAATTACCACATCTAGACAAGCATCCATAATGCCTAAAGGTCCGGCACTTAAAACTGCACGTTCATAATCCAAACCACTCATGAGTACTTTTGTACCGTTACCAACACCGCCGAGTACGTTTTCAGCAGGTACTTCTACATTGTCAAAAAACAGGGGGTAAGTGTTAGAGCCACGCATACCGAGTTTGTCTAAGTGGTTGCCATGACTAAAGCCTTTCATGCCTTTTTCAATTAAGAAAGCGGTCATACCTTTCGCGCCAGCTTGTGGATCAGTTTTAGCGTAAACCACGAGTACATCTGCATCACCGCCGTTAGTGATCCACATTTTTGAACCGTTTAAAACGAAGTGATCGCCTTTTTGCTCAGCGCGTAATTTCATGCTGACGACATCAGAACCTGCATTTGGCTCAGACATTGCGAGGGCACCCACATATTCACCAGAAATCAATTTTGGTAAATACTTTTGTTTTTGCTGCTCGTTACCGTTACGGTTAATCTGGTTTACACATAAATTAGAATGAGCACCGTATGACAAACCAATGGCTGCCGAAGCACGGGAAATTTCTTGCATAGCAATAATATGAGCTAAATAACCCATATTGGCACCGCCATATTCTTCAGAAACCGTCATGCCTAAAAGGCCCATATCTCCGAATTTTTTCCAGAGATGTGCAGGGAATTTGTTGTCTTGATCAACTTGTTGGGCAATTGGTGCAATTTCCTTTGCACAAAATGCTGCCACTGAATCTTGAAGCGCAATTAAAGTTTCATCTAGACCGAAATTCAAGCTGCGTAGGTTCATGATATCTTCATCCTATTGGTTATATTTGTTGTCCATAAAATATTTTGTGGGTATTTGATAATTACCATACAATGATTTTTTAAAAAAGTGAATACTGATTCATAAAATGATTTACAATTCATTTTATTTGTTAGAGAATAAATTATGAGCTATAAACGATCATCTTTAATGCAAGAGCGGATGGAACAAAATCGTAAGTCGATTTTGAGTTCAGCCAGAAAGTTAATTTCAGAGGGAGGGTTTAAAGACGCACAAATACAAACAATTGCAGAGCAAGCGGGCGTATCAAGTGGTCTGGTTTATCGCTACTTTGATAATAAAAGCCAAGTGCTGATTGAGGTTTTGTCCGAAGCCATTAATACGGAACTATTGGTGATTGATTCGATTACTGAAAGTGACTTATCGGCAAAGCAGAAATTACATAAGGCTGTGGCAACCTTTGTAAAAAGGGCACTGAATAGTCCTCAGCTTGCATATTCACTCATGTTTGAACCCGTCGATTCAACGGTTGAACATGAGCGTTTTCGTGTGAAGCAATTGATTAAACAAAGTATTAAAAAAATACTTGCGGATGGAAATGCAAGTGGTGAGTTTGTCTTGGATGATTTAAATACAGCAGCACTGTGTGTTGTCGGTGCCATGACCTATGTGGTGGTTGAACCCCTAGACCCAGCTCAAAATACAAAGTTTGATCATGCGCATAAAGACTATTTTTCAAAACAGATTGCTGACTTTTGTGTAGATGCTGTGCAGAGGAAATAGGGCATATAAAGGATAAAACAACACAAAGAAGGCGGTTTAGAAAAATAGTTGCAGTAACAACAATTAGATCAGGTAAGAAGAGAATTAGAAGAATCAAGGAGAATGATTCAATGCAACAAGAACGGTTAAGCTACGCCTCGGGACCAAGCACACAGCCCTTATTGGGTATGACCATTGGTGAACAATTTGATCAGGCCTGTCGGCAATATGCTGAAAAGGAAGCAATCGTTAGTTTCCACCAAAACAGACGATTAACCTATAAAGCTTTACAGGATGAAGTAAACGCTTTTGCTTGTAGCCTTTTAAAATTGGGATTAAAAAAAGGTGATCGATTAGCCATTTGGTCGCCTAACTGTGTGGAATGGACGGTAACCCAATTTGCAGCTTTTAAAGCAGGGATTATTTTAGTCAATCTCAATACAGCTTATAAAAGCCATGAACTTGAATATGTGTTGAATAAAGTCTCATGCAAAGGATTGATTATTGCTTCTCAATTCAAAACGACTGATTACCAAGAACTACTCACAAAAATTGCCCCTGAGTTAACGACCAGTCCAGATAAACTGCTGAGTTCAGCACGACTACCACATTTAAAATTTGTTATTAAAATTGATGATCAGCAACATACAGGTATTCATCGCTTTAGTGATTTGGTCACTACGCCAACCTCTGAACAGCTAGAAGAGTTAAAACTATTAACCAAGCAACTTCAGTTTGATGAAACCATTAATATTCAATTTACCTCAGGTACAACGGGTAATCCTAAAGGGACCATGTTGACCCACCATAATATTTTAAATAATGGCTATTTTGTTGGTGAAGGCATTCGCTTAACCCCTCAAGATAAAGTGTGTATTTCTGTGCCATTGTTTCATTGTTTTGGCATGGTGATGGGGAATTTAGCCTGCGTTACGCATGGTTCAACCATGGTTTATCCATCGGCGGTATTTAATCCTTTAGAAACTTTAAAAGCGATTCATCAAGAACGTTGTACGGCAGCTTATGGTGTGCCCACCATGTTCATTGCAACCTTAGAACATGAACAGTTTAATGAGTTTGACCTGTCGAGCTTAAGAACGGGCATTATGGCGGGGAGTCCTTGTCCAAGAGAAATTATGCAGCGGGTTATAGACCGCATGCACATGTCTGAAATCACGATTTGTTATGGTATGACTGAAACCTCGCCTGTGAGTGTACAAAGTTCGGTAAATGATTCGATTGATAAACGAGTAAGCACAGTTGGGCATGTTCATCCGCATGTTGAAATTAAAATTGTCGATTTAGAAGGGCAGATTGTTCCACAAGGAACTTTGGGTGAGCTATGCGTTCGCGGTTATTCAGTGATGGCTGGCTATTGGGGCGAAGAAGAAAAGACCAAAGAAGTCATTGATTCAGCTGGCTGGATGCATACAGGTGATATTGCCGAAATGGATCAAGACGGTTTCATTAAAATTAAAGGCCGTATTAAAGATGTGGTGATTCGTGGTGGGGAAAATCTCTTTCCAAAAGAAATTGAAGATTTCTTATACACTCATCCAGATGTAAGCGATGTCCAAGTCATTGGCTTGCCAGATGCCAGATATGGCGAAGAACTCTGTGCTTGTATTATTTTGCATGAACATCATCAAATTGATGAAGACAGTATTCGCCAATTCTGCAAAGAGCATATTTCTCATAATAAAGTGCCGCGCTATGTCCGATTCTTTAATGAGTTTCCAATGACAGCTTCAGGCAAAGCGCAGAAGTTTAAATTGCAGGAAATTATGCGAGCTGAACTTAACTTAACTGGAAATGTCTTTGACTAAAGAGGTTAAAAGTTTGGTCAAAGTGCAGCAAACTATAAGTTGAAAGGCAGCTTAAATAGAGGATAAGCAAAATGGCAAAAGACTTTAATAGCCCAAAGGTAGTCGAAGGATATGACGAACATATTCGTAAATTAATTCCGGGTTATGAGGTGATCCATCAACAGGTGGATGCCATTTTGCAATCAGTGTTATCACCAAATGCTCATATTTTAATTGTGGGTTGTGGCACGGGATATGAACTCGAATATTTACTTAAACGTCATCCAAACTGGAAATTTACAGCAGTTGATCCATCTTTGACTATGCTGCAAAAAGCTCAGGAACAGGTTGAACTTTTAGATAAATCTTCTCAAGTCACTTTTGTTCACGGTGAAACGTCAGCTTTACCTCTTGAGAATTGCTTTGATGCTGCACTTTCTATTCTCGTGGCTCATTTTATTGCAGATGACATAAAACCTGTTTTTTTTAAAGATATTTATGATCGTTTAAAAGAAAAAGCTGTTTTGCTGACCTACGATTTAATGACGTGTGTAAATCCACAGCATCTTCACGCTTTACGTTATTTATGTTTGGCACAAGGCTTAACAGAAGAACAATGTCAAAAAATGTTAGAGCGTATGGCGCAAGACTTTTTTAGCCTAACCACTGAAGGATATATAAAACTTTTAGAAAAAACTGGTTTTGAAAGTGTGCATCCTTATACGCAAATTTTGACGTATCAAGGGTTTATTGCAAAAAAATAATGGATTTGGGAAAGCGTTAATACGGATATAAAACCTGCATATTCTCAATGAGGAAGAGAATATAAAAACTGAAAAAAATTAGAAGATTTAGCTTTACTTAAAACAAATTAAAAGTGGTTCTCAGGCCGCTTTAAGGAGGTTTTGTCTAAAAAATATGATCGAAAGTCTTTCTTGTGAAAGGAAGGCAAATTTTAAGCACCTATTTTAGATAGGTACATAACAAAAAGGATGTCGAGATCTTTAAGTCTATTTAAAGATCAAAAGGAAAATTTCATGATGAAAGTTTTAAATACAACGGTTCAAAAAAGCCTGTTGGCTATTTCTGTGACCCTGCTTGTGTCTTCTGCTTTTGCAGGTCAAACAGATCCTGAAATAGCACAACTTCGCCAAGAAGTGAAAGAGCTTCGGGCTATGTTACAAGCCAATATGCAGGTGCAAAAATCTTTATCGCAAGGACGAGTGGAACTAGCAAATTCAGCGACTCCTCAAGCCGCAACCGTACCACCAATACAGCAAGGTTTAACCAAGTCTGGTGCAGAATTTAACTTATATGGTTATATACGGGCAGATGCTTCTTATCAAATGAAAGGGGCATCTACGATGTATAACAATATTAGCGGTGTTCCACTCGAAAATACGCCAGAAGAATCTGCTCAAAAAGACCAGTTGCACAGCACCGTTAATGTGACACGTTTCGGGCTGAATTTTAAAACCCCGACGGCCGCGGGTGAGGTGGGCGGAAAGTTAGAAATGGACTTCTTTGGGGCAGCCACTCGTGATCAGTTTCGAATACGCCATGCTTATTTAACGTTTGATAAATGGCTTATCGGTCAAACGTGGTCAACATTTATTGCACCTGAATATTATCCGGAAACGATTGACGCGGGCACATTTGTAGGCAGTGCATTATTAAGATCACCGCTAGTTCGCTATAGCGATAACTTAACGGCAAATACAAGCTTTGCAATATCGGTTGAAGATCCGAAATATACTGCGACCTCAGATCCAGATAATAAAATGCGTTTACCAGCCTTGGTAGGGCGCTTAAATCATAAATTTACTAATGGATCGATGTTATCGGGACGTAGTTTTGTTGCTGAAAAAAGAACTAATCATGATGAGGAAGTCGCTTGGGGCGTAGGCTTGGGCGGTAAATACCAAATTACGCCCGATACATTACTCAAAGCCGATTATTACCATGTCAAAGGAGATGGGCGTTTCTTGCTATGGAGTAACAGCGGCTATGCAATAGATGATCAAAACAATATGCATAGCAATGAATTTGATACCGTTTCTTTAGGTATTACTCATCAATTTACACCGCAAATTCGCTCGACTTTAGGCTACGGCTATATGAAAGCCAAAGATGATAACCGTTTTGCTGAATTACAACGTAATAGCACCACTCAAAACAAAGAGCTTTGGCAAAGCTGGGTGAATGCACTGTATAACCCATACAAACCAATTACCTTGGGCGTCGAATATGTGTATGGCGAACGAGAAACTTTTGATGGACGTAACGGGATTGATAACCGCTTCAATATGATGGCGAGTTATGACTTTTAATTTATTCAATAAAACCTTGAATAATTTGTTTTTTCTTTAGGGTGCAGTATGTCGTTTTAAAAAATTGAATATGAATTTATCTCACAAAGGAGGTGAGTAAATGACAACATCTAAATTAAATGTAAATGAAGTTATTGATCAGGCCAGATTTACCCCTTTTCACTGGAGTATTTTACTTTGGTGTTTATTAATTATTATTTTTGATGGTTACGATCTGGTGATTTATGGCGTTGTATTGCCTTTGCTAATGCAAGAGTGGTCGTTAACAGCTGTACAGGCGGGGGTGTTAGCAAGTACGGCACTATGCGGAATGATGTTTGGGGCAATGTTCTTTGGAACACTGGCAGACAAAATAGGCCGTAAAAAGGTAATTTTAATCTGTGTGACTTTTTTTAGTGGTTTTACCTTTTTAGGTGCTTTTGCATCAAGCCCACTTGAGTTTGGGGTACTTCGGTTCTTGGCGGGATTAGGTATTGGTGGGGTCATGCCAAATTTAGTTGCACTTACATCAGAATATGCACCTAAACGTATAAGAAGTACGCTGGTGGGGAGTATGTTTAGTGGTTATGCAATTGGCGGGATTCTTTCAGCATTAATCGGTAGTTATCTGGTTGAAAGTCAAGGATGGCAAATTATGTTTTTAATTGCCGGTATCCCACTATTTTTATTACCTGTCATTTGGAAGTTTTTACCTGAGTCTTTAACCTTTTTAGTTAAGACGGGTAAGACTGAGCAAGCACAGCGCATTATTCAAAAGATTTCACCTGAACAAAACCTAACGATCACTATGCACTTAGTACTTAATGAGGATAATGTACCAACAGGTAGTTCTGTAAAGGGATTATTTCAGCAAGGCCGTGCTTTCAATACACTCATGTTTTGGCTCGTATTCTTTATGTGCTTACTCATGGTGTATGCCTTAAGTAGCTGGTTACCAAAACTCATGCTGGCAGCAGGGTATTCATTGGGCAAAAGTATTTTATTCTTGCTTGCCCTAAATGTTGGCGCAATGATCGGTTCAATTGGCGGTGGTATTTTGTCTGATAAATTCCATTTAAAACCGGTAATTATGGGAATGCTACTGGCGGGTGTTTTAGCATTAATCGGTTTAGGCTTTAAGTCTCCAGCCTATGTTTTATATGGTTTGGTGACTGTTGCAGGTGCTGCAACGATTGGGACCTCAATTCTGCTTTATAGCTACGTTGCACAATATTATCCATTGAGTGTGCGTTCTACTGGAATTGGGTGTGCTTCTGGTGTAGGTCGAATTGGGGCTATTGTTGGACCTATCTTAACGGGCCTATTATTAGGGTTGGAATTACCACATAAAATGAATTTTGTGATGATCGCAATTCCTGCAATTTTAGCGCTTTTCGCGGTCATGGTTTTAAGACGATATGCAGCTGAAAAACAGCCTATTACACCAAAACTTAATGTCGAGTTAGAGGGTAATTAATCCATATTTATACAGGTAGGGAAATCATTCCTACCTGTATCTGGAAATTTTATTTGTTAAGTAGCTGGTTTAAATCAACTAGATTTGCCATTTGCTGATTACCTTTATCATTTGGATGTAAATGATCTCCAGAATCATAAATTGGATTTAATCGATCGGAATGTTTTGAATCTTTTAAGCCTTGCTCAAGATCAAGAACCCCATCAAATGTTTTACTGGTTCTCATCCAGTGGTTAATGCGCTGGCGTAATTCATCTTTATTCGGTTGGTAATAATTATCTAAAGGTGTATTAGGTAAGGCACCTGAAAATGGAAGTAACGTCCCCCCAATCACTTGAATACCTTGCTCATGAGCTTCCTTTACAACACGTTTATAACCTTCGGTTAAGGCTTCAAACGACGGTATTTGTTGTTTAGGTGCAAAAGCTGTACCGGGCCATGAAATATCATTAATACCAACTAACACAATTAAAGTTTTAACACCTGAGTATTGAAATATTTCTTTTTTCAAACGATCTAAAGCACTGTCACCCATACCGTCTGTGAGTAGTCGATTTCCTGAAATTCCACTATTAATGACCGCGACTTGATGTGGCGATAAGCGCTTAGCTAAAAAGTCGGTCCATCGAGTATTTGCATCTAAAGTTGCAGTTGCTCCATCGGTAATTGAGTCTCCAATGACAGCAACAACATGGGCTTTACGCTTTGGTTTTACTTCTACAGCCGACAATAATAATCGCGCAGTTGTAGTTTTGGCACTACTAGGCGTATTTAAGTTCGTAGTCTGGTTGCCTGTAATGAGCCAACTGGTTTGTTTCGCATCCCAATGAAAAGTTTTAAATGTAGTTGGCCTTTGAATAAAGGTATTTACCATTAACTGCGCATGATCGGGAACAGGGAGCTGGATTGGATCACTGATCAATTGTTTGCCAGGTAAAATTTGTGCTTTAAGCTTTCCAGAGAAATAAACTGGATAAGCACTTTTTGATTTAAGACTTTGTCCTTTGACTAACCCCACAGTAGTTTTATCAATATAAAGCGGTTGATCCCCATATTGATTTGTAAAAACAAGCCTAACCGCTTCACCACCTAAACTAATTTGACTGATTTGTTTGATAGTCTGATTAGATATTTGCTCTGGAATTAGGGTTGGAAAAACGAAATCTTTATTCCAGACTTTTTGTGGGCTAGCTGCCCAAGTGGTAACCCACTGGCTCTTTTGTACTTCTGCTTGTGCAAAGCTCGTAAATAAAACAAGAGAGAATAGGGCGGGTTGATAAAGTTTCATCTCGTAAACTCTTTAAAAGAAATTAAAGTTATCTTGAAACAAATTACTGGCTTGTTATAGCAACATAAGCGGAATAAGATTTGTGAATGAAATTCATAAATAGATTTTGTTATGTCATATTTTGATATTAATCGGTCTGGTGAGTTAGCAATTTTTATTCGGGTAGTTGAATTAGGAAGCTTCTCGGCAGTCGCAAGAGCTTGCGACATGACGCCGTCTGCGGTGAGTAAGTTAATTTCTCGGTTGGAAAAAAGACTTGGCGTTAGGTTGCTTAATCGCTCAACACGTCAGTTCCAACTCACCAGTGAGGGATGCCAATTTTATGAGCAAGGTATTCAAATACTTAATAATCTGGATGAACTAGAACAATCAGTTACGGCAAACCATATACCGCAAGGGCGAATTAGAATTCATACCAGTCTTTCATATTGGACACACTTTTTATTACCTTGTATTTCTTTATTTAACGAGTGCTATCCACAAATTGAATTAGAGGCTCATTTGAGTGATGAAATCATTAATTTAGTTGAGCAAAGAATTGATGTCGCAATTCGTACAGGACCTTTGAAAAGCTCAAATTTGGTTGCTCGTTCACTCGGAAGCACTCAGAAACATTATGTATGTTCACCTACATATATTGAAAAGAATGGTTGTCCGCAGCATCCAGAAGAGTTATACGAACATCAGCTTTTAGATGTGAGTTACCAACGTCAAAATAAAACGTGGCTTTTTAAAAAAGACGATCAAGAAATCAGACTTGCTCCCACTAAGGTTTTAAGGGTAAATCATGGAGAAGCCATCTTACAGTTAGCGCTTGCAGGTACTGGTATTGCACAGCTTAACCAATTCCAAGTCAAAAAAGCTTTAGAACAAAAACAGTTGGTCAAAATCCTTGAAGACTGGAATATCAATGCTTCGGAAGAATTCCATGCTGTTTGGATAGGACATGATAAATATGTCCCTAAGCGTGTAAGGGCTTTTCTAGATTTCTTAGTAGAGCATGCGAATATTAGTTAATTAAACTTTTTCTGGCACTTAACTGACATTGGTGCATTGTTTCATTCATTGTTTCCACAAAGTGCATATCCGCATCAATATTTTGTAAGCTTACTTTAGGTAAGTTCTCAACAAATTGTGGCGAATAATGTTTTTCTAAAGAGTTATAAATACAGTTGCATTGTGAAAGTGCACGACCGGCCCAAACACAATGTGTATTAAATTCATTTTTACTAATAGATCTGCAACCTAATAAATTTATAGAACTTATTAATAGGGTGCACACTAAAACAATACGATATAAAAAAAACATCATTATTGCTCTTCATTGGTTGTTGTTATCGTTAAGTCTTGTTTATAGAAATTTTCTAGTCTTTATCCAGCTTTAAATATGGAAATATTTACTCTGAACAAAGAAGAAAGCAGAAACATAAAAAAATAGAGCTTTTTCTTGAAAATAGTTTCAGCTAAATCGATAACGTAATGAAGAGTAGATGAAATAACACGATATAAAATAATAGTCATTAGAGACTCCTTGATAAAAGAAGTTGCGCCCAATCACTGCTATTAATTATGGTGGTGAAACGAAAGAGGGTTAGCAGACTGATACCTAAGAAACCAGCACACCCGAAGGTGTCCCACTCCCGTTCCTCCGTCAAAGGCACGAGGGGCTACACACCAAAAAACTCGTTTTTAGTGCGCTTAGGTAGACGGTCTGCTAAAACCGACTGACAAAATAGGTCAGCCGGAGCATCATAAGCTGAGCCTTAAAGCGGGTCAATTGCAAAAATAAAAGATTGGTTTATATAAACAAATATTAATATTTTTAAATTTTCATTAATAAAATAATGAGTTATTTACAATTGGAATTATTGAATAATAGTTCAATATGATTATAAAAATAATTTTTAATGTTTATATATCAAATATTTATTAATTGTTTATTTATATAGTGTTCGTGTTCAATGACTTGACTAAACATAAAGCAAAAAAGAGTAACCAAATTTAATTTTATGAATATGGCGTAATTAAATAAATAGCTATTGCCAAATTTTAAATAAAATATCAATTGCAAGAAGAGTAATTTTTTATCATTTATTTTATTCAAGTTTTTACAAAAGCTTGCACAATCTACAAAACTTAAGAGAACCACAGCAGTAGGCCAACATAAGATAATGTTATTCATAAGCCTACATCTTAAGATTTATAAGGGTTGGCCTCAATGTTAAGAATTTTTTGTGCAGTGAGTATGGTTGTTGCAATCGCCATGGGTATGAGCGCTTGCCAAGATCGAAATTCAACAGATGATGATGGAACTCATGGCTCTAATGATCCAACCACTTCTCAACAAATGGATAAAAACTCATAATTTTTTATTTAAGGAAACTCATAGTTATGTGGGTTTCCCTAACTTTTTACTATAAATTATGTAACATAATAAAAAATGAAAATATAAAATTAATCAATTGGTTAGTATTGTTTAATACACACATCCATAATAAAAAGCTTATTTCCCAGGGCCAATAGGAAATAAGCTATATGCTTTGAACCAATTAAGGATGTTACATGTCATCCCATGCATCTTTAATGGCTTGTTTTGCATGTTCCCATTTTAATCGGGATTCAGCTTTGAGTTCTTCCCATTTTTGTTGCAAGCTACCTTCCATATCTTCAAACTGAGTTCCTTCTTTAGATTCTGAACGGGCACGGTGACCTAGTTCATAAGCTGCAGAAAAGTCACGATCATAATCCAGATCTGGCGTAGTTAATTGAGCTTCTTGATAATAAGGTCGAGTAAGATAACTTTCTCGCCAGCGAGAGTCAGAATAATTATGGTCGCCAGCTACTAGTCGAGTATGGTCTGTATTTTGATCTGTCATCAGTTTTTCCTCTTCTCTTATTTAATTTTATGCTTATGTTAAATTTAGGAAGGTGAGAGCACCTTCCTAAATAAAATGAATGACCGCATCAAATGACATTTAAGTCAGCAACGGATTAACGTTGCTGATTATTGTTATTTGAGTTTTGTTGGCCTGAATCTTTTTGATTAGAGCCTTGTTGTTGGCGGCGGTTGTCATTTTGCTGTTGTTGCTGATTGTTCTGTTGCTGTTGATTGCCTTGCTGCTGTTGGTTGTTGCGGTTGTCGTTTTGCTGTTGTTGTTGCTGTTGATTATCGCGTTGATTGCTTTGATTATTAGTAGTGCTCATCTTTAGTTACCTCATATCATTTATGATGTGTGTTTTATCTGAGAGCTTCAGATAGGTTTATTTAAACATGAATTTTTTTAATGTGTAGCTTTGGGGTGTTACCCTATATTTAAATGTAAATTTAAAAATTAAATAAAACCTTGATTTCTATAAAATGTAATTTTAATGATTAAACATAATTAATATGAATATAGTTAAAATTACATTTGGGTACACAGAAGTTAAATGAAAGCTATGATCATTTCTAAATATGTATTTGTTATCTTTTATGAAGGAAAGCTATTTTTTATTATCTAATATTATATATTCTATATCTTGAGTAATGTAATAGAGCAGTTGTCTAAGTTTAAGATAGGGTAATCCTTTAAATATACGTCTAAAATTATAAAAATTATTTTTATAATAAATACAATAAAAAAAGGTACCTACAGGTTTTTCTTTATTTTCAGAACCTCCTTTTTTTAATAATCCTGTACACGCAATATAAAGATCGGCATTCAGGAGTTCTTTACCTTTTTTGATCATTTCTACAGTGACTTGCATCGACTCAGGTGTATATTTTTCAATGAGTTCAGGTGAAATATGAAGTGTATTTTCTTTAACACGTAAGTCGTAACTGACTAAGCTCCCAATAAGAATATCACCTGAATAGGGACTCAAAGAAAAGCGGTAAGCTAAATAACCTGCCGAAGCACTTTCAAAAAAAGCGATTTTAATTTTTTCTTGTGCTAGTAATTTGCAGCATGAGTTAAACATTTGTATTCTCCTTGCAATTGTTTTTAATTTAGTTATAAGATTATTTTTAATTTGTTTTTGTTAAGTTTTTAGTCTTTATAATTTTAAAGGTAAGTTAATTGTAAATATAGTTTATTGTTTATATATTTTTTATAAAAACATATAGTTAAATTATTCTAAAGGTTAGAATGTAAGTTTGTGTTATTTTTTATGTTGTTGAAATATAAAGTTTTTAAAATTATGAGTTGTTTCTTAATAACGTAATATAACAAAGATAGGCTGGGATTATTGTTCAGTTAAAGTATGGTAATTTATATCTCACTAAAGGAGAATAGAAATGCCTGTTGTAGTGAAAAAAAGATTATTAGACTTATTACAAGATAATCAACAGAACTATTACGAATTATTTGTTTTTTTCCTTGATCCTGATATTTCTAGTTTTGAAAAAGAGAAGAAAGCAAGAGATTTTCTTAATGAAGAAATAGATAAAATAGATCAAAAGGAAATTGATTTTCCTGCAACTATAAATACAGTTAAAGAATGGTGTGAAAATGACAATAAACAAAATTGTGAGTTATTTCAGGCTTATCTAAACCGTAGACAAAGTGGGGGTGAGAGAGAGTATTTCCAGAATGTCGGACAGGCATTTGAATTTTTGATTAAGGTCTCTCCAACTAAAAAGGTCGACGGTGCATGGCTCTATAGCTCAGTTCACTACTGGAACGATCCGGTTTTTCATGACCTTATTATTACTTATCTAGAAGAGCTGGGACTCGGTGAGCCGAAAGCAAACCATGTCTGTATTTATGATGACTTATTACGTAGTCTGGGGCTTGATAGTTTTGATCTGCTTTTAGAAGATGAATACTATCATAATGCTGTGATTCAGCTGGCGCTTGGCTATGCTCCACCAGAGTTCATTCCCGAAATTGTCGGCTTCAATTTAGGTTATGAGCAACTACCACTGCATCTACTCATCAGTAATTATGAACTTGCTGAACTGGGTATTGATTCTAAATATTTTAATTTGCACATTACTATCGACAATATTGATAACGGACATGCAGATAAAGCCATTAAAGTTATAGAAAATATTTACGATAAATACAGAGATAAAGAAGCTTTCTTTAATAAATTAAAACGTGGTTTTGCTCTTAATAACCATGGTGTTTCTTCTTCAAAAATTATTAAAAATTTAAATCTTGAAGATTTAGTCCTTAAAATTTTAAAAAGAAAAGCGCTCGTGGGTCAGCTAATACATAACGAAACCAGACAGTTTGGATGCAAAACCATTAACCAATGGTTATCAAATCCAGAAGACGTTAAAGGCTTAGTTACACATCTCATTGATCACAAGTGGATTAAATTGAATACCGACCCTGAGCAGAGCGTGTTCTGGCGAATGATTAATGAAGAAAATGGAAAAATGTTTGGGGTATTTAACCCTGTAGAACGACAAATTATTCATGACTGGATTGCAGGTAGTGATCATTCTTCTGACTACTTGGCCTACAGTAGAGAACTAAAGAATAGCCAGCGTATTCAAGATTATCTGTTTAGCTATATTTCTGATGGCGAACTCGATGCACTCCAAGAGCGTATACGTCAGACACCCGATCTTGCCATAAAAATATGCAAGCTGACTCCGTTTTTGGCCCCAGATTCACACCATAAAAGCATTGGTCTCTGGAGCACACGTAAATATGTCGAACTCCTTTTCCCCTATTTAAGTTCCTTTAACAAAACTAACTCTTGAAGTTTTTAATTCACCCCACGTTTAACTTTAAAACATAGGTAATGAACATGACTGATAATGTTAAATCAACAAATAAAACAAGTGAAATGGCTGGTGCTGACGCTGCAAATAAAGCCAATACTACCCAAAAAACTGAACAATTAGACTCAGTCAGAGATGATGCAACCAATGAAGCATTAACCACAAATCAAGGGGTTAAAATTGCTGATAATCAGAATAGTTTAAGGGCAGGTATTCGCGGTTCGACACTATTAGAAGATTTTATTTTACGAGAAAAGATTACTCATTTTGACCATGAACGTATTCCTGAGCGCATTGTACATGCGCGTGGCGTGGGTGCTCATGGCTACTTTCAGGCTTATGAAGGAAATGAGCGCTTAACAAAAGCTGGTTTTTTGACTGACCCAACCATTCAAACTCCAATTTTTGTACGCTTCTCAACAGTGCAGGGACCACGTGGCTCTGCTGATACGGTCCGTGATATTCGTGGTTTTGCCATTAAATTTTATACCCAAGAGGGTAATTTTGATTTAGTGGGCAACAATGCGCCTGTGTTTTTTGTGCAAGATGGGATTAAGTTTCCAGACTTTGTTCATGCAGTAAAACCTGAACCAGATACAGAAATACCAACAGGAGCAACTGCACACGATACTTTTTGGGATTTTGTGTCTTTAGTACCTGAGTCAGCACACGCGGTGATTTGGGCTATGTCAGACCGTGCAATTCCACGTAATTTACGCTCAATCCAAGGGTTTGGGGTTCATACATTCCGTCTTATTAATGCCGAAGGAAAATCACATTTTGTGAAATTCCACTGGACCCCTAAACAAGGTTTAAGTGCGTTAGTTTGGGATGAAGCTCAAAAGCTTGCTGGTAAAGATCCAGATTTCCACCGTCGCGATCTTTATGAAGCCATTGAAAATGGGGTTTATCCTGAATGGGAACTCGGTGTACAAATTGTTGAAGAAGAAGACGAGATGAACTTTGACTTCGACTTATTGGACCCAACCAAAATTATTCCTGAAGAGTTGGTTCCAGTGACACCAATCGGCCGATTTGTTTTAAACAGAAATGTTGATAACTTCTTTGCAGAAACAGAGCAGGTGGCTTTCTGTCCGGGACATATTGTGCCGGGGATTGATTTTACAAATGACCCGCTTCTACAAGCACGTCTATTTTCATACACCGATACCCAGTTAAGCCGTTTAGGTGGACCAAACTTCCATCAAATTCCGATCAATAAACCTGTGTGTCCATTCCATAATAATCAACGTGATGGTATTCACCAGCATACGATTCATAAAGGGCAGGCTTCATATCAACCAAACTCAATTGATAATGATTGGCCAGCCGAAACGCCACCTGCTGCTTCAAATGGTGGTTTTGAAAGCTATCCTGAACAGATTAGCGGACATAAACTTCGCCAAAGAAGTGAAACTTTTTCTGATCATTTTTCACAACCGCGCCTTTACTACAAGAGTCTTGCCCCTCATGAGCAAAAGCATGTGGTCGATGCCTATACTTTTGAGTTAAGTAAAGTGCAACGAAAACACATCCGTGAGCGTCAAGTTCAACAAATTTTGGCAAATATTGATCTCGACTTAGCACGACAAGTAGGCGCTAATTTAGGAATTGAAGTACCTGATTTAACGCTAGATTATAAAAAAACTGCAGTTGAAAAATCGGCTAAATTATCTTTCTTGGCTTTCCCACCCCAAGATATTCAAGGCCGAAAAGTTGCAGTACTCATCCATAATTTAGTCAAATCTGATGCATTAGAAGCTATGAAAAACTGGGCAATTAAAGAAGGGGTGACTCTTCATTTATTAGCGCCAAGCTTAGCTCCTGTAAAAGACCATAAAGACAACATTATTGTGGCTGATGGTATGCAAATGGCTGAACCTTCAATTGCTTACGATGCGGTAATCATTCCTGATGGCGATAACTTAAATGCCGTGCTGCAAGATGGCGTAGCGCGCCACTATCTATTAGAGGCTTACAAGCATTTAAAACCAATTGCGTTTTTAGGTAATAAATCTGATTTGCTTGAACCGCTAGGTTTAGTTCCCGATGAAGGCACTCTAGTTGGAGATGAATTCCAGCCGATTGCTGAAAATTTCAAAAACCAGATTATGGCTCATCGTGTTTGGTCACGAGAACAAATAGCTGCTCAGATACCGGCTTAACAAACAAAAAAGCCCTGAAAGTTTTAACTTTCAGGGCTTTTTTATATCTTAGGGATTAACCATTTACGATTTGACCACCATTTACATGAATGACTTGACCTGTAATGTAACTTGCATCATCTGAGGCAAGGAAAAGATAAGCAGGTGCAACTTCACTTGGTTGTCCCATTCTTCCCATTGGGGTGTCTTTACCAAACTCCTTAACGGTTTCTGCATCGAAACTGCTTGGAATTAATGGTGTCCAGATGGGTCCCGGCGCAACACCATTTACCCGAATTCCTTTTTTCTGCTTCATTAAATTGTTCGATAAGCTACGCGTAAAAGTAGTAATCGCGCCTTTAGTACTTGCATAATCAATGAGCTCATCATGGCCTTGATAGCTCGTAATACTGGTCGTATTAATAATACTGTCGCCTTCTTCCATATAAGGAATGGCTTCTTTAGTAAGATAAAACATTGGGAAAATATTAGTTTTAAAAGTTTTTTCTAATTGCTCATTACTAATGCTTTCAATTTCTTTTTGTTGATATTGCACACCGGCATTATTCACTAAAATATTAATTTTACCGTAATGTTGTAGAACTTTATCAATATCGAGTTTTGCAACATCTGGATCAGAAATATCACCTTTTAATAAAAGACAATGTTGTCCTTCTCTTTCAACGAGTTGTTTAGTGATTTCGGCATCTTGATCTTCTTCGAGATAAAGTATCGCAATATCAGCGCCCTCACGAGCAAACAATACTGCGACAGAACGACCTATACCGCTATCGCCACCACTAATAACGGCAACTTTGCCTTTTAGCTTATCGCTACCTTTATGTGAGCTTTTTATTATCTCAGGTTCAGGATGCATTTTTTCCTGATCACCTGGTTGATGAGATTGAACTTGTGCGGGGGCAGATGTTGGATACTGGTTTGTTGAGTTTTCCATTTTTAAATACCTCGGTTGTAATATCTAATTTTCATATAGTGAGCTGTTACCGCGTAAATGTGAGTAAAATGAATTTTTTAATAAGTTGTCTTTGTTATTTTATTTGTAAGGATGTAAAAAAATATTTTATATTTGAGGGCTAAATAATATCGATTAACTTGATTTTGTTTTTATCAATCATGCTTTCAATAATAGATCTATTTCCTGTATCCTCTAACCAGTTTTCTATCGGTATATTATTAGATAAGTCTAATATTTTTTTAATAATTTCTTTTGCTCCATCTATATTTTCTGAATTTTTATTATTTTTAATAGCTATATTATCTAGCAATAGTTTTATATCTTCATGTTCTATATTTTTTGACTTAATAATATATAAGTCTCTTTGGAAGGGATGACTTGCATGAGGTGGGTCTAATCTATAACTCCATTCTTTGTCATAGTCCTGCCATGAGTTTTTCGACTTAATATGTCCTAGTAAAATTTCAGGGATAGAAATATGGATATATTGTAGAGCTGACTGTTGATTTTTTAATTGCATAGTTAAGTTACTCAAACCATCTTATTAAAATTAGTTTTAAATATTCATATTAATCTCTCAAGTAAATTAATTCTGAAAATGTAATGATATATGTTATTGTTTTTTAATTAAAATAATTGTTTGTTTGTTATTTTCTCAATAGACCTGATGTTGTGTTATTTTACTGTTTTGTACATTTTGAAATTTTTTGTTATCAGTTAAATTATTTTAACTGTGTTTGTAAAACTATATTGTAGTGTACTATTAGGTAATAATGAGTGTGTTCATTATTTAAAGAGTAAAATTATTAATAATCAAAATTTTTAAAATATTTTAAAAATAATACGTTTATAATAAATATCATTTTTTGATTGATATACATTTAAAAGGATTGATACATCACTTGGGTGGGAAAATATTATAGATATTCTATTGTTATTAAATCCGTTAACTAAAAGCGGTAGTGACTATAATTAAATATAGGAAGATATAACTATGGCTAATACTAGATATGAAGATGATGATAACAATAGAACAGGTACTTCAAATCGTGGATTTGCAAGTATGGATCCTGAAAGAGTACGAGAAATAGCCAGCAAAGGTGGGCGAGCTGCTCACGCGAGTGGTAATGCACATGAGTTTACCTCTGAAGAAGCTCGTGAAGCTGGCCGAGCAGCCCATGCAAGTGGTAACGCTCATGAATTTACGTCTGAAGAAGCACGTGAAGCGGGTGCCTTAAGTCATAAAAATGATGGCCGTAATGGTCGTGGTCGCAGTCGTGATGATGACGACGATGATGACGATCGCGGTAGCCGCTCAAGTGGCCGTGGTCGCAGCCGTTACGACGACGATGATGACGATGATCGCGGTGGCCGTTCAAGCGGACGAGGCCGAGGTCGCAGTCGTGACGACGATGACGATGATGATCGCGGCCGTTCAGGCGGACGAGGCCGTGGCCGCAGCCGTGATGACGATGATGATGATGACGATCGCGGTGGCCGTTCAGGTGGTCGAGGCCGAGGTCGCAGCCGCGATGACGATGATGATGACGATCGCGGAGGCCGTTCAGGCGGACGAGGCCGTGGCCGCAGCCGTGATGACGACGATGATGATGATCGCGGAGGCCGTTCAGGCGGACGAGGTCGTGGTCGCAGCCGTGATGACGATGATGATGACGATCGCGGAGGCCGTTCAGGCGGACGAGGTCGTGGTCGCAGCCGTGATGACGATGATGATGACGATCGCGGAGGCCGTTCAGGCGGACGAGGCCGTGGCCGCAGCCGTGATGACGATGATGATGACGATCGCGGTGGTCGCTCAGGCGGACGAGGTCGTGGTCGCAGCCGTGATGACGACGATGATGACGATCGTGGCCGTTCAGGCGGACGAGGCCGTGGCCGCAGCCGTGATGACGACGATGATGATGATCGCGGTGGCCGCTCAGGTGGACGAGGCCGAGGTCGCAGCCGTGATGATGACGACGATGACGATCGCGGTGGTCGCTCAGGCGGACGAGGTCGTGGTCGCAGCCGTGATGACGATGATGATTATGATGGCCGTGGTCAAAACTCTCGTAATCAAAAACGTGATGCCTACGGACGTTTTACGTCTTAAGCAGAATGTTTTAAAAACAAAGGAGGCTTTTGCCTCCTTTGTTTTTAGCTTACTTACTGTATTTACTGAGGGAGAGGTTGTAGGCCTTTTACAATATCAAGGTATTCAGAACCGTTTAACCAAAAAGATTTTTTCAAAAAAAGTGTCGTCATAATACTTTCGGCTGCTTCGCTATCCGGATTTTCACAAAATAATCCGTAGCTTTCACCTAAAACTGCATCATTTTCAATTAGGCGGATATAATAAGCATGTTGCTCATTTGCATAACCTAAAACCGCATCACGTTGATTTTTCATTTCGCATGTCTCCATACCAAAAAACTGAATTTAACCAGAATGTTAAGTGTTCAGAATCTCATTTGATAAAAATCAAAAAACAGTCAGCGATAACGACTATTTCGAAATAGGTTTTGATTTTCTTCAAATTGCCATTTTGGTTAAAACATCCCTGTTAAAAGCAAAATGGATTAAAATCTGATCATGAGATTTATTGTTATGCAAAAAAAATATTTCGTCAACTTGAAAATGTAACTTTTTCAAGTTACATTGTTTGTGTAGGATTTGAACAGTGTAATGGAGGCAATATGCCAAAGAAAAAAGAGTTCGAGCATGGCGGTGCACGAGAAAATGCCGGACGTAAAGCACAGTTCAATGAACCCACCAAAGTCATTCGTGTTCCTGAATCTCAAGTCAACTTTATCAAAAATTGGTTACTGAATAATGTCAAAACCAATAACTTGACCGACTTTAACTCAAAACTTAATGTTCAGCAGGTCCACCCGAATAACGATAAAATTTACCACATTCCTTTGGCAACAGAACGTGTTGCGGCAGGGTTTCCTTCGCCTGCACAAGATGATATTGAGCAAGCACTCGATTTAAATGAATATTTAATTAGAAATGAAAATGCCACGTTTATTGTCAAAGCCAACTCGTTGTCAATGTTAGATGCTGGAATTGATATTAATGATCCGCTTATTGTGGACCGTAGTATTCCCGCTAAATCGGGTGATATTGTGATTGCACTCATCGACAATGATTTCACTGTTAAGCGCTTAATGATTGATAGTCAATTTCATCCACCTAAAGTTTGGCTAAAAGCAGAAAATCCTGATTATCAGAATATTTATATTGAAGAGGGGCAAGAACTGGTTATTTGGGGAGTCGTGACTTATAACCTCAAACGAATGAGATAATTTTTTCTTATATTTATTATTTAAGTTACTGACCTGAAATCGAGGCCAGTAACTTTTTGCTGAATGACTTTTAAATTTGCCCAATCAATAAGCACGTTGCGATAACGACCATTAAACCACCTGAAAAACGGCCGACTAACTGTGCTGCTTGTGGTCTGGTTTTCAAAATAGCCTCTGAACCATAACCCACCATTAAGTAAATAATTGCGCAGCTAATCATGTGGACAACACCAAAGGCAAGAATTTGTGTCGTTACTGACCATGAAGCAGTGGTGTCAATAAATTGAGGAAGCAGGGCTAAAAAGAGCAAAAAAACTTTCGGGTTTAAGCCACTCACATAAACACCTTTGGTTGCCCAGCTCAACCATGACTGAGCTTTTTCAGAACCAGATTCGTTCGGAGTAGGAGGGGTAAGTAATAAATTTATACCCATCCATAACAAATAAGCAGAACCCGCAACAGTAAGAATCATTAGAGCAGTTGGATTATTTGCTACAAGCAGACCAACACCAGCCGCTACCAATAAAATCGTAATAAAGTGTCCAAATAGCATACCTGCGACGGCGGGTACGACGACTTTGCCTTTAATCCCTGCTGAAATGGCATAGGCCCAGTCTGCCCCTGGCGTAATAATAAAAAGAATGGAGACACTCCAAAATGCAATAAAAATGTTAAAAGCCATATGCTTATCTCGGCGAACTATTTTCCAAAGGTTTCACTCGTGGTTTAGAAAAAATCCCTATTTATTCGAGCTTGTTGAAAATAATATGCTCATGTATTTAGAATGTGCTTTTAAATGTTTGCTCATATCACACTCATTTGGGGTAAATTTTTCTAAATGGATCGCACAGATAAAAAGATTCTTGCTGAATTGCAATTAAATGGCCGATTATCTATCACCGAGTTGGCAGAAAAAGTCGGTTTGAGCATTTCACCTTGTCATAGACGAGTGAAGGCTTTAGAAGAGTCAGGAGCTATCAAAGGTTATCGGGCAGAACTCGACCCAAACTTAGTGGGATTTGAATTTTCAGCGATTGTTTTTATTACGCTTAAAGAGGGCGATAAACAGGCAGTCGAGAAGTTTGAAAATGCCGTGATAGACATCCCACAAATTATTCAGGCACAGCGTTTGTTTGGTGAGCCAGATTATTTACTACATGTGGTGGCTAAAGATTTACCTGCTTTTCAGCGTTTGTACGATGAAAAATTATCTGCTATTCCAAGTGTGCAACGACTCATCTCAACCATTGTGATGAAAGATGTAGTGCCTGAACGTTTATTCCCGATTGGCTAAGAATCATCAGATATAAAAAAAGAAGCTTTAAAGCTTCTTTTTTAGTTTTAAGAATATTTAAGCATCGAGTGTTTTACACAAAGAACAGATCGTACCGTTATGTTTATGAGAGAACATAATATCTGGACGTTCATAACCTTGCTCACATACGCGGCAGTGATAAACCGTTGCTACAGGAGTACCTTCAGCATCATAACGTGGTTCTTTAATACCGTCATCGTGTGACTTGATGTAGTATTTTCCTTTGGTTAATAAGCCCATGATTGGTGTTAATACAAAGGCAAGCACAAGTGCGATAAGCGGTGAGTAAGGTGCTAAGAAGCTACCCAGTAATCCGAAGAATGCTGCAATTGATAAGCCTGCTGATACAAGGAATGCAACCATACCGACAGGGTTTACGTTGTATAGCATGTCACGGCGGTATTCTGGTTCTTTCGGTGAAAGTTTTAACACATATTTATTAATTGAAATATCTGTTGCAACAACCACAACCCAAGCAATCGCAAAGTTTGAATAGAACCCTAAGATTTTACCCAATACCGCAAACATGTTGCCTTCCATTAAAGCAAGCGCAATTGCCAAGTTCACCATCACAAACACAATACGACCAGGATAATGTTTGCTAATACGTGTGTAGGCACTTGTCCATGCAAGGGAACCAGAGTAAGCATTGGTCACATTAATTTTAATTTGAGAAATAACCACCAAAATCACTGCAAGTGTTAAAGCAGCCCAACCCGGAAGCATGTCATGAAACGCCGCATTAAACTGTTGAACAGGTTCAGTACTGTTTACGCCCGGTATTTTAGTGAGTAAATAGAACCCTAAAAATGCCCCAATAATTTGTTTAATTGCCCCTAAAATCACCCAACCTGGACCCGCTGAAATAACGGCTGCCCACCATGCTTTGCTATTTTCTTTTGTTTTAGCAGGCATGAAACGTAAGTAATCAATTTGCTCACCAATTTGCATGATTAGCGATAAACATATACCAGCACCTAACATGATTGCTGCCATGTCTACAGTTGCGAAACCTTCGTTACCAGTAAAAGTTGCAAATTGACTGACTAAAGTAGGTTCTTGATAAATCAGATAGGCCACAGGACCAATCATCAGAACGAGCCAAAGCGGGGTAGTCCAGACTTGTAATTTACTTAAGGCTTTCATGCCGTAAATCACCAGCGGTATGACCATAACTGTTGAGATGAGATAACCTGCCCAAAGCGGAATGCCTAAACCGAGCAATAACCCTTGCGCCATGATTGAACCTTCAAGGGCAAAGAAAATAAAGGTGAAACTGGCGAAAATGATACTGGTCAGGACTGAGCCGATATAACCGAAACCTGCGCCGCGGGTAATCAAGTCAAGATCGATGTTATAGCGCGCTGCGTAGTAGGCTAAAGGAATGCCGGTTAAGAAGATAATAATCGCTGCAAATAGAATGGAGAAAACAGCATTGGTTGTTCCGTAAGACATACCAATACTGGCGCCAATAGAAAAGTCAGCAAGATAGGCAATACCACCAAGAGCAGTAATAGCGACAACTTTGGGACTCCAGCGCCGAAAGCTGTGTGGAGCATAACGTAAAGTATAATCTTCTAAGGTTTCATTCACTGCTTTTTGTGAATCTGTACCTTGCACAGTGTCCAGATTTGGATGTTCAGATACACTCATAACATCAATCTCCCAATCATTTTCGGTCAATCAACACAAATATTGATCATTGTTTTTTGATGGTTTTGAGTGTGTGATTTTTGGGAAAAATTGAAAATACGTTATTTTGCGTATATGTGCGTATTCGAGAAAATCGCCATGATAAATGACTTTTGGCATAAGGATTGCTGGGTTTAATGCAGCCACATCCGAAACATGAGTGTTATGCCAGATTCTTCACGCCCCCAACAAGCCCCACAACGTGTGATCAAAACACGCCGTGAATATAATATTTGGGTGGCAGATGAAAGTATCGAAGATTATGCGCTTCGCTATGCACCTACCTCAGTACGAAAATGGTCACCTTGGACTGTTACCAATACTGCAATCTCGACAGTCAGCTTTCTTGCGATGGAGGCCATTGGGGCGACCATGCTTTGGCAGTATGGCTTTAGCAATGCATTATGGGCAGCAATTGTCGTATGTACCATCATATTTTTAACCAGTTGGCCGATTAGTTACTACGCCGCAAAATATAATGTGGACGTCGACCTGCTTACTCGTGGTGCAGGTTTTGGCTACATTGGCTCGACCATTACATCTCTAATTTATGCGAGCTTTACCTTTATTTTGCTTGCGTTTGAAGCCGCAATTATGGCGATGGCACTTGAGCTTGCTTTAGGTATTCCGCAAGTTATTGGTTACTTAATTTCTGCCTTAGTGATTTTGCCTTTAGTAGTCAAAGGCATTGGTTTTATTAATAAAGTGCAGGCGATCACACAACCAATCTGGCTCTTATTGCTGTTGTTACCGTGGTTTTTTGTACTTTGGAAACAACCACAAATTTTAAGTAGTAGCCTGCATTTTGTTGGGGCAGTTTCAAACTCAACTGACTTTAATCTGTATTACTTTGGTGCGGCGTGCACTCTTATTTTTTCATTTGTGATCCAAATTGGTGAGCAAGCTGACTATTTACGTTTCTTACCGCAAAAAGAAAAGAATAGAACTGCATGGCGTTTTGCCGTTTTTTTAGGTGGTCCATCTTGGATTATTTTCGGATTTCTAAAAGTCTTGATGGGCATGCTGCTGATGGTGTTGGCTTTTCAGCTGTTTATTCCTGTCTCTGAACTAGACAATCCGACTTATCTATATTGGGTCGCCTATCAACAGTTTATTCCAAACCCTCAGCTTGCTTTAATATTGACTCTAGCACTGGTTTGCTTGGCGCAAATTAAAATTAATATGACTAATGCCTACGCTGGCTCATTGGCATGGTCCAACTTTTTTGCACGCTTAACTCATAGCCATCCGGGGCGAATTGTCTGGCTTCTTTTTAACGTGTTTATTGCCATTGTTTTGATGGAAATGGGAATTAGCCATGCAGTTGAACGCATTTTGGGACTATATAGCAATATCGCTTTGGCATGGATTGGTGCTGTTGTTGCCGATTTAATTATCTGTAAACCTTTAGGTTTAAGTCCGAAGGGAATTGAATTTCGCCGTGCTTATTTATATGACATTAACCCCGTAGGTGTGGGCGCATTACTGATTGCTTCAGTGTTATCGATGCTGAGTTATTTGGGCTTTTTCGGATTAATAGCAAAAGGATTGGCGAGTTTTATTGCTCTGGGGAGTGCGGTGTTAAGTGTTCCTGTTATTGCTTACTTAACCAAAGGCAAATATTACATTGCACGCCAGCCTGAAAAAATTCAAGCGACGTCGGTTGCTAACTGTGTGGTATGTAAAAGGGACTATGAACTTGCCGATATGGCTGGCTGTCCAGCCTATAACGGTACGATTTGCTCTCTATGCTGTTCACTTGAAGCACGCTGCCACGATTTATGTAAACCTGATGCACGCTGGTCAGTACAACTCAAAAAAGCTATTTGGCACTATTTACCAGAACGTTGGGCGAGCCGTTTAAATAGCAGGGTCAGTTTATATTTATTACTGACTTTAGGGCTGTCTATTGTTCTGGCAGTGAGTTTAAGTCTGGTTTATATCCAAGAAAAAACCTATTTAGAAACCATTAATGCGGCAGCCGTTCCTCAGTTATTTACGCTGTTTGTCAAAATTTACACCATTTTATTTTTATTGATGAGTGTTGCTGCATGGTGGTTAGTGTTAAACGATGAAAGCCGTCGTAATGCCGAAATCGAAACGCATCAGCAAACAGCATTATTGATTGATGAAATTGCTGCCCATGAAGTCACTTCAAAAGACTTACAAGATGCCAGAATTTCAGCAGAACGGGCAAATGATGCAAAAAGTCGTTATGTCATTGGTATTAGCCACGAACTACGAACGCCTCTAAATAGTATTTTGGGCTATAGCCAATTACTTCAAAAACAAGAGCAGCTTTCGGAACAAGGCAAAATGGCGCTCGGGGTGATTAGCCGTAGTGGGCAACATCTGACTTCATTGATTGACGGTTTATTAGATTTAGCTCGAATTGAAACAGGCAAAATTTCTTTAAATGTGGTGGATGTGCATTTTCCAAATTTTATAGAACAGATTATTCAAATGTTTCAGCCACAGTTTGAACAGAAGAATTTACAGTTTATTTATGAAATTGGAGAGAACTTACCGCACTATGTTCGTACCGATAAAAAACGCTTAGAGCAAGTACTCATCAATTTGCTGGGCAATGCTTTAAAATTTACGACGAGCGGAACAATTACTTTGAAAGTTGAGTACCGTTTCCAAACAGCTTATTTTGAAATTAGAGATACAGGCTGCGGCATTGCCGAGGCAGATTTAGAGCGAATCTTTAATCCGTTTGAACGGGGCAGTAATGTGGTTCAAGGCGGATTTACCGGAACAGGACTCGGACTACCAATTGTAAAATTATTAGTCGATTTACTTGGTGGCCAGTTATCTGTGACTAGTCAGCTCAATCAGGGTTCACAATTTAAGATTAAGTTTTACTTACCTTCAAAAGAAGTAGTTCATCCAATTTCTAATGTCTACTCCAACCAAATTACGGGTTATCAAGGCGAGCGTAAACGAATTTTGGTTGTCGATAATGAAGCTGTGGACCGAGGCTTAGTCGCTAATTTTCTCAAACCTTTGGGGTTTATTATTGAAGAAGCCGAGTCGGGCATTGATTGTTTAAGACGTGTACCTATTTTTCAGCCTAATCTGATTTTGATGGATTTAAATATGCCTTTGATGGGCGGTTGGGAAACAGCACGATTATTACGTCAGAATAATATTACCAATGTACCGATCTTAATTATTTCCGCCAATGCAGGCGAGCGCGAAGTCAATCCACAAGATGCTGTCTTAAGTGAGGACTTTATGCTAAAACCAATCGACCTGAATTTGTTGCTGAGTAAAATTGGAGATAAGTTGGGCTTGGTATGGATTGATTCCAAATCAGATGCAAACCTTCAAAATAATGAAGTTCAAGCAATGGATATAAAGGTATTTAAGCAGGAGCAAGCTGCTGTTCATACACCAGTCCAGCAACCAGAAAATAATGATCTGCTTGATTTACCGCAAAGCTTGCAACAGTTAAATGATTTGATTGGACAGGGGTACATTCGTGGAATTCAACAGACTTTAACGCAATGCCGCCAAAATTTTCCGGAGCATAACGAGTTATGGGAACAGCTTGAACAGGCGATTCAAAAGTTTGATTTAAAACACGCACAACGATTAATTCAGGATAAGCAATGAGTACGCAACATGTTTCTTTTCAGCAAGCTTCGCCAAACGAGCAGGCTGTTATTCTGATTGTGGATGATGTGCCGGAAAATCTAGGCTTGTTACATGAAAGTCTGGATCAGGCAGGTTATCGCGTGCTTGTCACAACCGATGGATTGAGTGCAATTGAAATTGCACACCGATGCTTACCGGATATGATTTTGCTTGATGGCAATATGCCGCATATGGACGGTTTTGAAAGTTGCATACAGCTTAAAGCGAGTCCAATTACGCAGTTTATTCCCGTCATTTTTATGACAGGTTTATCTGAGACAGAACATATTGTGCGTGGTTTTCAGGTGGGTGGGGTAGACTATGTAACCAAGCCACTGAATATTGAAGAAGTATTAGCAAGGGTAAAAACACATTTGGCACATGCCAAACTATTGCAGCAACAAAAACAGGTCATTGATGCGACGGAAACAGCCATTCTTGCGCTAGACGTTCACGGTAAAATTGTTTGGAAAACCCAAAAAGCCAGTGATTTACTGAATCAATATTTACCTGAGTTAGAGGGCTTTGAAGCAGGCTTAAAAGCTTGGTTTTCAGACTTAGAGCAAGAAAAAGACCCCAAAAAAATAACAAGCTGTTCTTATTCAACGCCATCTCAGCAATTACAGCTTTTATTGCTTACGCCGTGGGAAACTGAACCAAGTGTGGCAAAAAATTATCTGATACAGATTAAGACTTCTACGCCGGCTTTGGAAATGGCTGATATTTTGAAATATTGCCCACAGTTGACTCAACGTGAGGCAGAAGTCATGCACTGGTTATTGTTAGGGAAAACCAATAAAGATATTGCAGAAATATTGGAGCTTAGCCCACGGACCGTGAACAAGCATTTAGAACATGTTTTTGAAAAACTTTGCGTTGAAAATCGAACTGCTGCCGTGGCGCACATTAATAGTTTGGTGCAAGAGTTTCACTAATTTAAGTGATGATTGTATTTAAAAAGCATACAGAATCACTGCTAAAAATAGTCTATTTTTTTACACTTAAATTTGTTCTTATAGATAAAGATATATAAAGTCATTTTTAAATAAATTTGAGCCATAATATGAGGAATTCATTGTGAATATTCAACAAAAAGATGATGCAAAACACGGCAGCTTTAGCTTACTTGATGGTGAAACTGTTGCAGGTGAAATGACTTATACATGGGCAGGCGAAGGCATGCTGATTATTGATGCTACAGATGTAAATGAAAATTATCGGGGACAAGGCGTAGGTCGCCAATTACTGGATGCTTTGGTGGCTTTTGTTCGTGAAAAAGACGTAAAGGTGATTCCGCTTTGCCCATATGCTAAATCGGTTTTTGATAAAGACCTAAGCATTGGCGATGTACTGAGAAAGTAAAGAATAGATTAAAAATCATTTAAAAAAAATCGGGCATTGGTGTCCGATTTTTATTGGATTTATTGTTCATCTTTGTTTTAGTGAATATGTTTTAAGCAGTTGTATTCAACTGATTTGAAGGTTTTCGATTGGCATATCGAATTTATCAAACTTATAGAAAAGCTTATCTAATAAAAATAGTTTTAGACCAATTGGGAAAAAAATAAACTTCTTACACAAATATTTAATAGCTGATGAAAGCTAAATATTTATAACGTTTTAATATTATTTTTTGGAATTTTCCTTGAACTGGCAGTATATCCATAGTGTGTTGCCGCAATTTTTCTCTGCAACTTTGACCACGCTGAAAATTTCAATTATCAGTATTATTTTGGCAATTATTGTAGGGCTAATTTGCAGCATTTTAATCACATATCGCGTGCGGGTGCTAAATAGAATTGCCCAGTTCTATATTGAGTTATCTCGAAATACCCCCTTATTAATTCAACTGTTCTTTTTGTATTACGGTTTACCAAAGCTGGGTATCAAAATTGATGGTTTTGCTTGTGGTGTGATCGGACTGACCTTTTTAGGTGGAAGCTATATGGCTGAAGCTTTCCGAGCAGGTTTGCAATCTGTTGCAAAAGGGCAGATTGATTCTGCAAAAAGTATTGGTTTGCAACCGACTCAAATTTTTAGATATGTCATTTTTCCTCAAGCACTTGCCATTTCAATTCCGGCAATAGGGGCAAATTGCCTATTTCTGATTAAAGAAAGTTCTGTGGTTAGTGCTATTGCTGTCGTTGAACTGCTTTTTGTCACTAAAGACTTAATTGGTATGGACTATAAAACCACCGAAGCTTTGTTCTTACTCATCATGGCCTATCTAATCATTTTATTGCCCGTGTCTATTTTAACCAGTTATCTGGAGCACAGAAGTCGGAAGGTGAGCCATGGAACTTGATTATCTATTTCAAGCAAGTCACCTTGAACGTTTAATGTGGGGACTCTGGGCAACTGCAAAAATTGCATTTATTTCGGTGTTCTTCTCTGCAATTTTCGGCACAGTTTTCGGCGTAATTATGACTTCTAAAAACATAGTCGTTAAAGCACTGTGCCGGTTGTATTTAGAAGCCATTCGAATCATTCCAATTTTAGTTTTGCTATTTGTGTTTTATTTCGGCTTTGCGACATGGTTTAACTGGCAGTTTTCTGCAATGTGGGTGTGCATTGTTGTATTTGTTTTGTGGGGTACTGCAGAAATGGGCGATTTGGTCCGTGCAGCCATTACTTCAATTGATCAGCATCAACGTGATTCGGCCTATGCGCTCGGACTTACCCATGTACAAGCCTTGGTCTATGTCATTTTCCCGCAAAGTCTAAAACGAGTAACGCCAGGTGCGATTAATTTATTTACTCGAATGGTGAAAACCAGCTCTTTGGCAGTCCTGATTGGTGTGGTTGAGGTGATTAAAGTGGGTCAGCAAATTATTGAAAATTCGCTGTTGACCGTACCGAGTGCTTCTCTTTGGATTTATGGCTTTATTTTTATTTTGTATTTTCTGATTTGCTATCCCTTATCTCGTTTGGCGGCACATTTAGAAAAGGTCTGGGAGTAATTATGTCTTTGTTATCGATACAACAATTACAGAAATCATTTGCACAAAGTCATATTTTACAGGGCATTGATCTGGATGTAGAACAAGGAGAGGTGGTTGTTATTTTAGGTCCATCGGGCTGTGGGAAAAGTACCTTATTGCGCTGTATTAACGGCTTAGAACCGATTCAGGGTGGTGAAATTCGTTTAACTGGCTCAGGTGTACTCGGTAAAGATGTGGACTGGACTAACGCTCGTCAAAAAATTGGCATGGTTTTTCAGAACTATGAGTTATTTGGGCATATGAATGTCATTGACAATATTTTGCTTGGACCCCTCAAAGTACAAAAACGTCATCGTGATGAAGCTGAACAAGTAGCAGATGAGTTATTAAAGCGAGTGGGGCTATTTGAGCGAAAACTTGATTATCCACGCCAGCTTTCAGGTGGACAAAAACAACGTATCGCTATTGTGCGTTCGCTAGTTATGCAACCTAAAGTCATTTTACTTGATGAAATTACCGCCGCGCTTGACCCAGAAATGGTCAGAGAAGTGCTCGATGTCGTACTCAAATTGGCGAATGAAGGAATGACCATGCTGATTGTGACACATGAGATGTCCTTTGCGCGCAAGGTTGCTGACCGCATTATTTTTATGGATAAGGGCAAGATTATTGAACAGGCTTCACCAGAAGAATTTTTTGAACAGCCAAAAACAGAACGAGCGAAAGCTTTCTTAAATATTTTGTCGTACTAAATTTTTATTATTTGAATCATGAGGAAGTGAATGTTTAAACGTAATTCAATAAAAATATTAAGCAGTCTTGCCGTTGCTGGGGTGTTGTTAACTGCATGTAGTAAAACGCCATCAACTGAACAGGCAAGTAATGCTCAAGCAGACCATTCTTTAGAACAAGTCAAAAAAAATGGAGTTCTAAGAGTTGCCGTTTTTGCCGATGATCCGCCGTTTGGTTTTGTAGATAGTGCGGGGAATAATCAGGGCTTTGATGTGGCTTTAGCAAAACGAGTGACTAAAGATTTGCTCGGTGATGAAAAGAAAGTTGAGTTTATTGTGACTGAAGCTTCAAATCGGGTGGAGTTTTTAAAATCAAATCGAGCTGATGTTGTATTCGCGACATTTACGGTAACTCCTGAACGCAAGGAAGTTGTCGATTTTGCTGAGCCTTATTTAAAAGGTGCTTTCGGCATAGTATCTCCTAAAGCCAAGCCGATTACAGATATTGCTCAATTAGAAGGTAAGACCTTAATTGTAAACAAAGGCACAAGTTCAGATACGTACTTTACCAAGCATTATCCAAAAGTGAATTTACTCAAGTTCGAAAGAAATTCGGATGCTTTTAAAGCCTTAACCGACGGTCGTGGTGACGCGATTTCACAAGATAGTACTTATGCCTTGGCTTGGGCCGCGAAGAACCCAAGTTATGTGGCAGGGATTCAGTCTATTGGTGATCAAGAGTTTATTGCACCAGCGGTTAAAAAGGGCAATACCCAACTATTGAATTGGCTCAATACTGAAATTAAGCAGCTCAGAACAAGCGGTGAAATTAAGAAAATTTATGATGAAACCTTGAAGCCAATTTACGGTGACTCAGTCAATCCGAATGTGTTTTTAGATGTAGGTCAATAATTTTCGATATCGCTAGAGCAGTGCCTAAAAGTAGGCGCTGCGATTCTAAATAAGACTTTTACAAGAACGAGAGGGTGAAATAATGACAACATTAACATTTCAAAACGTGAAGCATATTTTAGCTGCGTCTTTACTGAGTTTAGGTTTGGTTGCATGTGACAAAGGAACTCAGTCTACTGAAAAAACGGCCGATACCACACAAACTGTATCGAGTATTGAACAGATTAAAAAGAATGGCGTGGTACGAATTGGCGTATTTAGTGATAAACCGCCGTTTGGATATTTGGATGCTCAAGGTAAAAATCAAGGTTTTGATGTAGAGATTGCTAAGCATGTCGCTAAAGATTTGCTGGGCGATGAAAACAAAGTTGAGTTTGTTTTAACTGAAGCGGCTAACCGTGTCGAATATTTAAAAGCCAATAAAGTGGATATTATTTTTGCCAACTTTACTGTTACACCAGAACGTAAAGAAGTTGTCGATTTTGCTAAACCTTATTTAAAAGTGGCACTAGGTGTGGTTTCTCCAAAAAGTCATCCGATTACCGATGTGGCTCAACTTAAAGATAAAACTTTATTGGTAAACAAAGGTACAACGGCTGATTCATTCTTCACCAAGACTCATCCTGAAATTAAACTACAAAAGTATGAGCAAAACACTGAAACTTTTGATGCTTTAAAAGATGGTCGTGGTGCTGCGCTTGCACATGATAACTTGCTGGTTTTAGCTTGGGCTAAAGAAAATCCAAATTACACCGTTGGCATTACTAATTTAGGTGAGCAGGACTTAATTGCACCAGCAGTGAAAAAAGGTGACAAAGAGTTATTGGACTGGTTGAACCAAGATTTAGAGAAACTGGCGAAAGAAGGTGTGATTCATCAGGCTTATGAAAAAACGTTAAAACCTGTCTATGGCGATACGATTAATCCAAAAGATTTATTGGTTGAGTAATCGTGCTAATAACCTCTAATGATTAGAACTCTAGATAGTATTTACTCGAGCTAAGAGCCGTCTAAATTTTTAAAGTCGGCTCTGCTGCTAGTTTATCTGCCAAATATTGAATAAACACACTCAATTTAGGCGGGACATGCCGTGTCGGTGGGTAGAGTAACCACAGCCCACCACTGTAATAGGTTTTAAAATACCAATCTGGTAAAACCTGAACTAAGGTACCTTGTTGTAGAGCATGGCGTGCAACGAAGTACGGCAAGCTTGCAATACCTAAATGCTGTAATGCAGCACTCAAACGCACACCCGTATGATTTGCAGCATAGCGGCCACGCACGGCGACACTTATCGATTTATTTCCTTGCTGAAATTTCCATTTTGAGTCACTGGCTTGTTCGCCCAAGTAAATACATTCATGCTGCTTTAAATCATGAGGGTGGTTCGGAGTGCCATGCTTTGCTAAATATTCAGGCGTAGCACAAACTAAGTGATCAATATCAATCAGCTTTCGGCCCATAAGGCCACCCGGTGGTTGCTCTGTAATCCGAAGTGCTAAATCAACGCCATCATCAATCAGGTCTACATACCGATCTTCTAAAAGCATTTGTATATCAATTTTCGGGTAGCGTTCTAAAAAATCGGGTAAATGCGGATGAATCATAAAATGTCCCACAGCTTTTGGAACACTCATACGAATAATACCTTCTGGTTCGACATGAAATTGACCCGAGCTTTCCATGACTGCTTGTGCCGCATTCACCATATCTAAACAACGTTGATAGACCTGCTGTCCACTTTCACTTAAACGAAGTTTCCGTGTGGTCCGATAGAGTAAGCGGGTGCCTAAAGCACGTTCTAAACGGGCGATCGCGCGGCTAACAGCAGAAGGCGTGGTGCCAAGCTGGCGGGCAGTTTCAGAAAAGCTTTCTGACTCGACAACCTTAACGAAAGTCGCCATTTCATTTAACAGAACCAGACTTTGATTTGTGCTCATAAGGCAAAAGTTATTTGGATTTTAATTGGATTATCGCGTCTAAAAAATCGCAATACAATCTTTTAGGTGATTTTCAGGAAACTAAATTGTTATGTGGCAGTTGTATGGACATGAGTTTTTAACGCTAGCTCTTATTCACTTTATGGCGGTGATTTTACCGGGACCAGATTTTGTGATTACGGTAAGACAAAGTGTACGTTATGGCTACTTAATTGGATGTCTGACCGCAATTGGTATTGGCGTTGGGATTTCAGTGCATGTGTTTTATACACTGGTTGGTATTGGCTTCTTGATTCAGCAAAGCGAATGGCTCATGTCACTGATCAGAACAGCGGGGGCAGCTTACTTAGTGTATTTAGGATGGCAGTGTTTACGTAGCCAGCCGAATACCAATATTGAGATTAATGGTTCAGCAGACAGTGACACGCCGAGTTTATTTAAAGCTTTTACTATGGGTTTTCTTACCAATGCGTTAAACCCAAAAGCCACTATCTTTTTTCTGGCAATTTTTACGACGATTGTAAGTACGACCACACCAATGAAAGTTCAGGTCTTTTATGGAGTGTGGATGTGTATGGTCAATGCCATCTGGTTTATGGTAGTGAGTGTGCTGTTTGCACAGCCTATTGTACGTAAAAGATTTTTGGAGTTTGGGGTTTATTTTGAGCGGGTAATGGGAGTGTTGTTGATTGGGATTGCATTGAGATTGATTTGGGGATTGTTTAATTAAGTTGAATATCTATTAATATTTCCTCTGGTTAAAGTCATCTGCAAATTTTTAGACTAGCACAATAATGGAGTCCATACTTGCATTTGCTAGTGCTAAATTTCATCCACAGCCTGCCCATAATTTATAAAGATAATGTATTTGCAATATTATTTGAAAAATGAAAACAGAGAACAGGTTCTGTGGATGAGAAAGTTTTTGGTTACTTTTTTAAAAAAGTAACGGAATTAGCTACTTTCTTTGGAGATAAAACGGTAAGACTCCGCCGTGATAACCACTCATAATTTTTAGCTCAACCTAAAGTCATCTGCGAACTATTGCATAGCACGACAGGGTATTATCGCTTAAAGTTTTAATTTCTTCAGTCGCCTTCGGCTGGACTTACTTTGGTTTCGCTCAAAGTAAACAAAAGCATTGTCATCTGCAAAACCTGCCGACTTATTTCATTTAACTAGTATTTCACAGAAACAGAATCTTTTTGATGCTACGCAGGTTGCAGACGACTTTTGCTCGAGTACATGTAGTGCTAGGACTATTTGAGTTTTAATAGTTTCCTTATTGAAAAATTGAATTTTAATGATGGCAAATTAATTATAAAAAAGACCGCTCAAAAGCAGTCTCTTCTAGTCTAGAAATAAATTTAACTCGTACGCCTATTACGCGTCAGTTGATGTAACACCGACACCAATAAATCAATTTCTTCAGTCGTATTATAAAAAGCCAAAGACGGACGCACGGTCTGTTCTACACCAAAACGACGTAAAATTGGCTGTGCACAGTGATGGCCAGAACGGACGGCAATACCATGTTGATTTAAAGCTTTGCCGACTTGTTCAGTTGAATAGCCTTGTAAAGTAAAGGACATCACACTGGCTTTGTGATGTGCTGTTCCGATCAGACGTAAACCAGACACACTGCTCAGTGCATTTTGACCATATTCGAGTAGATCATGTTCATAGCGAGCAATGTTATGGATGCCTAGACTTTCGACATATTCAAGCGCAGCACCTAAACCAACAGCATCGGCAATGTTTCCAGTTCCAGCTTCAAACTTGTTTGGTGCAGGTTGGTAAACCACCTGTTCGAAGGTAACATCCTGAATCATGTTACCACCGCCTTCCCAAACAGGCATGCTTTCAAGCAGTTCTGGTTTTGCGTAGACCGCGCCAATGCCCGTTGGACCAAACACTTTATGTCCAGAAAACACAAAAAAGTCTGCATCAAGGGCTTGTACATCGGTAGGGATGTGCGAAACAGATTGAGCACCATCAACTAAAACACGTACACCTTTGGCATGCGCAATTTTAATGACTTCAGCAACAGGTGTGACTGTTCCTAATGCATTCGAAACTTGAGTAATCGACAGCAGTTTAGTGCGCTCATTAATCAGTTTTGGCAACTCTTCTAAAATAATCTGGCCCGTGTCATCCACAGGAATGACTCGTAATTTCGCTCCAGTTTTTTTAGTGAGTTGATGCCAAGGCACAATATTGGCATGGTGTTCTAAGTGAGAAACGATAATTTCATCACCTTCACCAATATTTTGCTCACCCCATGTTTTTGCAATCAGATTAATGCCTTCGGTTGTTCCTCGAACAAAGATAATTTCTTTAGAAGAGGGTGCACCAATAAATCGGGCAACTACATTTCTTGCATGCTCATAGGCGTCGGTTGCACGAGCCGCTAACTCATGGGCAGCACGGTGAATGTTCGAGTTTTCATGCTGATAAAAATAAGCAATCCGATCAATCACGCGCTGCGGTTTTTGTGTGGTCGCTGCATTATCAAACCAGACTAAAGGTCGACCGTTGACGCGTTCCTGTAAAATTGGGAAATCGCGACGTATGGCATGCACATCGAATGGTTGCGCACTGCTTGCTACAAAAGTGGGTTGCGATGGTTGATAGTGACTATAACTTTGTCCACTTTGAGGCAAGTCTAAAAAATAAAATCCAGAGCTTGCCGAACTTTGGGTAGGTGTGTTCGTTGCAAAACGATCTTCCGTAAGCAATGATTTCAGCTGGTCACCATGTGGCAATTGAAAAGGCTGTGCAACCGAATAATTATCTTCAACACCTTTAACAGACGGTTCTGCTGCATTGGGAGCAGAAAAATCATTTAAAAAATAATAAGGTGATTCACCTGCACCCGTTGGTAAGTTTGGTTCAATGCGTGGCACATTGGGTTCACTATGAGCAGCTTGTGGCAAATGTGGTTCAAATGGTGGGCGTGGCAAATTAGCTCCACCAACCACAGGTGCAGACGCTACAATTCGGCGTTCAGGGTAGTCGGGCAAATTTGGAATATGCTCAGGATATTCCGGATTGAGACTTTTCTGAAAGGCGATATTGGGCGCACGTCCACCGAGTGCAGAAAATGGTTCACCCGGTTGTGGTGGGTGCGGTGGCGCTCCGACAGGTAAATCCAAGTTAAGGCCCGATGGAGAAGCTGAACTGCTTGAGCTTGGCACTGCTGAAAAAAACTCATTAGCAAGTCGAGCAATGGTGGACTCATCAGGGAAGTTGGCTGTTGGGTTAGCACCAGTCACTTCAGGCCCCGTTGAACTACCTTGCAGATTACTTGTAGTTAACTGGGTAGTCATGATATTTGTCCACCTCCACATCATCTAATACTGCCAACGCATCGTCTGTTAATACTGCAAGTGAGCAATATAATGAGATTAGATATGATGCAATCGCATTACGGTTGATTCCCATAAAACGTACTGACAGACCCGGTGACTGTTCACCAGCAAGGCCCGGTTGAAACAAACCAACAATCCCTTGACGTTTTTCACCAACACGAAGCAGCAAGATTTTAGTTTTGCCATCTTCTACAGGAATTTTATTTGATGGAATGAGTGGATTTCCGCGCCATGTAATGAACTGCGAACCAAACAGACTAACCGTTGGAGGTGGTACACCACGGCGTGTACATTCACGTCCAAATGCTGCGATCGCATCAGGGTGTGCTAGGAAAAAACCCGGTTCTTTCCAAACTTTACGCAGCAAATCATCAAGATCATCTGGAGTAGGTGGGCCATTTAAAGTTGAAATACGTTGGTCATCTGTCACACTTGCCAGTAAACCATATTCAGGGTTATTGATAAGCTCACTTTCTTGACGTTCTTTAATGGTTTCAATCGTTAAACGGAGCTGTTCTTTAATTTGGTCGTGTGGGCTGCTGTAAAGGTCAGCAACACGTGTATGTACATCTAAAACAGTAGATACACCATTTAAAAAGTATTCGCGCGGCTCTGGATCATAATCGACAAAAGTTTGTGGCAAAGTTGCTTCATCACGTTGTGTGCAAGCCACCTGAATATCATCAGTATTATTGACACGGTTTAGGCGATAAATACCTGCTTCAACAGGAATCCACTGAAGTAAGTGAGTCAGCCATCGGGGAGTAATTGTAGAAAGTTGGGGAGCTGTTTTTGTTGCATTGGCCAGTTGGCGAGCTGCGTGGTCCCCAAGTGCAAGTTGGGCTTTGTCTGTATTTTTCGCCATGAATCATTTTTCCTTATTGCATTGGCTTTTTGAAAATAAAAATTCTAGGATGCATATAAACTAGAATTAGTTCTGGTTTTAAAATTAAAATCGCGTTATAAATTTTTTAAATACTGAGCTTATTAATGAGTTATCTATTTTCTAAATAAAAATATATTTAAACTAGAAATAAGCATTTTATTAATCTGCACGTTCTTTGTTTATTTATCTCCTTATCTATTTATTTCACATCTATAGTTTTTAACCGACAATATGATTTTTTTGATAAGACTCATTCGGTGACTGTAAAATCTGGCTACCTGCAGCAACACTATGGGTTAGCCAAACATTCCCCCCAATAATTGACCCTCGACCAATGGTAATACGGCCTAAAATAGTGGCACCTGCATAAATCACGACATCATCCTCAACAATCGGATGGCGTATATAGTCTTTTTTCAAACCACCATCATCATTGGTTTCAAAGCGTTTTGCTCCAAGGGTCACGGCCTGATAAATACGAACGCGTTCCCCAATCACACAAGTCTCGCCAATCACCACACCCGTACCATGATCAATGAAAAATCCTTTACCGATTTGCGCACCCGGATGAATATCAATACCTGTTGCGGAGTGAGCCAACTCCGAAATAATGCGAGACAATAAAGGCACTTGAGCATAGAGCTGATGGGCAATTCGGTGATAGATAATCGCAAATATGCCCGGATAGCAGAGTAATACTTCATCTACACTATGTGCTGCCGGATCACCTTCATAAGCCGCTCGCACATCGCCGTCTAAAAGGCGCCGTATAGAGGGCAAAGTGTTGGCAAAATCCTGCACAATAGTTTGAGCAAGTTCTTGTGGCTGCTGCACTGGGCTTGAATGACTCAAATGTCGTTTTGCTTCATAATTTAAAGCCAGTTGTACTTGAGCATGTAAGGCGGTTAGCACCCGATTTAAAGTATAGGCGATATAAGAATCTTCAGTTTCCTGGCGTAAGTCAGCAGGGCCTAAACGCATTGGAAATAAAATCCCGCACAGGTCATCTAAAATGGCCTTTAAAGCTTCTTTAGATGGAAGTTCGCGGCCCCCAAATTCTTTGGTTCTGTGCTGCTGCTGACGCCAGTCATGCCTTGCTTGTTGTAAACCTTGTACAACCGCATTAATGTTCCATTGAGTCACAAACTTTCCTTGATTCACTGAAAATTGATTGAAGTATTAGTCTTGTTGCCAAGGAAGTTGGTGGATGCGCCAGCCATTTTTCTGATTACGCTGTTGCTGTTCATTTAGATCACCTTCAAAGCCTTCAAGAACGTTATAAATGTGCTCAAAACCTGCATTAAATGCGGCTTCTGCTGCCTGTGCTGAACGGTTGCCACTACGGCATAACAAAAGAATGGTTTTGTCTTTACCAACTTTTGATTCGAGTTCTTTTAAAAAGCGTGGATTACGGTTAAACGATGTGCCTGTTGCCCAAGCGACATGAACACTTTCAGGGACATAACCTACAAATTTACGTTCTTCATTAGTACGTACATCAACTAAAACGGCTTCTCCTTGTTGTACGAGTTGCCATGCATCAACAGGTGATAAACTGCCACTAAAATTTAGTTCGTGTTCTTGTGCATATTGCTGTGCTTTATAAAGAATTTCTTCGGCTGAAAAGGATGTATTTGAACCATTTGAGATAAAACTTTGCGGAGTTTCAGTATTTAATTTAGCGTTCATTGAATATATCCTTATCTTTGATTTAGATTGTTAAGGTTCAATTTACGCGGTTTTAAATATAAGCAAAAATAAGGAATATCTATTTATATATATTATTTTGATAAATAAGAGCGGTGAATATTTTATATAAAACAGTATTAGTTAATCTTATAAAGTTATTAAAATAAAATAGATTTAAGAAATTTTATTATTTAGTAAAAAAACGTACAGATTAAAATAATCCGCACGGTTTTTAAAATTAAGCAAATCCACCATTTACTCGAATGACTTGAGAATTTCCCCAGCCCCCATCTGGGCCAGCCAGCAGGGCCACTACGCCAGCAATTTCTTCAGGTGTTCCGATTCGTTCCAATGGAGCAAGTTTTGCAATAGCCGCTACTTGCTCTTCAGTTTTTCCATTGTAAAAAAGGTCAGTACCTGTCGGACCGGGCGCAACGGCGTTTACAGTGATATTGCGTCCACGTAACTCATTTGCTAACACATGTACCAAGCCTTCGACACCTGCTTTTGAAGCAATATAGGGACCATATGCCGGAAAAGATTTAGCAATTACACTCGTTGAAAGGACAATAATCCGGCCACCATCCAGAACTGTTTCGGCTGCATACGCCAATATTAAAAAAGTACCACGTAAATTGGTATGAATTACTTTATCGAAATCTGGCAGACCTTTAGGTGTAATTTTTGCCATAGGCATAATACCAGCACTATGAACCACAACATCCAATTGACCGTTAATGGCTTTAGCTTCTTGAAACAAACGACTCACTTCATGTTCATTTGCGACGTCCGCTTGAATAGCAGAGGCTTGACCACCTTGCTCAATAATATGATCTACAGTGGCTTGGGCATGAACCTTATTGCCAGCATAGTTAACAATGACATAAAAGCCATCTTGAGCTAAACGCTCAGCAATAGCGCGACCAATACCGCGTGAAGCACCAGTAGCCAGAGCTGTTTTTCTTGAAATATTCATTTTTAGATTGCCTGTTTGAATAGGTATGGCTTATTTTAATAATATAGAAATATGGGATAAATCTTCATAATTGGATAAGATAATTCCATATTTGTTAATAATAGATAGGGTTAAAAGCGAGTACCATGGATAAATTTGATACCTTGCAACTTTTTACCCGCATCGTAGAGCTGGGTAGTTTTAGTCAGGCAGCCGATCAGCTGAATATCCCACGCGCTACAGCAAGTAATGCCATTAAGGAGCTAGAAAATAATTTACAGTGCCGTTTGCTAGAGCGGACGACTCGGCATGTAAGACCATCACTAGATGGGCAGGCATTTTATGAGCGTTGTACACAAATATTATCGGAACTCGATGATGCCGAATCGTCTTTACGCAATGTAATTGCACAGCCCCGTGGTTTGCTACGTGTCGATTTATCCGGTGCGCATGCGACCAAAATTGTTTTACCTAATATTGATCAATTTCACGAGTTGTACCCCGACATTGAATTCGTAATTAGTACGGGTGATCGCTTGGTTGATCTGATTCGGGAAGGGATAGACTGTGTGGTGAGAGCGGGGCGTTTGGATGATTCCACTTTAATTGCTAGACATTTGGTCGATATGCCACAAGTCATTTGTGCAAGTCCTGACTATTTAAATAAATATGGAACACTACAACAACCAGAGGATTTGTTATCACATTATTGTGTTAATTTCTTTTCGACATCAGGCGGGCGGAATTATCCATTTGAATTGATGGTGAACGGTAAAAAACAAGATTATTTTTTAAAAAGCTGGATCGCGGTAAATGATGCTGAAAACTATGTATTATCTGCTTTACGTGGGGCAGGTTTAATTCAGGTCCCGCGCTATCATGTGGCGAATGAATTAAAAGACGGGCAACTGGTTGAGGTCTTATCTGAGTGGGAAATCCCGAAGATGTCAGTTTCTGCTTTATATCCGCAGCATCGGCAGCTCTCGCCACGCGTACGCGTTTTTGTCGCTTGGCTGAGTGAGTTATATACGGGTTATTTTGCTAACTTTGAATACCCGCAAAAATGAAATATCTTGCGGGTAAGTCAAAAAACTGAATGATATTTTTAAGACTGATTCTGTAATTTATCTTGAGTATTGGTCTCAAAATCGCTCGCATCATGACGTTCATGCAACTGTGTGGCTAAATCACCAAAGGTACGGTTGACCATACGGCCACGTTGTACCGCTGGGCGCGCTAAAATCGCATCTGCCCAGCGCTGAACATTTTTATATTGATCGACACCTAAAAACTCCGCGCCGTTATACACCCAGTTTTTAACAAGACCGCCATACCAAGGGAACGCCGCAATATCAGCGATGCTATATTCAGAACCAGCTAAATATTCATGCTTTGCTAGATGCTGATCTAACACATCAAGTAAACGTTTCGTTTCCAAGGCAAAGCGGTTAATTGCATATTCAATTTTAACAGGGGCATAAGCATAAAAATGTCCAAAACCACCACCTAAGTAAGGTGCACTGCCCATTTGCCAGAATAACCAATTGAGACATTCAGTACGTGCAGCAATATCAGTGGGAATGAAAGCCTTAAATTTTTCAGCTAAATAAAGCAAAATTGAGCCAGACTCAAATACTCTTAATGGCGGGTTTTGGCTATGGTCAACCAATGCTGGAATTTTAGAGTTTGGATTAGCTTCTACAAAGCCACTACCAAATTGCTGTCCTTCACCGATTTTAATCAGCCATGCATCATATTCAGCATCTTGGTGTCCTAGAGCTAAAAGCTCTTCTAATAAAATAGTGACTTTTTGACCATTAGGCGTTGCTAAAGAGTAGAGCTGGAGCGGATGTTTCCCTACTGAAAGTGTATGCTCGTAACGCGCACCTGAGGTAGGTTGGTTTAAATCGGTTTTCTCTCCAGTCCATTGCCAAACTTGTGGAGGAATATAGTTTGAATCACTCATTTTTTATCTCATGTTTGGTGTAAATAAAGGGCTTAGTTATGTCGCAAGGCAAGCCATTTTTGTACGGTCGGTCGTTGCCATTGCTGTAATGCATAGTTTTTTAGGCGCTCTGGTACAGCATCACCATTTTGAATAAGGCGTTGCAACATCAGGGCAAGTTCAGCATCCACAATGCTCCATGAACCAAAAAGAAATTCGGTATCAGACGCAAGAAGTTTTTCTGCAACAAAGAAAAGTTTATCGGCTGCTTTTTTGCCTTCTTCTGAAAGTGGAGTGGACTTGGGCTGAATAAAAATAACATCGGTTGGACGCTCAGTTCTTAGTGCCACTAAGTCTGATCGGAGCCATGCCTGAATTTGTCTTGCTCTTGCACGTGCTTGAATATCTTTTGGATAAATAGATATGTTTGGATAAAGCTCTTCAAGATATTCCAAAATGGCAGAAGATTCTGATAAGGCAAAATCGTTATGCTCAAGTACAGGCACTTTAGCAGTTAAAGACTTTGCTACGTAAGATTTTTCAAACTGGCCTTGCTGGCCTAAGTTGATGGTCGCTATTTCAAATGGAATTTGTTTTTCATGTAGCCCTACAAAAACTGTAAACGCGTAGGGGCTTAGAAATTGTGAATCTGTGTACAGCTTAAAATGTTCATTATTCATTGTTATTGTCCATGTCATAAAACAATCGGATCTAGTCTAAGTGAGCTAGTCCACGATTGGGTAGCTTTTTTGTGGAAAAGCTTTATCGGTTTTTGAATTAAGCCATTTCAGTGTTCAAAGTTAGGGCTTAATGTGCTGGAAATGTTGACGAACAATGTTCAGCCACGCCTGTACCGCTGGTGAGACAGGAAGATTCTTTTTCCAAGCCATTACTAAGTGCCACTGAATATTTGGTTTTTCGAGTGGCACTGCTGCAAATAAAGTGGGGTCAAGCATGTCAGTATAATATTGAGGAAGAAGCGCGATTCCCATGCGTTGTAGTACCATGTCTGCCAAGAGATGCCATTGGCTGGTACGGCAAGCAATGGTTGGGTAAAAACCATGCTGCTTACAGGCATCGAGAATAATACTGTTTAAAGAGAAATTTTCAGGAAACATTAAAAACGATTGGTGTTGTAGCTCTTCTAGATTTATTTTTTTGCGGGTTGCCCAAGTCGCATCCCGACGTAAAAGAACCATTAAAGGGTAGTTACATAGCTCAATGCTATTGAAAATTTGTGTATCAAAGGGCTGCAATAAAACGCCAACGTCTAACTCGTTATTGAGTAAGGCTTGTTCAATACCACGTGAACCCACTTCCATAAAAGCCAATTCAATATCTGGTAATTGCTGATGATAATCAAATAGGGCAGTTGTTAAAAGCTGCGAACCTAAAGGCGGAACGCCAAGTTTTAAAGTTCCTGTTTTTAGTTGTTGGTAGTTTTCAATTTCAAGAAAGATGTTCTGTTCTGCCTGAAGAAGCTCGATCGCATGTTGATAAATGCGTTCTCCAATTTCAGTTAGTTCAATTTGTCTTTTTCGTCCATGATCAGGTTTAACCAAAAGCTGTACCTGAAGCTGCTCTTCAAGCTGCTGTAATATTTTACTAATAGTGGGTTGAGTCAGATACAACTCTTCAGCAGTACGGGTAAAACTTTTAGTTTTTACCAGCGTAACGAAGCACTGTAGTGATTTTAGAGAAAGCATAATAAAGAATAAATTATTCCATTTTAGAATAATATTAGCATGAATAATTCATATTTAGCAGCTTTAACCAAGATAGCATAATGGTGTAGTTAACCATTTAATTTGCAAAATGAGTACTGAATCTGCTTCTGGAACACCCACACAACCTTCACTTTTAGTTTTAGTTAAACAAATTTTGATTTTGGCTGGATTTTGGTGGGTCGGATATCTCTTACATCAAAAGCTTGGCGTACCTGTCTCAGCAGGCATTTTAGGTATGTTTTTATTGCTTTTATGCCTGTTCTTTAAAATTATCAAAATGGATCAGGTGGCAATAGGAGCAACCGTTGTTTTAGGTGAACTGTTGCTGTTTTTCGTGCCCGTTGTGGTCGCTGTAGTGCAGTATAAAACCTTGTTTATGACCGAAGGCTGGCAAATTGTGTTGAGCATTGCGGTTGGGACCATTTCGGTCATGCTCAGTACGTGCCTGACGATTCACTACTACAATCGTTTAAAGGCTTATTTACAGGCTCGAAAACGTCTTCAACATAAGCATATCTAAGAGAAAATGACATGAATATCTGGTCAATTCTTTGTCTGATCTGGACTTTGTCAGCCTATGTTGTGGCAAAGCGAATCTATCAGAAAAATCCAAAACTTTGGTTATCACCCGCGATTAGTGTACCTGTACTCACCATTATTTTGATGACGATTTTTGGAATTTCCTATCAAACTTATGCAGAAGATACGCAGTGGATTGTTAATTTATTAGGGCCTGCAACAGTTGCTTTCGCTGTACCGATTTATCGTTATCGGGAAACGATTCGTAAAAACCTTGGCGTCCTTTCGATTGCAATTATTGTGGGCATGAGTGTAGGTGTGATGTCAGCCTATGAGATGGCGCAGTGGTTCCACTTTAGCCCTGAAGTGACCAATAGTTTGATGGCACGTTCTATTTCCACACCATTTGCCATGATTTTAGCGGAAGATATTCACGGTTCGGCAGCATTGGTTTCTTTATTTACTGTCATTACGGGTTTGGTCGGTATGATTTGTGGTGATGCAATTTTAGCGATTACTAAAATTCGTTCTAATGTGGCCAATGGGGCAGCCTTCGGAAATGCAGCCCACGGTTTTGGTACAGTTAGAGCACAGCAACGCAATAGCGAAGAAGGTGTAATTGCCAGTTTAACCATGGTCATTGCTGGTATTTTAATGGTGCTGATTGGGCCATTTGCGATTCATCTATGGTTGCTGTTGTAGATTTTATCTAACTTGATTTGTCATGTTGTTGAATAATTCTTGATAGTTTTTTGATGGCTTGTCTCATCAGCTCCGGTTCAAAATCACCTAAGCCAACAATTAAACCCGGACGTTGTTGTTCTTGTGAAAATGTCGGTGAAATTGCTTTAATGGCAATGCCTGCATCGACTGCCGAGCTTGCAACGTCAATATCATTAATATGCTGAGCAAGCCATAACACCATATGCATGCCTTGATCGCCCGGCTGTAACCAAGCCAGTTCTTGAGGTATGTATTTTTCAATCAAGCCAATAATGTATTCTCGGACTTCTGCATAGACATTTCGAGTGCGTCGAATATGTCGTTCCAAATAACCCTCTTGAATAAAAGCTGCCAAAACGTGCTGGTCGGCAGCAGGTGGGTGTCGATCAATTAATACTCTGAGTCCACAAAAAGATGCTACCAACTCTTTAGGCAATACTGCATAACCAAGTCTAAGTGATGGAAATAGGACTTTACTGAAAGTGCCAAGATAAATGACTTGGTCGGGTGCCATGCCTTGCAAAGATGGGAAGGGCTGTCCGTTATAGCGAAGTTCACTGTCATAGTCATCTTCAATGATCCAAGCATTTTGCTGTTTTGCCCAAGCCAATAAAGCTGTACGTCTTGCAAGACTCATCGGCATGCCAAGTGGATATTGGTGAGACGGTGTCACAAAAGCAGCACGTGCATTTTTCGAAAATCTAATTCCGGTTTCAACCTGAATGCCTTCTTCATCAACAGGAACACGTACCATACGAATGTTTTGTACAGTATGCTCAAAAATGGCCGTTGTCCCCCGATAAGCTGGATCTTCAATCCAAACTTCATCTTTTGCTTCAAATAAAATCTGGCTGCAAATATAAAGTGATTGCTGAATACCGGGAGTAATTACAATTTGTTCAGGTTCGCAGTGGACAGAGCGGGATCGACGTACATAGTCGGCTATAGCAATTCTTAGTGATAATACCCCTTGAGGTTCACCATATCCTGAAGGAACACCTGCTCCCCGTGATCTATATTTATTACCAAATTTACGCCAGATATCACTTGGTTGAGTACGACCGACGGGGACAGATACCGCAAAAGGAACATGGGGAAGTGGCTTAAATTCATCAAGTACTTTGGCATAAGAACGTGCTGATTTGGTCAGAGGTATCGAGTTAGGCTTATTTTCTTTTGATGAATGTTGTATTCCAGACGTTTTAACCAAAGCATGAGACACATAAGTGCCAGTTCGTGGTTGAGAGTCAAACACACCTTCAGCTAAAAGCTGATCATAAGCTTCAATAATCGTTCCTCGTGCGACCCCAAGTGTTTGAGCCAGTTCTCGTGAAGAAGGCAATGGATCGCCAGGCTGTAAATCACCACTTTGTACAGCTTCACGCAAAGCTTGCGTCAGTTGAGCACTTATCTTTCCTTGGCTTTTATTAATCTTTGCAATAGACGGAAGTTCAACAACTTTTGCCATTCTTGCCATAATTCTGGTCTACTTAAAAAA